>NZ_LMUW01000207.1:123211-271750 GCF_009765735.1 Xenophilus sp. L33
CGCGGTGATCGCCGCCAAGCAGCGCGGCGTCCACGTGCGGGTGATGCTGAACCCGGCGCGCCGGACCGGCGAGAGCGAGAACGAGGCGTCTCGCAAGGCCTTGCTGGACGCCGGCATCGAGGTGCGCGACAGCAATCCGAAGTTCGAGCTGACGCACCAGAAGTCGATGGTGGTCGACCACCAGACCGGCTTCGTCGAGTCGCTCAACTGGGAGCCGAAGGACCTGACAGAGACCCGCGACTATGCGGTCGTCACCACCCACGAGCTCGAAGCACGCGAGATGGTGGCCTGCTTCGATGCCGACTGGGCGCACGAGGACTTCGTGCCGCATCCCGAGTCGCGCTTGATCTGGTGTCCGGACAACGGCCGCCAGCGGGTGGCCGCATTCATCGACGGCGCCCGGCATTCGCTGTGGGTGCAGAACGAGCGCTACCAGGACACCGTGATCATCGAGCGGCTGGTGCGCGCGGCGGTGCGCGGCGTCAAGGTGCACATCCTGACCAAGCCGCCGCATTCGCTCAAGGCCGAGAAGCTGATCGAGGGCGTGGGGGGCTTGCGCATCCTGCAGGACGTCGGCGCCAAGGTGCACACCATGAAGCACCTGAAGCTGCACGCCAAGATGATGCTGGCCGACGGCAAGCGCGCGATCGTCGGCTCGATCAACCTGGCGCCCGGCAGCTTCGACGGCCGGCGCGAACTGGCGATCGAGACCGACGACCCGGCCACGGTGCTGCGCCTGGAAGAGACCGCGCAGCGCGACTGGGATTCGTCCCACAAGATCGACCTGAGCGATGCCGGGTTGCTGCTGGACCTGAAGAAGCGCGAGCTGGATCCTTCTCATCTCGTGCTCGACGGCAGCGCGGTGGCAGCCCCGGCGGCCAAGTCCAAGGGAAAGGCGAAAGCCAAGGGCGTGCCCGGATCGAAGTCGGCCTAGCGGATCCAGGGATCAGGGTAGCAAGCGTGGCCGCACGGTCGTCGCGATCGCTCTGATCAAATTGCCGTCGTTGAAGCGTTTGGAAGGGCAGGCCGAGGCACCCCGCTGCTTCCCCTCGGCGCGCAGCAGTTCGAGACCTGAGAGCCCGGGCGGCCTGAAGTATCTAACGATGCAGCTCGACCCGACACGCGGGACAGCAGCCAGTAGCGTCTCCGCTAAACCGTCGGGTAGCGTTTGCATGGCGGCAGCATTCAACAGGCGCTGGATCGCCTGGCGTAGGCTCTGCTCATCTTTCCACTGCATGAACCAGCATCTTTGCGTTCAGACGCTGGCCCCGCCCATGATTCGGTCTCAGTCGTTTTTGATGCCAGTGACTGTCACTGGGCGATTGCGATAGCCTGCTTTCGCTCAGCGGGCTCGAATCAGGTCGGAAACCACGCCGTTTTCGTTGACCGTGCAGTTCATGGCCGGTCGTCCGGGCCGATCGTGTTCGGCGGGGCTTGGCTGGCGCAGCCGGCGCAGGCGCAAACCAGGGCGATCAGGCCTGCGCAGCGTTGAAGGTCGAGCATATGAACCTCCTCCGATTTCATGACAGCTCCGAGCGCCTCAAGGCATGAGCTCGTTGACCAAGGGGCGTTCGAGCGCGTGCGCGGCATACGGCGGGTAGCGCACGCCGGCATCGACCAGGGTGCTGTGATGCAACACACCGCGAGCGTTGGTGAAGGCCTCGAAGCCCCAATGGCCGTGGTATTTGCCCATGCCCGAATTGCCGACCCCGCCGAAGGGCAGTTCGGGGAAGAGCGGATGAATGGCGCAGTCGTTGACCTCCGCATCACCGGAGCGAGTCTGCGACAGGATTTGCTCGACGAAATTGGCATCCTCCGCGAAGACGTAGAGGCCGAGCGGACTGGGTCGGCTGTTGACCCATTCGATGACCGCCTGCGCCGAGCCGATCTCCAACACCGGCAGGATCGGGCCGAACACCTCGTCCTGCATGATCGGCGAATCGACTGCCACGTCGACCAGCACCGTCGGCGCAATGTAGAGCTCGTCTGCATCGGTCTGGCCACCGGCCGCTAGCGTGCCGCTCGCCAGCAGGGCGGCGAGTCGATCGAAATTCCGGCGATTGATGATGCGGCCGTAGTCGGGACTTAGCTTCGGATCGTCGCCATAGAACTCGCGAATCGCATCTTGCATGTGACCCACGAACGCGTCCTTGACCTCCGGCCAGACCAGCACGTGGTCGGGCGCAGTGCAGATGTGGCCCGAGTTCATGAAGCGCCCATAGGCGATGCGACGTGCCGCCACCTTGAGGTTGGCAGACGAATGGACGATGGTCGGGTTCTTGCCGCCGAGCTCCAGCACGCAAGGCGTCAGGTTCCGGGCCGCGGCCTGGTGCACGATCTTGCCGACCGGCGGGCTGCCGGTGAAGAAGATCATGTCCCACTGCTGCGCCAGCAGCGCGGTGGTTTCCGGCACACCGCCTTCGGCCACCGCGACCGCCCGCGGGTCGAAGTATTTCGGCACCAGGCGCGCGGCTGCGGCAGCACAGTGGACCGCTATTTCGGAGGGCTTGAGGACGGCGGTATTGCCGGCCGCCACGCCGCCACCAGCGGGCCGAAGATCAGCATGAAGGGCTCGTTCCAGGCGCCGATGATGAGCGACACGCCGAGCGGGTCGCGCTGCACCACGATGTGGCCCGGCTCGAACACCAGCGGCATCGGCTCGCGCACCGGCTTGATCCAGCCATCCATGTGCTTGAGGGCGTAGTCGGCTTCCTTGACGCAATACGCGACGTCCATCAGGTCGGCGTCGTTGCGATTGCGCCGCAGGTCCTTCCACAACGCATCGCACAGTGCGTCGTGGTTGTCGGTGAACAAGGCCTTGACGGCTTCGAGCTGGGCACGGCGCCAGGCCACCGGGCGGGTGTGACCGGCGGTGAAGAACTCGCGCTGGCTGGCGACCAGCCCTGCAAAATCAATGGACGACATTCGTTGTTTCTCCTTTCAAGAGGGCGTGGCGCGCAGTTCCGCGAAGCGCGTGGCGAACAGGGCCGACCACTTGTCGAAGGCGTCGCGTGCGTAGCTCCAGCTTTCGAAGGAGCTTGCATAGCCATCGACCCAGGCCTGGGCCGCCGTCGTGGCTCCCTTGTTCAGGTCGGCCGCGTACTTCAGGCCGATCTCGGTATCGGCGCATTCGCCGACCACCGTGCCGCTAGCGCCATCGAGAAACTGCGCCTCCAGCCCGGTCTGCCCCATGTAGGGTGTCGAGCCGGCCGGCCGGCCGCTGGCGGCGCCCGAACTCATCTCGGCCACGAAGCCGTAAGGCACTGCCGTGCCGGCCAGGCTCTTGAGCGTGTTGGTCGGCACCAGCGAGGTTAGCGCCAGCCGCACCCGCAACACGCCCGGCCCGGCGACATCGACCACTGGGACCGTGGGCGTAAGGTTCCTCACCAGGTCGGCATGGAAATAGTCGATCAGCGTCTTCAGGTCGCTAGGGTCGATCGGCGCCGGGTTGCTGGCCGGGGTGATGTAGACCTTGATGCGCTCGATCATGATCTTGTCGTAGCGCTTCCAGTCGACGCCGGGCTTGCGCCAACACAACAGCCCGCCGCTGGCGCTGTTGGCCTTGAGACGCGCGGGATCGCTGAGGAAGCCGACGCTCGCAACCTTGTCCTTGCTGTTCTCGGACGCGATGATGCTGCCGCCATTGCCGGGCGCGGCGCACCCTGCAAGCAGGACGGCAACGGCCACGGTGGAGGTCAGGCAGGCGGGAAAGAGCTTGCGCAAGGTCATGTCGGGTCCTGGAAGGGAAAAAGATTGGAGCGTGATGATCAATACGGCGCCGGTACCACGGTGTAGTAGACGCCGTTGGCGCCGTAGTACGGCCGGAACCAGTTGCTGCCGACCTGGTAGTAGTTGACGCCCGACTGGTTCACCACCACCGCGCCGGCCGGGATCGAGGCGTAGTTGACACCCATGTCGTAGCGGGCGATGGCCGCGCCGGCCGCCAGGCCGACCACCGCGCCGGCCGCCACCGCGCCGGCGCAGTCGTAGCAGCCGCCGTGGTAGTAGGGCACCACCCCCGCTGGGTGGTACGGCGCATAGCCGCCATAGCCGTAGGCCGGCGGATGGTAGGCGCTGTAGCCGCCCGGCGTGGTGTGCACCGCGCCGTAGCCGGCGACCCCGGTGGTGTGGCCGCCGTACATGTTGGTATGGCTGTACCCGCCGAAGGCATTGGCCGAGGTCGAGCCGCCCCAGCGGTTGTCGTGGGTGGCGGTTCCGTAGCCGCCGTAGGAGTGGCCGCCGAAGCGGTTGGCGCTGGCCCAGGCGGCGGCCGGCGCGTGGTAGCCGGCCGCGACCAGCAGGGCGACCAGGATCGGCAGCGCCGCCAGCAGGCCGCGGCGGGTGGTGCGGATGGTGCGGATGTGATCGCGCGAGGCCGTCGTCGAAGAGGTGTTCATGGTGATCGGCCTCACTGTGCCTTGGCCTTGACGGCCTTCTTCTTCGCCGCGCCCGGCGGCTGCGGCACCGCGAAGTCGATCTTCCTGGCGTTGGCGGCGTTCATCGCGGCGAAGGCATCGGCGGCCACCACCGGGTCGAGCTTCCAGTTGCTGAACTGCACGTCGTGGCGCAGCAGCAGCGGGTCGCCCTTGAAGACCGCGCGCATGCGCCGCGGCAGCTTGTCGTCCGCACCGATCCAGATCTGCATGAACATGCTGTCGCTGACCACCGCGATCATGTCGGTGGTGGTGCCGCCGACCACCTTCGACTGGCCGATGTAGAAGGCCTTGGTCAGGCCCTCGGCGATGTTGTTGAAGGGGTCGGCACCGACGATGTCGGCGAAGGGGAAGTAGATCGCGGCCCTGTCGAAAGCCGCCTTGAGCATCAGGTCGATGGTTGGCGGCGCATCGGTGACGGCCACCAGGTTCTCGGCCGGTGCGAAGGCGGTGATGGTCTTGCCGTCGTACGAATACTCGGCGGCCGGGCCGTCGCCCAAGGTGATCACGCGCAGTTTGTCGGGGCGCTGCAGCAGCACGTCCGAGGTGGTGGAGTAGACCAGCGCCGGCCCGACGCTGCTCGGGCTCTCGTAGGAGACGACAGCGGTGAAGGACATCGAGCTGGCGCCGATGAGCGCGCTGCTCATCGCATGCAGCAGGTCCAGTGCCTTGGGCTCGAGCTGGGGTTCGGCGGCGACCGCCGCCTTGTGGGCCGCAAGGCCTTTGCGCTCCCCGGGTTGCTGGCCATGCGCGCCAAGGCTTATCAAAAGGCTCAGCCCCAGCGCGAGGCAATTGACGCAAGTTCGGTTTGGATTCACGGTTCGTCCTGTTCCTTCAAAGATGTTCATGCGGTCTGGTTCGATTCACTTCGGCTCCGGGCAGGCGCGACGCACGGCTGCACGCAGTTGCCTGACACTGACCGGTCGCTCCAGGAAATCGGTGGCTTCGATTCGGGCAATCTCCACGGCTTCGCGAAACGCCGAATGCGTCCCGAGAACCAAGACCGGGATGGTCGAGCCCCTCGCCCTCAGTTCACGCACCAGTTGCAAGGTCGCCTCCGCATCCGAATCTGTCGAGACGATCAGGCAAGCGCAAAGACTGGTCGGCAAGTTCGCGAACAATTCGGCTGCCCCGGCAAGAAACTCGATCGACTCCACACTTCCCGCCAGCGCCGACCTGATCCAGTCCCGATCTTCTGATCCAAAATCGAAAACGTAGACGGCAGCTGGCATGGTTTTTTGATTGGGCGGACGGTGACCGATAAGCAATCCCGACTGGACAACAGGCGATGAAAACTGCTGAGGAGCTGGTTTGTCGACATCGATGGTGAACCTCAATCAGCCTCAGGTCTATCTGTGCGGGCACGCACTCCACGTACGTGGTCATCCGTGCTCGCTCGTATGGCCGTCGTTTGGGCTGCGCCCTACCATCCGGTTCACAACACGCTGGAGCAGATGAGGGTTTGCTGATAAAAGGTATCAACTCGCGATCAGGTTCCAATGCGCGCGCGACGATGAGCTTCCAGGATCTCCTCGAGGTGGCCTGGCACCTCGCCAACATCGAGGAAAGCGAACATGGCAGAAGAAAAGAAACCCAACATCCTGATTCTTTGGGGTGACGACATCGGCATCACGAACATCAGCCACAACAGCCACGGCCTGATGGGCTATCGAACCCCCAACATCGATCGCATTGCCGAGGAAGGGGTGTCATTCACCGACTACTACTCGCAGCAAAGCTGCACGGCCGGCCGTGCAGCTTTCATCTGCGGGCAGAACCCGGTTCGCACCGGACTGACCAAGGTCGGCATGCCGGGCGCCACGGTCGGCCTGCAAAAAGAAGACCCGACCATCGCCGAGTTGCTCAAGCCGCTCGGCTACGCGACCGCCCAGTTCGGCAAGAACCATCTCGGCGACCGCGACGAGTTCCTGCCGACGATGCACGGCTTCGACGAATTCTTCGGCAACCTCTATCACCTCAATGCCGAGGAAGAGCCCGAGCTTCCCGACTATCCAAAGGACCCGGCGTTCAAGAAGCAATTCGGCCCACGCGGTGTGCTGCATTGCGTAGCTGACGGCAAGGGCGGGCAGACGATTAAGGACACCGGTCCGTTGACCAAGAAGCGCATGGAGACCATCGACGAGGAGATCACCGACGGCGCAATCGCCTGGATCGAGAAGCAGGTGAAGGCGGACAAGCCCTTCTTCCTTTGGTACAACTCGACGGCGATGCACTTTCGAACTCACGTGGCCGAGAAGAACCTCGGCAAGAGCGGACAGGATCCCTATAGCGACCGCATGGTGGTCCACGACGAGCAGATTGGCCAGGTGCTCGCGAAGCTCGACGAGCTGGGCATCACCGACAACACCATCGTCATGTACTCCACCGACAACGGTCCGGAGAACGACACCTGGCCCGACGGCGCCACGACGCCGTTCCGTGGCCAGAAGGATTCCAACTGGGAAGGCGGCTGGCGCGTGCCCTGCTTCATGCGCTGGCCAGGCAAGATCAAGGCTGGCTCGGTGCTGAACGGCATCGTCTCGCACATCGACATGTTCCCGACGCTGCTGGCGGCGGCGGGCAATCCGGATGTCAAGCAGCAGCTGCTCGACGGCTGCACGGTCGACGGCAAGAAGTTCAATGTCCATCTCGACGGTTACGACCAGATCTCCTACCTGACCGGCGCCGTGAAAGAGAGCCAGAGAAACGCCCTCGTGTACTTTAGCGACGACGGGGAAGTGATCGCGGTGCGGGTCGGCGACTACAAGTTCCATTTGGCCGTGCAACGCGCCAACACGATGAGGCAGTGGGCCGAACCCTTCGTGAAGCTGCGACTGCCCTACATCATGAATCTGCGCCGCGACCCTTACGAGCGGGCCGAATTCAACTCGAACACCTACCTGGATTGGATGGTCGACCACGTGCCGCAGCTCTACCTGATGCAGGCCGTGATCGCCGGCGAGATCGCCGACTTCGCCAAGTTTCCCCCGCGGCAGAAGCCCGCTTCGTTCAACTTGGACGCGGTGCTGGCCCAGGTGGCGGGACACGGCCATTCCTGAGAGCGGCAACGCGCGGCACCCGGCGACCGGTCCGTTGGGGGGGGAGGTCAGCGCGTTTTACGAACGCCATCCCTACCCACCTCCGGTCGCGGATCTGGAGCCGTACCGTCAATCGTGGACCGATGCTCGGCGGCGTGCCGATGCGCATCTCTTCTGGCCGCACGAGCCCTATCGGGACGATCGAACCATCCTGGTGGCCGGATGTGGCACTTCGCAGGCGGCCAGGCACGCACTGCGGTGGCCTCGAGCGCAGGTCGTGGGAATCGATGTCAGCGCGTCGAGCATCCGGAGCACCGAGCGTCTGAAGCGTAAGCACGGCCTGGACAACCTGGAGCTGCTCCAGCTTCCGGTGGAGCGCGCGGCCGAGCTTGGCCGCAGCTTCGAGCAGATCATCTGCACCGGAGTCCTTCATCACCTGCCCGATCCGGACGCGGGCCTGAAGGCCCTGCGCGACGTGCTGTTGCCGGCGGGCGCTCTTCATCTCATGGTCTATGCGCCTTACGGCCGCGCCGGGGTGTACCTGCTGCAGGATTACTGCCGCCGGCTCGGCATCGGCGCAACGACGCCTGAGATCCAGGCGCTGGCCCGGACCCTCCAGGCCATCCCGCCGGACCATCCGCTGATGCCACTGCTGCACAACGCTCCGGACTTCGGCGACGAGGCCGCGATTGCCGATGCGCTTCTGCATCCGTGCGACCGAGCGTACTCGGTTCCCCAACTGCTGCGGTTCATCGAGGACTGTGGCTTCGCATTCGGACGCTGGATTGGGCAGGCCGAGTACCTGCCGCAGTGCGGCGTGCTGGCGTCCGTGCCCCACCACCCACTGCTTGCCCGCCTCCCGCCGCCGGAGCAATACGCTGCTGTGGAACTCTTTCGGGGGTCGATGATCCGCCACAGCGCGGTGCTGTACCCGAACGATCGACCGCCCCGCGCCCCGATCGATTTCGAGGGTGGCCCATGGCTCGACTACGTGCCGATCCGCCTGCCGGACACGCTCACGGTCACCGAACGGTTGCCGCCGGGCGCGGCCGCGGTGCTGATCAACCGCAAGAGCATCTACACCGACCTGTACTTGCCAGTGAATGCGCAACAGAAGCGATGGGTCGATGCGATCGATGGCCGCAAGACAATCGCCGAGATCGAAAGCGACTCGACGCTACAGGCCGCCGCCCGCGTCCTGTTCGAAGGCTTGTGGTGGTACGACCAAGTGGTGTTCGACACTTCGGAGGCAACTGGGACGGCATCATGAATTCGATCCTGACCTATGACCCGGTGCGTTTCGAGCGCCTGATGTCGGAGTTGTCGTCGAACTTCATCGCACTGCCGGCACAGGACATCGATGGGGCGATCGACGACAGCCTGGCGCGCATCGTCCGGACGCTCAACATCGATCGTTCGACGCTGAGTCGGGTATTTCCGCTCACCGGCATCACCGAGGTGACGCACTCCTTCGCGCTGGACAGCTTCGATCCCGTGCCCAACCAGTTGCCGGCGCGGCTGGTGGCACCCTGGACACTGGCCCGGGCGCTCAGCAACCAGGCAGTGGTGTTCGAGCGCCTGGATGACCTTCCGCCGGAAGCTGAGATCGACAAGCAGACCTTTCGCAGCATCGGCCTGAAGTCGCACGTCACCATGCCGATCGTCGTGGCCGGCCAACTGCACGGCGGCCTCAGCTTCGGCTGCATCCGCGAGGAGCGCGCCTGGCCGAATGACCTGCTCGGTCGCATGCGGCTGCTGGCGGATGTCTTCGGCGCCGCGCTGGCGCGCAAGCGGGCCCAGGAAGAGCTCGACAACGCCATTGGCTTCGAACGACTGGCCAGTGCCATCCTGGCTTCGCTGGTGCTTGCGCTGCCCGGCCAGGAAGACCGAGCAATCGCCTTGGGGTTGCGCGACATCGGCTGCTTCATGGCGGCCGACCAGGTCACGCTTTGGCGCGGCGCCGGCGAAGGCCGCTTTGGCTGGGCCCAGCATTGGATGGCGGACGATCTACCGGGACCGGCGGCCAGCACTCGCAGCAGCAGCGAGCTGCCCTGGATCAGTGCCCGTATTGCCGCCGGCGTGGTGGTGAGGTTGGCGCGACTCGCCGAGTTGCCAGCGCAGGCCGCACTCGACCTGGCCGCGCTGCGGGCGATCGGCGTGCGCTCGCTGCTGGTGGTGCCGATCTCGGTGTCCGGCAGCATCTCCGGCGCACTGTCGATCGCCAGCCTGCGTCAGGAAAACGAATGGCCCGACGCGCTGACGCCGGGCGTGAGCCTGCTGGCCGAGGTCTTCGGCAGTGTGCATGCGCGCGAGGCAGCCGAGCGCCGCAAGCAAGCGGCCGAGGTCGAGGCCGCCCATTGGCGCGAACGCCTGGCTCACCTGGTGCGGGTTCACACCGCGGGCGAGATGTCGGTGGCGCTGGCCCACGAGATCACTCAGCCGCTCGGTGCGATCGAGAACTACGCGATAGCGGCGAGGCGCCGCGCCAGCGAGCCCGTCCCAGACATGGCGCATGTGATCGACCTACTCGACAAGGTGATTGGCCAGGCCACCCGCGCCGGTGATGTCGTGCAGCGCATGCGCAGCATGACGCAGCGCCACACGCTCGAACCCAAGGCGATCGACATTCGGCGGGCCGTCGAGGAATGCGTCGGCATGGTCAGTATGGATTGCGACCTGCGCGGCATCCGCATCGTGCTCGCGCCGACCGGCCGGCTTCCCGTGGTGATGGTCGACGACATCTACCTGCAGCAGGTGCTCCTCAACCTGCTTCGCAACGCGATGGAAGCAATTGAGCTGCTGGGCGCCGACGACCGGCGGCAGATCGCGATCACGATCGGCTACGAGGCGGACGAACTCGAGGTCCAGGTGGCGGACAGCGGCGCCGGCATCGCCGACGGCGACCTGGAGCGGGTCTTCGAATCGTTCTACTCCACAAAGTCGAGCGGGCTCGGCGTCGGGCTTGCGATCTGCCGCAAACTGATCGAGGCCCACGGTGGGTTGTTGTGGGCCAGTCATCGTCCCGGCGGCGGAGCGCTGTTCCGCTTCACGTTGCCGGTCGCGACGCCAGGGTCCGACCATCCCCTGGACCCATGATGACCGAGCCCACAGTCTTCATCATCGACGACGACGAAGCCTACCGAGACTCGGTACAGGAGCTTGTCAGCTCTATCGGTCTGCCGAGCAAGACCTTTAGCTCTGCGGTCGAGTTCCTCGAGGTTTTCGACCCTGACATGCCAGGATGCCTTGTTCTGGACGTACGGATGGCGCGCATGAGCGGGCTGGCGCTGCAGGAGCGGCTCGCGGCCATGAGCGCGCCGATCCCGATCGTTTTCATCAGCGGCCACGGCGACATCGAAATGGCAGTCAAGGCAGTCAAGAACGGTGCGGTGGATTTTGTTCAAAAGCCCTACCGTGAGCAGCAACTTCTTGACGCCATCGACGAGGCCATGCGTCGGAACGCGGCAGCTCTCGCGGGCGCTGGAGACGCCCAGCAGCAGCTAGCCAAGCGCGTCGCAGCACTGAGCTCGCGCGAACGTGAAGTCATGAACCTGGCACTCAAAGGGTTGCCGAGCAAGATGATCGCCAAAGAACTGGCGATCAGTCACCGCACCGTGGAGCAGCACCGCAGCCGTCTGCTGGAGAAATTGCGCGTCGGCTCATTCATCGAGTTGATGCGGCTCAACGTTGAGCGGCCGGTCGACTAGGCCCGATGTCTGCTGTCACCCGTATTCCTGTCATTGGACTCCGTTTGCGAAAGGACCGCCATGGGCCCTGAGCGGAAGTAGCTGCGGTTCAAGAGCGCATGTTCATGACGCGGGCGACTATGGCCAATGGCCACGGTGATGAGAACCAACCTTGTCAACCTACGGCTTTCCCGGAACCCTTTTTCAAGGAAGCTTTCCTGTCGACCAAATATGCCGGGATCTGGCTGAGCACGAGTTCAGCAAGAGACAGCTGCGCGATGCGCGGGAGTGCGAAAAATGCTCCTGCGAGTTCTTGTGGCGGAATGTGCGCAACCAGGAAGACGTCCGCGCGATGGGCACCTCTGACCGGAGTGTTGCAGCTGATCAGTACTGTGAAGGCGCCGTTCTCCTTGGCGCGACCGACAGCGTTCAAAACCTCGGGCGTCTCGCCCGAGGCAGAGAAGCCAATCAAGACCGCGCCCTCGCGAAGGCAAGAGCAGTAGCGCTCGATCTCAACTCGGTCGGAAAGGGCAACGCTCGATTTGCCAATCGACAGCAGCGAGTCGGAGAAGACCATCGCCACGCCGGCGGATCCTGCAAGGCCCACGACGCAGACCCCTGAACTGCTCGCAAGCTTCTTGGCCACCAATGTGATTTCGGCGTCGCGCACATCGTGATAGGTCCGCTCCACGGCGGAGACAATGTTTTCCATCACCTTCTGCTGCTGTTTGGCAAAGCTATCCTCCCGCTTCACTTGGCGGTAGATGCTTCCCTGCTGAGCGATCACGCTGGGGAGCAAGGCGGTCTTGAAGTCCACATAGCCGGAATGCCCGCAAGTCCGGCAGAACCTCAAGACGGAGTTGTCGCTAACGCCCACCCGGTCCGCCAGAGCTTGCATGGAAAGCAAGATGACCTCTCCCGGGTGGTCCAGGACGAACTTGCCAACTTCCCGCTCAGCCCGTGTCATCGCGGCGAAGTGCTTGCTGATGATCTCTCTGACGTCTCTCATCGCTCGGAACTTTCAGTATTCGGGCGCTTGCTGCCTCGGTTGGTCATCCGTGCCGATGGTGCCATGAGCGCAGCGAGCGTCCGCGAAAAAGCACATGCTTTTTGTTGACTAATAAATATAGTAAATGCTATATTGGCGTGCCGCTCGTCCCCGGGCCTTCCCGCTCCAACAACCGAAATGTTCAACAGCACAGGCGCCCTCGTCCTCCTGGCGGCATTGCTCCACGCGACTTGGAACGCGATGTTGCATGGCAACGATGACCGCTTGCTATCTGTGACATGGATGAGCATCGCGATCGGGGCCGTCTCGGCGCTGATCGTGCTGTTCACTCCGTGGCCAACCGCCGAAGCGTGGCCGTATATCGTCATGTCGGGGCTCTTGCACATCGTCTACAACCTGAGCCTCGTGCGCGCATACCGTACAGGCGACCTTGGTCAGACCTATCCGATAGCGCGCGGCTCTTCACCGCTACTGGTCACCCTGGGTGCAGCATTTTTTGCAAACGAAGTCATCGGCCCGTTGCACGTGATAGGCGTCCTGATGATTTCCGGCGGCATCATGTCATTGGCACTGCAAGGACAGAGGCTGTCGCGCACCGGGATCTTGGCGGCGCTGTCAACGGGAGCGACCATCGCGCTTTATACGGTCGTTGACGGGATGGGTGTCAGGCTATCTGATGGCCACGCGCTTACCTACACCGCGTGGATGTTCTTGTTCTACTGGTTGATGCCGGTGGTGTTCGTCGCCCTTCGTGGGGCAAGGGCACTATGGGAGCCGGCGCGTGTGGCACCAGGAGCGGTCGGCTCATCGCTCGCCGGGGGGCTCGTATCGATCGCAGCGTATGGCATTGTGATTTGGGCGATGCAATCCGGCGCGATGGGCACGGTATCGGCCCTGCGAGAGACAAGCGTGGTTTTTGCTGTCTTCATCGGGAGAAGGTTCCTGCGCGAGACGCTCAGTGCAAAACGTCTCTCCGCATGCATCGTTGTTGCTGCCGGCGCGGTCTGCCTAGGGGTCTGAAGTCAACGGACAAGAAACCCGCTTGGATGCGCTCGCGTCCACCGAAGGGTGATCGCATTCGAGTCGATTCGGGGGAACGTAAGGTCGGCTATTCGGCGCGGAATCGAAAGACCGCTCCTGGCCGTGAGAACCAGTTCGCGGCCGCGCCCGGTAGCTGACGTTCGTTGCTACGTCTTGGCCCGCGGGCGCCGGCCGGGTCACCTAACGGAGCGAAACCGCTTGCGCTCATCTTGGCAGTCTTTGGAGCGAGAACGCCGTGGCCTTTCTCCGCCTAGGACGTCACGGCTGTTCGCGTCGAGCAGATCGTTCAGGCTGGCGCCCTGTGATTTGGCGCGTTGGTTGCAGAGTCTCAGTGAGAGTGCAATTTTTCTTGCAACCATACCTTGATCAGCGACTGGTACGGCACATCGCGGGCGTTCGCCGCGACCTTGATCGAGTCCAGCAGGTGCTGTGGCAGGCGCAGTGAAATCGTCTTGGTCGTAGGTTTCAAGTTAGGCAGCGCAATCTTCTTGGCTTTCGACCAGTCGAGGTGATCTGCGGAGTCATGCTTTTCCCAGTACGCGCGCTCCTGCGCTTCGTTGGTGAATTTTGGGATCGCTTTAGTCTGCTTGTTCATAGATAGCTCGCTCCTTTCTGTGCATGTCCCTGGCTGAAATAATGCGGATCAGCCTGCTCGATTGGCGCAGAGTGAACGTGATATGCAATGTACGTCCGTCGTCTGTTTTGCCCAGGGCGTGAAGTCGGGGCTCCTGGCGGCTGTGAGCGGCATCTTCCAAAAGCAGCAAGGGTGCGTTGAAGTAGACTTGCTCCGCTTCGGCCATCGACACACCGTGCTTTTCGTTCTTGCGGGCGTTGCCGTCATCCCAGTTAAACCCCGTAACGCTGCTCAGGTCGATCATCGAACGTATATTACCATCATGTACAAGGGCCTTGGTTACTGAGCGCGACGGCGAGCGGGAGGCAGGTCACAAAGCATCCATTTGCTGCCGTTCAGTCCACACGAGCATCTCGTTCACCGGGGCACCCGAGCGTTCATCTGGATGATCTCTTCGCACGCGCAGACGGCGCCTTTTCGCCTTCTTTGTGGCGGGCCTCAAGCCGGCGCGGCGTAGCGACCGTCGCCGCCAGACTCTCTCGGAGCTGAGCGATTTCGCGCTCGGACTGTTCCTGATGGCGCTGAAGTTGGGAGGCGAGGTCGGTCGTTCGCTGTTCTGCACTAGCGGCGCGCTCGCGCAGGACGGCTAACTCGACCTGAGCCGCTTGGTGCTGGCGCGACCAGGTTGCTGCAGCATCTCGCTGGGATGACTTCTCGTCCTGCAGCGCTTGCTGGGTGGCTTGATGAGCGGCGCGCGCTGCTTCCGCGTCGCCAGTCCGGGCCTTTTGTTCCTTGGCAAGCTCGGCCGCGGCTTGGCGCGTGGCCATACGTTCGCGGTCGACCTCAGAGAGAAGGCGGCGTTCCTGGGCGAGATGGCGCGTCTCAGCCTCTTCTGCGGCGCGTTCCTTCGCGGCAATCTCCATGGCCGATTTCTCGCGCACGGCTGCGACGGTGGCAATGGCCTCCTCCAGCGCCTTGCGCAGGCGCCGCATCTCGGCTTCCGAGTCGCGTAACAGGCGGGCGGACTCCTGCTGCCCCGCGAGCATCTGGGTCTCCATGGCCGACACGGCTTGACGCGATGAAGCCACGGCCTCGTCGAGCGCCCCACGAGCCTGCTCGCAAGACGTCTCGCGCTGCATCAGATCTGCTTCCTTTTGAGACAACGCCTCGCGCTCCATCTCCAGCTGACGCTGCGTGGCCTCCGTCCTCTGGACTTGGACCTGATCGGCCTCGCGCCGGGCGACATCCCAGAAGCGCTGGGCGGCCTGCACGATGGCCAAAGGCAGCTGCTGGGCTTCGCCGCCGGGGCTTGCCCCCGTCCCTCCTCCCTCCAGGCGCTTGCCGAGCGTGGCGAACCAGCGCTCCAGCATCGGGCTGACGGTATTGGGCGACCCGCTGCCGATTTTCTGCCGCACGCGCTCGATCGTGGGCCGCAGGCCCTCCTTTAGCAGGACGTCGGCGGCTTCCCAGACTTGCGCTTCCTGGATGCCGCGGCCTCCTCGTGTCGGGTGGATTTGGTCGCTCATACTTTTGAAATCCGTGCCCCGTTCCCGGTCCGCTGTTTACTTTCGATAATAAGAGATTATCGGAAACTATGTACAATATACGTTAGACATCATACATGGCACGTGTGATAAATAACACAAAGGTGGTCGGAGGCGGATTTTTGTTCGTCGCTGTCCGCGAAGCCAATGCCCTGGAGAGCTCGTCCATGAAATCTGCCGACAAAGTGCCGCCGGCCAAAGTGCCTAAGGTCTCCAAGGCCCTGGTGCCTTTAAAAAGCGACCACGCGCTGCTCGACCCCAGCCAGCTGTCCGACATGGCCGAGGAAGCCGCGCACGACCTGATGGCCGAGGGCGAGTCGGACAACACCCGTCTCGCGTACCGTGCCGCCATGCGCTACTGGGCCGCCTGGTTCGGGGCGCGCTACGGCCGGCAGATGGCGCTGCCGGTGGCCGTGCCCGTGGTGGTCCAGTTCATCGTCGACCACGCCCAGCGCTCGACCAAGGCGGGCCTCGAGCATCAGCTGCCGCCCGAGATCGACCAGGCGCTGGTGGAAGCCGGGTTCAAGGGAAAGCTCGGGGCGCCAGCCCTGAACACCCTGGTGCACCGGGTCTCGGTGCTCTCGATGGCGCACCACGTCTCCAAGCAGCCCAATCCGTGCGTCGACCCTGCGGTAAAGGCACTCTTGAGCAAGACGAGGAAAGCCTATGCGAAGCGCAACGCCCTGCCCCATAAGCAGCGTGCGATGACGAAAGAGCCGCTGGAGGCGGTGCTGGAGACCTGTGACGACTCGCTCAAGGGCAAGCGCGACCGCGCCCTCCTCCTCTTCGCCTGGGCCTCGGGCGGTCGGCGGCGCTCGGAGGTTTCAGAAGCCGTGTTTGAAAACCTGCACCGCGGCGATGAAGGCGCCTATCTGTACACGCTGGCGAGTTCGAAGACGAACCACAACGGGAAGATTCGGGCGGAGGATGTGAAGCCGGTGGTCGGGTCTGCGGCGGTGGCGCTCGAGGCCTGGCTCAAGGCGAGCGGGATCGCGTCGGGGCCCCTCTTCCGGCGGATCCTCAAGAACGGCAAGCTCGGCACCGACGGCCTTTCGGGGACCGCGGTGCGGGACATCGTGAAGGCGCGCTGTGCGCTGGCGGGGGTGGGAGAGGATTTCTCGGCGCACTCACTGCGATCGGGATTCGTGACCGAGGCTGGAAGGCAGAACATGCCGCTGCAAGAGACGATGGCGATGACGGGGCATCGGAGCGTGGACACGGTGGCGGGGTATTTCAGGGCCGGGGCCGCGCAGGTCAGTGAGGTGGCTCGAATGATGGATGTCAAAACAGAACCACCTAAGCCAGATCTATAAACAGCCGCATTCGAAATGCAGAGGCCGGGAGTTCGATTCTCCTCCTCTCCACCAAAGTGACGGCTCGCGCAGGCCGCCAACCGGCGCACGCCCGTCGCACACTGCGCGCCGACCATCCTGATCCTTGACCACGCCCGACCCGAACGCCAGCACGAGCCGCGATGAAACATCGAGCGGCGACCCGCCACTACTTTCGGGGCTGTTGGCGCAGGCGAAGGTGGCCAAGGCGCTGCACGACCGGGGCCAGAGGCCCGGACGAAATCAAGGCGGCACTGAAAACTGCCGTGGCAATGAACCGGGCGAAGCGCAGCCAGGCGACGAAGACCTAGCCGATGCCCAAACCCGAGAAGCCCCCACCGAAGCCGACGCTGCCACTTGCGCCGTTCCGGCCAACCAACAGCGGCCAGAAGTGCTTCACGACCTGGTGACGGTGGTGCACAAGCTGCGGGACGCGGGCGTGAACCACGAGGAAATCATAGCGGCACTGAGAGCGCACAAGGCGAAGCGGGACCAAACGAAGACGAACACGCCGCCACCGATAGGCTGACGGCCGATGACCAAGCCCAAAAAACCCCGACCGAAGCCGACGCTGCCGCTGGCGCCCTTCCGGCCGCCGAAGAACCCGCTGGAGCCGCTGCCGCCGCGGCGGCTGTGGGGCAAGCACCCGATTCCGGAATAGCGGGCATCTTGCATATAGGCATCGGGGCGCTTCGTCGTTAAGCCCTCGGGGGCGTGGGGAGCCGCCCGGTGCCGCGCTCTTGGGCTGGATGAACGCAATGCGTATTGCGTGATGAAATTCACCGTGCGTGACGATGCACTTGCTGACGTGCAGCCATGCCGGTACTGCGAGCCGATCCGCGCAAATATCATCTGCGAGCACAACAAAAAGCGAGGCAACGATGAAGAAGCCGGAAGCAGCAATGGCGGTGCAGCCCGATCCCTGTCCCGAGCTAGTCGTGGAAACAGGACCGGAAGGGCGCGGCGTCGGCAGTTGGGTTCCCCAAGACAAGCACCGACTTGTCACGCACTATCTCAATGCGACCCGCCACGCCTGGAAGAACTGGCCCAAGCGCGTACTCATTGACCCTTTTTGTGGGCCGGGACGGATTCGCGTCGCGGGCGAATCCTTCACCCGAGATGGCGGTGCTGTGGCTGCATGGCGCGTGATGGAGGCCAACGGCGTTGCATTAACGCATGTTCTCTTGGGCGACAAAGACGGCACGCGGTCGCACGCATGCAAGGCTCGCCTCGATGCACTGGGTGCGCAGAACGTGGAGGCGTTCACCGGCAGCGCGGACCAGGCCATCATTGAGATGGTCAAGCACGTGCCGCGAGGCGCACTGTGCTTTGCCTACGTGGACCCCTATAGCCTTGAACACCTCAGCTTCTCGATCATCGAGGCGCTTGCGCCGCTGAAGGTCGATATTGCGGCGCACTTCTCCATCATGGACCTGCGGCGCAACGCGGATCAGGAGTTGGCGCGCGGGCGCTTTGATCGCGCCATTCCCGGAATGCGGGACGACTCGCGGATCAAGGGGGCAAACCTAGTCACTCTGGCCGACGAGTGCTTTGCGAAGTGGGTGGACCTTGTGCAGGGCCTCGGCTTCCAGCACAGCAAGGCCATGCCGCTCGTCACAAACAACTCTGGGCACGGCCTCTATAGGCTCGTGTTTTTCGCCCGGCATGATCTACCGCTCCGCATATGGGGAGATGTCGCGAAGGACAAGAATCTCGAACTGTTCGGCTAGGCCGGAACATGCACGACCCGCACGGGGAAGTCATTCCAGACGCGGCCGTTCAGTTCACGTCCATTGCTCTTCTTGTCGCGCCGGATGCCATCGGCGCCCCAAGCTCCCCACTGCTTGAAGAAGAAAGCAACATCCTGAGCGATTGCCTGTGCCCGGACGTGGTCGGCCCACTCAGGCTTCATTGGGCGCGCCTTCGCCCCGCTCTCTCCGCCGACGATGACCCAGTGGATTCCCTTTAGGTTTAACCGGCCCACGTCTTCAAGCAGCGGCTCGACGGAGAGAAAGCGCACTGCAGCCTTTACCTTGCGGAGATGCGCAATTCGCGGCACCCCGTACTTCTTGTCCTCCACCGACACGCCAAGCCACACGTTGATTGGGCATTCCCTCTTCGCGAAGAAATCGGGCAGGCGCTCGGCCCGCTTGGTCAACACCTGATAGGTGTGCTGCGGAGTTTCTCTACAGACCTGAAGCACCTTCTCGATGAACGCATCGGGAACGTCTTGGTGAAAGAGGTCCGACATCGAGTTAACAAAGTAGGTGGTAGGCAACTTGCGGGACTTCGGCTGTTGAAGGCGCTCCGGATGCACCGTCAGCTCGAAGCCGTTCTCATAGCCGGTCGAGCCCATTGCCGTGAGTCGGCGCGTCATCGTCTCTGCATAGCAATGCTTGCAGCCCGGAGAAACCTTTGTGCAACCCGTAACCGGATTCCACGTGTGCTCTGTCCATTCGATGCTTGATTCAGCCATTGCGCGGCGATCTTATAGGAGGTGTCTGCCGGCTCAACAACGGCGCGAGCCATTCGATTGCCGCATCTGCCGGAGCCATCGCTCGGAGCCGCTCGTCGCGCCAAAGCTCAGTGGCGACCTCCTCCAACTGTCGAGGATCGACGGTCAGGCACCGGCGATGCAACCGATGCGCGCACGCTGCGATCCACACTTCGGCCGTAATCTCGTCCATGACTCAGAACATAGGTCATAACTGTATATTCATCCAGTACAGTTACTCACTTTTAGTGAGCATTACCTGCGACAGGACGAGATGAACATCATCGTCTCTGCGCTGTTGTTCCATGTTGTTCCGAAATAGTTGACGAAGCCGCGATGGCTGGTTTACATTTGCGGTACACCGTGGAACAACATGAGGAGCAAATGGCATACACCGCATCGAAATCCCCCACCAAGGATCGCCCAGGCTTCAGCATCAGCTTCCGGCATCCCTGCCGGTCGGACTCCAAGGGCAAGCCTGGGCTGAAGGTCCGGCGTGGCCTCGGCACAGCCGACCCTGATGAAGCTGACGGCCTCGTCGCCCAGATGAACGAACTGCTGGCTGATGGGTCATGGTGGAACGCCAGCCGGTACCACGACGCCCTGCACGCGTTCAGTCCGATCGTCGTGGACGCTTTCTTCGACGGGCTGCAAGCCAGCGTGGCGAACCCTGTGGCGCTGCGCGATAGCATCATTCCGTTGCCCAGCCGACTGGATGGCTATGCCCGGGTGCTGTTTGTCGGCACGACCGGCGCCGGCAAGACCTCGCTGCTGCGGCACCTGATCGGCTCCAACCCCGACAAGGACCGCTTTCCCTCGACCTCGACCGCGAAGACCACGGTGTCCGACATTGAGGTGATCCCGGACGACGGCCCCTATCAAGCGGCTGTCACCTTCTTCTCCGAACATGCCATTCGAGCAAACGTCGAGGACTGCGTAGTCGCAGCCTGCTCGGCCGTGTGGGACACGATGGGCGACGAGAAAGTAGCGGACAAGCTGCTGCACCATGCCGACCAGCGCTTCCGTCTGAGCTACCTGCTCGGCGCCTGGAAGACGGCGAGTGATGACGTCGCGGACGATGACTGGGACTTCGGCGACGGCGATGGGCAACCTGTTGCCCCCGTGGCCGACGACCGAGAAGCCGTGTCGGCGGCGGACGCCGCCGCTTTGCAGGTGAATTTGACCGGCTACGTTGAACGGGTGAAGACCATCGCCACAGAGAAGGCGGCCGCGATCAAGGCCGAGTTGCTGCCTGAACCGTCCACGGCACAGCCAGAAGATCTGCAAGCCGCGCTGGAGATCTTTCAGAGTGAACTGCTGGACGACGACGCCTTCCGCGACTTGGTGCTGGACATCATGGACGACATCCATCTGCGTTTTGACCGCCTGGATGTGGGTACGCTCACCAAGCGCGGCAAAGCTGCCAACTGGCCTGAACTGTGGACCTATGAAACCGACGACCGGGATGACTTCCTGCGTCAGGTGCGCTGGTTCTCAAGCAACTACGCGCCAGCGTTCGGCCGACTGCTCACGCCGCTGGTGGACGGCATCCGGGTGCGTGGCCCGTTGTATCCGACCTTCACTGATCGCCGCGCAAAGGTCGTGTACTTGGACGGGCAGGGGCTGGGCCACACCCCAGACTCTTCCAGCAGCGTCACCACGCACGTGACGCAGCGCTTCGCCGATGTTGACACCATCATGCTGGTAGACAACGCCGAACAGCCGGTGCAGGCCGCCGCGCAAGCCGTGCTCCGTGCCGTTGCCGCGAGTGGCAACTACGGCAAGCTCGCGATCGCCTTCACGCACTTCGATCAGGTGAAGGGGCTCAACCTGCCGAGCTTTGCCGCCAAGCGTGCTCACGTGCTCGCCTCGGTCGCCAACTACCTCGCGCGCCTGCGTGAAGTGTTGAACGGCCCAATCGTGACCGCGATGGAGCGAACCATCGACGCCCAGTGTTTCATGCTGGGTGGGCTGGATGCCGCATCCGAGAAGTTGCCGGGCGGCGTCAAGGTTCAACTGGGTCAATTGCTCGACCAGTTCGAGCGCTCCATCACGCCGCCCCCGCTGCCGGATGCCAAGCCCTCATATGACCCGTCGGGCCTGGGCTTTGCGGTGCAGCGCGCGGCTGACAGCTTCCAGCGTGCATGGAAGTTCCGCCTTGGCTTTGCCCACAGCGCGGAAGTCAACACGGAGCACTGGACCCGAGTCAAGGCGTTGAACCGCCGCATCGCCAACGAACTGGATGTCGAGTACGACTCGCTTCGGCCGGTGGCTGACTTTGTGGGCCGAATCACCGAGGAAATCTCCAATTTCCTCGATCACCCGGTGCGCTGGACGCGCCCGCCCAAAGACGACACCGAAGCTCAGGAAGCCATCGCGCCGATTCGCCAAGCCGTCTTCCGCGAGCTGCATTCTCTTGCGGTGACCCGCCTGGTGGACCAGCACCTGACCGACTGGCGCCGTGGCAACGACCACAAGGGCAAAGGCTCGGCGACGCGGCGGGCCGTTGATATCCGTGGCATCTATGAGCTGGCGGCGCCTGTGCCAGGCACCGTCAACTCTGAGCCGGCGCTTGACTTCATGAAGGCTGTGCGCGGCATCGTCCGCGCGGCGATCGAAGACCAGGGCGGGGAGATGAAGACCCTCTGATCGAGGTGCTGCATCTGGCACCGCGCAGGGCAGAGCTTGCCTGCGACACTCTCACCCATGCTTGTCCGCCCAACGCATTAAGTGGGTGGACACAAAGAACACCCATAAGAACTACATGAACCTTACCGACCTGCTGCAACAACTGGAGTCGCCCATCATCATCCGCCCCACGCGGCGCATGACCCAGGGCGAGCTGGAAATCTACCTCGACAAGGCCGCTGACATCCTGCGCGGCAACGCTGACCACTCCGAGTTCCGTGGCTATGTGTTTGCGCTGCTGTTCTACAAGCGCATCAGCGACTGCTACGAGGAGGAGGTGCGTACCAAGGTCGATGCGCTGGCCAAGGCCGGCCTACCCCGTGACCAGGCCATTGTGCTTGCACGTGATCCACAGAACCACCATTTCACAGTGCCTGAGCATGCAGACTGGGCCGACGTGGCGCGCACGGCCAAGGGTCAACTCGGCCAGGCGCTGAACGAGGCCATGCTGTCCATCGAGCGCGCCAACGCGCATCGGCAGAACAACTTTGACGGCATCCTCACCGGCAAGATCGACTTCAACAAGCAGGACGAGCTGCCGCGTGACAAGCTGGTCAACCTAATCAATCACTTCAGCAGCCAGACCTTCGACCGCGCCCATGTGTCCGACGACCTGTTCGGCAATGCTTACGAGTACCTGATCCGCAACTTCGCCAGCAAGGCCGGCAAGTCCAGCGGCGAGTTCTACACACCGGCTGAGGTGGGCTTTCTGATGGCAGAAGTTCTGCAACCGCGCCAGGGCATGTCCATCTGCGACTGGGCCAGCGGCTCGGGCGGCCTACTGTTGCAGTGCATTCGTCACGTCAAAAAGCATGGCGGCGACGTGAAGCAGCTGAAGCTGCACGGCCAAGAATCCAACGTTACAACCTACAACATCTCGCGCATCAACATGATCCTGCACGGCATCCCCGTGTGGGAACACAAGCAGGGCGACAGCCTGCGCGACCCGCGCCACGTGACAGCAGAGAACCGCCTCAAGCAGTTCGATCGGATCATCATGAACCCACCCTTCTCGCTGGAAGACTGGGGCCACGACACGGTGGTGGCTGGCGACAAGTTCGGGCGCCTGTCCTACGGCATGCCGCCCGCCAGCAATGGCGACTGGGCTTGGATGCAACAGATCGCCAAGTCACTGAAGGATGCCGACCCCGAGACCGGCGGCGGAGGTCGGGGCATGGTGGTCATGTCGCAAGGCGTGCTGTTCCGTGGTCAGCCTGAGCAGACCGAAGAAGAAGATGGCCAGAACCAGAAAGCGGATGCCGAGTACCTGATCCGCCGCGGCTTCATCGAAGCCGACCTGATCGAGGCCATCGTGGTGCTGCCCGGTAAGCTGTTCTATGGCAACAACGTGCCCGGTTGCCTGCTGCTGCTGAACAAGGCCAAGCCGGAAGCACGCAAGGGCAAGATCCTGATGATTTGGGCGTCGCGCCACTTCCAGAAAGGCAACCCGCAGAACCTGCTGCGCCCCTCTGACCTGATGCGCGTGTTGGTACCCTGGCAAGCCTTCGGCGACCTGGCTGAAGCCAAGCGGCTGGTGCCGCAGCACGAGGCCCAGTTGATCCGTGAGGTCGAGCAGGACCGCGACAGCCGACTTGCGGACATCGAGGATGCCTACGGTCCTGTGCTGGAACCGCTGGCCCGGCTGCAGGCTGAACTGGCCACGCTGGAGGCTTTGGATCTGAAGGTGCAGGCCGTCAAGGACGCGATCACGCCGGAACACCCGTACTTTCACCCGCTGGCGCCACTGAAAGCCGATGTGGACCGGATCGAGGCCGAGATCGCCGCTGCTGGACGGGGTGATAAGGGTGCGCTGAAGGCAGCCCTGCTGACGCCGAAGGCCAAATTCGACGTGGCGCGCAAGAAGCTCGTAGATGCGATCAAGGCGCGCGAGAAGCAGCTGTACCGTGCAGTCAAGGAACTGCTCAAGCTGCAAGACGAACGAGACACCCGAGAGCAGGAAATCAAGCTGGCGGTTGAGCGCGAGATCAACCACCTGCGCGACGCTGGGGCAGACATGCTGCGTATCGCCGGAAGTAAGGACGAGGCGCGCCGTTATTTCACCGTGGTGGGGGCCGACGAGATCGCGGAGAACGAGTTCAATCTGAACCTGCCACGCTTCGTGGACACCTTCGAGCCGGAAAAGGTTTTGGCGCTCAACACTGCAGCCGAGAAACTGCAGTTGGCCACTAAGGCATCTAACGCTGCGAGGAGTCAACTGTCGTCGCTCCTGCAAATCATCGGTGTGGAGGTGGCTCGATGAGCGCTCGGCAGCGGGACATCATCTATGACTTGCCCTTGAAGCAGTTCGATGAAAGCTGCCCTTGGTCCACTTCAAGTATTGGACAGCTAGCGGATGTCTTGGGCGGCGGTACGCCGGACACGGGCGTGATCGAACTGTGGGAACCAGCGGAGATCCCCTGGGCGACGCCTACAGACATTACCGGGACCGACGGAAACGAGATCCGTACGACGGAGCGCTACATCTCGACCGCGGGACTGAGGCAGTCAACCCTCGTGCCGGAAAACTCCGTGCTGATGACCAGCCGCGCGACCATTGGTGAGGCCAAGATCAATCGCGTGCCGATGGCCATCAATCAGGGGTTCGCCGCGCTTTGCGCCAAGGATGGACACTCTGCGGAGTACCTGTTTTATCTGCTGAACATTTTGCGGCCGACCCTAGTCCGCTTGGGTGCCGGGACGACCTTCCTGGAAACCTCACGTCGGGAGATACGCAAAGTTCAGTTGCGCGTACCTGATGTCGGCGAGCAACGGCGCATCGTTGCTGCCCTGACGCTGGCCGATGTCGTCTGCGAGAAGGCACAAGCGGAATTGGAAGCGGCAAGGGAGTTAAAGCGTTCGCTCATGAATACCTTGTTTGTGCGCGGGATGCCTGGTCGGCATGCCGACTTTCAAGAGACGAAGATCGGCTTAGTCCCGCGCGGGTGGACGGTCCGCTCGATCCGATCTGTCCTCGCGGAAAAGCCAGACAGCGGGACGTCACCTCTATCGCGCCAAGACCCTCCTGGCACGCCGATTCTCAACGTCAGCTGTGTCAAGGATGGCGTCTGTAGCGCTGCGGAAGTGACCTATGTTGACGTCACTACCGACGAAGTGACCAGGTATCGAACAAGTGCTGGTGACTTCTTCGTACTCCGTGGGAATGGCAATCGAGACTTCGTTGGAACCGGCGGCTTACTCCGCAAGACCCCTGAAGTAGACACGATCTACTCAGACAAGTTGATTCGGTTGCGTTTCAACGGAGAAAAGGTCGCGGATCGGTTCGTCCCCTACCTTTGGCAGGCCAAAGCGTTTTTGACGCGGTTGCAGTCCAAGGCAGAGTCAGGAAGTGGGCTGTGGATGATGAGCAAGCGAGACATTTGCCGTGAGCTGTTCGCATGCCCACCAACTGACGAACAGGAGGAAATCGTGGGGGTACTGGACAGCACGGAGGATCAGATCAACGCGCAAGCCAGGAAGGTAGAGGCGCTCATGGACGTGAAGCGCGCGCTGCAGCAAAACCTCCTCACCGGCAAGATCAGAATTCCAGAGGGAGCCATTCATGCCTGAGCTGATGGAGGAGCCTGTTCCTTACGCGGTTCGCACGCTGTTCAACGAAGAAACCACCGTCGAGCGCGAGATCATCGAGCACTTGAAGGCAGCCAAACTGGGCTGGACCTGGCGCTCACGCGATTTCCTCAAGAAGTACCGGCCTGATGAGCGCGAGGTGCTGATGTTGCCGCTGCTGCGTGAAAAGCTCAAGGCGCTGAACCCTACAGTACTGACCGACGACAGCCGGGTGGACGCGATCATCACCAAGCTGCTTGCCTGTCGTGACAACCAGCAATGGCTGGCATGGCTGAAGAACGGCGTCAACTGCAAGTTCGATGCGGCCGAGAACGCGCAGGACGTGCGGCTGATCGACCACGAGAACCTGGATG
This sequence comes from Xenophilus sp. L33, assembly GCF_009765735.1. Lineage (GTDB taxonomy): Bacteria > Pseudomonadota > Gammaproteobacteria > Burkholderiales > Burkholderiaceae_C > Variovorax. Next base: position 148,988 of record NZ_LMUW01000207.1, read on the forward strand.
CCAACGACTGGTGGGTGACGAACCAGTTCTCGATCGACGGCCGCTCGACGCGCCGGCCCGACATCGTGCTGCTGATCAACGGCATCCCTGTGATCGTGATCGAGGCGAAGACCGCCAGCCGCACTAAGCCCGATTGGCGCGAGGGTGCCAAGCAGCTCGGCATGTACGCCGAGGAGATCGACCAGCTGTTCTACACCAACGCCTATAGCGTGGGCGTGAACGAAACCCGGATGATGTACGGCGTGCCGGGTCGCCGCCTGCAGTTTTGGTTGCAGTGGCGTGATCCGTGGCCGCACGACATCGACGAGTACGACGAGATGAAGGTCTCGCTGTACGGCCTCTTCGACCGCAGCAACCTGCTGGACTTCATCCGCCACTTCATCGTCTTCGTCACCAAGGACGGGAAGACCGAGAAGGTGGTGGTGCGGTACCAACAGTACCTTGCGGTGAAGGACATCGTCAACCGCGCCACCGCGCTGGAACTTCCCGCAGAGAAGCGACGTGGGCTGATCTGGCACACCCAAGGCTCAGGCAAGACCCTGACGATGATTTACGCTGCGCGCAGCCTGTGGGAAGACCCGAAGCTGAAGTCGCCCACGGTCGTTGTGCTGGTGGACCGCGAACAGCTCGGCGACCAGATGACCCGGGAGCTGAACTCGACGGGCACGGACAACGTGCACGTGGCTGAAAGCAAGCGTGATCTGGAAGAGAAGCTGCGCGGCGACTACCGTGGCGTGATTCTGACCACCGTGCACCTGTTTGACGGCATGCCCGCGCGCATCACCAAACAGCGCGACAACGTCATCGTGATGGCCGACGAGGCTCACCGTTCGCAGGAACGTGAACTGGGCACGTACATGCGCTCCGCGGTTGAGGGCGCATCGCTGTTCGGCTTTACGGGCACACCGATCGAGAACGACGACCACAACACCCCTAAAGCCTGGGGTTATGTGAAGGAAGACGGCAAGATCGAACGCTACATGGGCCGGCCATACACCGTGACCGACGCGCTGCGCGACGGCGTGGTCAAGCCCATTCACTGGCAGCCTCGCGTGACCGACTGGCAACTGCACGGCACCAAGCTCGACCTGGCCTTCCAGCGCGAGTTTGGCCACTTGCCCGAAGACGAGCGCAACAAGCTGGTCACCGAAGGCGCGCGGCTCGATGCACTGCTCTATCACGACAATCGCATCGCCCAGATCGCGGACGACGTGGCCAAGCACTTCACCGAGCACGTGCAGCCCAACGGGTTCAAGGCGATGTTTGTCTGCCGGGAGAAGAAGGCCGTCAAGCTGTACACCCAGGCCCTGCGCGCGCGGCTGGGCGAGGACCTGGTGGTGCCGGTGATTTCCGAGGCGCCGCAGCTCGACCCGGACGACGTCAGGGCGCTGTACCTGGGGGATGCCAAGCGCAAGACGCTGCTGAACCAGTTCCTGATCCCTGCGGCATCAGAGGCCGAAGAACACCGCGACAAGCCGCTGCGCAAGGTCCAGCTGCTGGTCGTGTGTGACATGCTCACAACAGGCTTTGACGCCCCCATCCTGCAGGCCCTATACCTGGACCGGAAGATGGAAAATCACCTGCTGCTGCAGACCATCGCACGGGTGAACCGGCCCTACAACGAGCTGAAGGGCCATGGCCTGATCCTCGACTACTACGGCATTTTCGATCACCTGAACGAGGCGCTGAACTACAAGCCCGACGAACTGGGCGATGTGGCCTTCCCGTTCGACGCCATCCTGGAGCGCTTCCACAAGACCTTCCACGAGGTCTGGGCGGTGTTTCCGGAGGCCACCGTGCCGCGTGATGGCTCGCACGACGCATTCATCACCGCCATGACAATCCTGCGCGATGTTGACGGTTCGGAAAAGCAGTTCGACGTGGGCTACCGCAACTTGCGCGTGATGTACGAGGCGCTGCAGCCCGACGAGCGCCTGCGTGACTACCTGAGGCCCTATGCCTGGTTGACCAAGCTGTACATGCTTTACCGGAAAAAGTTCTATCCGATCGAGAGCCGCAGCGTTGAGGCGACGGATGAGGACGCGGCTCGCACGCGCGAGTTGATCCGCGACCACATCGACGTTGATAAGTTGGAAGCCGAGTTCCCGACCTACGTGCTGGACGAGCATTTCCTGACCAAGCTGAAGGACAAGAAGCCTGATGCGAAGGCGCTGGACATCGAAGCCATGCTGTCGTCTGAACTGCGGATCAGACTGGACCAGGACGAGTCGTTCCGACTGCTGTCCGAGCGGCTTCAACGCCTGATCGACGAGAAGCGCGCCGGCACACTGGTCGGCATCGCGTTGATCGAAGAGCTGGAGAAGATGACCGAGGCAGTCCGTCAAGCGGTGGAGGAGGTCAACCGGCCGATCGCGCAGCAGTTGGCGCTGAAAGTGAAGGCGCGCAACCCCGCGATGACCGAGGCCCTCGCCGTCGAGGTGGCTGCTGCTACGCTGGCGGTGGCGGACAAGCACTGTTTTGCTGACTGGTGGACCACTTCCACGGTGGACCCCGAGTTGACCAGCGCCTTGCTGATGATGGTGGCCACCCAGTTCTCAACGGCGGGCCTGTTGTCAGCAGATGCCATGACATTCATCGGAACCCTTGTGCAGACCCTCAAGCGGCGGCGTTACCAGCCTGTTGATAAAGCTGCCATCCCGCCAGGAGAAGGCGATGCGTCCAGTGCTAGCTGAAGCCGATACGCGGGAGAGCCTTTACCTGCCGGACGGCCGCAACATCGAGTACGAAATCCGGTTCTCGACCCGCGCGCGGTCGGCGCGGCTGCGCGTCGGCGCGCGCGATGGCTTGGTGGTGGTGGTGCCGGCAGGCCTGCGGCGAGAAAAAGTCCAGCAAATCGTGTCGAGCAAGGCGGAATGGGTCGCTGCTCGCCTGGCGGAATTTGACTCGGTACGCCATCTGATCGCGCAGCCTGTCGCGGCGCGGCCTGAAGCCTTTGACCTGCCCGCACTGGCTGAGTCGTGGCGCGTCGAGTATCGTGAAATGCGTCAGACCAGCGTTGGCGCGAAAACTAACCAGCCTGGGCGCATCGTAGTGTTCGGCGCCGTCGAAGACAGCGAGGCCTGTCAGGCCGCACTTCGCCGATGGTTGGCGCGTCGTGCAACCGAGAGCCTTCCGCCCTGGCTGATGCGTGTCTCTGTGGAATGCGGGCCCGAGCCCTCCGACATCTCCATCAAGAATCAGCGCACCCGGTGGGGGAGTTGCGCCAGCAGCGGCCGGATAAGCCTCAACTGCAAGCTGTTGTTCTTACCCAGAGAGTTGGTTCGGTACGTGATGGTGCACGAGCTGGCTCACCTGCTTGAGCCGAACCACTCCAGCCGGTTTTGGGATCACGTGCGGCAGATGGATCGCGGCGCTGACACGCACCACGGCCAGATGCGCGATGCGTGGAAGTTGGTGCCGGCCTGGGCGCAGCGAGCGGCTGGGCTGGAGCTGTAGCATCTTGGCGGCTAGTACGGTGGTCAGCGACGGGTCCGTGCCGCATGCCGCCGGAGGGGTGCTGACCAACGCGGTTGCCGTGCTTGCATGACTTCAAGGGCCGTAGGCACGAGGCTTAAACTTCTAGGCCCTGGACTCGCGAGTGCTCGCAAGCCTCTCAGTTTGCGTTGCGCATCGCAGTCGTTGGGAGCGCGCTGCCCATCGCCGCGAATTCGTCGGAGCCTTACGCTGCTGCCTTGGGCGGCCAGTCATACTAGCGTCCGCCAGCGGGGCCCATACTCACTATGGCCTGTCTCAGCCCAGCGGAGGGCGTGGCTTCACCAATAGAAGTTAATTTGAAAGTACACACTATGGCGCGCGAGATTGCCGACCGAGACCTCAGCCCCCTGCTCGACGCTGCCGGTCGCTGGATCGACAATTGCCTCGTCGATGACGGCTCGCTATTCGCACCCGATCGCTCGCTCTGGACCCTAGCAAACGCCGACACGCTGCAGCGCGACTTCGTCGACCGGCCCGATGCGGGCGGCGACGACTTCGTTACCAAACTGCATCGCCAATTGGCAGGCACCGGCGCGCAGGCCCAGCAACTCGCGGCCGAACTGCTCTGGGTACTGCTGCTGTTCCCGTCAAATATCGGTGCGAAGGTAAAGCGCGAGCATGTCGAACGTGTGTGGAACTGGTCCGGCGAGACGTTCCCGACAGCTGGCCCCTGGCTGGACCCGCAGGTGCTCCAAGGGGTTGGCTCGGCTGGGACCGCCTACAGCCACTTGCGGTGGAAGGAACTGGCATATCTGATAGCGCTGTTGCGCTCGCTGAAAGTGCTGCCAGAAGGGCAGCGGCGCGCGGTGTTCGGCGACTACGATCGCTTCATCGATTGGATCGACAGCGTGCCGCGCGATGGTGATCGGCAGTTTCGCCATATGCTGCGATGGTTTGCTTTTCCAGACCGCGTGGAGCGCATGTCCTCCAACAGCGACCGCCGCCGCGTGCTAGAGGGTTATGCCGTGGCCTCACGACGTGAGATGCGCGACTGGACTGACCGACAATTCGACGAGTCTCTTTTTGCGTTGCGCCAAGCTCAGGAGGCCGCGCATCCTGGACGGCTGCTTGATTTCTACAAACCTCCTCTGGTTGCGCGATGGCAGCCGGAAGATGATGACAGCGTAAGTCCGGTGCCCGGGCCTGCGGTGCGCGAAGCGGAACCGTCCTTCGTCCCGGTCTCACTGCCGACCGCGGCCGATGCCCCTCCGGTCAACCTAATCCTCTACGGGCCGCCGGGTACGGGCAAGACCCACTGGCTCCGGCAGAAAATGGCCGAATACACCGATGCCCCCAATCAAGTGGACCCTGAGACTTGGCTGCACGAAGTGCTGTCGGCCTACGGATGGCGCGCTGTCATCGTCGCGGCGCTGGCCGACCTGAACAGGCCTGCTCGCGTGCCTGAGATTCGCGCGCACCGCTGGGTGCAGGCCAAGGCCAAACAGCGCGGCCGTACACCCGCCAGCGTGCAGGCCACGCTATGGGGCTATCTTCAAGACCATACTCCGCCCGCCAGCACCACGGTCAATATCGCAGTCCGACGCCCGCCCTTCATCTTTGACAAGCGTGAGGCTGGCGACTGGCAGGTGTTGCCCGGCTGGCAGGAGCAGGACGACGAGTCCGGGGCGCTGTGGCAGACGTTGAAAGCTGGCCCGAGCGCCGCCAGCGAGGCCATTCCTCGCTACAAGATGGTGACGTTTCACCCCTCGTTCACGTACGAGGACTTCGTGCGCGGTATCCGGCCAGTGCGCATCGCCGAAGACGGCCGAACCGAGTTCCGGCTGGTCGATGGCAAGTTCAAGCAGATTTGCGATGAGGCGCATGCCAACCCGGGTCGGCGCTATGCGTTGTTTATTGACGAGATCAATCGCGCCAATATCGCCAAGGTGCTCGGAGAACTGATTACGCTGATTGAGGTGGATAAGCGCGCGGTGTTCGACGGCGAAGGGCACTTGCTCGATGGCATGGCTGTGCATCTGCCCGGGGACGAAGAAGCCGACACGGCAGAGCGCCCGTTCGGCGTGCCGAGGAACTTAGACATCTACGGCACGATGAACACTGCCGACCGCTCAATCGCGCTGCTGGACGTTGCGCTTCGGCGCCGCTTCCGCTTCGAGGAGCACGAACCGCTCTATGACTTGCCGGAGATCGACCGAGAGATCGAAGGGGTGCACCTGGGCAGGCTGCTGAGGCGGCTGAATGACCGACTGGAGTACCTTCTAGACCGAGACCACCGTATCGGTCATGCCTACGTAATGCACGCCCAGGGACTGGCTGATCTGCGCGCCATTTTCGAGCGCCAGATCGTTCCGCTGCTGCAGGAGTACTTTTTCGACGACTTCTCGCGCATCGCATTGGTGTTGTTGACCTCCGGCACGCCATTTGTGGCCGAACAAGCAATGGATTTCAACAGTCTATTCTCGGGCCCGCGCACCGGTGATGTGCCGCTGCAACGATCACGTTTCGTCGTTACCCCTAGCAGCGAATGGGCAGCTCAGAGCTTTTGGGGCCTGTACGCGGCCGCCGAGGCCTGAGCCATGCGCGTGCTCACGGCCTTAGAGCACGAGGCCATCCCGATTACTGCCGACGGCGCAGGATTCAGCCTGACGCTGGAAGAGGCCCAGCGGCTGGCGCAGGTGGGCGAGATGCGGCGCGGTTTCTGCGAGCTGGGGCATCGGCAGGTGAAGCTCGCGCAGTTCTGCGGCGTCGTGGGTCTGGGCGAACGGGTGCTGGAAGTACTGCCGAAGACGCAAGACCGGGACGTGCCAGCCGAGAACTGCCGCGGCGTGCTATTGCGACTCTTGCGCTTGAGCGAGTGCTTTCCGCACTTTGAGCATTTACCGGCCGGCCAGCACCTAAGCCGAGCGCCGATTCTGGAGGCATTTATTGCGGCCTTCTATCAGGCAGTGACCACTGTTATCCGAGGCGGGCTGCTGCGTCATTACCTAGAGCACGAGGAAGACTTGCGTGTGGTGCGCGGCCGAATCGCGACGGGCCGGCAGTTGGGAGCGCACGCGAATCGGCTGGACAAAGTGGCCTGCGTGTTCGACGAGCTCAGCGCAGACAACGTCTGGAACCGCGTCCTGAAGAAGGCGGTGCGCATCACGCGTCCGTGGCTGCGCAGCGCCGAACTGCGACGTCGCTGGGTGGATTTGATGGGCGTGCTTGATGAGGTCGACGATTCGCGGCTGAACAGCGTAGAGGTAGAGCGGCTTGTTTTCGACCGCCGTGCGGAGCGCTATCGCCAGTCAATTGACTGGGCCCGCTGGTTGCTGGCGCTGCTGGCACCGTCGCTGCGTGGCGGAAAACACGATGCACCGGCGCTACTGTTCGACATGAATCGACTCTTTGAGTCGTCAGTCGCGGCCGTCCTGCGTCGCTCGGCTCAGCGCTATGATTTGGAGATTGTCACCCAAGACCGCAGTAGGACTTTGGTTACGATCGTTTCAGGCAATGTCGCGGAGGCCGGCTACGTGCTTCGCCCCGACCTGCTGATTCTGCGGAAAGGAAGCGTGGCAGTGATCGCCGACACAAAGTGGAAGCGGCTGGAGCGCGACCGTAAAGGCCGAGTCAGTCCGTCCGAAGCAGACATGTACCAGCTTCATGCGTATGCCAGCGCATTCCGATGTCGTGAGCTGGCGCTGATCTATCCGTGGTCGACGCTAGATCGAGCGTCGGACGCGACCTTCAGTCTGCCTACACATGGTGGCCCTGCAACGACAGTCCATGTGGTGGGCTTGGATATGGATGACGACGCGCTGCCGATGCGTATCGGCGCCGGCCCAGTCGAGTTGATCCAGCTTTTGCGCTGAATTGCGGCGCGTCACATTCGGTCGTCGACACGTGTAGGTATCGTCTAGCTGGCCGGAAGATGGAGCCGCAACGCGTACCCCGAGACCGGCATCGCTGAGACTCTCGGTATCTCGCGCGCGGGGCTCTAGGCGTGGCCGGCAACTTGCGCCATCTGTGCGGTATTGCTCGATTGTTCTGTCGTTGGACGGCATCGCAACAAGCTCTGCGGGCAGAATCGCGCGAACTATCGGATCGCAAATGGCCCGCCGCAAGAAATCCAGTCCTGTTGAAGACCTGATCGACTTGGTCGCTTTGCTACCCTGGTACGTGGGCGTCGTGCTCGCCGTCCTTGGCTACCTTGTCCTTCATCGAATAGCAGCAGCGCCATTGTTGGCGCTCAAGCCTGGTGACGTCAGCGGTGCGATGGTGGGAGCGGTCTGGCGCGGTCTGGCGTCGGCTGGCCAATACATTGTTCCGCTCGTATGTGTGGCCGGCGCAGCAATTTCGGCCTGGCGGCGCCACACGCGTAGGTCGTTGATTGATAGCACGACGCGTTCCACAGCCCCCGACGTCTTGGACGGGATGAGCTGGCGCGAATTTGAGATCCTCGTGGGAGAGGGATTCCGCTCGCAGGGCTACACCGTCGCAGAGAACTTCAAGGGTGGCCCGGACGACGGCGTCGATCTGGTCCTGCGCAGGAGCGGCGAGCAGTACCTGGTGCAGTGCAAGCAATGGCGCGCATTCAAGGTCGGCGTGCCCGTGGTGCGGGAGCTGTACGGCGTCATGGCCGCGAGGGGCGTGGCGGGTGGGTTTGTCGTTACCTCTGGTCGATTCACCTCGGAGGCCGAAGAATTCGCCAGCGGGCGCAACGTCCAGTTGATCGATGGTCCGCAGCTTCAGACGCTGCTCAAACAGGCCAGGCGCGCTTCCGGCGCAAAACACGCCGAGCCTGCTGGCGCTGCGACGGGAGCCACAGATCAGGCGTCCAGCACAACGAAGGCAGCGCCAAGCTGTCCGAGGTGCGCGCAGACAATGGTCCGACGTACCGCAAAAAAAGGTGCGAACGCGGGCCATGACTTCTGGGGCTGCGCGGACTACCCCCGTTGCCGCGGCACCGCTTGAGCATGACGGCCGGCGTTCATTTGCTGGTGGATCTGGAGAACGTGCAGCCGTCTCCAGAAGAGGTGGAAGCATGGCTTGGCGACGCGGGGCAGGCGTGGGTCTTCTACGGCCCCCATCAGCTCAAGCGCAAGGCGGCCTTTGAGCGCGACAGCCCGCGATCGACGCTCATTCCAATTTCACGCGCCGGTGCGAACTCGCTGGACTTTCACTTGGTGTTCTATCTCGGGTATTTGGCGGCGAAGCATCCCAACTGCAAGTTCGTCGTTCTCGCGAAGGACACCGGCTACGATCCGCCGCTCGTGCATGCACGGACGCTTGCCTTTTCGGTCCGGCGCATGACCGCCCTGCCCGCCCTGGCGTCCTCCTCCAGCGCCCCATCGAAGACGCCGAAGCTCGTGCCGGCCAAGGCAAGCAAGCCTGCCGACGCGCCCAAGAAGCTATCGGTGCCGAGTGCGAAGCCCGCGAAGGCTGGTGAAACCGCAGCCGCCAAGAAAAGTGCGCCGCTCTCGGAACAGCTCCCCGCAAGGAAGAAGACAAAGGAGAAGCTCCCGATCGCGATGTACCGGGATCTCCTGAAGGAGCTCGAGACGCACCGGCCGAAGAGCATGTCGGCGCTCGAGCGCCATATCCAGACGAAATTTGGGCCCTCGCCGGTGCCCCACAAGGTGCAGCTGCTCATCGATCACCTGCTGACTAGCGACGTGATTCACGTGGCGAACAGCAAACTCGGCTACGGCCTGCGAAGACCTGAGCTCGATCCAGGCGGGGCTTGGGGATCAAGCATGGGATCGACCCTCTTCAGGATAGCTAGAAGAGCGCTTGCTGTGAGGTCGTCAGCGCGCTGAAACTCTCCCCCAGGGGCTGGAGGATCGCATCGGCGATCGGCTGGAGTTGCCTGGTCAGATAGTGTTCGTAGTCGATCGGCGACTGGCGCGCTTCCATCGGCTCCGGCCCGTTCACGGTCATGACGTACCGGATCCAGCCACCGTTCTGGTACTGCCTGGGCCGCTGAACGCGATCGTTGTGCTCGTCCGCAAGGCGGGCGGCGCGAACCTGCGGCGGTACATTGACTTGATAGGCATCGAGCCGATGGCGAAGGCGTTTGCGGTAAATGAGCAGGTCGTCCATCGTGCCGCCGAGCGTCGCTTGCGCGAAGTCGGTCACGAACGCCCGGTACGGTTCGTCGTGGAAGACGCGTGAAAGCAGCCCCTCCTGGAACTGTCGCGCCAAAGGGGTCCAATCACTGCGGGCCATCTCGAGCCCGCGGTAGATCATCTCCTCGTTCCCCTTGGCATCCGTGCTCAGGCCGGCGTAGCGCTTCTTGCTGCCCACCTCCGAGCCTCGAATGGTGGGCATGAAGAATTTCTTGTAGTGCGTGTCGAACTCGATCTCGAGGTGGTTGTCCAGGCCCTGTTCCTCGCGAAGGGTTCGCGTCCACCAGGTATTGATGTCTTTCACCAGGTTGGCGGCGATGGCATGCGCTTCCTCGTTGCCGTGGGCGCGCTTGAGCCAGATGAAAATGGAGTCGGTGTCCCCGTAGATGGCCTCGAATCCCCGCTTCTCCACGAATCCGCGTGTGAGCTTCATCATCTCGTGGCCGCGCAAGGTCACGGCGGACACGACCTCGGGATTGAAGAAACGGCAGTCGGCCGCGCCGAGCACCCCGGCGAACGAGTTCATGAGCAACTTCAGGGCTTGCGACAAGGGCTCATTCCTGACTCGCTTGGCTTCGTCCCGGGCGCGCCAGAGGGCGGTGACGATTTCGGGCAGGCAATGCGTTTCGCGCGAGAAGACGGTGCCTCCAGGGCCCTGGACGACCTGGGCGGGGTCCTGGGTCTTTGCACCCTCGACGAAGCCCACCGGGTCCACGAGGAACGTTCGAATGATCGAAGGGTAGAGGCTCTTGTAGTCGAGCACCACAACGGAATCGTAGAACCCCGGCTTCGAGTCCATCACGTAACCGCCGGGAAAGGCCTTGCTGGCAATCTCGCCGACGTTCGGCGCCACGTAGCCGAGCCGATGCATCCGCGGCAGGTAGTGATGGCTGAACGCAGCGATGGAGCCGCCGAAGTGGTCCGCCTGCAGGCCTGTGGTCTGGGCCCGCTCCAGGACGAATGGCAGCAGCTGTGCTTTCTCGAAGATGCGCAGCACCAGCTCGCAGTCGCGGATGTTGTAGGTGGCCAGGGCGGGCTTGTCCTCCTGGTAGCGGCGCTCGATCTCCGCCATCTTGTCGTAGTCGTCGCCGATCGCTTTGCCTTCGCCGAGCAGCGTCTGGGAAACGGTCTCGAGGCTGAAGGACGCAAAACTCCAGACCGCGGCCTTGAGCGCATCGATGCCGTCGATGATCACGCGGCCGGGCGTCGGTGCAAACAGGTAGCCCTGCTTGCCCGGGTGCGTACGCCACTCGATCGGCCGGCGCTCCCGCCCCAGGAGGAGTTGCAGTCCGCAGTCGTCGGCCGTCTTCTGAAGCACCCGGAGATCGAACTGAATGACGTTCCAGCCGATGAGGAGGTCGGGGTCGTTCTCCTCGAACCAGTCGTTCAGCCGCTCGATCATGTGTCTGCGGGTCGGGCAGTAGATGAGCTCGAAGCCCAGGGACTCCCCCGGCTCACGCGGCGGTTCGCCGAGCATGAAGACAACACGCTCACCTGTGCCGTCCAGCGCGATGGAGTAGAGCTCCTCATGCTGGCTGGTTTCGATGTCCAGGGACACCACCTTCAGCGTCGGGCGGTAGTCGGGCGCCGGCTTCAGCTTGCAATCGACGATGTGGGAGCCGTCCCTCTTCCCCCCTTCCACCAGGACGCCAGCGGTGAGAAACCGCTCCATGAGGTAGCGGTCGTGGGGGCGCACGTCGGCTTCAAGCACGCGAATCCCCTGGGGCTGGAGCGCGCGCGCCAACTGGCCCAGCTGGCGGAAATGCTTCGCATAGACACCGAAGACCGCTGACTGCTGGAATGTCTTGAGTTCGAGCGCGTCAACCCGCAGCCCGGGCATGCTTGCTATCTGCGCGTCCACGGCGGGCCTGTGGACGGTTTCGACGAAGGCCACCGAGGTCTGGGACGTCAAGAGCACCTTCATGGGACCGACGTCCGTTGCCAACCAGTACTCGATTTCGGTACCGGTCGGGGCGTCGCGCCAGCGGCGTGTGAGGATGAATCCCTTGAGTTCGGGGGATGGCATAGGAGCCTGGAAGGATCGGTAGGGCTAGGCAAGAGGCTGGGGGAGTGGAGATTTTCGCCGGGTATTGCTCGCTGTCCGACTCCAGGATCCACCGGGGCGGTCCCACGCCGCCTTCGCGCTGGGTATGGAGGGAACTTCGAGGTACTTGCACAACCGCGCCGACTAGGTCACGTGGACCTCTAGCGACGGCCCGGCGTTCTCAATCGACGGCATCGTGGAACCCTAACTTCGCGATGAAGACGCCATGTGGGAGGCGCAGGCCTCCAGCATGGGGCGCCGCCCAATTCCTGCCAACAAGCACATGGCCAGGGCGCCCTTGGCCCTGCAGAGGATGCCGCCGGCCCAAGCGAAGACGGCCGTTCCCATACCGCCCGCGCGTTTCCTACTCGGGAGCGACACGGGGAGCAGAGGGTTAGACTTTCATGGATGAAATGCAGCCGTGGAGACCTTCTTGGCTACTAGCGTCAACACAAGGCAGGCACTCAACGAGGTGTCTGGGTTGGCCGAACGCGGCGGCGCTTGAGCTCCGTCCGTCCACTTTCGCTATCGATAGGCGACCGGCCGCAGCCATGATGTGTAGTCAAGCGACCTGGCACGCGATGTTCGTCGGCATGCTCCAGGCAGACCAGGTGATGAATGGATCGGCTCACACGGGATGAGTATCCAACTTATCCGGTTGCCCTGCAGCACCCGATCTGGCTCAACCTACGATCGTTCTTAACGTAAACGCGCAGGTCTGAACCGTGGCTCAAGAATAGGGAATAGCTGTGAAATCCAGAAAGTCGATCGCTCTACCGGCATTGCCTGCAAACATGAGCGACATGGCACGCGCGGTACTCCAAGAGCTGGAGCCCGCCGGGCCTCCGCGCTCGCCTGAGGAAGGACGCGGACTGATGTTGTCGGCGCGAACAGAAGCCGGTCGAGGCCTTCCGCCCTACTACCTTGTTTATTTTCTTCTCGTTGATCTGCTCAAGTTCCCGAGTCTTGGCCAATGGGAGAAGACTGCGTGGACGGTACCCGTCAGGTTCCAAGGGCGCCTGTACGGCATAGAGCATCGAAAGATGGGGCTCGGCGTCTTCGAACCCAATCTCGACCCCAACGCGATAATGAGCGGTCGGCCAAGCCAGGAAGGCGAGCAAGACGCGACCGCCATTGTCGAAGTGATCAAGCAGGCCGTCTCAGTTGCGGCCCCATATTTCCAGTGGCGCGCACAGCAAGCAATCGCGACATCTGAATTGAACGTCGTTAACAGGAACTCGGATCTATTCGAACGCTACGAGTTTTTCCGCGACCAATTTAACGCACAAGTCGTTGGAAGCAAAGAACTGGCAGGTAAGTCGAAGGACAGAAGAAGCGAGTCCCCTGGGACGTTCAACGTCGAGCTCATCTCATCGTGGCTGTCGGTCAACAAGCAAGTGAACTGGTATGCGCAGGCTGCCATCGAAGCTTTCTTCAGTTGGACTGAGCACGCGTTTATTCATCTCGCGATACTTCAGGGAAAGCTGAAGGTGGGTACGCAAGTTGCGGAGCTTGCCGAGGACAACTGGAATGCGAAGTTCAAGACTGCACTCGACATCTCGGACAAAGACACCAAGGCACACTACGACAAGCTCCTGGATCTTCGTGCACAGGTAAGGAACTTCGTGGCTCACGGAGCGTTCGGCAAAGAGGGCCAGGCGTTTCGCTTCCACTCTGGTGCCGGCTCCGTCCCCGTTCTGCTGACCAATGACCGAGACCATCAAGTTAGCTTCACAGGTCGCGTGGCCTTCGATGAAGCGTCCGCGATATCGGAGATTGGTTCGTTTCTCGACCACCTATGGGCGGGTGCACTGGCGCCCTCAAGGTGCTATCTCTTCAGTGTCCTTCCGAGTATCCTGTCGTACGCTTCCGATGGTACCTACGCAGAGGCTATGCGGTCCGAGGAGGACATGCTCAGGCTCGTCCAGGACCTGACTCGTCGGTTCGAGCAGGCGGCGGACATGGCTTGGTAGGCTTGATTCCCTCTCTATTCGACCAATGTCACCAGCAGCTACTTGACTGATGTTCAATGTCCTGATTCTTCCGCCATTGCAGGAAGCAAGAGCCTCTCAGTCTGGCTCTACCAGCGCGTGGTGTCATCTAGATGGCGCTCGAGTTCTTCTGCAGTCAGTCAGATCTCAACGGCTGGCGTCCACCTTGCATCGGAGTGGAAGGTGGCCGGCGGACGGGCCAAAAGCTCGTCCAACAGCAGAGCTGGATGGCCGCGGAGCAGCTGTTTGCGAACCACTGCTGCTGGCCGGGACTGCCATTTCGCAAACCCAACCGATAGCCGTCTATGGCCGACGATGCGATCACGTCGAAAGTCGGCTGCCAAGCGCGGCCGCGAAGCCGGAACTCGCGCCACAACCGGTCAGTCGTCATCGGACGACCTCCGACCGTTTCAGCGTCTCTGCAAGACATCGAGCGCGGCGTCCAATGCCGCGACCGACTCGACGACGACCCTGACGGTGGCGCGGTCGAACTCATGATCACGTTGCGCGTCGTGCACGCCGCTATTGAGATAGCCCCACTCGATGCTGCCGCCGTTCACATTGAGCAGGGCGGCGAGCGCGACGACCGCCTGCGGTGCACCGGCGTGTTGTGCGGCGATCCGATCGACCGCCGATCGCAACTTGCTGCATTTGTTGTTCAGCTCCCAGGGCGAGCGGGGCCCACCCAGCTTAATGTCGATCCGACCGTCTGCCCGCCGACCCAGCCACGTCCAGAGGCGGTCCGTCAGACTCTCTAGCGCCGGACGGGCCTGGCGGAGTGCCTCGCGCTTCTCATCTGCCGCCAATGCCTGCTGGGCCAGCAGAACGTAGTTCTTCGTCGGCGGATCGCTGTCGACGCGCAGTTCGTGTTCCCCCTGATGCGGGAGGAACTTGTAGCGTTTGATGGCAGCGGCGCGCCGGACGCCCAACTCCTGCTGAATGCGATGCAGAAATTCCTCGGCGTGCGAGGTAAGGATCACCTGCTTGCCGTCGAGCAAACCGTCTTCGAAGAAGGTACGCCAGATGCCATCGCGATGGTCGTCGTCGATCGCGTTTACGACGTCATCGAAGATGACCACGGGGCAACCCTGCGCGATATTCTTGGCGAGGAGAATCGCAAGGCCCAGGCATTTGATGTGCCCTTCGCTGAAGACGATCAGCGCGTCGTAGCGCACGCCCGGTTCCCCAGCGAACTCCACCTCGACCTTGCCGTTTTCGGCCACCGGCAACCACAGCGCGTGCAGCAGATCGCCGGGTGGGTCAGCCCGGTTGAACGCGTTGTACAGATGGCGGGCTTGTTCTCCCAGTCCCTGCAGCAGCACACCCGGCAGAGCCGCTAGATAGGCCTGAATCTCGGGCAGGAATCCGTCGTAGGCGGTCTTGACCCGCTGATGGTGTACCACCACCGGTACTTCCGTCGCGACGGTCTGGATCAGATCGTGGTTCGCTTCGTCGAACTGGGCCACCGTCTGGCGGGCAGCAGCCAGGTCTTGATCGGCCGTCGTGCGCATGGTCCGCAGCCGTTCGATCTCCAGTTGGTGCTGCTGCAGGCGGACTCGCTCCTGGGCCAGCGCGCCGCGCTGTGCATGCTCGCCACGAGCAAGCGCGTCGAAGCCTTCGACGATCTGGGCGATCCGCAGCAGGGCTTGCCAGGCGCGCCCGTCTCCATCGACCCACGCGCCCAGCCAGTCGCCCGCAGAGGTGGGAGGAAGTAGCGGCAGGCCCGCGGCCTGCAATTCGGCAGGATAGGCGACCGCAACCACCACCACGCGGCGCATCTCGTCCCACAGCGCCCGGACCGCCTCGCTCAACTGTGTCCGAAGCCCGGCCTCCTGCTGCTGGAGGGCAGCCAGTTGCGCGAGCTGCTCCACGCCCGCTCGCGCCCTGGCGAACGGGTCCTGCGCCACTGCTGTCAGCCCGGTTCCACATGCGGGACAAGCGGTCGCTCCGTCGGCCAGGGCCAGAATGGCTTCATAGAGCTTAGCGTACGACACCTCGCCAGCGCGGGCCGCGAGTTGCGCGGAAGACGCCTGCCACAGTCCGTGGACACGGTAGGCGTCTGCCAGCAACGCTTGCAGGCGAGCCTGAGTCACCTCGTGAATGGCCGGTGGGTTGGCGTCCAGCTGCACCTGGACATACGGCAGCCGCCCCTGCTGCTGCGGTGTACCGAGCAACCAGTCGACGCAGGCTTGGTACGTCGCGCCGGGCGACATCCGCTGTGCCAATGCTTGCTCCAGGGCCTCGACTGCTGCGATCTTTTGCGGGTAGGCGGCAATCGTCTGCTCCGAGTTCGCTAGCTGCAAGCGACGCTGTGCCAAGTGCGCGGCCTGGACGCCGACAAGCATCAGGTCCTGATCGAGCGAGGGGTTGAAGCCGCGCACGAACTCGCTGAACTGGTCCACGCCGAAAAGTGTTGCGATGAGTTGGCGTTGATCGCCCGGCGTCCGCGCGGCGATGCGAGCGAAGTCGTCAAGGCGGTTCTTCTCGATGAAGCAGAAGCGGTATTCGGCTTCGTCGGGCTGGACGGCCTGCGCTTCGTCCTCCGCCTTGGACGACAGGACCGGCGCGACATGACGGCGCAGGCGAGCGTTGTCGCAGTAGGCCCGCTGGTCGACCCGCTTGACCTGCGCTTCGCTGATGGAGCCGAGCAGCGCCACTTCCAAGGCCTCGCAGAAACTGCTCTTGCCTGTGCCGTTGGCACCGTAGACCAAGGTGATGTCATGGCTAAGGTCGAACGTCTCCTGCCGCATGAACCCGCGAAACGGTCCGACTTCGAGTTGATGCAGTCTCCCGAGGGCCGGTCCGGCTTCGGGGCTGTGGGCGTCGCCGTCGTACGCGACAGGCATCTGCGTCAGATGCGCGATGGCCAGCGGCGCCAAGCGCGTGGATCGCCCGCGGCGCACACCACCGACCTCGGCCAGTGGCTGCAGGTGATCGAGCACCAGGTGCGCTAGGCGACGCACGTCGTCGTGCACGGGTCGTTGTGCCAAGTGCGCCAAGAAGCGGTGGTACTCCGAAAGAACGCCTGCCATACAACTTCCTCAATACATAAAGTCGCCATGAGCTGCGCTCTTGGCGGTACTGACCGGCCTCGCCACACCAAGGTGGAAGGTGGTCGTGCATTCTCGGTTATGCCTGGTGGAAGGAATCTGCAAAGCAGTCGCAGGCCAGCGCTGGCCAACCGGCCGTGATTGAGGACGATTCGGATGGTCAAAAATGGCCGTCTTCGAGTTTTCTGGCATCACCCTCCTGACTGGCTGCTTTCGGGTCGAGCCGACCGGCTGCTTAGGGCCCGAAGTTCCATTCAGCTTATTGAAGGCTGCCATTCGGTAGGCCTTGGCCGCAGAGGCGGGGTCCAGCTTGAGCGTCGGCAACGGCTACGTCTGCACCACGTTGGAAGCGGCCGTCAAAGCTGGATCTCGGTTGGCACCGGGATGACATGAGTCCGGCTTACAGCGTTGGTTCGCCGGGCGGCATGGGAGGACCGCAATCGCTGCAGAGCCGAAATCGGCAGACAGTGCTGCGCGGCGACGACGGGAGCCTCGCCGGGGCCTCTGCCATCCAGTGCTCCACGTCGCTGTCCTCCACGGTTGTGGTTCAGACTAAGTGGAAAACCCCTCCGTTCGCTGCCGCCGGCTGCCCCTGCGCCTTCTCGTGCACACGGATGACCCCTCTCAGCCTCTCGCACTCCCGCTCGAGGGAGGCGACCCAGGCGCGGGCGTGCCGGGCTTCGTTGTAGGCCTGCTCGTGGAGAGCGGCCATGCCCCAGCGGCTCTCGAACCACAGGGCCAGGTACACGGCGCGCGGCGCGTTGCCGCTGGCCTGGTAACGCTGAAGGGTGCGCAGGCTGACGCCGAGGTGGCGGGCGATCTTCTTGCGCGGCTCGACCTGGTCGGCGAGCAGGTAGTCCAGGGGTGGCAGGCGGGCGAACGACGGTGCGAGAAAGGGCATGGGGGCTCCTGCGAGGGTGCCAATGGGCGAGGCGCCGACGATGCACCTCCTGCAAGGGCCATGACAATTTGTCGTCAAGCTGCCGCGCCCTCTTCTCTCCTTTGCCATGCGGATTTTCTCGAGTTGGAATCATCAAATCCCCCAGGGCTGCATCAACCCCTGACCCTCTCCGCCCCTTACCCGCAGCAGCTGAAAGGGCGCCGCGAATGAAATCAACATAATTGTCGTTGCCTCCCAATTCGGCCGTCTTCCAAGCGCTGAGCTGATCGACGCTTAGATCGCTAACACGATAAGAAAACTTGTCTCAATAGATGCTGCACAACATCGTGTGGAAGGTGTTGATCCAGCGGCGCCTCCGAGCGATCGGCGTGCATCCGGGACGGAGTACAGATGCTGGCAGATAAGCTGACTCCAAACCGGACCACTGCTGGTCGACTGACGCCAGCATGTTTACATGGCACGGTCGCCGAGCTACGAAGCGGCTAGTGGATCGGCCGTGAAAGGGCCCTTGATCGAGCGTTACTTCCGACTCTTTGGACGGACTCAATAGGGCCTTGGTCATCGCGGCCGCGGGCCCGGCGCCAGCGTGTCTATGATGAGTTCGGAAATCCCAGCCCCCACTTGATCTACTTCGCCGACACCATCACCCGCCTCGATGCAGGCGCCCGCGATGCCGTCATCGTCTCTGGCTCCCACGGCGGCCTCTACCCTGCCTATCTGGCCGCGAAGGCGCAGGCGCGGGCGGTGATCCTCAACGACGCGGGAGTCGGCAAGGACGGCGCCGGCATCGCGTCGCTCGGCTACCTGCAACAGGCCGGCACCGCGGCGGCGACTGTCGCGCACACCAGTTGCCGCATCGGCGATACGGAGGACATGAAGCTGCGCGGTGTCGTGAGCCACTGCAACGAAGCAGCGTATGCGCTGGGGGTGCGCCCGGGCATGGCCTGTCTGGAGGCGGCCCATTCTTTGGAAGCGGCGCCGCTGCCGTCCTCCCCGCCGTTACCGGTGCGCGAAGGACGGCTGGTCGATGCCATGCCGCTGACAGGTGGCTCGCGGCGCGTCGTTTTGGTCGATTCAGCGAGCCTCGTCGCGCCGGAGGACGCCGGCCAGATCGTGGTGACCGGCTCGCACGGCGGGCTGATTGGCGGCGTCGCCGCCAAGGCGCTCGCGGTGGACGCCTGGGCGGCCGTGTTCCACGACGCCGGGGTCGGCATCGACCGCGCCGGCACGACCCGGTTGGCCGCACTCGATGTGCGCAATATCGCCGCGGTGACTGTCGACGCCTCCTCGGCACGCATCGGCGACGCCCGCTCGGTCCTCGAGGACGGCGTACTGTCGTTCGTCAACGAGCTGGCAGCGGCGCGCGGAGCGCGCGTTGGTCAGCGCCTGTACGAGCGGCTGGCCGACTGGTGCGTCGCGCCGTGAAGGCGCGCTCCGTCAGGATGTCAGCGACCGGAGGTCCGGCAGTCGTTGGTGCCAGGTCGTCGCCTGCTCGTACGCCCAACCAATGCGCAGCAGCAGGTCCTCGGTAAAGGCCTTGCCTACGATCTGCACCGACACCGGCATGCCTTCCGAAGTGACGCCGCAAGGCAGTGCTAGCGCGCACAGGCCCAGGTAGTTGACGAAACGTGTCAGGTCCGACAGCGGCATATGGTCCTCATCGATTCGGTCAAGCCGGGGCGCCGCCATGACCGTGGTCGGCAAAAGGATGGCATCGAATCCCGCCAGCACCGCGCCCATCGCTGTGGTGTCCTCACGGCGCTCGATCAACGTGGCCGCATAGTCGGTGGCCGACCCGCCCTGTCCGGCCAGCACGCGGGCGCGGACGGCCGGACCGAAGTCGTCGCTGTCGCTGTGGATGACATGCCGCAGATTTGCGTAGCCCTCCGTGCGGATGATGTGAGAGGCACCACGGCAGTAGTCGATCGGCGGACGCGGCAGCGCGATGTCGTCGACCACGGCGCCCAGCCCGCGCAGCACCTCGACCGCCGCCGCCACGGCCTGGGCGACCTCGGGGTCGACGCCCGGCAGTTGCGCCGCTTGGACCCTGCCCAGGCGCAATCCACCGATCGGCCGCTTCAGGCCCGACAGCGCATCGCCCATCGGCGCCAACGAGGTTGCGGCGTCGCGCAGGTCGGGCCCGCGGATCGCCTGGAACACCAGGGCCGCGTCCTCGACGCTCCGGGCAAGCGGTCCGATCGAGTCGAGGATCTGGCTGAGCGGAAACACACCATGGGTGCTGACCGAGGCGGCCGTTGGTTTCAGGCCGACGACGCCGTTCATCGATGCCGGGATGCGCACCGACCCGCCGGTGTCGGAGCCAATCGATGCGACCACCATGCCGGCGGCGACCGCCACCCCGGAGCCACTGGACGAGCCGCCAGGCGAGCGGTGATGCACCAGATCCCACGGATTCATCGGTGCGCCCAGCCTGGGGTTGGTGCCCCAACCGCCGAATGCGAACTCGACCATGTGCAACTTGCCAAGCAGGATCGCGCCGGCGGCTTCAAGCCGGGTAGCGACAGTGGCGGTGCAATCCGAGACGCGCTCGCGCCAGAAGGCCGAGCCGACGGTGGTCCGTCGCCCCTGGACCTCGACCAGGTCCTTCAGCGCCAACGGCACGCCGTGCAAGGGGCCGAGGTAGCGGCCGGCCGCGATTTCAGTGTCGGCTCGGGCGGCAGCGGCCATGGCGTCTGCGGCCCAGAGGTCGATGAAGGCATGCAGCCGACCGTCCGTGCGCGCGATGCGATCGATGCAGGCGCCGACCAGCGCGCTCGCGCTCAGCGTGCGCGCGCGGATCAGCGGCGCCAACCGATGAAGAGGCCAATCGGCGAGGTCGGTGCCGCTGGTCTCCGGTTCGAGGGGATTCAGGGTCATGGTCAGTCGATCTTGTATTCGAGCCATTCGGCGATCAGGCGCTGCAGTTGCGAGTCGCTCTCGAACATCTCCCGGCCGCCCTCGGCCCGGTTGCGGCCGAGTTCGAGAACGTAGAGATAGTCGGACACGGCGGCACACTGACGCACGTTCTGGTCCACCAGGATGACGGTCACGCCGCGCGACGGCAGCATGCGGATGAAGTCGTAGATTTCCTTCGAGAAGCGCGGCGCGATCATCGCGGTCGGTTCATCGAGCAGGATCACCTCGGGCTCGAGCGCCAGGGCGCGCGCCAACTCGAGAAAGCGCTGCTGGCCGCCGCTCATGCTCGACGCCGCATCGTGGCGCTTTTCGCCGAGGATCGGGAACTGCGCGTAGGCGGCATCGAGTGCGCGTCGCACCCGCGCCTTGTCGCCGCGGAACACCCAGCAGCCCAGGCGCAGGTTGTCCTCGACCGACAGGTCGCCGAACAGGCTGCGGTTCTGCGGCACGAATGAGACGCCGCGTTCGATGAAGCTGTAGGGCGGCGCGCCGTTCAGGCGCTCGCCCTTGAAGCGGATGTCGCCGCGATAGGGCTTGAGGAAGCCGTACAGGGTCTTCAGGGCGGTCGACTTGCCGGCACCGTTCGGGCCGATGATGCCGGTGACCGTGCCACGCCGGAACTGCATGTTGACCTGGTCGAGGATCGAGATGTCGCCGTGGTAGGCGACCGAGACCTGGTCCAGCGACATGATGGGATCGTCGGGTTGCATGATCAGCGTCCGAGAAAGGCTTCGACCACGGCCGGGTTGCTCTGGATCGCGGCGGCATCGCCCTCGGCGATGGTCTCGCCCTGGTCGAGCACCAGGATGTGGTCGGACAGTCGATAGACCGAGGTCATGTCGTGGCTGACCAGGATGAAGCTCTTGCCCTTGGCCTTGAGCTTCATGATCTGGTCGGTGAAGACACGGCACAGGTTGGGGTGCACCCCGGCAAAAGGCTCGTCGAGCAAGATCAGGGCCGGATCGAACATCATCACCCTCAGCAACTCGACCAACTTCTGCTGGCCGCCCGAAAGCTCCTCGGCGTAGTTGTCGCGGATGCGGTAGAGATCGACTTCGGCCAGCAAGGCGTCGGCCTGGGCCGTCAATGCCTTGTTGCTCGACCGCGTGCCGATGACCGGGATCAGCAAATTCTCGACCAGGGTCAGGCGGCGGAAAAGACGCGGCACCTGGAAGGTGCGCCCGATGCCCATGCGGGTCACGTCGTGCGGCCGGCGCCCGGTCACTTCCTGGGCGTTGAAGCGGATCGAGCCGCCGCTGGCGTGGTAGATCCCGTTGATGCAGTTCATCACGGTGGTCTTGCCGGAGCCGTTGACGCCGATGAGCCCGAGGATGCTGTCGTCGGGCACCTGGAACGAGAGCGACTTGACGGCCACCAGGCCGCCGAACGACTTCTGGAGATTGGAGACTTCGAGCATCGTTTGGCCAGGAGTGGGGATGGCGATCGCTATCGCAGGGCGACGCGACCGAACAGGCCGGCGGGACGCATCATGATGGTCGCGACCAGGATCACGAAACCGACGACGGGCGACAGCGACTGCGGCAGGAACACGATCGCCAACTGCTCGGCAATGCCGAAGACGACGCCACCGACAATGGCACCGACCGGATGGCCGAGACCGCCGAGCACGATGACCACGAAGCCGATCAACGTGAAGTCCAGCCCCGAGAACGGGCTGAAGGCCGGAAACACCAGCGCGATCAGCACGCCAGTCAGCGCTGCCAGGCCGATCGCCAGCCCGAAGGCCATGGCCGACAGGCGGTGGATGTTGACCCCGACGATCTGGATCGCGTCGCGGTTCATGATGGCCGCACGCAAGGCCTTGCCGGGCAGCGTGCGGTAGAGGAAGGCGGTGAGCGCCGCGATCAGTGTTGCGCCGACCGCCAGTGCCACGATCTGGGCGGTCGGCATGATCAGCCCGGCGAACTTGAGCACCGACGGCGTGAAGCTGTAGTTGAGCGAGCGGGTGTCGGCATCGAAAAAGTAGAGCAAGCCCGCCCCTGCCATCAGCGACACGCCGTAGAAGCTCAGGAAGGACGAGAGCTCCGGATCGTCCGAGCGCAGCAGCCGGGGCATCAACGCCTTGTAGAACAGCATGCCGATGCCGAAGAACAGCACGAAGGCGATCGGCAGCGCGAACAGCGGATGCAACCCGGTCCGCTCGACGAACAGCAGCACGGCATAGCAGCCGCAGATGACGAACTCGCCATGGGCGAAGTTCACCACCCGCATGGTGCCGTAGAGGATGGTGAGACTGCAGCCGATGAGCCCGTAAAGCGCGCCGAGGATGACGCCGGACAGCAGGGCCTGGGCGACGAGGCTGCCGCTCACGTCGCGGCCTCCGTCGGGGCGCGCGACGCGCGCGCCTGGCGGGCGATCACCGCGGACAGCTGCCGCGCTTCCTCGTGCAGCAAGCTGGCCAGTTGCAGCGTGCGCTCGCCGTGCACCCGGGCGGCGATGGCCGTGATGCTCAGTGCCGCCACCGGCCGCCTCGATTCATCGAGCACGGGAACGCCGATGGCGTTGACGCCCGGGATGATGAGCCCCTCGATGAACGAGAAGCCCTGAGCCTGCGTCTGCTTGATGAGGGCCTGCAGCTTGGGCGCGGTGAAGGCCGGGAATTCGAGCAGCCAGCGCTGATTGCTTTCGATCGCGCTCTCGATCTCCGCCTTCGGCATGAAGGCAAGCAGCGCCAGGCTCCCGGATCCGACCCCCAGAGGCCGCGACTGGCCGACGTCCAGTGACAGCGTCTTGATCGGAAAAGCGCCTTGCTGGCGGCCCAAGCAGAGGGAGCGCAGGCCTTC
Organism: Xenophilus sp. L33; assembly: GCF_009765735.1. Taxonomy (GTDB): domain Bacteria; phylum Pseudomonadota; class Gammaproteobacteria; order Burkholderiales; family Burkholderiaceae_C; genus Variovorax. The sequence continues at coordinate 172,257 of NZ_LMUW01000207.1, forward strand.
GCGCACCGACAGGTAGGCCGTGTCTTCCGTCACCGCGGCCAAGTGCTCGAGCGACGGCATAGCCAGCGCGGCGATGTCCTGCTCGTGTGCCTGGCGGCTCAACATGCCCAGTCGCGCCCCCAGTTGATAGTGGCGGCTTGCGGCCTCCTGCGTAGCAAAACCGACGTCGACCAACGCCGCCAGCAGCCTGTGCGTGGTCGCCTTTCCGAAGCCCGACAGACGGGCGATCTCGGTCAGCGGGCCACCACGCACGCCGAAGCTGGCCAGCACCTGGAGGATGGCCGCGGCGCGATCGATCGACCGCACCGCCGGCTTGTCGTCTTCGTCGGCGGGGGCGATCGCGTCGTCCACTCGTAGTTCCGTTTTCTGCAATCTCATGTTCTGAATTATTCGCCAAAAGCGCTGGCTGGCGCAATGCTTGCAAAGCAGGAAGCGTGCGCGGTGCAACCCGGTCGGAATCGACATCCCATTGGAAAATTTCACCAATATGGGGAGCCATCGAACCTTCCTGGGGCTCCCGTCGCTCGCGCTTGACATCGTTTTTACGAGCACCTCATAATTCCGTAAACGATGTGTGTCTGTTCCGTTTTATGGAACTTTTCTTTGGAGAAAGCAGATCTCATGAAGTCGACCGCTCGCCAGCTTCTCGTCCTTGCCGTCGCCATCGGCTCCACTCTCGGCGTCGCCACGGGAGCCCAGGCGCAGGCCCGCTCGTCCATCAAGGTCGGCATGACCATCTCGTCGACAGGCACCTTCGCCTCGGCATCGCAGTCGGGCGAGCGCGGCGTCCAGATCTGGGTCGACGACGTCAACCAGCGCGGCGGGATCGCGTTCGACGGCAAGAAATACCCGGTCGAATTGGTCAAGCGCGATGACCGGAGCGACAAGCAGCTGGTGGCCCGGGTCTACGACTCGTTGGTCAACGAGGAAAAGGTCGACGTGTTGATCGCGCCCTTCAGTTCGACCCTGGTCGGCGTCGCGGCGCCGATCGCCGACAGCAACAAGAAATACATGGTGAGCTGGGCCGGGTCCTCGGACCAGTTGTTCCAGCAGGGCTACCAGTCGCTCGTGTCGGTGACTGTCCAGGCCTCGCAACTGCCGGTGACTAGCACCGCGCTGACCGCCAAGCTGGGCGCCAAGAAGATCGCGATCGTCTATGCGGATGACCCCTTCCCCGCCAGCACTGCGGAGTCGGCGCGCGACATGGCCGAGAAGGCCGGCATCAAGGTCGTGCTGTTCGAGAAGTACGCAAAGGGCACCAAGGACTTCGGCATCCTGCTGCAGAAGGCCCAGGCCAGCGGCGCCGACGTCTTCTATTCGCCCTCCAATGATGGCGACCTGATCAGCATGGTGCGCCAGATGAAGGAACGCGAGATCAGCTTCCCGATGACCTACATGGTCTACGGCTCGGCGCCGCCTCTGATGGATATGGGCAAGGATTCGCTCTACATCTACAGCCACACGCAGTTCGACCCCAGCGTCAAGTGGAAGGTGACCGATGGCCTCGATACCGACCATTTCCTGGCCGCCTACAAGCGTCTCTTCCCGAGCGCGGTCAGCGGCGCCGATTTCCAGACCGCGCTGGCCTACGGCGCCGGCGTCGTGCTCGAGAAGAGCATCGCCACGGCCAACTCGCTCGATGCGGCCAAGCTCAAGCAGGCGGCCCTGGACATCAGCGGCAAGACCACGATGGTCAGCGGCCAGTTCGAGATCGACAAGACCGGCTTCCAGATCGGGATGAAGCCGATCGTGCTGCAGTCCCAGCCGGACGGCCTGAAGATCGTTGCCCCGGATGCCATCGCGACTGGCAAGCCGATCTACCCGGTGCCGGCGTGGAACAAGCGTTGAAGCCGGCTGCCGGGTCGACGGTGCCGGCTGCATCGGCCGCCCCGGCACTGCCGAGGCACGACCTGGTGCGCTGGCGCACCACGGCCTGGCTCTCGTTCGTTGCACTGTGCGCACTCGGGCTGGCATTGGTGCCATCGCTGGGGCTGAGTCTGGCGTTCTGGTTCTACCTGGTGCTGTGGGTGACCATGGCGTCGGGCCTGAACGTCATGGGCGGCTTCACCGGCTACCTGCCGTTCGGCTACGTGGCCTTCTACGGCGTCGGAGCCTACGCCATGGCCATCTCGGTGCGCAAGCTCGGCCTGCCGCTCGAGCTCTCGCTGATCGTGGCGGCTGCCACGGGCTTGCTGCTGAGCGTGCTGATGGCGCGTACCCTGGTCCTGCGCGGCATCTATTTCTCGATCGTCTCGTTGGCGCTGGCGGTCATCTGTCGCCTGCTGATCGCCAACCTGCCCGATGCGTACGCGGGCGGCAGCTTCGGCATCACCCTTGGCATCGGCCGGCCGCAGTTGGCCTACTACACGATGCTGGTGCTCATGGTCACCACGCTGCTGGCGGTGACCTGGCTGTCGCAGTCGCGTCTGGGCATGGCGCTGCGCGCCATCCGCGACGACCCGGACACCGCCGAGACGATGGGCATCGACATCGGTCGCGCCCGCCTCAAGGCCTGGATGATCTCTGCCGTGATCGCGGCGTTGGCCGGCGCCATCGAGGCCTGGTACACCAACATCGTCGACACCGAGACCGCCTTCAACCTGCTGGTCAGCACCAAGACCATCATCTACGCGGTCGCCGGCGGGCTCGGCACCGTGATCGGCCCGGTCGTCGGCGTGCTGGCAATGCTCTCGGTCGACAACCTGATCTGGAAGAACTTCCCGGTGCTGAACGTGTTCCTGCTCGGACTGTCGATCGTGCTGCTGATGCTGTTCCTGCCGCGCGGCATCGTCGGCACGTTGGTCTGGCGCCTGCCGCGGCTGCGGCGCTTTCTTTTCTAGAGGTCGATTTGAGCAAACGTCTGCAAGACAAGGTCGCGCTGGTGTTCGGCGCCGGTTCCTCCGGTCCTGGCTGGGGCAACGGCAAGGCGGCGGCTGCCCTCTTCGCCCAGGAAGGCGCGCGGGTGGTGGCGGTGGACATCGACATGGGCGCCGTCTCGGAGACACGCGAGGCGATCCGCGCACGCGGCCAGGACTGCGATGTCCTGCAGGCCGATGTCACGGTGTCCGACCAGGTGCTGGCAGCGGTCAGGTTCACGCACGAGCGGCACGGGCGCATCGACGTGCTGCACAACAACGTCGGCATCACGGTGATGGGCGACCCGGTCGCGCTGTCGGAAGCCGACTGGCAGCGATCGCTGGAAGTCAACCTCACCAGCGCCTTTCTCACCAGCAAGCATGTGCTGCCGATCATGACGGCGCAACGCTCCGGCTCGATCATCAACATCTCGTCGCTGGCGTCGGTGCAGATCAACAAGCTGCCGTATTTCGGCTACTACGCCTCCAAGGCCGGTCTGAACCACTTCACCCAGGCGCTGGCGGTGAACTACGCGCCCTTCGGCATCCGCGCCAATGCGCTGCTGCCCGGCGTGATGGACACGCCGCTGATCTACACCCAGATCGCCAGCAGTTACGCGAGCGTGGACGAGATGATCGCCGCGCGCAATGCGGCTTCGCCGATGGGCCGCATGGGCGATGCCTGGGACGTCGCCTACGCGGCCCTGTTCCTCGCCTCCGACGAATCGCGCTACATCACCGGCACGCTGATCCCGGTCGATGGCGGCAAGAGCTGCACCGGGCGCTGAACCAACGATGCTGCCGATCGACTTTTTCCATCGCGCGGTGCGCCGTCATGCGGATCGCATCGCCATCCAGGACCCGCACGAGTCGCTGACCTATCGCGAACTGGGTCACCGGGTGAACGCGTTCGCCTGCGCGCTGCAGGCCATCGACGCAACGGCGGGTTCGCGCGTCGCCTTGTGCGCGCCGAATACGCTGGAGCACGTGATCGCCCTGCTCGGCGTGCTGGCGGCCGAGAAGGTCTGGGTGCCGCTCAACGCGCGCAACGCCACGGTCGAGCTCGATCGCACGCTGGCTTTCACCGAGCCGAGCATCGTGATCACCGACGCCGAGCAGGCGGGCAAGCTGCGAATCGATCCGCGCGCGCAGCTGCTGCTTCTCGGCGAAGCCACGTCGGCGCTGTTGCGCACGCATGCGGGGCAGGTGCCAGTGCAGGGCCGGATCGGGCCCGAGGACATCCAGGCGATCAAGTTCACCGGCGGTTCGACCGGTGTCCCCAAGGGAGTCATGCAACCGTGTCGCGCATGGACCGCCGGCATCGTGTCGCAGGTGCACGCCTACCAACTCGGGGCCGACGAGTGCTACCTGGTCGCCGCCCCGGTGACCCACGGCACCTCGACCTACCTGCTGCCGATCCTGGCCCAAGGCGGGCGCCTGCTGCTGCCGTCCGACAACAAGCCGGCGACGCTTGCTCGCGCCTTCGCCGGCGAAGGGGTGACCATCAGCTTCATGCCGCCGACGCTGATCTACATGCTGATGGCCGAGGTGCAGGCCAGCGGCCAGCGCTTTGCGTCGTTGCGCCACCTGATCTACGGCGGGGCGCCGATGCCGCGGGAGAAGATCCGCGCCGTGCGGGCCTGCTTCGGGCCGGTGCTCGAGACCACCTACGGCCAGACCGAGGCGCCGCAGATCGTCACCGTGATGCGAGCCGATGACTTCGAGGACGAGGCCAACTGGTCCTGCGTCGGCCGGCCGGCACTGATGTCGGACGTCGCCATCATGGACCCGCAAGGCCAGTTGCTGCCTGCAGGTGAGATCGGCGAGGTGGTGGTCCGCGGTGACCTGGTCATGGCCGGCTACTGGCGCCAGCCCGAGAAGAGCGCCGAAACGCTGGTCGACGGCTGGCTGCACACGGGCGACGGTGGCTTCATCGATGCGCGCGGCTACCTGGTCCTGCGCGACCGCCTTCGGGAGGTGATCATCACCGGTGGCTTCAATGTCTACCCGATCGATGTGGAGAGCGTGCTCGATCAGCATCCGGCGGTCCACGAATCGGCGGTCTATGGCGTCGACGACGACAAGTGGGGCGAGGCCGTGCATGCGGCCGTGCAGCTCAAGCCGGGCCAGTCGGCCAGCGAGACGGAGCTGATCGCGTTCGCGAAGGCGCACCTCGGCTCGGTCAAGACGCCCAAGCGGATACATATCCACGACAGCCTGCCGCGCAGTGTGGCGGGCAAGGTCCACAAGCCGACCCTCAAGCAACAAGGAGACAAGCCATGACGTCGAACACCGCCTCGGACGCACCGTTCACCGAACTGTGCACCCATTCGCAGACATCGATCCACTACCGAAACGCCAATCTGGTCGACGACATCCTTGGCCAGAAGACCTTCACCGAGGTGCTGTTCTCCCAGATCACCGGCCGTGTAGCGAGCCAGGACGACCTGCGGATCATCGACGCGGTGCTGATCGCCATCATGGAGCACGGCCTGACCCCGAGCGCCATTTCGACCCGCCTTGTCTACATGAGTGCACCCGAGAACCTGCAGGGTGCCGTCGCCGCCGGCCTGCTCGCGGTCGGCAGCCAGTTCATCGGCACCGTCGAGAATTGCGCGCTCAACCTGGAGCAGATCATTGCCGACCCGGCGGGCATGGAGGACGCGAGCCGACGGCTCGCCGAAGGATTCCGGGCGACCCGGCAGTCGATCCCCGGCTTCGGCCAGCACATGCACAAGCCCGATGATCCTCGCGCCGCCAAGCTGCTCGCCATCGGCCGGGAACACCCGAGCGCATCGGGCAAGCACCTCGACGCGATCCAGGCACTTTCGAAGGCGGTGGACGCTGCCTACGGCAAGCACATTACGATCAATGCCACTGGCGCAGTGGCAGCCCTGCTTGGGGAACTGCAGATACCTTCGCGCGTGATGCGGGGCTTTGCCGTCATCTCACGCGCGGCCGGGCTGGTGGCCCACGTGGCGGAGGAACAGCGGCAGCCGACCGCCCGCTTCATCTGGAACCTCATCGACAAAGCCGTGCCCTATCGCGGCGATGGTGTTGGTCATAGCAACGAAGCTTGAGTACAACGTCGCGCGTCGTGGGGCAAGCCAGGTCAGAACCACAAGCTTCCAACGCTCCGACGCCGATATCGGCATTGGTTGTTGACTTGCGGCCCTGTCGTCGGCTGGTCATCCAAACAATCTCTATTCCTTCAGCCCCAATTCCTTGACCAGGCCACCCCACTTGGTGTTCTCGCTGGCAACGAAGTCGGAGAACTTGGCCGTGTCCATCGGCGCCGCCTCTGCGCCTGTCTTTGCGATCTGTTCGCGCACCTCGGGGTCGTTCAGCACTGCCATGGTCTCGGCAGCCAGCTTCTGCACGATCGCTGGCGGCACGCCTTTGGGCGCCACGAGTCCGTACCACACGCTAGCCTCGTAGCCGGGGCTCTTGAGTTGCTCAGCGATCGTGGGCAATTCAGGGGCCTTTTCCGATCGTTCTGGACCTCCGTAGGCGAGACCGATGACCTTGCCACCCTTGATCTGCGGCAGCGCCGCGGGAAACACAGGGAAGTAGAAGCCGAGTTGGCCGCCGATCGTATCGGTCATCGCCTGGCCGACGCTTTTGTACGGCACGTCGTGTACATCGAGTTGATAGAGCTTGCGAATCCGCTCCATCTCCAGATGGCTGGGCGAACCTTTGCCGGAGGTCGCGTAGTTCAGTTCGCCGGGATGGGCCTTGGCGTAGGCGATGAGCTCGGTCAGGTTTTTGTAGGGGGCATTGGTACTGGCGATGATGGCCATCGGCAGTACCGCGACGCGTGCAACCGGCGTGAAATCGCGAATCGCGTCGTACTGCTGGGGGCTTTGCATGTGCGGACTGACCGTCAGCGTGGTGGGAGCCAGCAGCAAGGTGTAGCCATCGGCCGGGGCCTTCGCTGCAGCGACAGTGCCGATCGCGCCGCCGGCTCCTTCCTTGTTTTCCACGAAGAAGCTGCCGCTCATGCGCTTGCTTAGGCGTTCGACAAGAATGCGCGCGACCAGGTCGGCGCCGCTGCCTGGCCCATACGCGACGATGACCCGCACTGGATGCGACGGATATTCGTCGGCGGCAGCGGCGGGCTGACCCGCGACCAGAGCCGCAGCCCCCAGCAGGGCGAAGACGGTGCGAAAAACTTGCTTCATCGTTGTCTCCTTTCGTTCTCAAGCTCGTCGAGCGAGCCTCATGCCCGCGGATCGCTAGGCTTGTCTGCCGGCGAATGCGGCGCCTCGAGCGATCAGTTCCTCAATGCGTTCGTCGGCGACGCTACAGCGCTCGTGCAGCACCTCCCGCGTGTGTTCCCCGACGAGCGGCGGAGCACGCTGCACCGTCTCACCAAAGCCTCTGATTGGATTTCGAATGCTCGGATAGGACGCCTGCGTCGTCCCGATGCGCGACACCAGCCCGTTGTGCCGAACTTGTGGATCGTCGAGTAGCTGTGCGTAGTCGTTGATGGGCGCACAAAGTACATCCATGGCCCGCAACCGGACTATCCAGTCCTCGCGGGTGGCAGTGAGGAAGATCGGGCCAAGCTCCTTGCGCAGCTCGTCGCGATGGCGCTGCCGCTCTGCTGACGACGCGAATCTCGCATCCTTGGCAATGTGCGAAACGCCGAGGGAACCGCAAAAGTCGACCCACTGGTGGTCGAACACGGTCAAGGTGATGGCGCCGTCTGAGGTTTGTACGGAGCCGGACGGAGAGATCAGAGGATGCTCGTTTCCCAGCCGCTTCGGCAGGGTAGAGGTCATGAGGTATTCAGTCAATGGAGGCGCCTGGAACGCGACGATCGAGTCCAGCAATGAGACCTCCACGTCACGCCCCGGGACGCCCGCCTTGCGACTCAACAGGGCCAGCAGCACACCCGAGAAAGCGTTCGTCCCAGCAAGCATGTCCGACACCACGTTGCCGACCCTGAGAGGATCGCCATCTCGTTCACCCACGATGCTCATGAGCCCGCCATAGGCCTGCATGGTTGAGTCGCCGGCGGGCAGGTCAACGTTCGGGCCGTCGGAGCCGAACCCAGTCACCGAGCAATAGATCAGCGCCGGATGCGCCTCGCGTAGCTGACCTCGCCCAAGACCGAGACGGTCCATCACTCCGGGGCGGAAACTTTCGACCAGCACGTCGCATTGGCAGGCCAGGTCAAAGACGAGCGACGCCATTTCGCGATCGCGCAGATCCGCACCGATGCTGCGCTTGCCTCTGTTGACGCTCACGAAGACCGCGCCTTGGCCGCCTTCGCCGGCAACGCCCATGGTCCTGGACCAGTCGCCTCGGCCAGGCTCCACCTTGATCACGTCAGCGCCCTGGTCAGCCAGCAACTGAGCGCAATAGGGACCCGCAACGCCTTGGCCAAAATCGAGCACACGGATGCCGGCGAGCGGGCCTGCGATCACAGTTCGCCTTTGCGCATCATGAACGAACCCCAGAACTCGAGCGGCGTCTCGCCCTTCTGATTCATGACCGAGATTCGAACGGTCAGCACGCCTCGATCGGGCTTGGACGTCACCTTCTTTTCTTCCACGGTGATTCGCGAGCGCAGGGTGTCACCGATCCTGACGGGCGCAGCGAACTTGAAGCGGTCCAGCCCCAAGGCAGCGAGCGTGTACTTGCCGAGAATGTCCTCGAGCATGCCGGCAGCGATGGATGCCGTCAGCAAACCGGGAAACACTCGCGTCTTGAAGAGGCTGTGTTTCTTCGCGAACTCCTCGTCGATGAACATCGGCAACTTGAGGCCGGCGAGGCAGGTGTAGTTGACCAGGTCGGCTTCAGTCATGGTGCGGCCGTAGCTCTCGAACACCTCGCCGATCTCGTAGCTGTCAAATGTTTTTTGGGCCATGGATACGCTCCTCGTGCTGGGTTGGAGAAAAAGTCAGGCCGCTGACTGGAATCGATCCGTTGACGCCAGGAATCGGGACAGATCGGCCGCTGCGATCAGGAGGTGTTCGAGGTCCGCGATGCGGTTCATCCGCATGCGTTCGCTCGGGCCGGCTACGACGATTGCAGCGATGACCTCGCCGCCGCGGCCGAACACCGGCGCGGCCATCGCGTCGGCACCTCGCACCCGCTCGCCCACGGTAAGTGCGTACCCTTGCGCTCGGATCTCATCGAGTTGTTCGAGCAATTCATCCTTCGACGTAATGGTGGCTGGCGTGTACGCGACCAATTCGTGCGTGCGAAGATAGTTCGCTTGGCGCGGTTTGGGCATATGCGCCAGCAACATCTTGCCAATGCCCGAGCTGTAGAGGTCACGCTGTTCGCCCAACGACACGGTGTAGCGCAACGCGCTCTGACTTTCTACCTTCTCGATGTACATCGCCAAGTCGCCCGAGGGCGCGAGCGCGCCGAGCAATACTGTCTCGCCGGTCTTCTCCATCAGGGATTCGAGGACCGGGCGCGCAATCGACGCCAGATTGAGGCTGCCGACGATGCGCATCGACAGCGAGTACATCAAGGCTCCGAGGTAGTAGAAGCCGTTCTCGTCCTTGACCAGACGCCCGTTGGCAAGCATGCCGGCCAGCAAGCTGATCAGGCTGCTCTTAGGGGCCGACACGGCACGTGCCAGCTCGGCCAGCGATGCGCCCTGGTTGTCGCGAGCCGCCAAGTAGTCGAGCACCGCGAAGATCCGGTCGACCGATTGAGGGGAAGGCGTTTTGAGGTCGTTCATTTGTTCGTATATACGAATGAAAGACGTATACACGTTCAATCAAATCGTAGGCTCCCGTATGGCATGAGCCATGGGGGTTTTCCTTGATGAACTGACCGGGAGCAAGACTGGCCCGCCGACCGCGGATTGCAGATTTCGGCGCCCGTCGGCGACACAATCAGGTGGCTGCGATTGGTCAACACTCCCCAACTTCAATGAACCGTGATCGACGGGAATACCTTCACCGTATACATTCAGAATTCTTGAAGATTGGTGTTCGAGATTCCTACACCCAGCGACCAGTCCATGATCCTCGTCGGCCAATACGACAGCCCCGTCACTCGGCGCGTCGCCATCGCGCTGCATCACTACGGCGTACCCTTCGCCCGTGACACGCGATCGATCTTTGGCGATGCGGCGGCGGTTGGGAGGATCAGCCCCCTGACCCGCATCCCGGCCCTCGTCCTCAATGATGGTGAAGTACTGATCGACAGCACAGCCATCCTGGACTATCTCGACGAACAAGCGGGCGACGCGGCGCTGATCCCAGGCACCGGCCCCGCACGCAGGCGCGTTCTCCAGATGACGGTACTGGCTCAAGGCACCCTCGAGAAGGTTGCGGCTGTGGTTTACGAAAGGCATTTTCATTCCGCCGAACGACGCAGCACCGACTGGCTTGATCGCTGCCTTGGCCAGGCACGCGCTGGTCTCGACGAACTGACCCGCCGCATTGATAAACCTTATGCCTGCGGGGTGACGCTCACCCATGCCGATGTCATGATCACCACGCTTGTCTGGTACATGCAGGACCGGATGGATGAAGTCCTGTCATCCTCCACCCACGCCGCTCTGATCTCATTGGCTGAACGTTGTGAAGCGCTGCCCGCCTTCCGCGCCGCCGCCCTCAGTGACTTCGAAAAGATGCCGAGAAGTTAGCCTTAAGCATGGCTGTACGCGCTGCAACAACCAATGAAAGACCGGTCGCCCTCTTGTTGCGTTTAGCGACGGCTTACGTGTGTCGAATCTAGTGCGGCGAGGACCGGTTCGGGCTGCGACTGCGAGGTCACAACAGACGCACGCGATTTTTCAGACGAGGGCTGGCTGCCTTACAAACGCGAGCCATCGCCGAAGGGTCTGGTTCCGGAGTACACACGTCGTAGGCTCCGGTTTGGAGCCAAAGGCAGCTGTTAGCCAGTACTCAGTTTACAGTTGCGACCGGCGGTAACCATGAAGCAGACGTGGCCGAACTCACAGTTGCGGGCCCAGCCGAGAATGCGTAAAGGCACCTACGGAAGGACCTTCAGCTTTCTTACTGTGCCGTTGCTCCCGTCGCTTTGACGACTGCGCCCCACTTCTTGGTCTCCAACGCGATCCACTTCGCGAATTCGTCCGGACTGCTGGCCACGACCTCGAACTCCATGTCCTGCAGCCTGGCCGTGATGTCCGGAGAACGCAGGATCTTTACCAGTTCGTCGTGATAGCGATCGATGATGGGTTGAGGTGTACCGGCCGGCGCCAAGAGACCAACCCAGCTCGTGGCTTCCATGTCCGGATAGCCCAGTTCCACTAGCGTCGGCACGTTCGGCGAGCTTCGGAACCGCTTCTCGCCCGTCGTCGCCAGCAACTTCAGCTTGCCAGCGGCGACGAACTGCTGGACGTTGCCCGGCACCATGAAGGCGACCTCGACGTTTCCACTGAGCAGGTCGGTGATGGCCGGCGTGGCGCCCTTGTACGGGACATGGGTGACATCGATCTTCGCGGATGCCTTCAGCATCTCCATCGTCAGGTGGGACGCGCTGCCGACGGCGACCGATGCATAGGAATACTTGCCGGGGGCGGCCTTCGCCTTGGCAATGAAATCCTTGGCCGAGCTGAAATCGCCGGCCGGACCCGCCACGAGGTATTGCGGCGACTTCACCGCCAGCGTGATCGGCGCCAGGTCCTTCTGCGGGTCATAGGGCATCTTCTCGAACAGCGCCTTGTTGATCGCCAGCGGTCCGTTGTAGCCCACCAGCAGGGTCTGTCCATCCGGCTTCGACTTGGCAACGAAGTCAGCGCCGATGTTGCCACCGGCTCCCGGCTTGTTTTCCACGATCACCGGCTGCCCGAGGGCCTCCTGCAGCTTCGGCGCGATGATGCGTGCGAGCGCATCGTTCGTGCTGCCGACGATAGGGACGATGATCGTGACCGGCCTGGACGGCGACCAGGCTTGCGCGAAGGCTGACGCGTGAACGAGGGCGAGCGCCGCGGATGCAAGACAACCCGCCAGTTTGCTGTTCATGGCCGCTTCCTATTCGGGTTGGATGTTCGCGGCCTTGGCGGCCTTGTCCCAGCGGGCGATGTCCGAGCGGATGCGATTGCCAAGCGCCACTGAATCGGCATCGCCCGGATCGAGCGCCAGCGCATGCATCTTGGCGACCGTGTCCGGATCCTTCAGGATGTCGGCGACCGCCGTGCGCAAGGTCGCAAGCACAGGCGCGGGCGTGCCCTTCGGTGCCATCAGGGCTGTCCAGATCGGGGCGTCGTATCCCGGGTACCCGAGTTCGGCAACCGTGGGCACATCCGGCAATGCGGCCGAGCGCTGGGCCGTCGTCACCGCCAGCGCCTTCAGCTTGCCGCCCTTCACCTGCTGGATCACCGCAGGACTGTCGAGCACACCGGTCTGTATCTCCCCGCTCAGCAAACCGGCCACCACCGGACCCGAGCCTTTGTAGAGGATGTGGTTGAACTTCACGCCCGACACGGCGCTGAGCGTTTCGGCCACCAGCACGAACGAGGTCGTGGGCGTGCCGTTGTCCAGCTTGCCGTCCTTGGTGGTCTTAGCGTACTGCACGAGTTCCCCGAAGTTCTTCACCGGCAAGGCGGCAGGCACGGTCACGACCAGCGGGAAGCTACCCAGCAAGGCGATCGGCTCGAAGTCCTTGACCGGGTCGTACTGCAGGTTCTTCATCAGAATGGGGTTCGTCGTCAGGCCGCCGCTGGAAGACACCAGGAGCGTGTATCCGTCGGGCGTCGCCCGGGCGACGAACTCGTTTCCGATGGCCGAGTTGGCGCCCGGCTTGTTGTCGACGATGAAGTTCTGCTTGAGCTTCTCCTGCAGCTTGACGGCGAACAGGCGCGCCAGGATGTCGTTGGTCCCCCCGGGCGCGAAGCCGACGACGATCCGTACTGGCTTGTCGGGATAGGCCCCGGCGAAGGCCGAAGGCGCTGTGACGGCAATGAAGGCGGTGGCTGCGGCTGCGCCGATGGAACGCAGGATGTTCCTGCGCAGGCGCGCCAGTGGCTGCTGCATGGCAATGTCTCCTAAAGGATCGACGAAGCGGCCGTTCTGCCTTGTCCACAGAACGGATTACCAGTCCATTTTATGGACAGACATTGATCTGCGTCAAATCTTGATCGCTGTGTCCGACAGTCGGACACTCTTGCCTCGCCGACAAACGCTACGACTTCGCGCTCGTGCTGCCGTAGCCCAACATCGCCGAGAGTTCGTGCGACTCGGCAAGGAGCAACTTGGTGATCTGCTTGAGCCGCGCGCTGTCAAGCCGCACCTCCGGACCAAACACGCCGATCGAGCCGGCGACCGCGGCATTCCGATCGAAGAAGGGAACCGCTACCGCTACGGCGCCGGGGATCAGTTCGCTGTGGCTGCTCGCCCAGCCACGCTTGCGAGTCTGGGCCAGGTCGGCTTCGAGCTCTTTCAAGCCGATGCCCGTGCCCTGCGTGAACGACTGCAGTTCGTCGGCGCTTGCTTGCATGTACGCCAGGATGGCGCGACCCGTCGCGCCGCGCACGATGCGCTCGGTGTAGCCGACGCCCCGCTTGAAGTTGAGCGGTTGCGGGCTCGGTAGTTCGGCCACGCACAGCCGCATCTCCCGTTGCGGCAGGAACAGGGCGACCGTCTCGCCGGTCGCCTGCCAAATCCGTCGCAGCACCGGCTCCGCCACGGCCGCCAGATCAAGACTGGAGGTCCAGACGTGCGCGAGCCGGGCGACCGCGGGTCCTAGCCGAAATCGCTGCGGCTCGCCGACCGAGACCAGGAAGCCTTGCTCTTCCAGCGTGTAGATGAGCCGGTAGAGCGTGGGACGCGACAACTCGACGCGCTTGAGCAGTTCTGCCGCGGACAGTTCGAAGTCCTGTGCCGTGAAAGCCAGCAGGATCTCGAGCGCGCGACCTACGGCGCGGACGTTCTCGCTCTTGTCGGTGGTGACCATCAAAACTTCCTCCTCGAAACAGGGACAGCCTGGATTGTCCGCTACGCGGACACGTTGACTCGATTTCATCATAGTCCGTACAATGGATGAATAGTCCGCAAGACGGACAGACATCGAAGCCCATGCAGGAGATACCGATGAATTCGACCGTGCCAGTGACGCTGCTGTTTGCAGACGGCGTCGCGCATCGCCTGGACGTGCCGTGCGGCAAGAAGATCGTCGAGGCCGCCGGCGAGGCCGGGCTCAACCTCCTCACCGACTGCTCCAACGGCCAGTGCGGCACCTGTACCGCCCAGTTGCTTTCCGGCACGGTGGAGATGCAGGACTACGACACCGCCGTACTACCGGACCAAGACCGCGCCGGAGGCACCGTACTGCCCTGCGTGTGCCGGGTGACCGGCCCTTGCGCGGTCGAATTTCCCTACGACTCCACCGAGGCGCTGGCTGAAGAAGCGGCACCCATCGACGGCGAAGTGCTCGGCGTGCGCCAAGTGGCCAGCGAGACGATGCTGCTCGAAGTGAGTATTCCGGAAGGCATCCAGTTCGAGCCCGGCCAGTACGTGCGCATCCATCCCGCAGGCACCGACTTCCATCGTTCGTACTCCATGGCCAACCTGCCCGGCAGCCGCCGCCTGGAATTCTTCGTTCGCCTGGTGCCGGATGGTGCCTTCTCCAAATGGCTCGCCAGTGCCAAGGCCGGCGACCGCGTCGAACTCAGCGTGCCGCACGGCACATTCTTCCTGCGTGACGAAGATCGGCCTCGGCTCTTCGTCGCCGGCGGAACGGGCGTCGCCCCCTTCCTGTCGATGCTTCGGAGCCTGAAAGCGCAGAGCTGCGCCCAGCCGACCACACTGCTCATCGGTGCGCGCACGCACGGCCACCTGTTCGCGCTGGACGAGCTCGAATCGATCCGCCATGACTTGCCGCATGTCGACGTGAAGCTGGCTGTCGAGCAGGACGCGAGCGCTGATTGTCATTCCGGATACGCGACCGACCTGATCGCGAACCTTGGACTCGACCCGAGTACGCGCGTCTACCTCTGCGGTCCGCCGCCGATGGTCGAAGCCGGGCGCAAGGCCACCGAAGCTGCGGGCCTGCCGCGCGGGGACGTGCTTTGCGAACGCTTCGCCTGAATCCTTCATCCCCGCCCAACCTCAGCCCACACCCATGATCCCAATCACTACCGAATCCCGCTACAACGCGATGATCAATCTGCGCAAGGGCCAGATCAGTCGCGAGATCTTCTCCGACAAGGAGATCTACCAGGAAGAACTGGAGAAGGTCTTCACACGAGCGTGGCTCTTCGTCGGTCACGAAAGCCAGGTGCCCAATCCGGGCGATTTCTTCACCTCGCGCATGGGCGCCGAATCGGTGATCCTCGCGCGCGACAAGAAAAAGAAAGTGCACGTGTTCCTCAACTCGTGCCGCCATCGCGGCATGAAGGTCTGCCAGTACGACCACGGCAACACGCAGATGTTCACCTGCCCGTACCACAGCTGGAGCTACACCACCGACGGCAAGCTGTTCGGAGTGCCGCAGTACAAGAACCTGTACGAAGGCTGCATGGAGAAGGAAGACTGGTCGCTGATCGAAGTGCCCCAGATGGAGATCTACAAGGGGACCGTGTGGGCCACCTGGGACAAGGACGCGCCCGACCTGATGACCTACCTCGGCGATGCCCGCCAGCACCTGGACCTGGCGCTCGACTGCCGTGACGGACGCGAAGGCGGCAGCGAGGTCCTGATTGGCGTGCACAAGTGGATCATCCCGTGCAACTGGAAGTTCGCGGCAGAGAACTTCCTGGGCGACACCTACCACAACGTGAGCCATCGCTCGGTGGACATGATCGGCATCGGGCCCTCGGCCGAGGCGGGCGTCAAGGGCCGGCGCGACAACGAGATGGACAAGGCCCAGCATGTCTGGGCGAACTTCCCGGCCGGCCATGGCGTGCACAGCGCGATCATGCCGGAGACCTGGGAGTTCAACGACACCTACCAGGGCAACCCGATCGTCGCCGAATACTTCCGCGAGGCCCACGCCAGGCGCAAGGAGCGCATGGGCGAGGAACGGCACCGCCTGATCCCCTTCGTCGGCACCATCTATCCGAACGTTTCCTTCCACGGGAACCAGCCGCGCAACCTGTGCGTCTGGCATCCGCACGGACCGGAGTCGACCGAAGCCTGGCGCTTCTTCCTGGTCGACGCCGACGCACCGCAGGAGGTCAAGGACTTCCTGCGCGCCTACTACATGCGCTACTCGGGACCGGCCGGCATGACCGAGCAGGACGACATGGAGAACTGGAACTACGCAACCGCCGGCAGCCGCGGCGTGATCGCGAGACGCTACCCGTTCAACTACACGCAGTCGCTCGGCAAGGTCAGCACCGACGGCCCGGTGGCCGGCAACGTGAGCCTGCAGGTGAGCGAGGAGAACCCGCGCCAGTTCTACCGGCGCTGGCGCGACTACATGAACGCCGCCGACTGGGACACGCTGCTCGGCCGCAACGACAAGGAACCGGCGAGCTTCGCCGCCTGATCATGGGAACCGTCATCGTCACCGGCGGGACCTTCGGCCTCGGCCAGTCCATCACGGTCGAACTGGCCCGGCGCGGCCACCGGGTGGTCGCCTTCGGCCTGGCCCGGCCGCAGGTCTCGAGCACCGCGCAAGGGCACGACGGCCTGGTCGCCGAACTCGCGGAGGCGGGTTGCGAAGCCGACGTGCTGGAGGCCGACGTGTCCGTGGCGGCCGACGTGCAGCGCGTCGTCCAGCACACGCTGCGCAAGTACGGAAGCATCCATGGACTGGTCAACAACGCCGCGATCGGCCCGCTCGGAACCGTGCTCAGCACCGACGAGGCGGCTTTCGATCGCATCGTCGATGTCAACCTCAAGGGCACTTTCCTGATGTCGCGCGCCGTGCTGCCGCACATGATCGAGGCCGGTGGCGGATCGATCGTCAACATCGGTTCCGGCGCAGGTTACGGCAAACCCAACATGGCGGTCTACAGCGCCAGCAAGGGCGCGATCGTGGCGCTGAGCACTGCGATGGCCTACGACCACTTCCACGACCACGTGCGGGTCAACGTCGCCATCCCGGGCGGCGGCGGCATCGTTTCGGGCATGAGCGTCGGCCGCATGGGCGGCGACCTCGAGGCCTTCAGGAGCAAGCCTGCACCCGGCACGGTGGCGGGCCGGCCCGCCACCGGCCGCGACCTGGCGAACGCGGTTGCCTTCCTGCTGTCCGACGACGCCGCGACCGTGTCGGGCACCGTCGTCGACGTCGGCTGCTTTGCCCACCAGGGTGGCCCGATCCCCTCCCGCCATTGAATCCACATGAACACCGCCACTGGAGAAGCCATGTCCGAACTCGCGGAACCCATCGCCGAAGCGCCGACCCGAATCGTTCGCGACGCCCACTACTACGAAGTCAAGCAGGAGATCGAGGAATTCCTCTACGACGAAGCGAACCTTCTCGACGATCGGCATTTCAAGGCTTGGATCGACACTCTGGCTGACGACCTCGAGTACTTCATGCCCATGGAATACAACGTCAAGTTCGGCGAGCACTCGCGGCGCGAACTGACAACCCGCGACAAGCAGATGAGTTGGTTCAATGAAGGCAAGTGGACCTTGAACAAACGGGTCGAGCAGATCCTCACCGGTGTGCACTGGGCGGAGGAACCGCTGTCGCGCGTCAGCCGCCTGGTGAGCAACGTGCAGCTCACCGCCATCCGCAACAGTGCCGACGGCGCTGTCGAGGTCGACGTGTCGAGCCGCTTCCTCACCTACCAGAACCGCTGCGAATACGAGCAATATTTTTTCGTTGGCGACCGCAAGGATCGCATGCGCAAGACGGCTGACGGATGGAAACTCGCTCGACGCGAGATCCGCATTCACCAGAACGTGCTGCTGGCGAAGAACCTCAGCATCTTCTTCTGAGAGGACCACCATGCTCAATCTCATGGCGGTACAAGTTGGCCAGAAAGTCCGGCTGAAGAACGGCACCGTGGCTGAAGTCACCGAGAACATCGGCGACGGCATCTGGCTGCAGCTGCGCGATCCAGAGAGCGGCGAAGACGAACTGGTCCATTGCGAGGAAGTGGTGGAACTGGTCGAGCCGTCTTCGGACTCATGAACCCCACGCACGAGACACAGGTCCTCATCGTCGGCGCCGGGCCCGTCGGCCTGAGCTTGGCGATCGATCTGGCCCAGCGAGGCATCCGCGTGCTGGTCGCCGAGATCCGTCATCCCGGCGAGCCGCCAAGCGTGAAGTGCAATCACGTCGCGGCGCGGACGATGGAGATTTTCCGCCGACTTGGCGTGGCGAAGGCGCTTCGCGACACTGGCTTGCCGGCCGACTACGCCAACGACGTGTCCTACCGCACGACCTTCACCGGCGAGGAACTGTCGCGCATCCACATCCCGGCGCGCGCCAGCCGCTACACCGACAAGAGCGGGCCGGACGGATGGTGGCCGACGCCTGAACCGCCGCACCGCATCAACCAGATCTATCTGGAGCCTGTGCTGTTCGCGCACGCCGAGGCGACATCAGGCCTCACGATCCTGAGCCGGTCGCGCATCGACGGCTTCTCGCAGGACGCCGACTGTGTGCGGGCCAAGGGCGCCGACCTCGAGACTGGTGCCGCCTTCGATGTTCGTTGCGACTACCTGATCGGTTGCGACGGCGGACGCTCGGCGGTGCGCAAGGCAATCGGCGCCACGCTCTCCGGCACGGACGTAGTCGGACGTGTGCAGTCCACCTACTTCCGCGCGCCCGATCTGCTGGCGCGCGCAGGGCAGGTGCCGGCCTGGGCCACGTTCTCACTCAACCCGCGACGAAGCGGCAACGTCTACGCGATCGACGGACGCGAAACCTTCCTGCTGCACAACTACCTGCGCGCCGACGAACCCGACTTCGAATCGGTGGACCGCGACTGGGCCATCCGCACGATCCTCGGCGTCGGCGACGACTTCCGCTACGAGATCATCAGCAAGGAAGACTGGATCGGCCGCCGCCTGGTAGCCGACCGCTTCCGAGATCGCCGCGTCTTCATCTGCGGCGACGCGTCGCACCTGTGGGTGCCAATGGCCGGCTACGGCATGAACGCGGGCATCGCGGACGCGATGAACCTGTCGTGGCAGTTGGCGGCACGCCTCAATGGCTGGGGCGGCGAAGGTGTCCTCGACGCTTACGAGGCCGAACGGCTGCCGATCACCGAGCAGGTGTCGAAATTCGCGATGAACCATGCGCTGGCGCTGCAGAAAGCACGCGAGGGCGTACCGCCCGGCATCGAGGAGCCCGGCTCCGCCGGCGACGAAGCGCGCAAGACCGCCGGGCAGGCGCTCTACGCGCTGAACGTCAAGCAGTACTGCTGCGCCGGGCTCAACTTCGGCTACTACTACGACGCCTCGCCGCTGGTCGCCTACGACGACGAAGCCGCGCCCGGCTACACCATGGATAGCTTTACACCGTCGACCGTCCCGGGCTGCCGCACGCCGCATTTCTGGCTGGCCGACGGTCGTTCGCTCTACGACGCGATGGGTCCCGAATTCACGCTGCTGCGTTTTGACGGAGACGTCGATGTCGCCCCGCTTCAGAGGGCCGCGGCGCAGCGTGGCCTGCCGCTGACCATCCTGGATGTGCGATCCGAAGAAGTGCCTTCCGCCTATCGGCACGCGCTGGTGCTTTCACGGCCGGACCAGCACGTGGCTTGGCGCGGCGACGCGTTGCCGGACGATCCGCTGGCGCTCGTCGACCGCGTGCGCGGTTCGCACATTGACATGGAGACCCGCGAATGACCGATGACACCTCGCTGCGCAAGGACCTGGCCGCCTGCTATCGCCTCTTCGACTGGCTGGGCTGGACTGAACTGGTCTTCAATCACATCACGGTGCGGGTGCCGACGCCGGAAGGTGCGAAGGCGGAGTACCTGATCAATCCTTTCGGGCTGCACTACGCGGAAGTCACGCCCGACAACCTCGTTCGCATCGACATCGACGGTGCACCGCGCGGCGACAGCCAGGGCCAGGTGAATCGCGCAGGCTTCGTAATTCACAGCGCGATCCATGCCGCACGCGACGACGCGCACTGCGTCATGCACGTTCACACTACGGCCGGCTGCGCGGTCTCGTGCAAGGAGTCGGGCCTGCGGCACGACAACTTCTACAGCGCCATGCTGTACGACGACGTGGCTTACCACGACTACGAGGGCGTCACCACGCATCTGGACGAGCAGCCGCGGCTGGTCGAATCGCTCGGCAAGCGAAACCACCTGATCTTGCGCAACCACGGCCTTCTGGTCGTCGGGCCGAACATCCCGACCGCCTTCAACCGGCTGTGGGTGTTGCAACGCGCCTGCGAGATCCAGCTGGCATCGGACGCAGGCGCTGGTCCCAACCGCGCGATCCCGGAATCGATCCTTCGCACCGTGCCGGAAGGCCGCGTCGCCGGCAGCGCCGAGGTGCATCGCCGCATCTTCGACACGATGCTTCGCCGCGCCGGCATCAGCTGAACTCGCTCGCCCTTCCCGACAACGGAGACACTTCGTGCGCCCTTCCCTTGCCCAAAGATTCCTGCTCGCGATCTGCATCGGCGCTGCCGCCGCTTGCGTTGGCGCCGAGACGTATCCCTCCAGACCGATCACTCTCATCGCGCCATTCGCCGCCGGCGGCTCGGCCGACGGCATCGCCCGTGTGCTGGCACGCAAGCTCGGTGATGAACTGGGCCAGCCAGTGATCGTCGACAACCGGCCAGGCGCGGGGGGCGCCAGCGGCCTCATGCTGCTCGCGAAGTCCAAACCGGACGGCTACACGATCGGCATGGGGGCGACCGGCGCGATCGCCATCGGTCCCCATTTGCCGGACGCACCGCCGCTGCGACCCGGCGAGCAGCTTCAGCCGCTGGCCAAGATCGCCGACATCCCGTTGGTCCTGGTCACCGGCGCCAATAGCGACTTCACCGACCTGAGATCGCTGCTGGCCAAGGCCGCGCAAACTGAGGAGCCGACTGGCAATGCAGGCCAGTACACGGCGCATCACTTATCGGCGGAACTGCTTGCGAGCAGCGCCAGGCTCAAGCTGCCGCCGGTGCCATACAAGGGCAGCGCACCCGCGGTCATGGACGTGATGGGCGGACAGGTGCCGCTGGCCGTGGTGGACCTCACGTCGGTCGCGGGACAGCTCAAGGCGGGCACCATCAAGGCCCTGGCTGTGACCAGCAGCCAGCGCTCCAAGCTCGCGCCGGAAATTCCGACAATGGCCGAGGCCGGTGTGCCAGGCTATGCGGCGCCAGCGTGGATGGGCCTCTTTGCACCGAAGGGGCTGCCAGCACCCATTCGCGAGAAGCTTGGCAACGCCATCGAAACGGCCCTGGCTGATCCCGCCACGCAAGCACGGATCGTCGACTTGGCGGCCGAACCGGCCTACATGGGGTCCAGCCAGTTCGGGACCTTCATCGATGCCGAGTCGGAGCGCTGGGCAAGGGTGATTGCCGGACTGCCGAAGGCAGAAAAGCAATAAGCGGATTCGTGAATTGACTACCAATCAGCGATAGCGGGCCTTTTGGTCGCGTACAGCTACTACAGTCTTCAGCCAGACTTGGTCGTGGGGGCTCAGGCAGACGTGGCTCGCGCAGCGGTCTCTCGGCAAAGCTTGCATGGCATCCTTCGATCACCTCTTTGGATCGCGATGAACCTGTCGACGTTGTGCACCCTGAGGCAACTGGGGCGGATCTGGCCTGAGGTCGTCCGGTTCCCTTAACAGACGTCTAGCACCGTGAGTCCGCCGATTGCTCGCGCAAACCTATTCCTTTTGAATATTCGCCTCCACGATCACATCTTTCCAACGCTTCAAATCGTCCTTGATCATTGCGGTGACGGCCTTGTCGTCCGCGACCACCGGATCGATGCCGAGCTCGCGTAACCGCGAGGCGAGCATGGGATCGCGCATCGTGGTCATTGATGCGTCGCGCAGCTTCGCGATCACCGCTGGCGGCGTTCCGGCCGGAGCCAGCACCGCATACCAGATGTCGTGAGTGAATCCGGGGATGCCGGCTTCGGCCAGGGTAGGCACATCCGGAAGCAAGGGGCTGCGCTTGTCGCTCAGGATCGCGATGCCTCGCAGCTTGCCGCCTTTGATTTGCTGCGTCAGCGAAGATGCGCTGGTCAGTACCGCGTTGGTCTGGCCGCCCATCGCATCGTTGATCGCTGGACCGGTACCGCGGTAGGGAATGTGACGCATCTTGAGTGGCGTCTTGAGGTTCAGCAATTCACCGAACAAGTGCGGCGACGTGCCGATGCCGGGTGTGCCGAAGGTGATCGGCTCCTTGGCCGACAGCGCGATCAGCTCCTTGAGGTTCTGCGCCGGCAAGCCAGGATAGATCGCAAGCACCAGTGGAGTGGTCGCGACCATCGAGATCGGCGCGAAATCCTTAATCGGATCGAACTGCGCATCGACGTACATGTTCGGATTGGTCGCCAGAATCTCGTTCGCGAACAGGATCGTGTAGCCGTCCTTGGGTGCCCGCGCCACCTCCGCTGTGCCGATGTTGCCACCGGCGCCAGCTCGGTTGTCGACCACGACCGGTTGCTTGAGGATGGCAGACAGCCGCTCGGCATAGGGGCGCGCCACTGAGTCAAAGCCCCCTCCAGGCGGGAACGGGATCACTAGGCGGATCTGCTTGTTCGGGAAATCGTCGGTAGCCAGCGCCACCAATGGCAGGCCAGCAAGGGCCGGTGCGGCCAGAGAACCAGTGATTGCCCGGATCACGCTACGCCGCTGCAGGCGCAAATCATCTGTCTCCATCTTCTTTTCCTTCTTCTTTTCAGCTGTTCGACTTCTGAAGCTCATTCATTACTGCATCGCCCATCTGAGCCGTCGAGACGCTAGCCTGGCCGGGGTCGGCGATGTCACGCGTGCGGATGCCCGCCACTACGACGCGCTCAACAGCTGCGTCGAGGAAGTCGGCTTCCTGGGGCAGATTGAACGTATGGCGCAGGCACATGCCGAAGCTCAGGATCGAGCCCAGCGGATTTGCAATGCCCTGCCCTGCAATGTCAGGCGCGCTGCCGTGGATGGGCTCGTAGAGCGCCTTACGATGAGACTGGTCCGGAGCGCTCATCGAAGCCGACGGCAGCATGCCGATCGATCCCGCGACCATCGCCGCGCAGTCGGACAGGATGTCGCCGAAAAGGTTCTCGGTCACCATCACGTCGAACTGACGCGGATTGCGCACCAGTTGCATCGCGGCGTTGTCAACATACAGGTGAGATAGTTCGACATCCTCGAACTCGGCTTTGTGCACCGCCTCCACTGTCTCGCGCCAGAGGATGCCGTTCTCAAGCACATTGGACTTGTCGACCGAGCACAGCCGGCCGCTGCGCGAACGTGCGAGCAGGAAGGCGGCGCGCGCGATCCGTGCGATCTCACGCTCGGTATAAACCATGCTGTTGACCACGCGTCTCTGGCCGTCCGGCAGTGTCTCGATGCCGCGCGGCGTCCCGAAATACAGTCCGCCGGCGAGTTCGCGCACCAGTACCATGTCAGTACCTTCGAGCACGTCGGGCCGTAGGGTCGAGGCTGCTGCAAGTGCGCCGATGGCGCGCACGGGTCGCAAGTTGATGAACAGGTCCAGCTCCTTGCGCATGCGTAAAAGCTGATCAAACTTGTTGTGCTCAGGCGGAATGGCGGCGTACTCGGGTGAGCCGGTGGCACCGAAGAGGATTGCATCGCTCTCGACCACTGCCTTCCAGGTTTCATCGCGCATCAGATGACGATGCGCCTTCCAGGCGGAGATGCCGAACAACTCCTCCTGCAGTTCCATACGAATGCCGCGTTTCGCTACGAACCATTCGACCACCCGGCGGGTCTGCGCCATGATTTCCGGGCCGATGCCGTCGCCGGCGAGGATAAGAACTTTCTTCAAGATGGCTTGCTCCGTTTGCCTATAGATCCAGGGGTGTGCGACCTCGTCGTCGCGGCGGAATTGCTCAATACGTGCGCGGTGCTTCAAGGTCATGCGCACGTCGTCCAAACCTTCGAGCAGCCCGGCACGCCGGTCCGGCTCGATCTCGAAGGGCAGGACGCGACCGGCCGGTGTGGTCACGGTGCGGGCTTCGAGGTCGACCGTGATGCGTGGATCCTCGGATCGATCCAGTTCGAGCGCGATGGCCTGCACCTCCTCGCTCGGCAGCCGCACAGGCAAAAGGCCGTTCTGGAAGCTGTTGCCGTAGAAGATGTCGCCGAAGCTCGGCGCGATCACGGCCCGGATTCCCCAATCGACCAGCGCCCAGACGGCATGCTCGCGCGAGCTGCCGCAGCCGAAGTTTTCGGCCGCGACGAGGATGCCGGCGCCGCGGTAGCGCGGCATGTTCGGCGCGAACTCGGCTCGTTCTCGTCCTTCAGCATCGAAGCGCAGGGCCTCCAGACAGAAGGGACCAAGTTCGCCGCGCGGAAACTCGATCAGGCGATCGATGCGGATGATCTGGTCGGTGTCCACGTTGGGCCGCATCAACGGCGCCGCGATCGCGGTTTCGCGAATGAAGGGCTTCATGCGCGCCCGCCAGGTATGTCCGTCAGCAGGCGTCGCACATCGGTGAGGCAACCGGCAACCGCGGAGGCCGCGGCCGAGGCCGGGCTCGCCAAGTGCGTGCGCGCGCCGGGCCCCTGTCGACCTACGAAATTGCGATTCGAGGTCGAGACGCTCCGCTGACCTGGTGCCACCGTCTCGCCATTGGCCGCAAGGCACATCGAGCAGCCGGGCGAGCGCCACTCG
The DNA here is from genome assembly GCF_009765735.1 of Xenophilus sp. L33. GTDB lineage: Bacteria > Pseudomonadota > Gammaproteobacteria > Burkholderiales > Burkholderiaceae_C > Variovorax. The sequence goes on from NZ_LMUW01000207.1 coordinate 196,775, forward strand.
AAGCCGGCCTCGAGGAACTCTCGATGCAGGCCTTCGGCTTCGGCCAGGCGCTTCGTTTCTTCGGAGCCGGGCACCACCCAGGCGCGCACACCCGGCGCCACCTTGCGGCCGCGCGCCACCTGTGCCGCCTCTCGCAGGTCCGACAGCCGGCTGTTGGCACAGGAGCCGATGAAAACCCAGTCGACCGGCGTGCCAGCCAACGCCTGCCCGGGCCGCAGGCCCATGTATTCGAGAGAACGGATCATGGCCTGGCGGCGCTCGAGATCCGACTCCTCGGACGGCTCGGGCACACGGGCATCGATGGCGAGCACATCTTGCGGGCTGGTGCCCCATGTGATCTGCGGCGCGATGGCTGCGACATCGATCGCAAGTTCCTGATCGAAGCGCGCTTCTTCGTCGCTCGGCAGAGTGCGCCAGTAAGCGACTGCACGTTCGAACAGCGCGTCTGCGGGCGCGAAGGGTCGGCCCTCGAGATAGGCGTAGACAGATTCGTCGGGCGCGACCATGCCGATCTTGGCGCCCATCTCGATTGACAGATTGCACAGGGTGAGCCGGCCGTCGAGCGACAGGCTGCGCACCGCGGAGCCTGCGTATTCCACCGCATGGCCGCGCCCAGCCGCGGTGCCGAAGCGCCCGATGGCATGCAGGATCATGTCCTTGGCGGTGATGCCCGGAGGCAGCACGCCATCGAAGCGTAGCCGCAGGGTCTTCGGGCGCCGCTGGCGCAGCGTCTGGGTTGCGAGCACATGGCCGACCTCGCTGGACCCGATGCCGAAAGCCAAGGCGCCGAGCCCGCCGTGAGTGCAGGTGTGGCTGTCGCCGCAAACGATCAGGCTGCCAGGTAAGGTCAGGCCCTGCTCTGGCCCGACCACGTGCACGATGCCCTGACCCGCGCTGCCGATGTCGAACATGCGGATGCCTGAGCGGGCGGTGCCGCGCCGCATCGCGCGCAGCAGCTTGCCGCCGGTCGGATAGGTGTCGGTCCTGCGGCCGACGGCGGTGGACACCGCATGGTCCGGCGTGGCGAATGTCAGATCGTTGCGCGCCACGGCGTAGCCATTGCGCTGCAAGTCGTTGAGGCGGGGACCGGCTTCGAGATCGTGGATGAAGTGCCGGTCGATGTGCAGCAAGCTCACACCATCCTCGAGTTGCGTGATCAGGTGCGCGTCCCAGATCTTGTCAAACAGAGTCCGCGGGCTTGAACTGGCCATGAAAATGGGTTTCTGGAGAAATAAACGTTGTCTGAATGTTTTCGCTGTGCGAAACTTTCTTCGCTAATCGAAAGTTTGAAGCAAAATGGAAGATGCGTCAACGGGGGAAGCCCCGGACAGGGACTTTGTGACCGCGCTCGCGCGCGGCCTGGAGGTGATCAATTGCTTTCGGTCCGATTCGCCGGAGCTGACGTTGAGCGAGGTAGCGCAGCGCACCGGTCTCAATGTCGCGACCGTGCGGCGCTCCCTGTTCACGCTGCAGCAACTCGGCTACGTGAAGCGGCGCGAACGGCGCTTCTTGCTCGGGCCGAAGGTCTTGACGCTGGGCGCGAGCTACCTGGAGTCGATGAACCTCAAGGAAGTCGCGCAGCACTTCCTGGTCGAACTGGTGGACCGCTTCCATGACGCCGCCTCGCTAACCGTTCTGGACCGGCTGGAGGTTGTCTATATCGCGCACGTGCCGTCGGACCAACGCGTGCGCCTCGGCCGCTCCGTTGGGTCGCGTCTACCGGCGCATGCCACTTCCACAGGTATCGTGCTTCTCGCCAACGGCCCGGGGTCCCAACGAGAAGAGTTGCTCACCGCAACGCCTTTGCCAACATACACCTCGCGCACGCCCACGACGCGCGAGCAGCTTGAGGACTATTTTTCCCGCGCGCTCTCCGACGACTACGTGGTCGCGGCGGACACGATCGAATACGGAGCCATCGCGATCGCGGTCCCGGTTCGCGACCGCCAGGGTCGCGTGATTGCGGCTCTCAACTGCGCGACGACCACCAGCCAGGTCGACGAAGCCGAATTGATCTCGACACGGATCGATCCGCTACGCGAGGCCGCAAAAAAAATCGGCAGCATGCTTGAGCGCTATCCAGCACTTGCCCACTCAGTTGGTTAGCTCGCATGGCAGCTGGTCGCCAAGCAGCGGCGAAATCTGCTATTGGCATCGACCGGCCGCTCATGACCGTCTGGCGTGTTTGACAACCGCCATTTTCTCAGCTTCCTCGTAGGCGAGGGACCGCATTCGGGCGGTCATCGAGGCCGGCAGACAGACTGCTTCGCAGCGGTTTGTTTGTCTGTCACGTTGGGACCGATACTTATGGTCTTGCGCCCATTGCGGCCTTTGGCTGGCCTAGGAATTTGCGTGGCGGCGACCGCTGTCAGACTGTCAATTGACCTTGCTCGACCCAAGCGACGAGCGCGTTCCTCCCGTTGCCCGTTACCAGCCTGCGTATACCTGAGCGTTGGGGCCGTTGCCACACCGTTCACATCTGGTCGCATCATCTGAGCGACGTCAAAGCAGTCATTCGGCCTGCTGCTGAGCGACGCCGTCGTGCTCCGCGAAGATGCTGGCCATCTTCGCCGCGTTCGTGGTTCCCCAGGCGCACAGCGGAAGGATCGCGTCGGCCAGACTACGGCCGAGCGGAGTCAGCGCATAGTCCACGCGCGGCGGTACTTCGTTGTAGTTGGTCCGCGCCAGCACGCAATCGGCCTCCAGATCCTTGAGCGACTGGATCAGCACCTTGTCACTGACGCCCTCGACCAGACGCTTCAGTTCGCCGTAGCGCTTCGAGCCGTCGCGAAGGAAGAACAAGACCAGCGGTTTCCACTTGCCCGAGATGACGCGAAGCGTTGCATTGAGTCCGCAACCGGTGCCGCAGATTTCAGGAGGAGGCGTCGTCATTTTTCATGCTTACCAAAAAGTGCATACTTGTCCTTAGGTTATCAGACGCGCATATTCGTTGACAAGGAAGCAGAGGGCTGCTTTCAGTCAACGTCAACGAAAGATGCACTCATGAACAGACTGAATGGAAAAACCGCCGTGATCACCGGCGGCGCGACCGGTATCGGCCTCGCTGCCGCACGGCGCTTCATCGACGAAGGCGCCGTCGTCTTCATCTACGCCCGCCGGCAGGAAGCCCTGGATGCCGCCATCGCCAAGCTCGGCCCGAACGCTCGCGCGGTGCAGGGCTCGGTGTCCGACGAGGCCGATCTCGACCGGCTCTACGCGGCGGTGAAGGCCGAGCGCGGAACACTCGACATCGTTTTCGCCAACGCTGGCGCAGGTAGCATGGCCAAGCTTGGGGCGATCACCGCCAAGCACATCGACGAGACCTTCGACACCAACGTGAAAGGGACGATCTTCACGGTCCAGAAGGCGTTGCCGTTGATGGGCCCTGGCGGCTCGATCATCCTGACCGGATCGAGCGCCGGCACCACGGGTGCTCCGGGAATGACCGCGTACAGCGCCAGCAAAGCGGCGGTCCGTAATCTCGCGAGAACCTGGGCGGAGGATTTGAAGGGCACGGGTATTCGGGTGAACGTTCTATCGCCCGGCGCGACGGCGACCGAACTCGCGAAAGCGGCACTGGGCGCGGAAGGTCAGAAGGTATATGCAGCGATAACGCCGCTGCAGCGCATGGCCGAGCCGTCCGAGATCGGCGCCGCGGCTGCGTTCCTTGCCTCGTCGGACAGCAGCTTCATGACCGCCAGCGAGATCGCGGTCGACGGCGGCTTGGCGCAGCTTTGATAAGCCCGGGAGCACGACCATGAGCTACGCCATCATCGGCTTCGGCAAGATCGGCCAGGCGCTTGCCAAGGCTTTCGCCCGCCGTGGCATCGAAGTCGCCGTCGCCACGACGCGCGAGCCAGCTAGTTTCGCGTCCACCGCGGCCGCGATCGGCCCGACCATCATTCCCGGGACGCTGGCGGACGCCGTGAAGGCGGACATCATCTTCCTGGCCGTCCGATTCGAATCGCTTCGGAATGTCGCGCAAGCGCTACCCGATTGGCGAGAGAAGATCATCATCGACGTGACCAATGCCTACGGCGTGCCGCCCGAGCACCTGGGCGGACTGCCCTCTTCCCTGTTCGTCGCGCAGGACTTCAAGGAAGCAAGGCTGGTCAAGGGCTTCAACCATCTGGTCGCTTCCGTCCTCGATCAGGATCCGCGCGCGCATGGTGGCCGGCGCGTCGTGTTCCTGGCGAGCGACGATGAGGGCGCGGCAGTAGAGGTCGGTGCGCTGGCGGAACGCCTCGGTTTCGCGCCGATCCAGCTAGGCCGGTTGTCGGAAGGCGGACTTCTCGTTCAGGCACGCGGCAACAGCTGGGGTCGGCTGATCTTCAAAGACCTCGTCAAGTTCGATTGATGCCCCTGGAGGACGCGTGATGAGCGCCAAAATAAATGTTCAAATCGTCAAGAATTTTCTTGCGGCAATCGGCCACGGCGACAAGGAAGGCGTGCTGGCCCGTGTCGCCGATGACGTCGAGTGGATCATCCCAGGCCGAGGCTGGCCGTTGGCCGGAACGCACCGCGGATACGCAGGAGTTGCCGAGCTGATCCGAAAAGCATCCAACGAAGTGGAGATAACGTATCCGACGCCACCCGAGTATGTAGCACGGGGCGACCGCGTACTTGTCATCGGCGTTGCAACAGGGCGGATCAAAGCCACGAACAAGCCGTTCAAGGACGAATGGGTCTTCGATATCAAGGTGCGGGACGACAGGCTGATCAGAATTCAGGAGTACATCGACACGCAGGCACTGGCGCAGGCTGCAAAGGCTGACACGTGCGGATCGACGCCAGGCTGATCGATCGACATCCATCGATATCGCCTTGCGCGTCGAAGCTCGCGGATTCCACAACGACTTTGGAGATCACCATGTATGACCCATCCCGGCAATCCGAATTGATCCAGTTCGCCCGGATCGGCGCGGGGACGACCGTGATCGACGTCTATCCCGGTGACGGCGGCTGGACTCGCCTCTTTTCCGATATCGTGGGAACTCACGGTCGTGTCTACAGCTTCGTGCCGACGGAAATCGCGGATCTCAAGGTCGACCAGCTTGATCACATGCGGTCGATCGCGAAAGAGTCCGGCCGGGAGAACATCGAAGCCGTCTCGGCGGACTTGGTCGCAATCCCGGACACGTTGGAACCGGCGGATGTCCTATGGCTGCATCTGTTCTATCACGACATGCACACCAAGCTCATCCAGAAAAAAGGCGCAACCGCAGCCGACTTCAATCGCGCCGTGCACGAGCGGCTGAAGCCCGGCGGCTACTACGTCATTGTCGACCACGCGGCTCTCCCTGGGACTGGCACCAACGATGCGCAGTCGCTACATCGAATCGATCCCGCATCCGTTCGAGCGGAGGTGGAAGCGGCGGGCTTCGTGCTCGACGGGGAAGGCAGCATGCTCAGGAACAACAACGATGCACATTCGACCAAGGTGTTCGATCCCTTGATCAAAGGTGAGACCGACCGCTTCGCATTCCGATTCGTCAGGGTTTGACCGGAAGCGTGCTTCCGGCAACCTAATTGTCCGCCGCGTTTAGGAGCATACAGATCGGGACAATGACTCTTCAACCGCAACTCTCACTGCTCGTCTCCGCTCGAGGAACGTGCGAACTTCACGGACCTCGGCTAAGAGCAAGGGCGCCGCGGTCGGTGGCGTGACCGTCGAGACAGGACAACTTTTCGATCACGGCAGTCGCGACTCCGCAAATGCGCGGGCGTTTATCGGGAAGATCGGCGCCAGGGCCGTGCGCCCGCACCAGTCCCGGCTCGGAACAGCGTGGCGCCCGACACGCACTCGTTCGCGACATTGCAAACTTGCACGGAGCGCTCAAGGCTCGACGGGAAGGAAAATCTCATCGTCCTTGTCGCCTGCTCAACGCAAATGCGGCAAGGAACGCTCGCCTGAATTCTGCAGGTGCTTCCGTGTCCAAAGTTCGGCGCGCAAGCCGTCACCTTCCAGGATGGCCTCCGTGATCTGCTTGTACTCGGCCGACATGGCCCTCATGTCCGCCTTGGTCAGCGTGCCGAAGACCTGGGTGCGAAACAGGTGAGCCCGCCATGTCGGCATGGCGCGATTGAGCTCATCGTTGTCCGCGATATCGAATATCGCCTGGTAGAAGCCCGCGCGCTGGTCCAGTATGCGATCCAACTCGTCGGAAGAACCAGGGTGGATCAGCGACTTGGCCGCCGCCGAGAATTTGGCGGCGTTCCGGCCGATCCCGATCCTCTCCGCAGCAAGCCGCGCGCCAAGCCCCGTGAGAACCTCAAGAAGCGCAAGCAAGTCGCGCGCATCGGACAGGCTAAGGCCGCGAATCATCGCGCCCCGATGAGGAACGATTTCGACCACGCCGCTAGAGGCGAGGATCTTGAAAGCCTCGCGCACGGTGCTGCGGCTGACACCGAATCGTTGGGTCAGGTCCGCTTCGACGAGCCGCTGGCCAACGACGTACTCCCGCTGTCGGAGGCCTCGGGTAATCGCAGCCGCGACCCGTTCCGGGCTACTGGTCCCCAACGAAGGATCGGAGCTCGGCATTTCGGGCGGCGGGTACGAAGGTGCTGTGGAGTGCATTGAGACGGGGGCGACCGGAAATTCCGGATTCTAACGAACCGACAAGATCTTGATCAGGCAGGATTGTCCGGCATAAAATGCAATATTGTCTGGCAATATTGCCGGATGATCCATACTCGTTCGAATGAAGGTGCGTCGCCAATGATCGAAATCTCACCGAAGGTGCTCGAGCTGCGCCAACGCCTTGAAGCATTCATGGAGGCGCACGTCTACCCGAACGAGGCGCGCTTTTACGCGGAGGCGGAAAAGCTCGGCCCATGGGCGGTCTACCCGGTCGTCGAGGAGCTGAAACCCAAGGCGCGGGAGCAGGGCCTGTGGAATCTCTTCCTTCCGGAATCTGAACTTGGCGCCGGACTCACGAATTTTGAATACGCGCCTCTTTGCGAGGTGATGGGCCGGTCCCACCTGGCCCCGGAGGTGTTCAACTGCTCGGCCCCGGACACCGGCAACATGGAAGTGCTGGCGCGCTATGCCAGTGCCGAACTTCAAGAGCACTGGCTCAAGCCGCTGCTGGCGGGGGAGATCCGCTCTTGTTTCGCGATGACCGAGCCAGCCGTGGCATCCAGCGATGCGACCAATATCGAGGCATCGATCGTTCGGGACGGCGACGACTATGTGATCAACGGTCGCAAGTGGTACACCACCAACGCCACCGATCCGCGTTGCAAGATCTGCATCTTCATGGGAAAGACGGACCCATTGAACCCCGACCGGCACAAGCAGCAATCAATGATCCTGGTGCCGATGGACACACAGGGTGTCAAGGTGATCCGGCCGATCGCGGTGTTCGGCTTCTATGGCGTGCCTGATCGCGCTTCCGAGGTCCTCTTCGAGAATGTCCGCGTTCCCGCGGCCAACATGCTGCTGGGCGAAGGCCGTGGATTCGAGATCGCCCAGGGCCGTCTCGGTCCCGGACGGATTCACCACTGCATGCGCTTGATCGGCCTGTCTGAGCGCGCCCTGGAGACGCTGTGCCGTCGCGGCATGGCTCGGGTCGCGTTCGGCAAGCGCGTCGTCGATCACGGAGTCTGGTCGGAGCGCATCGCTGAATCTCGCATCGCCATTGACCAGGCCCGATTGCTGACCATGGAAGCGGCCTGGATGATGGACCGGGTCGGCAACAAGGGCGCCAGGACGCAGATCGCCATGATCAAGGTGGCCGCTCCCGCCATGGCTTGCAAGGTCATCGACTGGGCCATCCAGGCCTATGGCGGCGGCGGGACCAACAACGATGTCGGCCTAGCCAGTGCCTACGCCACCGCGCGATTACTCCGCCTCGCGGATGGTCCGGACGAGGTCCATCGCCAGCAGATCGCGAGGTTGGAGCTTGGAAAGTACCGAGCGCCTTCCCATGCCGTGGCCTGAAAAGTCTTGATGGATCAAAATTGACCTCCAACCAACGCATCTCACTCAAGCGCATCGCAGAAGTCGCGGTGCTGCGCATCGACAATCCGCCGGTCAATGCGATCTCGACCGAGGTGGTTGAAGGCCTAGAAACGGCACTTCGGGCCTTCGAGCAGGATCCAGCGGCACGCGCATTGGTCATCAGTTGCGCGGGCCGGACGTTCGTGGCGGGCGGAGATATATCCGCCTTCGACGAACCGGATTTCTCGGCTGCTCGTTTCAACCGCGTTCTGGCGCGTATCGAGGCCCTGGATCGTCCAGTGGTGGCGGCTTTGCACGGCACCGTGCTGGGCGGTGGGCTCGAATTAGCTTTGGCATGCCATTGGCGGGTCGCCGCCGAGCGAACCCAGTTGGGCTTCCCCGAGGTGAAGATCGGCCTGCTCCCCGGCTCGCTCGGGACGCAGCGCCTGCCGAGGCTGGTGGGTGTCGAGGCTGCCTTCGACCTGATCTCGTCGGGGCGACCCATCTTCGCTGCGGATGCGCTCAGTGCGGGAATCATCGATTCCATTCTCGATTCGCCGATCGAGGAAGCCGCAGTCGCCTTCGCAAGACAACTGTTGTCACGGGGCGAAGCACCGAGGCGATTGAGCGAGCGGCAGACCGCCGCCGTCGACCCAACATTCCTTGAGGCCAGACTCGTCGCGGCAAGCAAGATTCAGTCGTCCTATCCGGCGGCGGCAGCCATCGTGCAGGCCTTGCAGGCCTCTAGCTTACCGTTCGAACAGGGCGAAGCCGTCGAAGCTCGCTTGTTCGAGACCTTGCGCGCCTCACGGCAATCCAAGGCCCTTCGTCACCTCTTTTTCGCGCAGCGCGAAGCTGGCAAGATCCCGGAACACGCCAAGGCCGTCGAGATTCGTGAGATAGGCAGCGCCGGAGTGCTGGGCGCAGGCACCATGGGTCGTGGGATCGCGATGAATTTCCTCAACGCCGGCATTCCGACGGTGCTTGTTGAAACATCGAGGCCCGCGCTCGACGCCGCCGTCGCGACGATCCGGGACGTGTACATGGCCAGTGCGGCCAAGGGAAGGCTCGACGCTTCGGACGTCGCCGCGCGAATGGCGCTCCTGACGGTATCGCTGTCCGACTCCGCCCTTGCCGACCGCGACTTGGTGATCGAGGCGGTGTTCGAGAACATGGACCTGAAAAAGCAGATCTGCGAGCGACTTGGCCGGATCTGCAAGCCTGGCGCGATCGTGGCGACCAACACCTCGACGCTCGATGTGGATGTGCTGGCGCAGGCCAGCGGCCGACCTGCCGATTTCGTCGGCATGCACTTCTTCTCACCCGCCCACGTGATGCGCCTGCTCGAGGTCGTTCGAGGCGCGCAGACCGCGCCGCATGTGCTAGCCACGGTCATGCAGCTAGCACGGCGAATCGGCAAGGTGGCAGTGGTTTCCGGTGTTTGCTATGGCTTCATCGGCAATCGGATGGCCGAGGTCTACATGCGCGAAGCCGAGTTCCTGATGATGGAGGGCGCCGCGCCGTCCGACGTCGACTCCGCCGTGGAAGCACTCGGATTGGCAATGGGACCATGCCGGATGCTGGACATGGCCGGCATCGACGTGGGCGCGAAAACCGTCATCGAATACGGCAAGGCGGGAGGCCTGCCCCCCGACCCGAGCTATCGCGCCGTGGTTCGCCGCATGTTCGAACTAGGTCGTTTCGGCCAAAAGACCGGCGCGGGCTACTACAAATACGACGGACGCAAGGCCTCGCCCGACCCCGAGACAGCACGCTTGACGCAGGCCATAGCGGCGGAACATGGAGTGATAAGGCGCGAGATGATTCCCCCCGAGGAAATCGTCGAGCGGCTGCTTTATCCCATGATCAATGAGGCGGCGAAGATCCTTGAGGAGGGAATCGCTTACCGACCCGGCGATATCGACGTGGTGTGGACCGCGGGCTATGGCTTCCCCGATCACCAGGGTGGACCGTTGTTCATGGCCGACGAGATCGGCATGGCGCGGATCGTGGCGGGGCTTGCGCGCCATGCCGAGCTGCATGGCGATTCATTTGGGTATTGGACGCCCAGCAAACTCCTGACGAAATTGGCGGCGAAACAGCTGCGCATCACAGACTGGAAACGCGAATCATGAGAGAAGCCGTCATCGTGTCCACCGCGCGCAGCGGCATCGGGCGCGCCTACAAGGGCGCATTCAACAATACCAAGTCGCCATCCATACTGGGCCATGCGATTGCTCACGCGGTACTGCGTGCGCGCATCGATGGCGCGGAAATCGACGATGCCGTGATCGGCACCGTCCTCGCGGCCGGCACGGCCGGCATGAACGTCGCCCGCAATGGCGTGCTGGCGGCGGGCCTCCCTGTCACGGTGGCGGCCCAGACGATCGATCGCCAATGCGCATCGGGTCTCATGGCCATCGCGACGGCCGCCAAGCAGGTCATCGTGGATGGCATGAACATCGTCGTCGCCGGCGGCCAGGAAAATATCAGCGCGGTGCAGAAAGGCTACTTCGACTGGGCGTCCGCGGAGGCCGACCCGCATGTGACGAAGCAAGTGCGGCACGCCTACATGCCCATGCTCAAGACAGCGGAGTTCGTCGCGAGCAAGCATAGAATCAGCCGCGAGGCGCAGGACGCCTATGCGCTCGAATCGCAGCGCCGCACGGCACTGGCCCAAGAGCAGGGCCGCTTGAGCGAGGAGATCGTGCCTTTCGAGGCGCTCATGGCGGTCGCCGACAAGTTCACGGGCGAGATCAGTCACCGCAAAGTGATGCTCGATCGCGACGAAGGCAATCGGCCGGACACGAAACTGGAAACCCTGTCGGCCTTGAAGCCGGTCATCGAAGGCGGCACCGTGACCGCCGGCAACGCCAGCCAGCTGTCGGACGGCGCATCGGCTTGCGTGGTGATGGAGGCATCCGTGGCGCGACGCCGCGGACTGCCCACGCTTGGCATCTATCGCGGCATGGCGGTGGCCGGATGCCCGCCCGAGGAAATGGGTATCGGCCCGGTCCATGCAATTCCCAAGCTACTCGCGAACCACGGCTTGAGAGTCGGCGACATCGGCCTCTGGGAACTCAACGAGGCGTTCGCCTGTCAGGCGCTGTACTGCAGGGACAGGCTCGGCATCGATCCAGCCGTGTACAACGTCGATGGCGGAGGCATTTCCGTCGGTCACCCGTACGGCATGACCGGCGCTCGCCTCACCGGTCACGCATTGATTGAGGGCAAGCGCCGAGGCGTCAAATACGTCGTGGTCGCCATGTGCGTTGGCGGCGGCATGGGAGCGGCTGCGCTCTTCGAGATTGCCTGACCATGCAAGCAGTTGAAGTGCTCGACACCGATGTCCTTTTCGCCTGGTTGCGGGGACGCATTGAAGGATTGCGCACGCCATTGCGCGCGGAACGCTTGAGCGGCGGGCAGTCCAACCCCACGTTCATGCTCACCGACGGGTCCGGCCAGCGCTACGTGCTTCGCAAGAAGCCAGAGGGCGAACTGCTGCCGTCGGCGCACGCCGTCGATCGCGAATACCGCGTGATGAAGGCGCTCGAACACACCGACGTGCCAGTTGCTCGAGTACTTTGCCTCTGCGACGAACTTGCCATCATCGGAACGCCCTTCTATGTCATGGAGTTCATCGAGGGGCGCATCTTCTGGGACCCGGCATTGCCGGAGCTGGATATCGCGCAGCGCCGTGCCGTCTACCAGGACATGAATCGCGTGGTGGCAGCCCTGCACCGCGTTGATCCACAAGCAGTAGGCCTTGCCGACTACGGCCGTTCGTCGGGCTTCTTCGCCCGACAGATCAGCCGTTGGACCAATCAATACCGAGCATCCGAGACCGAATCTATACCCGCCATGGACCACTTGATCGAGTGGCTGCCAGCGCACATGCCGGCCCATGACGAATCGCGGATCTTCCATGGTGACCTACGACTGGACAACATGATTTTCCATCCGACCCAGCCGCGCATTCTCGCCGTGTTGGACTGGGAACTGTCGACGCTGGGCCACCCGATGGCGGATTTCGCGTACCACGCGCTACCGTGGCGCCTGACCTCCGAAGAGTTCCGCGGCATGGCCGAAAAGGACATCGCCTCTCTTGGAATTCCTTCGGAGCAGGAGTATCTGCGTGACTATTGCGCCGCGACGTCGCGCCAGGTCGATCCCGTGGAATACGAGTTCTGCGTCATATACAGCATGTTCAGGCTGGCGGCGATCCTGCAAGGGATTCTCAGACGAGCCATCGACGGCACGGCGGCGAACACGACGGCGGAAGCGACAGGACGAAAAGCGCTCGTCATCGCCGATGCGGCGTGGCGGCAGGTGACTGCCCATGCGTCAAGGTAGTCGCTCTTCTTTCGTCGTGCCGCGTCTCCAGCGTTTGAACGCGCCGCGGTCGCGCGGAATTGGACTTGATTCTCGACAAGCGAGCGCCCCTCCATCGGTGTATGCTGGAAATAGCCGGCAATACGGATTTGAGTCTCGCGATGGACATCCTGGCCGGCGTTGCTCGCATGCCTGGACGACACTCAAGCAAGTTGACCGGCGCTTCCCGGGCTTCGGCCGGGCTCGGATGCCTTTGCCCACGGGGAACGGGATTCGTTCTGAACGACTCATGCGGCAGCATTCGCAGGTCTCCGAGCAACGTTCGCTGCCCTATTTTCACCGAACGTGAAACGGAGTTTGCGATGACCCCACATACACTGAAGACAGAACCGCCGACCAAGGAATTGGCCGCGCTCGCCGATCGGGCAGCGAGCCGTACGCCGTCACGCTCGATGCCGCCGGAAGGCTACGCCACGTCGGGAATCCTGAGCACCACGGAGGTCCACGCGCCCTCGAGAATGAGGGCTGTCGACACGGTCTGCCGCCAAATCGCGCTCGACATCAGCAACGGGACACTGCTACCGGGGGATATGCTTGATCTCGATTGCGTGGCCGCCGAATTCGGCGCGCCACGCGACGAAGTGATCCGCGCCCTCGTTGAGCTATCCGATCAGGGCTTGGTGTGCATCCATCCCGATCGGGGCATTTTCGTCTCCCGCCTTTCGATTTCGGAGTTTCTTTCCATGATGGAACTCCTTGCGGAAATGGAAGGCGTCTGCGCGAAGCTGGCTACTCGCCGCTTGAGCCGTGCCGATGCCCATGCTCTCCGGAGCGCCGTTCTAACCAGCGAGGACTGTCCGCGAGACGGCGACACCTTGCGCTATGGACGCGCGAACGCCGCATTCCATGAGACCCTTTACCGCGCATGCAGAAGCGAGGCATTGGTTGAGGAGGTGGCCCGCATTCGCGCCCGCACTCAGGTCTATCGGCGCTCGCCCTTTCAATCCCGCTTGCGTATCAAGAGCTCCTGGGCGGAGCACGGCCGAATTGCGCAGGCCGTGCTCGCCGGTGAGCATTTGATGGCCGCCGAGCGAATGATTGAACACATTTCGGTCGGCGCCCAGGAGTTGATCGCCCTGCTTTCGAAGGGCTCCGCGCAGCTGTTGAGTTTTGATTCCGACTTTCCAGGCAGACGCGCCCTTGCGTCTCAACATGTGCCCGCCGCGCGCTACGGCGGTTTGTCGGCCAATGACGAAGGGAGCCGGCCACTCCACCAGCCGGTAAACCAGAACGTGCGCAGCTATATCCTGTCCCAGCCCTGCTTCAGAGCCACCCTCGAACAGACGGCGGCCGAACTCGGCATGTCGAGGCGCACGTTGACACGCCAGTTATCAGCTGAAAACACCACTTTCCAGTGCTTGAAAGACCAGGTTCGACGCGAGCAGGCCATGGAAATGATTCAGAACGGCGGTGCACCCATCGCCCAGATCGCGCACGATCTGGGATTTTCGGACGCCTCTTCCTTCTGCCGTGCCTTCCGAAGCTGGACCGGCACGACGCCCAGCGCCCGTGGCTCCGCTGCGCCGACCGGGGAAACCCTCATCTCCGGTGGCCCGAACCGCAGCTAATTGGCCTGTCTTGCCTTGGTGAACGGATCGCAAGCCGCGAGACTTGCCTGCACATCGACTTGATGCTGCCTGATGCGATCCTGAAGCACGCCAGCTGCGGTGGACTCGCGCACACCCCTGGAGACATCGAAATGAACCTGGCAATGAATAAGTGGGCGATCGGGGCGCTGCTCTTGAGCGCCTTGATCTTCGATGCGTCCGCGCAGATATCCGACAATGTCGTGAAGATCGGCGTTCTCAACGATGCGAGTGGTCCCTACGCCGACTTCTCGGGTTCGGGTTCGGTACTTGCGGTACGCATGGCAGTCGAGGATTTTGGCGGGACAGTAAACGGCGCGCCCATCGAAGTGGTCAGTGCCAATCACCAGAACAAGGCCGACGTCGGTGCGAACATCGCACGTGAATGGTTCGACACCGGCAAAGTGGACATCATTGTCGACCTTTCCAATTCGGCTGTCGCCCTTGCCGTGCAGCGCTTGGCCAGGGAAAAGAACAGGATCGCCATCGCGGCCGCTGTAGGGACCACGGACTTCACGGGTAAATCCTGCACGTCCACCACGATGTCCTGGCTCTACGACAGCTATGCGCTGTCCAACAGCGTTGTCAAGTCCGCGGTGCAATCCGGGCTCGACACCTGGTATTTCATCACCGTCGACTACGCGTTCGGGGTTTCCATGCAGGCGGACGCGACTCGTGCCGTCGCGGCCGCTGGCGGCAAACTGTTGGGGAGCGTGCGGCACCCGCTCAACTCCTCCGACTTCAGCTCTTACCTGCTGCAGGCCCAGACGTCGGGAGCCAAGGCGATCCTTCTGGCTAACGGTGGCGCCGACTTGATCACGGCTTTGAAGCAGGCCAAGGAATTCGGGATATCGTCCCGCGGCCAGACACTGGTGACGTCCGCGATGTTCATTACAGACGTCCACTCGATTGGCCTAGCAACCGCACAGGGGCTCAAATTCGTCACCGGCTTCTATTGGGACCGCAACGAAGAGACGCGGCAGTGGTCCATACGATTCTTCGAGCGGCACAAAGCCATGCCCACGATGGCACAGGCCGCGATGTACTCGGCCGTGCGTCACTATTTGATCGCGGTTCGCGATGCCAAGACGGACGAGGCCCAATCGGTCGCCGCGAGGATGCGGGTCACGCCCGTTAACGATTTCTACGTCAAGGACGGGCAGTTGCGCCCGGATGGCCGTCTGGTCCACGACATGTATCTGGTCGAGGTCAAGAAGCCGGAGGAATCCAAGAGGCCCTACGACTACTACAAAATCCTTCGCACGATCCCTGGTGCCGAAGCATTTCCGCCTGCCAAGGATGGCGGCTGTCCGCTGGCGAAGGGGAGCTGACGTGAAAGCGTGTCCATCACCCCATGTCTACCTCCAGCGCGACGGCGAAGTCGCGCAACTCGTCATTGACCGGCCGGAAAAGCGCAACGCGCTTTCCCTTGCGATGTGGCGGGCGATTCCACCGCTGATCGCCCAGGTATCGACGGATCCCGAAGTCAAGGTTCTCGTCGTTCGCGGTGTCGACGAGACCGCGTTCGCTGCGGGCGCGGACATCGATGAGATCTCCGATCACGCCGGCAGCGATGAACTGGCCTGGCAATTCATGGACACGGTCCATGCCGCCGAATCCGCGATTGGCCGCTGCGAGAAGCCCGTGATCGCGATGATCCGGGGTGACTGCATCGGCGGCGGCGTAGAGTTGGCCCTCGCCTGCGATCTGCGGTTCGCACAGGAAGGCTCGCGCTTCGGGGTCACGCCAGCAAAGCTGGGCCTCGTTTACAGTCTGGCCTCCACCGCCAGACTGGTGCAGCTTGTCGGACCTGGATTGGCTCGGGACTACCTTTTCAGCGCAAGACTTTTCGCGGCCACGGAAGCATTGGCCGCCGGTTTGGTGGACAGGGTACTTCCGTCCGGGGACATCGTCGAGGAGACCCAGGCCTACGCCGCGCTGCTTTGCAGCCGATCGCAGTGGTCGATTCGCGCCGCGAAGACGGTGATTCGCTCCGCGCTCGAAGGCGTTCAGAGCGAGGGCGATCAAATTCGCGAATGGCGTGGCGGTTCCTTTCTCGGCCCGGATCTTCCAGAAGGCCTGTCCGCTTTTCGGGAGCGGCGCACGGCCAAGTTTCCCTGGCGCTGAGCAAAGCTCTTCAGTTGCTCCGAAGCTTGACGCGAGCACGTGCCACGGACAGCCCGGCAACGCTCGAGCGCAAGTGAAAGACGGTCCCCGCGTCGTTGCGGCCGGTGCCATCCGAACCCGACGTGACGTAGAGGTCCATCATGTCCTTGCCGCCGAAGCAAAGGCTGGTCACCATAGGAACCGGAAATTCCAGCTGGCTCCTCAGGCTGCCATCGGGCTCGAAAATCTGGACCTGGCCCGCGTGCGCGATTCCCACCCAGACGGAGCCGTCGACCGCAATCGCCAGTCCGTCAGGCAACCCTTGCGGCGTGTGCGCGAAGACATGCCGGCCGCTGAACCCGCCATCGGGCTTTACGTCGTAGACATACACCGTGCGATCACCGGAATCCGCGTGGTAGAGCTTCCGCCCGTCCGGGCTGAATCCCAATCCATTGGTGATCTTGATGTCCGGGTGCACCGCACGTGCCGAGCCATCCAGTTCGATCAAGAAGAGCGGGGCGCCTTTTTGCTCGCCGCCGACGCCAGAGAGCTCGGTCTCGGCCGGCAGGAAGCCCAGTGCGCCCGCGTAGATTCGTCCATGTGAATCCGTCGTGATGTCGTTGAATCCTATGATGCCTTGCCGTGAATCGTTCTCGAGCACCACGATCGTTGCCGTCGCGGCAGCTCCCTTGAAGGCGATGTTCCGCCCGGAGACGATCAGACCGTCGTTCTCATGCAACGCCATGCCGCCGATGCCGCGACGGTGCTCGAACACGGTGGAGACCTCGCCGTTCTGGTCGACGCGATAGGCGCCACCCCTTTTCGTGTCCGCAAACATCAATCCCAAATCCGGGTGCCACACCGGTCCTTCAATCAAATCAAACCCGCTCGTCAGTACTTGCATGTCATTCCTTTGATTCGCGATCCCACGATTGGGCCGTGAGTCCACGTTTGCGCAGTTCCTGCTTTTTCATCTTTCCGGTGGCGGTCTTTTCAATTTCTTCAACGAACTCCCAAAACCGAGGAACGGCATAGCGCGGAAGCCGTTCCTGCGACCACTGATATAGATCGCGATGAAGAAGTCCGGCATCGCGTCGGACGATATATGCCTTTACCTCGTCCTCGCCGCCGGCGCCCTCGGTGCGGATCCCCACGACTGCGCATTCGGCGATCGCCGGATGCGAGCCCAGGACCTGCTCGATCTCCATCGGCGATATGTTCTCCCCCCGCCGACGAATGAAGTCGCCGATGCGTTCAACGAAATGCAGGCGTCCCTTGTCGTCGATCCAGCCGCCGTCCCCGGTGTGAAACCAAAGATTGCGCCAAGAGTTCACGGTCACCTCGGCGAGACCCAGGTATCCCTGCATGAAAGCAAACGGGGCTTTCGGGCGGATTGCTATCTCGCCCACGCGTCCCACTGGAACGAAGCAGTCAGTCTCTGGGTTCAAGACACGAACGTCAAAAAACTCATCGCTCAAATCTCCGACGCAGCCTGGCTCAAGCGGTGCACTGGGCGACGAATAGCTGACGATGTTGCACTCGGTCATGCCATACACCTGCACCAGGCGAACGCCGAACCTCGACTGGAAGGTTTCCCCCCACTGGGCCAATACCGGCACCGCCATTACCGCCCTCAACCGGTGATTCCGGTCGTTTATGTTTTGCGGTTGCCGAAGCAGGAATTCAGCCATGATGCCCAGGCAATTGGTGATCGTGGCCTCGCAAAGACGCACCTGCTCCAGCCAGCGCGATGCGGAGAACTTTGGACACACGAAAGCTCTTGCGCCGGTCACCAGGCAACTTCCAAGCGACATCAGCAATGCATTGACGTGGAACAGAGGTAGCGCGATGAAAAACCGATCGCCGCTGGAGATTTGGAGCGCGCGCGCCTGCTGGAGCCCGAAGAGATAAGCGTGTGCCTGAGGCACCAAAACACCCTTGGACCGCCCGCTGGTGCCCGACGTATAGAGAACCAGGCATGTGTCGCTTGGCACCGGCTTCAAGATCGACGCGGTGTCAATGTCGACGCACAGGGCATCAAGCGTCGCGTCGACGGCCTGGACGCCAGTATTTCCAATGGAGACGATGGCCTCCACGCTCGGCGGCTTGAAGCTGGCTATTTCCTCCGTGGGATTGTCGGTGGCGATGATCTTGGGCGCGCTGTCCCGGAGTTGGTGAGCCAGCAGTTCGCCTCTCAACTCTGTGTTGATCGGAACGAGGATGGCCCGTCTCTTTTGCGCACCCCAAAAAAGGATCAGGAACTCGGCGGTGTTTTGCGCCATCAGCGCAACTCGATCTCCAGGCCCAACGCCAAGCCGCGCAAGACCGGTCGCGCAAGCGTCGCTCATTCGATCAAGCGCCGCGAACGAGATGTCCTGCTCGCCTTCGAACCTAACGAACGGCGAATCTCCGAGCACCCGCGCCTGTGTCCTAAGCGCTTCCACCAACGTCCATCGGTCGGTATCGTCTTCCAGTATCACCTTCGGCACTTGCATTGGTGGCAGGCAATCTACTTGAGGGGCGTTCGCTCGATGAAGTGCAGCAGGATCCGTTCCGTCGCCTTGCGATTCATGAAGGCGATCCGTCCGTTCCGTGAACCCGGCCTCGGAATCGGGTCGATCATGTCGATTCCTTCCTTGCCAGCCCGGTCGATCGCGAGCCGGATGTCGGGGACCTTGAAGGCGATGTGCAGTAGCCCTTCGCCTCGCTTCTGCAGGGCTTGCGCAATCGCGCCCTGGTCCTGGCCAACGGAACCGGGGATCGTGCCCAGCGGAGTGGAGACCGTTGCGGCGCCCAGCGGCTGCATGATCTCCAGATCGTAGTCCCCGACGGTCACGAAAAGGGCGATGAGGCCCGAGCCGACTCTCGGAATGGGTGCTTGCGTGTGCGAGGTCGCACCGTAACGGTCGTTCGAGGTGACTTCGATTGGAACCAGGAACTCCGAGTCCGTTTGAGTGGATTCAAGCGGCCAGCCCAAACCGTCCACATAGACGTCGCGAGCTCGATCGCCGCTTTCGGCAGCAATGCCAAGATGATCGATGCGTTCGATGAAACTCGGCTTGGCCGACTGCTTGAAATCCAAGGGAACACTCTCTTCGACAAACTGAAGTGGAATGCCAATGGTCGAAGAAGGATCGCTCCATACCGCGTTTCGCAACCCCGAGCCTGTCGTCTGCTCCGTTCGCACCCGGGCGCCCGCCTCCTCGAGGCGCCTACGCGCCTCGGCCAGCGAGTCGACTTTGAAAGCCACGTGACTGACGCCGGAACGCCCCATCCGAGCGTCCACGGACTGCGGTGAGGACACCCGAACCACGGTCTTGCCGACTTTCACCGCGAACGCCGGTCCGTCACCGGATTCAGGGTAGTCCGCGATCGGAAGCGCTAGCTTTTCATGAAATAGCCGCCGTGCGGCAGGAAGGTCCTCCATCACGACACCCACATGCTCCATGACACCAGCGGTACTCATCTTCATCTTCTAATCCTTTTCAGTAGTGCCTCAAGTCTCCCCGCGTCCGTCGGGTTCACCAAGGTAAAGAGGGTCATCCTCTTGTCGCTTTGCGCCAGTCAAACTCGGGTTAACCCGCAACCTCGAATGTGCCCCCTAAAAATGAAAGAGGCGAGATTCACGAGCTTCGCTTCTGGGGCAGGTCCGACCAAAGAAGCTCAGTCGGTTCGACTTTTCGCGAGGCGCCTCAGCTGCGGCCGGTCCATGACGACGACCGATCCGTACGAGTAGCGGATGACATCCCTCTGCTGCCATTCCTGTAGCAGCTTGCTGATCGCCTGTCGCGATACGCCGATGGAAGACGCCAGGACCTCCTGCGTGCAATGAAGACGCAGGCCGCCGCCCTCTTCCCTCTCGGCACTGAAATCCAACAAGAAGTCAAGCCTGCGCGCCAGTCGCTCTTGCAAGGAATATCCCCCGACAAACATCGACTGGTGGTCGCGTATCCAAGTCGCATAGCTGATCGCCAGCGACCTGTACAGGTCTGGATGCGACAGCGCCACCTCCCGGAACTTGGTGGCCGGAAGCACATCCAGGAATGTCGTGCAAGCCGCGATGGCGTCGTTGTGGCGCCGCATTCCATCCACGAGCGAGATCGTCCCGATCCAGCGGCCAACCCCGAAGATCACCACTAAGACCTCTTTGCCGCACGGGGACACCGATCGGATGTGAACTCGGCCTGCCACGATTCGGTACATCGCGTCCCCGAGTTCTCCTTCCTGATAGATCGTCTCCCCGGCGGCAAACCGACGGCGCGACATACAGCCTTCGAGCGCGGCTCGCACTGGCTCGGAAGCTTCCGCAAACCCGTCCGGTACGGTCATATCGGGAAAGTCGGCGGCCTGGCGGGCTGCGCTGGTCATGACGAGACCTTCAATTGCTCGGAAATGTCCGGACGTTTACAGATCGAAGGCGATGAGTTAACTACCATGGGATGCATTAGCCCTGCAATCTCGCGAACCGCCTCTTCTCGCATACGGCCATGAACACCCCAGCGTCGCGCTCGCCCATCAAGGCTGCCCTCCCATCGATCGTCCGGGCCGACATTTGCAGCCGCTTGCCGCCCTGGGTCGTTCCGGCGTGGTTCGGGACGCGTGACGAAGGCCTGACCGCCTGCGCGGATGCCGAGATCTGCTGGCTTCATCTCGACGAGCCGCGAGAGATCGCGACCCTGATCGAGGCCGCGACCGCGATGCGGTGGTTCAACACGATCTACACCGGGCTGGATGGTTTTCCACTTGATATCCTCCGTCACCGCGCTGGACAGGTCACCAACGGTGCCGGGCTCAATGCGATCACGATCGCGGAGTACGTCGTCATGGGGATGCTGACCATCGCGAAGGGGTATCGTGAGGTAGTCCGAGCTCAGGATCGTCGCGAGTGGCTGAGCACCGCGCCGGGAAAGCAAGAGCTCGCCGGCAGTCGCGCTTTGATAGTTGGCTACGGCGAGATCGGCAAGCTGATCGCCGAGCGAGTGAAGAGCTTCGGCGTGGAAGTGATGGCGGTCCGTCGGTCCGCAACCGGCGATGACGGCTTTCTGGACCCCGGACAATGGCGCGAGCGCCTTGGCGAGTTCGACTGGATCGTTCTTGCGGTACCCGCGACTGCCGAGACCGTGCGCATGATCGGCCGCCGGGAGCTGGTATCCATGCGGACCTCGGCCGTCCTCATCAATGTCGCACGCGGCACTCTCGTGGACCAGGATGCCCTGGTGGACGCCTTGCAAAAGCGTCACATCGCTGGTGCCTTCCTCGACGTCACCGACCCCGAGCCGCTGGCGCCATCGCATCCCCTCTGGGGAATGGAAAATGTCCATATATCCATGCATCTTTCCGGCCGCTCTCAAACGCGGACGATGGAGCGCGCGGTCAGCCGCTTTCTCGACAACCTCTGTCTCTATGCGGCCGGGTCGCCGCTGAAGCACGCGGTCGATCTGGACCGTGGCTATTGACGGCGGCAGCCTACGGCGGCGGGGGCGCTGACGGATTCAGCCCAAGCTTTGCAATCAGGCACCGTTAACAGGCCATCGCGATGAATGCGCGCCAACGCCGGCCACGCAGCGGATGCCTGGAGCGGGAATGACTCACTTTTGCCTCCTTCGGAGATTTTCGTGAGTCGCAGTTTGCGATGGGTGGCCTGGAGCGTCTATTTCCGAACACGCCAAGCAATAGGCGAATCAGGCCATCATGCTCAGGGTAAGTGCTAGGACAGCTGGCGTGACTGCGCGACGAGCCCCTGCTTCGCTCAATCCATCTTGATGTTGGCGGCCTGCACTCTTGCCGCCTGTTTGGCGGAGTCCTTCGTCAGGAAATCCGCGAACTCGGCTGGGGTGTCTCCGACAGGCGTATACCCGTACCTGTCGAACTGCTCCTCGACGAATCTGGGGTCGCGAATGATGGCGTGGATGTCGGCGGCGATCTTGTTCCGCAGCGCGAGAGGCGTCCCCGTCGGCGCCACGACATACAGCGCCCAGTTCGCGTCGAGGCCCGGGTAGCCTTGCTCACTCAAGGTCGGCACATCAGGCACCAGCTTGATGCGCTTGTCACCGGCCACGCCCAGCGCCCGAATTTTGCCGGCTTGGGCGTAGGGCCCCAGAGCCGATACAGGTGCCACCGTCGACAATACGACACCGCCGACCATATCCGTGATCACTGGCGAGATCCCCTTGTACGGAACGTGCAGGAGCTCGATGCCTGACGTCTTGCCTAGATAAGCCATCGCCAAGTGAATTTGGCCTCCGTTTCCGCTCGAACCGTAGCTCACCTTGCCCGGGTGCGCGCGGGCGTACTCGATGAACTCCTTCATGTTGCCGACGGGCAGGCTGGGATTGACGGCGAACATCATCGGGCCATCGAGAATCCTGGTGACCGGAACGAAGTCCCGCTTGGGGTCATAGGGCATCTTCGAATAAAGCAATGGATTCACTTCGATCGCAACCTCGGTAGCCAGGTAAAGCGTGTATCCATCGGGGGCCGATCTAGCAACGTTTTCGGCTGCGATGAACTCGGAAGCGCCAGGGCGATTTTCAACCACGACCGACTGATTCCAGCTGGCGCTCAGCTGCGCCGCAAGCGCACGCGCCATGATGTCGGGTGCACCGCCGGGTGGAAAGCCGACGACCAGACGCACCGGTCGGCTCGGAAAAACCGAGCCCTGGCCTAGCGCCACCAGAGGCATTAGCACCAGAACGAACGCGAGTCGACCGAACCAGCGAATTGCTTGCCTCATATATCAACCACTCCAAAGAAGAATGAAAACCGCGCAGCGGGTGCGCCGAGAACTCAATCCCCATCCGCAGAGTCCGCCGGGGCGTATGACTCAGGTCAAATCGAGATTCGGGATTCAGTTCCGATAAGACGCATCCAGCCAATCCTGCTTGCGTAGCAGCGCGGACCACGCAAGATCAGAACCCCGGCCGCCGGCGAGTTGCAGCGCCTGGCCCGCGCCACGTTCCAGGACGTCTTCAGGGATGAGCCGGAGCTTTCCGCCCGCCTGCGCATCGACTTGAATACGACACGCCGCTTCGAGGTCATACATTGCCATGAAGGCATCGGGCACCGATCGGCCGGCCACGAGCAGGCCGTGGTTGCGTAGCATCAGACAGGTCTTGTCGCCAAGATCCGCCGCCAGCCTCGCTTTCTCGTCCTCGTAAACGGCCGGCCCTTCGAAGTCGTGATACCCAAGGGAGCTCAGAACGAACATCGCATGCTGACTGATGGGAAGCAGCCCGCAATCCTGCGCGCTTACCCCCGTGCCGGCACGGCTATGCGTGTGCATGACGCAGACAACGTCCGGCCGCGCCTCGTGAACGGCGCTATGGATCACGAAGCCGGCCGGGTTCACCGGAAAAGGCGACTCGGTGATCTTCACGCAGTGCTGATCCACCTTCACCAGCGAAGATGCCGTGATTTCCTCAAATAGCATGCCGTAGGGATTGATCAAGAAATGATGCTCCGGGCCGGGAACACGGACGCTCAGGTGCGTGAAGATCAAGTCGGTCCACCCGTGCATGGCCACCAACCGGTAACACGCCGCGAGTTGCACTCGAAGTGCCCACTCCTGCTCGCTCACAACATCCTTCATTGACCTGACCTTCATATCGCTCATTGATGCAACGCCATTTGACAAGTCCGTAGTATCAATCAAACTAGTTCCATCAATTGTCAACTGCTGGACAATCGAACCCCCCATTTCAACTTATCTAACGCATGGATACCGGCGGAGTACCACTTGCTAGCATGATCATTTGCTCGATATCGTCATGGAGAATCAACTGAAAGAGTTCCATCCGACTGATCGCAAACGTCAACCGGTAGCGCGGTAGAGAAAGACCGATCACCCGCTCGAGTCATCCGTCCATCAGGGGCTGTCGGTGGTGCCCAGCCCGATGCAACTGGAAACTGGACCTGCGACCACCTCGGCTCAGGGTGTCCGACGGATACAGAGCGACAGGCGCCTCGCGTGCGCAAGTCCGCTGCGAGGGTTACTGCAGACACGCCAGCTCACTGAACAGCCTGAAAGGCGGGACCGGCTCAAGAGGTTTCAAATGGTCCAAGGCGGTAGATCCGCATTGCATTTCCACTGAAGACCGCTTCCTTCTCGTCTTCCGACAACTCGCCGAGCGCGCGCTTGAAGCCGTTCCAGAGTGTCCGATAGCCAACCCCCATCTTGTCCACCGGAAAGTTGCTTTCGACCATGCAACGGAGCGGTCCGAATAGCTCCACGCAGCTCATGAACCATGGGCTCCACCGGGCAGCCAAGGATTGCGAATGAAGCGGGGCTTCGGAAGCGCCGTAGTCGAACGTTGCACCTCTGTTCATGATCCCGCCGAGCTTCACCGAGATGTTCTCGCACTGGGCCAACTCTGCCATCCTCGCTTTCCATTGCGCGAAAATCTCCCGCCCGGAGCGCAAGTAGGGGCCGTAACACAAAGGCCCGCCAAGGTGGCAAAGCACGATATGCGTCTCCGGACAAGCGCGAGCGAGACTGACCACATCGGACAGCTGCGGATGAAATAGCCAGGCATCGAATGAGAGGCCATGGGCGGCCAGTCGCCTGACGCCGGCCTGGAACGACGGCTGCAGATAGAAACCGGGTGCATCGCGGCCCGGGCTGTTGACGATCTCGGCCGACGGATCCCATCCCGCCTGGCACCGCACGCCTCGAAAGCGCCCACCTCCCGCGACGATG
Organism: Xenophilus sp. L33; assembly: GCF_009765735.1. Classification (GTDB taxonomy): domain Bacteria; phylum Pseudomonadota; class Gammaproteobacteria; order Burkholderiales; family Burkholderiaceae_C; genus Variovorax. The sequence goes on from NZ_LMUW01000207.1 coordinate 221,496, forward strand.
AGCGCCTCCAATACCGGCGTCACCCGATCACCCAACGCCAAGTCAGCGAATCCAACGATTCCTGCATTGATGCGTGTCGATCCGTAGATCCCGCTTTCGCTCATTGCCGCAATGCCAGCGGCGAACTCCACTTCCCCGATCGGCTTCATTTCAGCCGGGCCAGATGCACGATACATCGCATGGCACTCCGCGAAGACGGTGCCAATGACTTTATGGCCAGTTCCGACATCTTCCAGGAAGTCGCTCAAGAGATAGCGAAATCCTGGCATATCCCACAGATGGTGGTGGGCATCGATGATCTCCCGTTCGGGTTCAAGAATCGGCTCAACCACGGACTTCGCCAGCCACCCCGGATCAGGTGAATAAATGCGTCCGAACGGGGTTGGAGAGGAAGGATCCCGGCGCGGGGAAAGCAGTCCTTCAAGCGAACCATTGCCCTCATGGGTGGATGCATCCACGTCTGCGACTCCTTTGAATTTGATCTTGTCCCCGACGCCTGGTGACTTGGGATCGTATCGAGATCCCGCGCATCTCGTTCGGCACCAAGTCTGCCTGTTTCGGAGGGCTCGGGCGTGAGGTAAGACCCGCCCCAAGCTGGCACGAACGGTCAATCGGGTGGCCCGATTTGCTCTTGGCGTTGGATCGGGCATTGTGAACACTAGATGCTTTCAAAAGGCAACGCTGCGATGAGGAAGATTCTCTGGAGTGCATGGAGTATGTCCCGGATTGCTCGCTGGAAGCTGGGCTCTGACATATTCCCGAAGCGCTCGCTGAGTCGAACGGCGCCCACTGAGAGCACGCTTGCCGCTGGGCGAACCACTCACGCCAACCGTCTGGCAACAGACGGCCTGCGCCGGGTCCCTTCACTAGATGCCATGGACGCAGCAATATGAAAGCTCAGAGCCTCACGCCGCCCCGCACAGCCGCCGGGATGACATCCGAGGAACGAAAGGTCGTCATCGGCGCATCGCTTGGCACCGTATTTGAGTTCTATGATTTCATTTTGTTCGGATCGCTGTCGACCGTCATCGCGACGAAGTTCTTTGCACCCCTGAGTCCGTCGCTGGGATTCATCTTTGCCTTGATGGCGTTCTCCGCCGCATATCTCGTTCGGCCGCTCGGGGCTTTCATCTTTGGGCGGCTTGGTGACAAGGTGGGGCGAAAGTACACTTTTCTGGTCACCGTCACGGCAATGGGAACCGCCACCTTCCTCGTTGGACTGATCCCCCCCTACGTGACTTGGGGGGTAGCAGCACCAGTGACATTGATGGTCCTGCGGGTAGTGCAAGGGATCGCGCTCGGCGGCGAGTTCGGCGGTGCCGCGTCATACGTCGCGGAGCACGCACCACCGGGGCGCTTGGGTTACTACACCTCCTGGATCCAGACCTGCGCGGGCGCGGGATTGGTACTCTCGTTACTGGTGCTTTTCGCCATCCGATCGGTGCTGGGCGATCAGGTATTCAACGATTGGGGTTGGCGCGTTCCGTTTCTGCTGTCCGCGCTCCTGCTGGCGATATCGCTGTGGATCCGCATGCGCCTGAACGAGTCACCCGTATACCAGCGCATGAAGTCGGCCGGAAAGACCAGCCAGGCGCCGGTTCATGACCTGTACGGAAGCGGACGCAACGTGCGTAGGCAAATCGCCGTGCTGTTCGGGCCTCTCGCCGCTGGACAGATGCTCGGCGTGTTCGCGCTCGTGTACCTAATGGTGTTCCTGTTGCAGACCTTGCGCGTGGATCCTCAGACCGTCAACTGGATCGTCTGCACGGCCATTCTTGCGGCGCTGCCCTTCTTTCCGCTTGCCGGTCGGCTATCCGATCGCGTGGGACGAAAGCCGGTCGTGATCGTGGCCTGCGTTCTGGCCGGACTGAGCATCTTTCCGGCGATCAAGTTGTTGACGCACTTTGGCAATCCAGCCTATGAACGGGCCCTGGCGACGGCGCCCATCACCGTCACGGCGAACGCCTCCGACTGCTCGTTCATCTTCAATCCCACCGGCACGGCGCGTTTCTTGTCTTCCTGCGACATCCTCAAGAGCACCCTGGCGCGCGAGGGCGTCAACTACCAAGTCGAATCCTCATCCACAATCGATCCCGCTCGGGTTCGGATCGCAGAAAGCACTTTCAACTCCTTCAACGGGGAAGCTTTGGCGCCAGCTGAACTCAAGGCTCGCGTCGATGCGCTCTCCGATCAGATGCGGCAAGCCATCAAGGCCGCAGGTTACCCCGCGAAGGCCGACATGAGCGAATTCAACAGCGCCATGGTCTGGCTGACGATCTTCTACATCACTGTTCTGTTCGCTGGCGCGCAAAGCCCCCTGGCTGCGATGCTCGTCGAACTGTTCCCGGCAAGCGTCCGCTACACCGCGGTGTCGGTTCCATACCATGTCTCGAGCATACTCGCGGGTTTCCTGGTGCCGATCAGCTTCGCGTTGTCGGCCGCAGCCGGCGATATCTACTTCGGTCTCTGGTATCCGGTGTTCTGGGTACTCCTGGGAGGGTTTGTATGCCTCGTTGCTCTGCCGGAAACACGAGGTCAATCGATCGAGAATTGGTTTTAGTTCGTCTAGCGGATTGCACGAGCAAGCGTATTGCCTCGACCTCGCAATGTTCAGCCTCGATGCAAGGAAATGCTTGAGCTGCACGCGCCAAGTCTTGCTATCCGCAAAATCAACAGGTCCCGGGCAAAGGCGCCGTCGACCGGCAGTGAGGTGTACCGCGCGCTTACAAGCCGATCGGGACCGCGACTGCCACGATGCATCGCACACGAGGCTCGCCGCATCTTCACGGCGATCAAATCAGCTTGGGAATTGACTAGAGAATTCACCGGCGAAAACGAGCCGAGCCAATCGCCGATCTTTTCGACATCCAGTGACGAGCCTTCTCGCCGAAGTCACTCCGAGGATTGATCATTCGATCCCGCAGCCTTTTGGGCCTGCGACCAGACTTGGCTGTTTGCTTTTTGTATGAGTCAGTACAGTGCGCCCGCCTGTCCGGTAGCGTGACGCACGACTGACTCGAACCAATTCGAGACAACGATAGCCGAATCGAAGACTTAGCTCGATTGTCGTCGTGCAATAACCACGTTATCGAATCGCATGGTCGGGACTGCATGGTTATCGGTCAGCTTTGCATCTACAAGGCCCATGTTGTTCACAGAATTGATTAAATCAATCCTGCCTCCATCGAGGAGGTCGGCAGGGTCTCGAATGGGTAGCAGCCGCGTCCCGCTCGAGCCGGCGTTCAAACACGGAGAAAACTTGCAATGAAAAGATTCATTTTCACCGCGACGGCTGTGACCGTTGCCGGAGTCGCCTCGGCGCAATCGTCGGTCACTCTCTTTGGCGTGGTCGACATCGGCGTTAGCTCCTACAAGTCGCAGTCGCAGACTCCGCTCGGAGTCAGCGTCACCGCCTCAAAAAACGCGATGAGCAACTCCGGGTACACGACGAGCCGCCTCGGATTCCGCGGGACTGAAGATCTAGGCGGAGGGTTGGGCGCCTCCTTCTGGCTGGAGGCGGGGCTGAACCCTGCCAGTGGAACACTGCAGGCGACCGGCGGTGGATTGGACTTTAATCGCCGATCAACCGTAAGCTTGACAGGTGCCTTCGGTGAACTGCGGATCGGCCGTGACTACACCCCTTCCTATTGGAACGATACCGTCTTCGATCCGCTCGGCAACAACGGCGTCGGCACAAACCTGATAACGAACGCGAATCTTGGAGTACCAAACAGTGGATTTCTCCCGAATCCCAACTATGTTAGGGCATCAAATTCGGTTGGCTATTTTCTGCCACCAGGACTGGGCGGACTCTATGGCCAAGCAATGTACGCTTTTAGCGGGGCCACAACATACGATCCAGGCACGCTGACTCCACCTGGTGCTGCCGCGGTAGCAGCGAACCCGGCTCTCGCCAAGACCCCAGACAATGCGCGTGCGGGCGCCTATATAGGCGGCCGGGTTGGTTACACCAACGGCGCCCTCAATGTCGCACTGGGGTATGCTCAAAGCACGCTTGCGTCGAACTATTACGCGGGCTCGACGACTACGCTTGACACTTTGAATATGGGGGCCACATACGATTTCGGCGTCCTCAAGCTCTTTGGCGAGTATTCGAACAACAAGCAGAAGATTGATCTTGCCACCAATACCTTCAATCCATTCGGTACCACCAAGTCCGGCTTCAATGGCGGCCTGTTGGGGATCACCGTCCCGATTGGGGCAAGCCTGATTCGCGCGGGATTTTCGACAGTGAGGTACAATAATCTTCCAGTCAACATCCTGGAGTCCCAGCCAAAAGCTAATCAGTACGCGATCAGTTACGTCTACAATCTGTCGAAACGAACCGCTGTGTACACGACGTTTGCATATATCAGCGACAAGAACGGCGCGGGGTTGGGCATCCTGGGAGCGCCGACATTTTTCACTGGCGTGATTCCGGGCGGTGTCGGGAGTGCGGTGCCGAATAAATCCATGGGTGTTGACTTCGGGATAAGTCACGTCTTTTGATCGTGGCCGGCGGAATCAAGTTCACCCAAGATCATAACTCGGTGGCCTTGGTCGGGCCGGCTCTCAGTCCGACCTGAATGTTTGCCTCATTCTTGTTGGCGCAGTATTGAACCAGCATTTGAACTTTCGACTGAAATCCGTGGAATTGACGTATCCAATCCGTTCGGCGATGGATTCGATAGAGAGTTCGGAATGCCGGAGGTACCAAATTGCTTGGTCTTTTCTCAAATCATTTTTTATTTCTGAGTAGCTCAAACCGGCGCTTGCCAAGCGACGCATGAGTATTCTTGGGGAGACGTTTAATGCGAACGCGACTTCGGAAGGAGGGGGATTCGCATCCAGGCGGTCAAGTAGCGCCCGGCGTACCCGTTGAACGAATGTGCTCTGACCAAGTTCACCTTTCAATTTCTCGCAGGACTCCAACGCCCTCGTCGAGACCGTCGCATCCGCAGAAGGGCATCGAGCAAGAAGAGCTCTGGACCGGATGTGAAAAGACAAACATGGCTGATCGAACACCAAGTTCGCAGTCGGCAAGTACGCACGGCCTCTGCTGTTGCCCGTAAAGCAAGAAGCGGGCAATCCGACAATCAAATCCGAGACCTGTGGGCCGTTCATTGCTTCAATTAGTCGACAGATCGCGCCCAGGATTGAGTGGGTCACGAAGACGTGCGTCTCGCATAGTGCCCTAATGGGCCGGACCCTAAGGATATTCCACTCTAGGCCGTCCTCTAGTTGAAAGTCAAAAGTGTTGAATATCAAATTGGCGTATTTAGCTATGACTCCCAATCCGTCCCCGAAACTCAAGCTGGTTACGGCCGCGATGCCGACAGGAGTGTGATAGGGCTGCAGCATTGACCCGGCTAGCATTCCAAGCGCCGGCTCGCCTGCGAGTTGAGTCGCGTGCGCGGCGACTCGCCGGAACACCGAGAGCTCAACCTGACACTGTCCGTCGCCCAGATCGTGCCAGCCAAGTCCGGCGCTCGTAAGGACGGCCGAAGGAGCTACGCCGCGAGTGTTCAGGCAATCCAACACGCTCCGAACATAGGCCGGATGCACAAAAGGAATAGCATGTGCTTCTTTTGTGGTCATGGTGATTTATGCCTTCAAATGCAAGCGCCCTCTGCGCACACGAGAATCTCAATTCGGTCAATTCGGCACCAGGTGGCGGGTAATTTTGAGTGAGCTTGGGGCTGCAAGATACCCTTGCCGGTAGACTGAGGTATCTGCGACGTTTAGTGTTCACAACGGCCGATCCAGCGCCAAGAGCAAATCGGGCCACCCGATTGACCGTTCGTGCCAGCTTGGGGCGGGTCTTACCTGACGACGCACACAAACAGTAGGCCTGGCGCAGCGTGGCTCCTGCTCTCTAGTCGCCGCTGAGACGAAAAATTGAGTTGGTCACGTCGCGGCCCTGAGGTGGACGACGGCTGACACGTGTCTATCTGGCTGTTCAGGGTTTGCAGCAATTAACTTGCAGGGGTACGGTTGGAGTTTTGAGTCCGCCAGCAAGGTCGCCTTTGCAGCGAGAGCGGTCCTCGCCTGCGGGTCTGCAAGTCACGCCGATCGGCCGGAAGCGGAAGTTCGAGGCGTTCATCGGCTCCATGGCTGCAAGCGGACAGGTTTGGATGCCGCATCCCGTGCGACCGAGTCGGCGTGCGGCCGGCTTCGTCTGCGTGCCTGGTGCCTCTCGCGGTCAAAGACGTCGCTCGCATTGAACTTGCAGAATGCGCCGGAGAAGATCAACGCAACAGGCTGCTCTCATCGCTTCATCGAGAGCAAAATGCGTAGTGCCCGCCGTAAGGCAGGCGAGTTGCTCAACCGTCGCAGTAGAGGGTGCGCGCGACCCCGAAGCCAAGCTATAGCTCGGGGTGTGCGGCGCCTATCCGTTCGACAAGAAAGTCGACCAGCGCGAGACCTGGGATCTATCGGTCTCAGGCATCAAGAGTGCTTGCAGTTTGTGCGCCTGGTTGAGTCCGCTCACCCTCCGCGGAGTTGGGCCGTACCATGTGCCGCCAGATCGAATTCCGCTGCCACTTGCGTCGCCAGCACCATCAGCGGTGCGCTCAGTTCCGCCGATACCCTGGCAATGGGCTCGGAAGAAGACACGCTGACATTGAGCACGTGCCCGAACGTGCCTTGCAGGCACAGCGGCGTCGCGACTGCGATCACCTCGGCCTGCCAGGAGGCAGCGCACCAACCTTGGCGCCGCACGCTGTCGATCGCCTTGTCGACTTGACGGCGCAACTGCAGCCAGTCCTTGCGGCGGATGGCGAACTCGTCATAAAGCACGCGCCGGCTCTCCTCGGGCGCGCTCGCCAGCCATGCGCGACCGAGCGAGGTCAGCTCGATTGGCACTCGCTGACCACTCACCACGTTTCGCAGTGACGCACGGCGGCTGTAGCGGATCGATTCGAGGTAGACCATCTCACCGTGGTCGGCGACCGCGAGTCCGACGTTGACCCGCAACCTTTCGGCCAGCGAGCGCATCAAAGGGGCAGCCACCTGCAGCACAGCGGAGCCGGTGCGCATCGCATGGGCCAGGCTCAACACGGGTGCCGCCAACCGGTAGGCGCGCGCGGGGCGATCGTGCTCCAGCATGCCAGCGGAGACCAGGGTCTGGGTCAGCCGGCTCACCGTCGCCGGCGACAGGCCGGTCCGCTCGGCCAGTTCGCCGTTACCGAGCAGTGTCGAGCCAGGCCTGAAGGCCCGCAGGATGTCGACGCCACGCTCCAGCGATCTGTTCAGGCTGCTGCTCATCGAATCGATCTCCTCGGGATCCAATTCCAACAGGTGGAATTGAGGGGCTGCATCGTCGCAGTATGAGGCCTAAGCTCGGCGGCGGGTCCTCAGAGAACAGGAGACACATCGATGAACGCCCTACGATCCAGCGCCCTAACACGCCGCATCGCCCTCTTGCGTCGCGCGGCGATTGCCGCTGCCGCCCTGCTGGCTGCGGCTTGGCTGCCGGCACTGGCCGCATTTCCGGACCGCCCGATCCATGTTGTCGTTCCCTTTTCGCCCGGCGGCGGTACCGATGCGGTGACCCGCATGCTCAGCGTCGGCATGGCTCAGGTATTGGGCCAGCCGGTGATCGTCGACAACAAACCCGGCGCCGGCACCATCATCGGCAGCGACTTCGTCGCCAAGAGCGCGCCGGACGGCAGCACGCTGGTCATGGCGACCTTTGCGCATGCAGTGAACCCGGCGCTGCAGCCCAAGCTCCCTTACGACACCGACAAGGCCTTCGCGCCCGTGGCGTTGATCGGCGTTTCGCCCAACGTGCTGGTGGTGCGGATGGCGAGTCCCTATCAGAGCGTGGCGGATGCGGTGGCGGCCGCCAAGGCAAAGCCGGGCACGCTCACCTTCGCGTCGCAGGGCAACGGCACCTCGGCGCATCTGGCGGGCGAACTCTTCAAGAACCTTGCCAAGGTCGACATCACGCACGTGCCCTACCGTGGCGCGGCACCGGCGATGACCGACCTGCTGGGCGGGCAGGTCGACATGATGTTCGCGACCGGTTCGGCGGCGCGTCCCTTCCTCGATAGCAAACAGATGCGCGCGCTCGGCGTCACCACAGAGCGGCGCTCGCTAGCGCTGCCGGATGTGCCCACCATGGCCGAGGCCGGCGTGCACGGCTACGCAGCGGAGAGCTGGTATGGGTTGTACGTCGCGGCCGGTACGCCCCGGGATGTGATCGACAAACTCAATGCCGCGGCGAAGCAGGCAGTCAAGACGCCGGCCTTCCTCAAGCAAGCCGACTCCGAGGGCCTGAACGTCGACGTCGGAACGCCGGAGCAGCTCGGCGCCTATGTCAGTGCCCAGGAGGCACGCTGGCGCAAGGTCGTCCAGGACAACCACATCAGCATCGATTGAAAGGACCCGAAACATGGATTCGCCCAAAAATGAGCCCCTCGTGGACCTGCAGGTTCGCGCAGGAATCGCCATCCTGACCCTCAACCGGCCCGAGAAGCGCAATGCGATGAGCGACGCGATGCGCGCCGAATTCGTCGCCGCGCTCGAGCGAGTCGCGAGCGATCAAGCCATCCGCGCTCTGGTGCTGACCGGCCGCGGCAAGGGCTTCTGCGCCGGCGGCGATGTCGCGGGAATGGAGCGACGCATGCAGGCACCGACGGGCGAGATCGCCTTCAACGGCTGGACCCGGCAACAAGGTGTCCATCATGCTCAGGCGCTGCTGCACACGATGCCGAAGCCGACCATCGCGGCGGTCAATGGCGCGGCCTCGGGCCTGGGCGCCGATACCGCGCTGGCCTGCGATTTCATCATCGCTTCGGATGCGGCGAGCTTTACCTGGTCGTACATTCATCGCGGCATCGTCCCCGATGGCGGCGGCATGTACTTCCTGCCCCGCCGGGTCGGCCTGGCGAAGGCCAAGGAACTGATCTTCAGCGGCCGCAAGGTGGAACTCGAAGAGGCGCTGCGCCTGGGCATCGTCGATCGGCCAGCGCTTGCTGAGAACCTGGTCGCAGATGCCGAGCAGTGGGCTGCCGAGATGAGCAAGGGCTCGGCAACGGCTCTGGCACTGGGCAAGACCATCCTGAACCAAAGCTTCGAGCTCTCGGCGCAGCAGGTGTTCGCCCAGGGCAGCCAGGCCCAGGGCATCTGCTACACCAGCACGGAGCATCGCCAATCGGTGCTGGCCTTCCTGGCCAAGAGCAGCCAGCCCAAGGAGTCGTCGCAGTGAGCGTGGTTGACGCCATCGCCAGGCTGGTGGCGCCCCGCAGCGTCGCGGTGATCGGCGCATCGGCCGATCCGGCCAAGACGGCCGGCCGTCCGGTCGCCTACCTGCGCAAGCACGGGTTCGCGGGCACCATCTATCCGGTCAACCCTCGGGTCGACGACATTGGCGGCTTGCGCTGCTATCCGGACATCGCCTCGCTGCCCGAGGTGCCGGACGTAGGCATCGTGCTGCTGGGCGCCGAGCGGGCTCACCTGGCGGTGCGAGAACTCGCCGAGCGTGGCACCGCTGCCGCGATCGTGCTGGCCAGCGGCTATGCCGAGACCGGCGACGAAGGCGCGCGGCGTCAGCGGCAACTGCTGGAGGCTGCGGGCACCATGCGCATCCTGGGACCGAACACCATCGGGCTGGTCAACCTGAGCGATCGCATCGTCCTCTCGGCCAGCGGTGCGCTCGAGATGGAGCGCTTCAGTGCCGGTTCGATCGGTGTCGTGTCGCAGAGCGGCGGCATTCTCGGCGCCCTGCTCTCGCGTGCCACCGCGCGTGGCATCGGCCTTTCGAAGCTGGTTTCGACCAGCAACGAGGTCGACCTGGAACTTGCCGACTTCATCGAGCACCTGGCCGACGACGAGGCGACTCGGGTCATCGCGCTCTACGTCGAGACGGTGCGCAACCCGGAACGCTTCCGGGCGGCGGCGCTGCGGGCCGCCCGCGCCGGCAAGCCGATCGTCGCCTTCAAGATCGGGCGCTCCGAGGCCGGTGCCAAGGCCGCGATCTCGCACACCGGCGCGATGGCGGGTTCGGATCGCATGTACGACGCGCTGTTCAAGCAGGTCGGCGTGATACGAGCGCAGTCCTTCGGCGACCTGCTCGACATTCCGCTCGCCCTGTCGACCGGGCGCACCCTGCACGGCCGACGGGTGGCGGTGCTGACCTCGACCGGCGGCGCCGGCACCCTGGTGTCGGACAGCCTCGGCGTCTCGGGCTTCGATACACCGGCACCCGATGCGCACACAGCTGCGGCACTGCGGGCGCTGCAGACCGGCGACCACGCGAGCCTCGATCGCAATCCGATCGACGTCACCCTGGCGGGGTTGCAGCCCGACCTGCTGCGCGGCGCGATCCGGGCCTTGTTGGCCAGCCCGAGCTACGACGCGCTCGCCATCGTCGTCGGATCCTCGGGACTGGCCATGCCCGAACTCATGGCTGGAGCGATCCAGGACTGCTTGCCGCTGTCGGACAAGCCGGTGATCGCTTATGTCAGCCCCCATGCGCCGCAGGTGGGTGCGGTGCTGACGCAACGCGGGGTGCCTGCTTTTTCCGATCCTGAAAGCTGCACCGCGGCGCTGGCAGGCATGCTGCAGGCCGCCGGCCGGCGTGAGTCGTCTTCGAGCGCGCAGGCGCAGGCGCCGGGGTTCGGCGATGGCGATGTTGCTGCGGCCGCCACGCTGCGCGACTTTCCTGTCGGAGCGCTCGACGAAGCGCAAGCCAAGCAACTCTTTGCGCGCTTCGGCGTGCCCTCTGCGGCCGAGGCCGTGGTCGAGACCACGGCGCAGGCCGAGGAGGCTGCGCGGCGCCTGGGCGGTCGCACGGTGCTCAAGTTGCTTTCGGCCGAGATCACCCACAAGAGCGATGTCGGTGGAGTGGTGGTCGACGTGGGTCCGGAGCAGATCGCCGCGCGTCTCATGCTGATGACCGAGCAGGTGGAGGCCCTCACCGGCGTGCGGCCGCGCCGTTTCCTGGTGCAGCAACTGGTGAGCGGCGGTGTCGAGCTGATCCTCGGCATGCATCGCGACCTGATCGGCACTGCGATCCTGCTCGGAATGGGTGGCGTGGCCGCCGAGTTGTTCGGCGACACCACCATGCGCCTGCTGCCGCCTCGCGGCGGGTTGAGCCACGAAGATGCGTTGGGAATGGCGCGCGAGCTGAAGACGTGGCCGCTGCTCGACGGCTTCAGGGGTCGTCCGGTCGCCGATGTCGAGGCGCTCGCCTCGGCCATCGTGTCGTTCTCGCAGATGGTGGCGACACTAGGCGATCGCCTGGTCGAAGCCGAGATCAACCCGTTGTTCGTGCTGCCCGGGGGCCAGGGCGTGCGTGCGGCAGATGGCGTGGCCGTCCTCGCAGCGGCCGGCAGTGTTCAAGGAGACACCCGATGATCGCTTGCGACCCAGCGCGCCGGCGCTTCAACGCCGCATTCGTTTCCGGCATCGCCTCGGCCATCTTGCCGACCTGGAGCCGGGCCGACGACTTCCCTACCAAGACGATTCGCATCGTGGTGCCATTCGCGCCCGGAGGTCCGACCGACCTGATGGCGCGCACCATCGCCAAGAGCATGACCGCGAGCCTCGGGCAGGCGGTCATCGTCGACAACCGGCCGGGCGGCGGCGGCGTGATCGGCATGAGCGAAGTCATGCATCAGCCCGCGGATGGCTACACGCTGGTGATGCCGTCGATCCTGGCGGTGACCAATCCGGCCTTGATGCCCAACTATCCGTTCGACACCCTGCGCGACTTCTCGCCGCTGACGGTTGTGGGCTTCGTTCCACATGCGGTGGTGGTGCGCCCCGACTACGCTGCCAAGACGCTGGCGGAACTCGTGGCGCTTGGGAAGGCCAAGCCGAACACCTTATCCTACGGCTCGTCGGGAATCGGCACGTCTGCGCATTTGGGGGCGGCGCTGTTCGCGCAGCGCGCCGGAATCGAGGCGGTGCATGTGCCCTACCGCGGCTCCGGCCCGGCCGTCGAGGATCTGCTTGGCGGGCGCATCCAGTTCATGTTCCTCGACATGACGACCGCCCTGCCGCAGATCAAGGCAGGCAAGCTGCGTGCTCTCGCAGTGGCGCCGGCCCAGCGCTTTGCCGGACTCCCGGATGTGCCGACGGTCGCGGAGCAGGGCTATCCCGGTTTCGAGGTGCACGGCTGGTACGGCCTGATGCTGAAGGCCCACACTGCGCCCGCCACTCAGCAGCGCCTCTACACCGAGGTCAAGAATGCGCTCGATTCGGCCGAGGTGCGTGAAGTCTTTCGCGCCCAGGGCATCGAGCCCGGCGGCATGCCGCCGGCCGCCTTCACCGAAATGGTCCGCAATGATCTGAAGACCTGGAAACAGGTCGTCGACCAGCTGCACATCACCCTCTAGGACGGTTTTCATGCGCATCGTCATTCCGGACGACTATCAGAACTGCTTGCGCGGCCTCGATTGCTTCGCCAAGCTGGCAGGGCACGAAGTCCAGATCTTCCACGACACGGTCAAGGACATCGATGCTCTGGCGGCGCGATTCGCCGACGCCGATGCGATCGTATTGACGCGGGAACGCACCCGCATCGATGCGGCGCTGCTCGATCGCCTGCCACGACTGCGCCTCATCTGCCAGACCGGCAAACTCGCCGGCCACGTCGACCTGGCTGCATGCACCGCGCGAGGGGTGCTGGTCGCCGAAGGCAGCGGTGCCGGATCTGCAACGGCCGAACTCAGTTGGGCGCTCGCGCTGGCCAGCCGGAGGTACCTGGTCGACGAGGCCAACCGGTTGCAACGCGGGTTGTGGCAGGGACACCTGGGGCAGCAACTGAATGGGCAACGCCTGGGGGTCTGGAGCTACGGCCGGATCGGTCGGCAGGTCGCCGCCTACGGCAAGGTCTTCGGCATGAAGGTGTGGGTCTGGGGACGGGCGGGCTCGGTTGCTGCGGCAGCCGGCGACGGCTTCGAGGTGGCGCCGTCGCGTGAAGATTTCTTCGCGGCCAGCGACGTGATCAGCCTGCATGTGCGGCTCTGCCCGGAGACGACCGGGTTGGTCACCGCCGAGGACCTGCAGCGCATGAAGGCCAGCGCGCTGCTGGTCAACACCAGTCGGGCCGAGTTGATCGAACGCGGCGCGCTCGAAAGGGCCCTCGTCGCGGGCAGGCCGGGATTCGCGGCGATCGATGTCTACGAGGAGGAGCCCCTGCGCGGCCGCGACCACCCGCTGCTGAAGCTCCCCAATGCCTTGTGCACGCCCCACATCGGCTATGTCGAACGGGACAACTTCGAGCGCTACTTCGGCATCGCGTTCGACCACATCAACCAGTACAGCGCCGGCTGCCTGACCGATGTCGTGAATCCGCAGGCGCGCGTCCACGGTTGAGGCTGTCCAGGGATCGAGCCAGGGCGCAAGCTGCACCCGCACGCCACCATCACGACAAGACCCTCAGAGGCTGCCCGCGCAAATAGGCCGCCACACCTTCGACGGCCGCCTGGTACCAAGCCGCATAGACCTCCTCGGTCACGTAGCCGATGTGCGGCGTCAAGATCGTGCCGGGTGCACCCAGCAGCGGATGGTCCGGCTGGATCGGCTCCTGGGTGTACACGTCAACGCCGGCGCCGCGCAATTGCCCGCGCCGCAGCGCATCCGCGAGCGCCTGTTCGTCGACCAGCGCGCCGCGCGAGGTGTTGATCAAGAAGGCACTGGCCTTCATCAGCGAAAACTCGGCAGCACCGACGATGCCGCGCGTGGTCTCGCCGAGGATCAGGTGAATGCTGACCACGTCGGCCTGCGAGAACAACAGCTGCCTGCTCACCGCCCGCGCGTCGAGGGCAGCGGCGCGCTCCTCGGTGAGATTCGGGCTGTAGGCGATCACCCGCATCCCGAAGGCCTGACCGATTCGCGCGACCTTGGAGCCGATGGTGCCGAGCCCGACGATGCCCAGCGTCTTGCCTTTCAGCGACAGGCCGAGGCTGGACTGCCAGCGCCCCGCCCGCAGCGATGCGTCTTCGACCGGTATGGCATGCGCCAGGCCCAGGATCAGGCCCCACGTCAGTTCGACGGTCGCATCCTCGGCCCAGGGCGTGCCACAGACGACGATGCCGCACTCGGCTGCGGCCGCCATGTCGATGGCGCGGTTCTTCATGCCGGTGGTCAGCAGTAGGCGCAAGCGCGGCAGGGATCGAAGCACCTCGGCCGGAAACCGGGTTCGTTCGCGCATCGCGACCACGCCGTCGAAATCGGCGAGTCTGGAAATGACCTCGGCCTGCGTGAGCATCGGCTCGTGCAGGAATTCGATCTCGCAGCCAGCGAGCGTGTCCCAGTCCGCAAGATCACGTGCGACCCGCTGGTAGTCGTCGAGCACCGCGATCCTCATGTTCAAAGCCCTCACGTCCAGTTCGCGATCCGGCGGCCCGGACGCTTTCAGGCCATCGCTCGATGGAAGTCCTTCAGGGCCGGCATGACCTGGCCGGCGAACCGCTCGATGGAAGAGACGGCGTCCTGGTGCGCGAGATTGCCGAACATGAAACTGCCGATCAGGTAGTTCAGGCCGCCCTCCCCGACCTGGCTTGCCAGCAGGCGGGTCACGGTCTCCGGCGAGCCCGCGACCGCATGGCCCATGGCCAGCACGGCGTCGAAGTCCGGTGGCAGCTTGGCGTTCACCGGCTGCGTGCCGTGCTTGCGCCAGAGCTTGTAGAAGTTCTCGTAGAAGACCGGCCACGCGTTCCGGCCCAGTTGTACCGCCTCGTCGTCGGTCTCCGCGACGATGATGTAGCGGTTCACGCCCATCAGCGGCTCGGCCGTCTCGGACGGATGCGCCTTCGACCATTCCTGGCGATAGCGGTCCGTGATCGATCTGACCCGCTCGACCGGACCGCCGCACACCACGTTGACGCCGTTGAGCGCGGGCCACACCGCCGATTCGGCCGAGGCCAGCGCATACCAGATCGGCGGATGCGGCTGCTGCAGCGGCTTGAGCACAACCGGCACGTCATTGAACTGCCAGTATGTGCCGGCATAGTCGAGCACATCGGCGGCGAAGTAGCGCTTGAGGATCTCGAAGGCCTCTGCATACATCTTCGCCGCCTGCGCCGGATCCACGCCCAGCGCCTCGAGCTCATGCGGCGACGCACCCCGACCGACACCGAAATCGAAGCGGCCTTTGCTGAGGTGGTCGAGCATGCAGATCTCCTCGGCCAGACGCATCGGATGATGGATCGGCAGCAGGTACACCAGCGGGCACAGCCGGAGGTGGCGGGTGCGCTGCGACAGAGCCGCAAGAAAGACGCTCTGCGCCGGGGTGGTGCTGAGCGGCGTCGAGTGGTGCTCGCTGATGTGATAGCAGTGGAAGCCGCTGCGGTCGTAGAGCTCCGCCAGCTGCATTCGCTCCTCGTACTGCTGCGCGAGCGGCAGGCCGCCGCGGTCGTTCTGATCGAAGATTCCGAACTTCATGATGTTCCTTTCGATGGATGCCTTGCTGTATTCGAGGGTGACTGGCCCGACGTGACTATTCGGGCTTGATGCCTGCGTCCGAGATCAACTGCTTCCACCGTCTCGCCTCCGCACGGAGGAAATCCTGGAACGTCTTGGGATTACTGTCCGTGACCGGCTCGAAGCCGAGTTCACGCAGCTTCGCGCTGACCGCCGGATCCGCCACCGCTGCATCAATGTCGGCCGCCAACTTGTCGATCACGGGCTGGGGCGTGCCGGCCGGCGCAAGCACGCCGAACCAACCCACCGCATCGATGCCTTCGACGCCGGACTCGGCAAACGTCGGGATCCGGGGCAAGGTCGTGCTGCGTGACTTGCCGACCAGCGCGAGCGCCTGGATCTTGCCCGCACTCACTTGCGGAGCGCCAGTGCCCACCGACACGAAGCTGGAGTCGATCTGGCCGCCCAACAGGTCGGCCAAGGCGAGCGCCTCGCCCTTGTAAGGAACGTGCAGCAGGTTGAGCCCCTGGGAGCGCTTCAGCGCTTCGCCGTAGATGTGATAGCTCGAGCCGATGCCGAAGGAGCCATAGGAGATCGGCTTCACACCGGTCCTGGCCGCCGCGATGAATTCCTTGAGCGAACCGATGCCTGAATCCGCCCTCACCGCGAGAAACACCGGCGCGTTCGCGATCTGCACGATCGGGGCGAAGTCCCGATCGACGTCGTAGGGCACCTTGAGGAAGACCGCGGGCGCCTGCACCAGCGCGGTGTAGGTGAAGAGGAGCCGGTAGCCATTGCGTTCGCTGCGCGCGACGGCTTCGGCACCGATCATCCCGGTCGCGCCGGGCTTGTTCTCGACAAGGACTGGTACACCCCACCGCGTCGAGAGCTTGGCGGCGACCAAGCGCGCGACGGTATCGGGCCCTCCGCCGGGCGGCCCGGGCATCACGAAGGTGACCGGCCGATCGGGAAAAGCTGACTGGGCGCTCGCCGGCTGCGCCGCCGCAGCCAGCAGCAGCCCGGCCGCGGCCCATGCCAGCGATGCGCCATGGACCCATCTTGCGCGATGCGGCGCCGGCCGGAGCTCGAGTGAATGCAGCATGTCGCCTTGTTCTTCTAAATTCAACATATGTGAATTTATGTCTCAGTGTTGTATATTCTCCTGACCCAGCCATCGACTGTCAAATCTGGCCGGTAGACTTGGACATGGTCGAAACGCGCAAGAATCAGCCGGGAAAGCCCAGGCGTGGCATCCAGTCCGTGGAGATTGCCTACCGCCTTCTGACCGCCTTGCAGTCGAGCTCGCAATCGCTGGCCCTCAAGGATGTCGCGGCGCTCGCAGGCATGACTCCCAGCGCCGCGAACAATTACCTCGTCAGCCTGGTCCGCACGGGGCTCGCATCCGCGGACCTGAAACCCGGCTGCTACAAGCTGGGGCCTTCCGCATTGGCACTGGGCATGAGCGCGATCCAGCAGATCGACGGCTTCGAGTTGATGCGCGCCGAAGTCACTGCGTTGCGGGACGCGACCCAGCGCAGTTCCGCCGTCACGGCATGGACCGACGATGGCCCAGTCAGCCTGTTCAAGCAGAACGGTGAGAACCGCGGGGCCTTCGAGATGCGCACCGGTCTCATTCCCCTGGTGAGCACCGCGGCGGGCAAGGTCTTCGTGGCATGCCTGCCCGAGGCTGCGACGAGGCAACTCGTCGCGGACGAGTTTTCCGATCTGCCGAAGGGCAAGGCCGCGGCAGCCGGATACCGTGCAGACGCATTGCGGGAATTGCAGCGCAAGAAGTACTGCACGGTTCACCGCGATGCGAGCGGCTACGCCTCGATGGCCGCTCCGGTCTGGGACTGGAACGGCGAGATCCGGTTCACGATCAGTCTCGTGGGTTCCGTCACCACGCTCCAGATGGACAAGTCGAGCGCTCACGTCACTGCTCTGCTCGAAAGCGCAAGCAGGGCCACCGCATCCTTCGGAGGCAAGCCGAGGTTCTAGCCGCTGTCGAGCTAGACACCACGGAGCGGACCGGCGCATCCGGATCGGCAAAAGCGCGCGGCAAAGCCATGACTAATTGCAAATGCATTCGCATTTGCAATACACTGCAAGGATGTTGCGCCGCACACGCCAGCGCGAAGCCGTGCTTTCGGCCCTGCTCCAGAGCGGCAGGTCGCTCACTCCCGTCGAGATCTGCGAACTCGCCCAGGGTGACGTCCCACGCCTGAATCTGTCGACGGTCTATCGCCAGATCAAGCTGCTGCTGGAGGGCGACGAGGTGCTGCGCGTCGACCTCCCAGGCCAGGCCACGCGCTACGAGGCGGCGGTCTGCGATGCCGATGTCGGAGACGGCACGCATCACCACCATCACTTCCATTGCGAGGCCTGCGATCGCGTATTCCCAATCCATGCCTGTCCCGGCGCCATGGACCGTCTCGCTCCGCCGGGATTCCGTGTCGCCGGCCACGAATTGACGCTGCACGGGCAATGCGCGGATTGCGTCGGTGCGAAGAATGGGTGAAGAGCCCATCGGCGAAGCCCGGGCGGAAACGCTTCGCGAGACATCGAATTCGTCCGCCAGCCTGTTGATGGCCGGTGCGGGGACGCGTGTGGCCGGTGCACTGTGCCTCGTCGCGGTCCTGTAGCTGGCCGTTGCGTGGGCGCTGCGATGAAGGCGCGATCCGGATCGGCGAACGCCATCTGCCTGAGCCAGCTTGGCATCGCCTACAACGGTCGCGGCGCGTTGCACGAGCTGAGCGGCGAATTCGCATCGGGCTCGCTCACCGCCATCGTCGGGCCCAACGGTGCAGGAAAGAGTAGCCTGCTCGCGGCCATCATGGGCCATGTACGCCCGTCATCCGGCAGCATCCGTGTCGACCTCGCGCCGGGCGAGCGGATCGCCTGGCTGCCCCAGCACAGCGGCATCGACCGCACGCTTCCCTTTACGGTGTTCGACCTGGTGGCGCTCGGTCACTGGGGACGGCTCGGCGCATTCAAGGGCATCGCCGCATCGCAACGCGACGCGGTGCTGACCGCCTTGCAAGGCGTCGGGCTCGGAGGCTTCGAACGCCGCAGTATCGGCACTGTCCGCCGGCCAGTTCCAGCGCGTGCTGTTCGCGCGCCTGCTGCTGCAGGACGCGCCCGTGATCCTGCTCGACGAGCCTTTCAACGCGATGGACGCTCGCACCACCGCCGACCTGCTGGGCCTCGTCGGCCAGTGGCATGGCGAAGGGCGGACCGTGGTCGCGGTTCTGCACGACCTCGGCCAGGCCCGGGCGCACTTTGAAAGCAGCCTCCTGCTGGCACGCGAATGCGTGGCGTGGGGGCCCTCGGGCGAGGTGCTGCAGGACCAGCACCTGCAGCGAGCGCATCGCATGGCCGAAGCATGGCAA
The DNA here is from genome assembly GCF_009765735.1 of Xenophilus sp. L33. Classification (GTDB taxonomy): domain Bacteria; phylum Pseudomonadota; class Gammaproteobacteria; order Burkholderiales; family Burkholderiaceae_C; genus Variovorax. The sequence continues at coordinate 240,260 of NZ_LMUW01000207.1, forward strand.
GGCGACGCCGCTGCCCGCAGGGTCGCGGCATGACCCTCGGTGCGTTGCTTGTCCAGCCGTTCGCCGACTACGCCTTCATGCGAAGGGCGCTCGTCGCCACCTTCGCGTTGAGCCTCGGCAGCGCACCGATCGGCACCCTCCTCGTCCTCAGGCGCATGAGCCTGGCCGGCGATGCGATGGGTCATGCGTTGCTGCCGGGCGTCGCCGTAGGCTTCCTGGTCGCCGGCTTCTCGCTCGTGGCCATGAGCCTTGGGGCCTTCGTCGCTGCCTTGACCGTAGCATTGGCGGCGGGCTTCGTGACGCGCATCACCTCGCAGCGCGAAGACGCGAGCTTCGCCGCCTTCTACCTGATCGCACTGGCGCTGGGCGTGCTGTTGGTGTCCACGCACGGCAGCAGCGTCGACCTGATGCACCTGCTGTTCGGTACCATCCTTGCGGTCGACGATCCTGCGCTGATCCTCGTGGCTGCGGTGGCGAGCCTGACGCTGGTCGCGCTGGCGGCGATCTACCGGCCGCTGCTGGCCGAATGCGTCGATCCGGGCTTCCTGCGCAACGTCAGCCGGCTCGGCTCGTTCGCGCACTATGCCTTTCTCGCCCTCACCGTCGCGAACCTGGTCGCCGGCTTCTAGGCTCTTGGCACGCTCATGGCGGTCGGCCTGATGATGCTGCCGGCCACCGCGGCACGTTTCTGGGCCGGTCGGATCTGGAGCCTTGCGCTGGTGGCGGGCGGAATCTCCGCGCTGTCGGGCCTCGCCGGGCTGCTCCTGTCGTTTCACGCGCAATGGCCATCCGGGCCGGCCATCGTGCTCGTGGCGGGCGCGATCTACCTGGTCTCGCTGGCTATCGGTCCGCGCGGCGGGCTGCTCTTCGAGTTGCGCAAGCCCCGCGTCGATCACCCATGAATCATGCGAATCATCCGAAATCAGCAATGAAAAAAGCTTCTGGTCTCACGCGCCGGCGCCTCCTGGCGCCCCTGCTCGACCTGCCGGCGTGGCCGCTGCGAGCCCCTGCTCAACCCGCTTCGACTGCAACCAAGCTGCGTGTCGTGGCTAGTTTCTCGATCCTCGCCGACATCGCGAAGCAGGTCGGCGGCAGCGACGTCGAGGTGACGGCGTTGGTAGGGCCGAATTCGGACGCGCACGTGTTCCAGCCCAGCCCGGCCGACGCCCGCAGCCTGGCGGACGCCGACCTGGTGCTGGTGAACGGGTTGGGCTTCGAAGGCTGGATGGATCGGCTGGTGAGCGCCTCAGGCTATCGCGGACGCATCGTCGTGGCCAGCGAAGGCATCGTGCCGCGAAGGCTCGATGGCGGCCTCGATCCGCACGCTTGGCAGGATCTTTCCAACGGGCAGCGCTACGCTGCAAACCTGCGGGACGCGATTGCCAAGGCCAGGCCGTCCAGCGAGCGCGGCATCGGCGAACGCGCCGAGCGGTATATCGGCCAGTTGCAGGCGCTCGATCACGACGTGCGCGCCCGGTTCGATGCGCTGCCGCGCGCGCAGCGCCGGATCATCACGACGCACGACGCCTTCGGCTATTTCGGTGCGGCCTACGGCGTCGAATTCCTGGCGGCCCAAGGCGTGAGTACCGACAGCGAACCGTCGGCCGCCGCGGTGGCGCGGCTCATCGACCAGATCAGGCACGCGCAGGTGCGTGCGGTCTTCGTGGAGAACATCACGGACCCTCGCCTAGCGCAGCGGATCGCCCACGAGGGCGGCGTCACGGTGGGAGGTCGCCTTTATTCGGACGCCCTTTCCGAGCCAGGAACCGAGGCCGACACCTATCACAAGCTCTTCGCGACCAACGCACTCAAAATCTCGACGGCGCTCGGTTGACCGAGGCGTTGACGATGTTGACAGGCACCTGCCTCGTTTCCAGCACCGCGGGACTGCCCTGTCAGAGCTGTTCTTTGCGATGCACAAGAAGTCCATCCCGGAGGCGCTCATAGAGGAAAAGGCTTTACTACGGCGCAACGACCGTGTTGGTGAGACTGCCAAGTCCCTCGATGCGGCATGTGATCACATCTCCGATCTTGAGCCACTGCCGAGGGTTCATCGCATATCCCACGCCCGACGGGGTGCCAGTGGCGATCACGTCGCCAGGCTCGAGCGTCAAGCCGGCAGAAAGCGAAGCGATGGTTTCCGGGATCTTGAAGATCATCGCGGCCGTGCTGGCATCCTGGCGCTTTTGGCCATTGACGTCGAGTTCGATACGCAGCGCGTGGGGGTCCGCGATCTCGTCCGCCGTCACGATGTAAGGGCCCATCGGGCAACTCGTGTCCAACCCCTTTCCCTTGAACCATTGGTCGTGCCTCCTTTGCAGGTCGCGCGCCGTCACGTCGTTCACGATGGTGTAGCCGAAGACGTGAGACATGGCATCCTCAGCGGGGATGTCGCGGCCGCCCACGCCAATGACGACCGCGAGTTCTACCTCGTAGTCCAGCCGACGCGTAACCTTTTCGTCATAGCGAATGCCGCCCCCCTCGCCGATGATGGCACTCGAAGGCTTGGTGAAGAATTGTGGGTGCTCAGGCAGTTCCGTCTCCTTGTCGCGAGAGACGTTGTCCTCCTGAACGTGCTCTGCATAGTTGCGGCCCAGGCAGAAAACATTGCGCGGCGTACGCGGTATCGGTGCCAGCAGTTGGACGTCAGACGTAGGCAGTCGTGCCGTATCGAAGAGCCCCGGGCTCTCCAGCACATAGCGGGCGAACGCAAGCCCCTCCGCGCCAGCTGAAATCAGGTCCAGCATGGACAATGTTTTAGTCTGCGCGGCATCGAACCCGAAGGTCTTGCCCGCGGGAAACGCGGCGAGCGCAATTTGCAGATCGAAGACTGCGTCGGGTGTCCATATCACTGGGACCTGACGACTGTGGCGCGCAATGGTGGCAAGTTTCATGTTCGGTCTTTCTTGATTGGTTAGCATCAAGGGCATGGTGCCCATCGTTAAATCCGCGCAGCGCGTGGTGGAAGTCTTCGAATATTTCGCGCAGCGGCGTGCGCCGGCAACGCTGAGTCAGATCTCGACGACGCTCGGATATCCGACGTCCAGCACCTTCGCGCTGCTCAGCACGTTGCGCGACCTCGGGTACCTCGACTACGCGCGGGACGACCGCACCTTCGTGCCGACCGTGCGTGCCGCGTTGCTGGGAATCTGGGTGAACGATGCGTTGATGAGCGACGGCACCATCGTTCGTCTGATGTACGAACTGCGTGACCAAACCGGCGGAACGGCCGTGCTGGCGATCCAAAGCGACCTGCAGGTTCAATACATTCACGTGGTCAAAGGCAACGATGGGCACCACCGCACGGACGTGACCACCGGAGCCTTGCGGCCGCTTCTTCGCTCCGCGATGGGCGACGTGATCCTGGCCTTGAAAAGCAAGGCCGAGCTTCGCACCCTGGTCAGCCGCTTCAATGCGCAGGAGACATCGGACAAGCAAGTTCGCCTGGTCGATCTCATCGATCGGCTGGAAAAAGTTCGCCAGCGGGGCTACGCCTGGAGCGAAGGAATGGCAACGCCAGGCTCTGGAATCATCTCGATGCTCCTCGCGGCGCCAGCGCATCAACCGCCCATGGTGCTGGGACTTGGCGGCCGGATCGGTCTTCTGCGTGCGAATCGCGCGAAATTCCTCGAAGCGCTTCGTCACTTGGTCACCCAGCACCGCGACCACATGGAGGCGTTGCCGCAAAAGTTCGTCACATTGCGCAATGGGCCGCAGACACAGGTCCACCAGGTCATTCCGGCTGGAGACCCGCCGCATCGGCAACCTTCTTGAAAGTGGCGATCTGTTCGATCTGGAATTGACGCATCTCTGCGGGGCCGCGCTCTTGCAGTTCCGAGTTGACCTTTCGCGCGAACGCTTTCGCCTCGGGAGAGCCCATGATCTTGATGACTGTTTCCGCCAACTTGTTGGTGATGTCGCCGGGCGTTTCAGATCGCACCATGAGCGCCGACCATCCGTAGACCGAAAAGTCCGGGTAGAACTCCTTGACGGTCGGGACATCCGGGAAATCCGGGTGCCGCGTGTCCCCGGTGACTGCTAGCAATCGAAGCTTTCCTGATTTCGCCAGTCCGCTCATCGAGGTCACCCCATCCATTCCGACGTCGATCTGCCCGCCGGCCAAATCGGAATTCATCTGCCCAGTCGTCTTGTAGGGGACGTGGGTGAACTGCACACCGGCCAGCGCGGAAAGCCATTCGGCCGCGAGGCGGTAACCCGTTCCGAAGTTGCCGAAATTCAGTTTCTTGGGGTCCTTCTTGGCGGCGGCCAGCAGTTGCGGAAGGGTCTTGATCGGCGAGTTGCCTGGCACTGCAATGCCGAGCATGCTTCTGCCTACTGCGGCGATCGGCTTGAAATCCTTGAGTGGGTCGTAGGGCATGTTCTTGATCAGCACCGCGTTCACCGCGAGGTTGGTCCAGCTTCCCTGCACGAGCGTGTAGCCATTGGCCGGCTGGTTCTTGGCGACCACCATCCCGAGTCGCCCATCCGCACCGGGCTGGTTGTCCACGATCACCGGCTGGCCGAGGGCCTCGGCCAGCTGTGCACCAACAAAGCGCGCCGAAGTGTCGCTGGTGCTCCCGGCCGCGAAGGGCGCGATCAGGCGGATGGGCCGATCTGGATAGTCTGTGGCGCCTTGTGCGAAGGTAGTCGGGACCGGCAAGAGGACTGCCGCCAGCGCGCACGCCAGCGCACGCAAGAATTCATTGGCTCGCATGTCGTCTCAATGGTTGTGTTGTTCGCTCGCGCCGGCGATTGCATCAATCTGGAGAGGGTCGAAGCCAAGTTCCTCCAGCACCTCGCGCGTGTGCTCACCCAGCCTTGGCGCCGGCGACGTGACACCTGCCGGATCCTGTGCAAAGAGAAAGCCAGTTCCGAGCACCCGCGCCTCGCTGCGGTCCCCCTCGAGCCTCGCGGGCATCGTCAGTTGCCGGTGTTCGAAGTGCGGATGCGCCAGCGCTTCGGGCAAGGTGCGTACCGCTGCCGCCGCCAAGCCGGCATCGTTCATCAACCGTTCCAACTCCAATGCGCTACGGCTTGCCATCGCCGCGATGACTTGCTCGCGCAGCGCCGCGCCATTTCGCTGTCGCGCCCATTTGTCAGTGAAGCGCTTGTCGGCGACCAGATCTTCGCGACCAAGCACGCCGCACATCTTTTCGAACTGGTCCTGGCGGGTGATGCCCAGCGTAAACTCGCCGTCAGCCGTAGGAAACGTATCCGACACGGGAGACTTGCTGTAGCCAAGGTTGCCGGTCTTGCGCGGCTTTACCCCTTGCACCAGATACGGCCCGGCGACCGACACCATCATCATCATGGCCGCGTCGAGCATTGCGACGTCGATGTATTGGCCCTTGCCTTCGCGTTCGCGCCGAAGCAGCGACATCACGATGGCCATCGCGGCCACGGTGCCTGTGAAGGTGTCCGCGACGGGGAATCCGACGCGCATGTCCGGGCTTCCCTGTTCCCCAGAGAGCGTCATCAGCCCTGACATGCTCTGGATGATCTGGTCCAACGCAGGATTGTTCTTGAGCGGCCCCGTCTGTCCGAAACCCGACAACGAGCAATACACGATGGCGGGATTGACTTGCTTGCACGCCTCGAATCCAAGCCCCAGCCTGTCCATCACGCCGGACCGAAAGTTCTCGACCACGACATCGGCTTGCGCGATCAGCCTCAGAACGGCTTCCTTCTGTGCCGGGTCCTTCAGGTCGAGCACCACTGAGCGCTTTCCCGTGTTAAAGGAGACAAACGATGGGCTCATGTCCTTGGAGCTGCCCTGCGGCGGCCCGTCGGCGCCGTAGTTTCGCATCGTGTCGCCATCCGCCGGTTCGATCTTGATGACATCCGCGCCATGCATGCGCAGGTAGTGCGTCGCAACCGGCCCGGCGATCACGTGGGTGAAATCCACCACCTTGTAGCCCTCGAGCACCTGGGCCATGACTACTCCGATGCGCGCGGGAAGGCGCCAGTGAACTGCGGCTTGCGCTTCTCTGCAAATGCGCGCTTCGCTTCGCGACCATCGGGGCTCAGTCCAAGGTAGCGCTGCATCGGACCACCCGCGTCTAGATGGGTGGAAAACCCGGCCGTATCGAGCAGAACATTGGTTGCGGCCTTGGTGTATCGGATGGCGAGTGGCGGCAACTCCAACAATGCCTGCACATAGTCTTCGACTGCGGTCTCGAACTCCGCAGCCGGCACGCTGCGGTTGATCAGACCCCATTCCTCAGCCTTCGGTGCTGCAAGGCGCCGGCCGAGGAGCGAAAGCTCCAATGAACGCACGCGGCCTACAGTGAATAGAAAGGCGCCACCAGCATGGTTGCCCGCCTGGATCTCCCGCATTTGCAGGAACGCGGTGTCGACAGCCACCACAAGATCGCAGGCGGTTGCCAGGTAGACGCCGCCGCCGATGGCAGGGCCATTCATCGCGGCTACCACGGGCTTGTAGTTTCGTTGGATGCGCTGGCGGGCGTGGACGTTCGCGCGGCCGTAAGCGTCGAAATCCTGTGGATTGGCCTGGTTCGTGAAATTCAGATCCTGCCCTGCGCAGAAGAAATCGCCAGCGCCGGTCAGCACCGCACAGCGGCAATCAGGGTCGCGCTCGATGTCGTCGAACGCGTGCGCAATCTCCTGAAACATGGTGAGGTTGTGCGCATTCTTGACCGCGGGCCGGTTGAGGATGACGCGGGTGATCGCGCCTTGCTTCTCGATCTTGATAGTTTCGTACATCGGCTGTCTCCTTGCAGCCCAAGTATGTGAGCAACCAAGCGAGATCAGCGCGGCGCGATTCGGAAGTTTCACATATGTGAAAATATTTTGTTGGCATTTTGGCCAGCTTCTGCATCGGTTGCCCGCGGCGCTCGTCGCGTCGACATACGCCTTCTGGGCGAGAATGACGTTTCCTCCGAGGCCGCCTTCGTAGTCGACCTGCCAGCTTGCCGGGCGCATGGCATTGAGGCCGCGCTAGGCAGCGCTTGCATTCTTTCAAGTTCGGCGGTGAATGCACATAGTGAACTTCGCCAAATCTGGCGTTCACCGGCATGGGACACCGGCGCGTGCCGGATCTGACCCCGATTCAAAATTTGTACGTTACCTTGAGCGCAGCCGTGTTCGAGTGGTAGTGATCCGCGAACTCTCCGCTGTACTCGAAGCGAATGTCGACTTGATCGCTCACGCCCAGATCCAGCCCAGCGGTCGACTTGAAGCGGCTCGTCGGCAGGTCGCTACCGACCTGGAAGGCGGCCGAGCCCGGTGCGGCCTCTGCAAACTGGAGGCTCGCGCCCAGGTTGTTCTGGTTGTAGAAGGTTGCACCGATGCCTGCGTAGGCCTGTAGCGTCATGCGGTGGCTCAGGTCGATGCGGGTCCCCGCTTCCAGCATCGGTGACGCGCTCAGGACGTTGGTGCTCGATGACGACGCTTGCAGGTCCAGCGGGCCTGCCCCCTGCTCCACATAGCTGCCGGTTTCAATGTGCGTCGCATGCAAGTCCATGTATGGCTTGAGATACCAACTGTCGTACAAAAATTGACGGCTGATGCGGGAATGCCGGCCAATTTCGTTGACGTCGTAGGAGGCCGTTGCCGTTCCGGCGACCCCGGGAATTTGCACCTGCCGGGTAGAGTCGAAAGACATCTGACCACCAGTGATGGCGCCGGACACCAGCCAGTCGCCCATCTGGTGTTTGGCCACCAGACCCAGCGTCCAGCCGTGGCCGCTGACGCTGTCATTGACGGTATGCGTGTCCAGGCTGCTGTTGTCGGCCGATGCCGAAGCGCCGACGAACCAGTCCGTCGCAACCTCCTTTTGGCCGCCCAACTGGAAGGTCTGTCCGCTTTGGTGGTAGCCGATGCTGCTGGAGGATGCACTGTGATCGGCATCCGTGGCGATCGTGCGGCCCCACACACAGGTGTGCTCAGTTTGAAAGAGGCCGTCTCCATCGAAGCGCGGGCAACTGTTCATTCGCTCGACGAACGCATTGGCCGCCGTCAGGCTGGCGACGCTTGCAGCCGCGGAGCTTTCGTTGCTGATATTGGTCAAGGCGGTGATGTAGTCGCCGGCATTGCTTATCGTCGCGAAGCTGGCGAACACCTGGGCTTGGGCAGTAGAGAGCGCCGTGTAGGCCCAGTTGGCATCCAGAACGCCGGCCGCACTGATCAGGTTTACGTTGGTGGTGTTGGCCACAGCCCGGGCATAGAACGCCGAAGTCGTCGGTCGTACCGTCAGGGACTGTGCAGATGCCCCGAGTGCATAACTGAAAAGGTAGTTGCCGCCTGGATCGGTCACCGGGATGGGTGCACTGTTGCTCAGCGTAAAAGATCCAGCCTGCAGGATCGTCACCGCATTCGGAGCCAGCAGCGTCGGCCTCACGAGAATGGAGCTGCCGTCGTAGAGGACCGCAGCCCCGCTGACGCTCAACTGCGCCGCTTGCGCGTTGTAGAAATCTATCGAGGACTGCAATGCGCCCGAGTTGTAGAACGCGCCGGTGATACTGCTCTTCCCCAACGCGTTGCCATTGGCACCGTTGATGTTCAGCGTTCCCATGTTGCTGATCTGCCCCGCAATGCTGCTGTCTCCCGAGCCCCAGTAGCCCCTGTTGGCGAAGCTTCCCTGCGCCCCGATCTGTATGTTGCCGTTGACCGTCCCACCCGCGTTATTCGAAACCTCGGCGAATGAATCGGGCGCCGAGACGGCGATTCCGTTCATGGCGTTGAGCGTGCCATTGTTGATCACGAAGCCGTCGCCGTTGCCAACGGTGTTGCCGCCTGTCAGCACGATTGCAGCGGCCGTGCTGTTGCCCGTGATGACACCCGAGTTATTGATGTTGACATTCGCAGCCTTGTTATCGCCCGCCGAATTGACATAGATCGCGCTGGCGTCCTGTCCGGCGGCCTGGATCGTGCCCGTGTTGGTGATCAAGATAGATCCGGCGGTACCGTTGCCGCCAACCGAGCCCATCGTGATTCCGTTGCCGGTGGCCCACAACCCGCCGCCGCCGCCCACGCTTTGAGCGAACACGGCGTGCGAGTTCGCCCCGGTAGTGCTGACCGAGCCGCTGACGCTGATGTCGATGTCGCCGCCCGAGCCGTAGCGGCCAGGTCCGTTGCCCGTGCCATCCTGCTGAAACTTGGAGACGGCGCCGCCGCCGATGTAGCCGCCAAGAATGCCGCCTCCGCCTACGCTCTGGGCCAACACACCGTAGGCTGCTGCGCCCGTGGTGCTGACCGATCCGGCGATGCTCACATTGATATCGCCTCCGTTTCCGCCCATGCTCGGGTCTTTGACGAAGGGCTGGGCGGCTGAAGGTAGCAATCCGACTATCCATCCGCCGCCGCCACCGATGCTCTGCGCCAGGATCCCATGCGAGTGTGTGCCGGTCGTGCGCACGCTGCTGGTGGCGGCCGTGTTGACCGTGATAGTCCCGCCGGCGCCGCATGAATTCATGACCCGGTCAGTGCCTCCGGGCGCGCTGCAGCCCGTCAGGTAGGGGTATGTGATGGGGCTGAGGTAGAAGTTGCTCCCCACCTTGACCGTGCTCGATTGTGCGGTGTTGTTGGTCGCGGCGACGCCGACTGAATAGCCCTGGGTGTTGGCGCCTGTCTGCAGCACGATCGCATCGCCGCCACCGCCCCCGACGCTCTGCGCAACGATGCCCACCGCCTCGTTGCCGGCGGTGCTGATCGTGCCGTTGGCATTGTGATTCACGGTCACGGCGCCGCCGTTGCCTGCCGATGTCATGTCGCCTGCTAGGGCGATGCTGATGGCAGGCGTGGTGCCGTCCGGTGACTGGAAATTGCTGGCCGTCACGATCGCTTGGCCACCACCGGCGCCCACGCTTTGCGCAAAGATGCCGAAACTCGCATCGCCCGCGGTACCGATCAAGCCGTTGTTGTTCGCGGTGACCGCGCCGCCATTGCCCATATTGTTCGCAGTGCCCCCGATCTGGACCGTAGCCTGGGTCTTGTTGCCGCTTGTGAGCTGGTATTGGTTCACCGTTGTCGCGCCCGCCATGCCACCACCGGCGCCGACGCTTTGCGCTGAGATGCCGGGCGATGCCGGACCGAAGGTCTGAATCTGGAAATTGTTAGTGGCATTGACCGTCCCGCCGTCGCCCGCGGCGCCGCCGCTGCCGGGCGTGCCACCCTTGCCGGCTCCGCCTCCAAGATAGGCCTGCACGGCCACGTCGCCGCCCGTCGAGTCGGGCAACGTCCCTGAGGAGTTGTCGGCTGCGTAGCCGAGGTAGTCCTGGGCCGAGGCCTCCATCTGCCAGATGCTTCCGAAAAACCAACCCTGGGGCACGAAGGCATTGACGCCGTCATAGGAGCCGATCACGGCCTTGAGCGCGCTACTCGAAGACAGGTAGTTCGACAGCGAGCCGGTCGCGGAGTTCACGGCGGATTGGCCCGCCGTCGTGCCCGAACCCGCAGCACCACCGCCGCCGCCGACCGACTGTGCAAAGACACCCGCTGCGGCTCCGCCATAGGTAAGGATGGTGGCGTTGTTGTCGCGTTGACCTGGCCTCCGACGCCAGACGATCCGGTCTCCGTGCTGCCGCCAATAGTCAGCTTCTCCGAGAACTTGCCACCCGATCCACTGGCCGTGCCACCGGTGGCCAGGCCACCACCACCGCCGACGCTCTGCGCGAAGATGCCATTGGCACTGTCGCCCATGGTCATGATGTTGCCTTCGTTCGTCACGGTCACGGTGCCTCCTTGTGAGCCCTTGCCGCCCAGTCCGCCGAGACTCACAGTCGAGGTCCCACCCGCGTCGCTGCTGCCGAGGAATCTCGTGTCGCCCTTGCCGAAGCCTCCCGATCCACCCCCGCCACCGACGCTCTGCGCGAAGATCGCGTTGGCACTGTCGCCCAGGGTCCAGATGAATGAACTGGCGCTGTTGTCCACCGTCACCGAGCCAGCGGTGCCGCCTTCGCCGCCAGAGCCGCCCAGTGCCACGGTGATGTCCAGAGTCGAACCCTTGCCGGCGCTAGCACTCGCGCTCAAAGCGCTGGAGTCGCCCCCATTGCCGCCTCCTCCCGCGATGCTCTGCGCCACGATCCCGTGCGCGCCAGCGCCCGCCGTCACGATCACGCCGTTGTTGGCCGCGCTGACATTGCCGCTGCTGCCGCCGTCGCCGCCGCTACCGCCGATGCTGGCATTCAGTGACACCGAGGGGATGGCATTGGTGGCCACGAACTGGAAGGCATCGGACTTGCTGACGCCCCCGTTACCGCCGCCGCCCGCGATGCTCTGGGACAAGAGACCCCAGGCATCGGACCCGTTGGTCAGGACTTCGCCATTGTTCGTGCCGGTGACGTCGCCGGCATTGCCGCCGGAGCCGCCAGAGCCGCCGACCGCGACGTTGACGTTCAGTTGCGCGCTGGTCGTGAGTGCTTGCGCGGACCCGCCATCGCCGCCTCCGCCGCCCACAGCCTGCGCCACCATGCCCTTGGCATGCGCGCCCGACGTGCTGATGATTCCTTCGTTGAGGATCGAGACTTGCGCAGTACCCGGCGACCCGGCATCGCCGCCACTGCCTCCGCTCCCGCCGACCACATAGGCGACCGGTCCGACTGCCGTGCCGCTGGCAGATCCGCCCGTACCGCCTCCGCCGCCGATGCTCTGCGCGATCAGCGCGCTGGAGAGTTCGCCCAGGGTCGAGATGATGAATCCCGCCTGGGCCGGTGAGTTGCCGTTGGCGGCCACGCCGTTGCTGACCGAGACCGTGCCGCTGTCGCCGCCGGACTCGCCCTTGCCGCCCAGTCCGATCGTGCCGAGAATGGCCCCGACCTGCACCGATCCGCCCGCGCCGCCACCGCCGCCCACGCTCTGTGCTGCGACGCCGATCGACTCGTCGCCGGCAGTCGAGATGACCGATGTCGGCCAACCCACTCCCTGCTGCTCCTGCATGCCGATGACGATGTTGCCGCCGTTCCCGCCAACACCGCCGTTACCGGCCTTGGCGTAGAACATACCTCCAGCGCCGGGGCCATTCCCGCCGGAGCCGCCGATGCTTTGCGCCAGAACGCCGGCGGCCGCGTAGCCGATGGTCGAGACGTTCGTTTCAGTCATCCCGATGCCGACGTTTCCGCCGGAGCCCGCCGCACCGCCCGCACCGGCCTTGCCCGAGCCCCCGTCACCCGAACCTCCGGCGCCGCCCGCGGCGCCCAGGCTCTGCGCCTGGATGCCGGCAGCCAGAACGGCCGCTGTCGCGGTGTTACCCGACGCATCGATCGGAATGACCGCGCCGGTGGCTGCGGTCGGCGCGCCCGTTGCGATGATCGTCGGCGAGGACCCGCTGGCGCTGCCCGTGACGATCGTGATCTGTCCGCCACTGCCGCCGGCCCCTCCTTTGCCGCCGATGCCTTCCCCGGCATTCGAGTACGCACCATAGCCACCTCCGCCGGCGCCACCCTGACTTGTGGCCAGCACTCCCGCTCCCGCAGAAATCACGCTGCCCTGCGTCAGCGTGTAGTTGACCGCTCCGCCCGCTCCGCCGGTTGCGCCGCTGGGACCGGTCTGGGTGCCGTCGCCTTGCGCGCCATCGCTTCCCAGCGGCTGAGCGGCAGCGCCGCCGTTGGCCGTCAGCGCGATCGCGGTGGTGCCCGGCGTGCCACCGTTCCAGCCGATCGAACTGTTGATCGTGGCGCTTTGCGTCATCTGCACGCCGGCGCTGTTGCCGCCGCTGCCTGGATGGCCAGGCATGCCGTCCTCATTGCTCATCTTGCCCGCGGTGCCGTCGACGCCACCATTGCTGATCAACTGCACCGCTGCGCCGGCGGTGCTGTTGCTGTTGATGGCCGAGCCGGCGCTTTCAGTGAACGAGACCTGGCCGGCAGTACCGCCGATGCCGCCGTCACCGGTCGGATCGCCGCCATTGGCGCCGCTGCCTCCAGCGCCGCCGATGCTCGACAGCGACACTGAGGGATTCGCGCCATTGCCGCCGACCACGCTGCCAGCGGGCAATACCAGTGACAGGCCGGTGGCCGGCCCGCCCGGCAGGCCGCTGCCGTCTGCCGGCGTTGTACCCGTGGTGCTTTCCGAGATGGGCAGCGTGTTGGACTGGGCATGCACGACGCCTGCGAACATCGCCACGGCACTGCAAGTCGCAGCCGCGAAGGAGAGCGCCAGGAGGCGACACAGGGGACGAAGCGGCGAAGCCGGAGAAAGGCTCAAAGGCGAGGCTGAGTTTGACTTGGTGTTCATGGCGGTGCTCTGGGAGTTGATGCGATACATGGCTGGCATGTCCCGAAGAGCCATGAATGAAAAGCGCATGCATGCCTCTTGGGCCGCGACTGTCGCTGCGCGCACGCGTTTCAACAAATACCGACTCGCTATCTACCTATAAGCTGCACCGATAGCCCTGGTTTTGCGCAGACATGCCTCGAGCGAAAGCGACCAAGTGAGCAAGCGGCGCATGTCACGGGTATATTGCTTGCGGCGCCGCACGCCTCTTGCCCCTCGTTGGAGTCGACCATCAACCTTCGTCATCTGCGTTACTTCGTCAAGATCGTCGAAGCGGGCAGCTTCTCGCGCGCAGCCACGACCATCTTTGTCGCTCAACCTGCCCTCAGCCAGCAGATCGCCGAACTCGAAGAGGAACTTGGCGTCACGCTGCTCCATCGCAGCGCGCGAGGTGTACGCCCCACCGCTGCAGGAGACGCGTTGATGCGGGAGGCGATATCGATCTTGCGGCAGATCGAAAAGCTGCCGGACATCGTTCGTTTCACAGACGGAGAAGTCGCGGGCTCGGTCAGCCTGGGGATGTCCTCGACGCTCGCCTCATTTCTCGCGGGTGCTTTCATGAAGGCCTGCCAGACGGCTCTTCCGACGGTGAACCTGAGCCTCGCGACGGGGGACAGCGCCACCTTGAGCGCCCGTGTGCTTGCAGAGACGCTCGATTTGGCGATCCTGTTTGGCAACGAGACACGCTCGACACCGGGCCTGGTCCGCACCCCGCTGTTTCGCCAGCGCCTCTACCTGCTCGAACAACGGCGCGCGTCCAAGGCACCGAAGACCGTGTCGATTGCGCAACTTTCCAAGACGCCATTGATCTTGCCGAGCCTGCCGAACCCGACTCGCTCGTTGATCGATAGCTTTTTTGCAGAGGCAGGATCTGCACCGATCATTGCGGCCGAAGCTAACACCTTGCCCGACATCCTCTCGGCGGTGCAATCAGGCATGGGGGCCGCGATCGCTCCCATCGGCGATCTATCCGCTACACAAGCTTCTGGTCGTTTCAGCGCCACACCGATCGAACCCGCGATCCATCAGACCGTGTATGTCGTTTTTTCCGATGGAGCTGCGCTGACCCGCGCGGGCGAAGGGGTGCGCGAATTGCTCGGCAGCTTCATCCATGCCTTCGTAAAGGAGCACTCACCGCCCGGAATGGAATCGGTGCGAAGCTGACACTTAGGCCAGGCCTTGTTGGTACTCAAGCAAGGCGGAGCTATATCCGGCGACTATAGGTCCATATCGAGACCGTATTTTTCAAGCGACTCCAGCGCGTTCACAGTTCGACTCCTCAAAGGAATGCGCGGTCATTCTGCTGCGCAAATCATCAAGGAGTTGTTTGTGGCCAAGCTTGTCTATCGTGTCGTTTCCGCTTGCGGAGCGTTGGGTTATGGATTTCCGAGGGAGTCGCTTCAAGAATCGCTCAAGGGGCGCATCGACGCGATCATTTCAGATGCCGGATCGATGGATGCCGGCCCCTACTATCTCGGCACGGGCGAGGAGTACTTCGAGCGCGAGGCGGTGAAAGCCGACTACCGCCATATGGTCGAGGCAGGGCTTTCGACCGGCGCCCCTGTCATTCTCGGCAGCTGCGGCATGGCCGGCGGCAATCGCAATCTCGACTGGATGCTCGAGGTGGCCAAGGAAGTCTTCGCCGAGCTGAAGGTCAAGGATGCCAAGGTCGCGGTGATCCGCTCCGAAATCGATCCTGAAGTCATCATCCGCGAGCTGCGCCAGGACGCGCTGCGCACCACCGGCGTGGGCCCGGAGCTTAGCGAAGAAGCCCTTCGCGAAAGCACGATCGTGGGCCAGATGGGCATCCATCCGCTGATCACCGCACTCGAGAGCGGCGCTCAATACATCTTCGCCGGCCGCGCCTGCGACATTGCCCTGTTCGCGTCCGACATGATCCGTCGCGGCATAGACGCTGGCATCGCCTACCACGTGGGCCACGTGCTCGAATGCGGCGCGCTGGCATGCGACCCGGGCTCGCCATCCGACTGCCTGGTGGCCGAGGTCTACGACGACAATTCGGCGGTCTTCATCGCGCCCGAAATCGGCCGTCGCTGCACGCCGTACTCGATCGCCGCGCATTCGCTGTACGAGGAGAGCCATCCGCAGCTGCAGTTCTACCCCGAAGGCATCCTGGTGATGGACCAGACCGAGTTCTTCGCGCGCGATTCGCGTACCACCGGTATTCGAAACAGCAAGTTCGTTCACGCTGCCAAGCCCTGGCCGTGGAGCATCAAGCTCGAAGGCGCGCGTCGCCTCGGCAAGCGCCGTGTGTCGCTGATTCACATCGACGCCGCCGACCTGTCGAAGATTCCGGCCGACGTTCTGGTCTACGGCCGCAATGGCGTGCAGTCGCGCGCGGTGGAAGGCGACGAACGCGAGCTCGGCATCATCGTGGAGACCAGCGCCAAGACCCTCGAGGATGCCGAGACGCTGGCCAGCCTCTTGACTCACTACCTGATTCACTACGGCTACCCGGGGCGCAAAGCGACGGCCGGCAACATCGCCTATCCACCGTCGCCCAACCTGGTGAGCTTCCAGCGCGAGGACGGCCTGTACGGAGCGATCGTGCCCAGCGGCACCCGCGATCCGGTCTTCTTCGCCAACTACAAGAAGGTCAAGGCAGCGGTGATCAAGCTCATCGAGACGGAGTTCCCAGACGCGCTCGCCGCCGCCGACTATCGAATCATCGATGCAGACGCCGAGCATCCGGCGGTGCTGCTGCGCACCATCGACAACGATTCCGAACGACTGGCCACGCGCCATGCCGAAGAGGTCGAGGCGATCGTGCGTGTCGCCAAGCCGCTGCCTTCATCGCATCTGCACCTCGATGCCGCCGATGCCTATGCCTGGTCGCTGTACCACCTGCTGCTGAACGAGGAGCTGATCAAGAAGACGCTCTTCCCGATCACCTACTTTCGCGCCGAGGGCGCGGACTGGGTCAAGGAAGGCAGCGAGCGGCCGCGCTACTTCGACATCGGCATCACCGGCTACAACGGCAACGTCGACGACCGCACCTTGTCGCTGATCGCCGATGCGCCGCCACAGGGCGCGGCTCATGGCGCGCAGCGGCTGCTAGACATGGCTGTGGTGATCCGCAGCAAGGATGCAGGCATCAACCGCCTGACCTTCGACATCGTCTTCAACTCCGCCGCGGACTACGAGACGGCGCTGCGCTCGAACGTCTTCTACAAGGACAGCGTCGCTGACATCCTGCAGCTCGATCCGGAACGGGTCGTCGGCAGTTTCTTCGTCGACACCTGCAACGCCATCAAGATTTCGATCGATCGGCCGAACATCTCGGCATCGCCGGACGAACGCGACGTCTTCGGAGCGCAGCAGCAGTCGAGGATCGAGCGGCTCGAGATCCCGGTGTACGCGCATCCGCTGGCGCGGGCATCCGCCCTGTGAAGCGCATCGAACACCATTGGAGAATGCAATGACAAGAACCGTCATCGAACATGTGCTCTCGCGCTTGCGCGAGATCGGCGTCGACGCCGTCTTCGGCGTCCCCGGCGACTATTCCTTCGCCGTCAGCGATGCCGTCTGCAACGATCCAGGCCTGCGCTGGGTCGGCTGCTGCAACGAGCTCAATGCAGCCTATGCGGCTGATGGCTACGCACGCATCAAGGGTGTCGCGGCACTCAGCACGACCTACGGCGTTGGCGAACTGAGCGCCATCAATGGCGTCGCCGGCGCCTATGCGGAGCACCTGCCTGTCTTCCATCTGGTCGGCACGCCGAGCATGGCAACCCAAGCGGCGCGCGCCCTCATGCACCATACCCTTGGCAATGGCGAGTACGACCTCTATCGCCGCATGAGCGAGCCCGTGGTCTGCGCGCAGGCGGTCATGACCCCGCAGAACGTGGTCTATGAGACTGAGCGGCTGATCGCCGAGGCGATGCATCATCGGCGGCCGGTCTACATGGCCTTTCCATCCGACCTCGCTGTGATGCCGGTGGCCGGCCAAGCCCAGCCGATCGAGTCCGCGCGCAGTGATCCCGCCGCGCTCGAGGCGGCAGCCGAAGCGATCCTGGCATCTCTCAGCGCAGCCGATAGCGCCTGTGTGCTGCCGGGCATTCTGGTGGCGCGCACCGGCTCGCGCGCTGCGATGCAGGCGCTGATCGACGCCTCGGGTCTGCCTTTCGCCACCATGTTCATGGCCAAGTCGGTGCTCGACGAGCAACAGCCGGCCTACGTCGGCATGTACGACGGCGCGCTGATGACTCCCTCGGTACGCGAATTCGTTGAGGGTGCCGAACGGGTGCTGGTCGTGGGCTCTCCGATGACCGACTTCAACACCGGCGCCTTCACGGCCCGCCTCGATCCTGGGCACACCATCACGATCGGCCACCATCACACGCAGGTGGAAGGGCGCATCTATGCGAATGTCGAGATGGGCGAGTTGCTCGAACTTCTGTCTAGAAAGACGCCCAAGCGCAATTGGCCACGCAAACCCGCGAATTCCGCCGAGGCCACAAACTCGCCAACAGGACGCGGCGGCGATCCGATCTCGGTCGACGCGCTCTACCCGCGCTGGGCACATTTCATTCGTGCCGAAGACCTGGTGGTGGCCGAGACCGGCACGGTCTCGATGGGCCTGGGTTTTGCGCATCTGCCGAGCGAGGCCAGGTTTCACAACCAGACCTTGTGGGGCTCGATCGGTTGGGCCACGCCAGCGGCCTTCGGGGTCGCCGTTGCCGCGCCGGAACGGCGCGTGGTGCTGCTGACCGGTGAGGGTTCGCACCAGCTTACGGTACAGGAACTTGGTCAGTTTGGCCGCCTCGGCATGAAGCCGGTGGTCTTCGTGCTCAATAATTCGGGCTATCTGATCGAACGGCTGCTCAACAAGGAGCCCGCCATCTCCTATAACGACGTCGCGTCCTGGCGCTATACCGAGCTGCCGCATGCGCTCGGCTGCGACGGCTGGATGACGGCCCGGGTCAGCACCTGCGGAGAGCTCGACGACGCCCTGGCCGCTGCGGCCACGGCCGACTGCGGCGTCTACATCGAGGTGGTCACCGATACCTATGCCGCGTCTCCGCTCGCGCGCAAACTCGGCGACGGTCTGAAGGCACTGAGGAAGGGGTAATTCGTGCGCCGACCACCACTGTTGCGCTGGATACTGGCCTGCTTCGCGGCAGCGTGGTTGCCCCTGGCAAGCGCAGGGGGTGTCGAAAGCGCCTTTCCGGACAAGCCGATCAAGTTGATCGTCGCCTTCGCGCCGGGCACCGGCAGCGACACGCTGGCTCGCATCATGGCGGCATCGATGGGCTCGCTTCTCGGGCAGCCCATCATCACCGATAACCGCTCGGGTGTGGGCGGCGTGATGGGCACCGAGCAAGGCGCTCGTGCACAGGCGGACGGGTACACGCTGACCCTCGCCACGACCAGCACCTTGCTGACCAACCCGGCACTCAACGCCAAGGTGCGTTACCGCGCGCTTCGTGACTTCACTCCTCTGGCCGGGCTCGCGCGCACCTCATTCCTGCTGCTGACGGCCAACACCCAGGACGCACCGCACGATGCCGCAGAGCTGATCCGGCGCCTGCAGCAGCAATCGCAGGAAAAAGGCGCATCCTTCGGGTCGGCCGGCGTCGGCACTGTCACGCACCTGGCCTGCGAATACATGCTTCAGCAGGCCGGCGTCAAGGCGGTCCACGTCCCCTACCGTGGCAGCACCGCTGCGCTCACGGATGTCGCCGGCGGACAATTGCTGTTCGGCTGCGACACACCGATCGCAGCGCTGCCGTTGATCCGCGCCGGCAAGTTGCGCGCGCTGGCCGTCGCCGCTCCCGAGCGGCTCTCAGCGCTGCCAGAGGTGCCGACGGCCGCCCAGGCCGGTCTGCCCAAGTGGCAGATGAGCGCGTGGTGGGGCCTGGTCGCGCCGGCGGGTACGCCGCCTGCCGTCGTGGCCCGACTCTCAGATGCGGCGACGAGCGCATTGGCCACGCCACAGGTCAAAGCACAACTGGCCAGTCAGCAGCTCGATGCCCTGAACCTGCCAGCAGCGGGATTCAGCGAGCTCATTCGAGCGGAAGAGCCCTTCTGGACCGGCTTCGCCCGCCAGACGGGCATCCAGCTCGATTTCTGAAGGAGTCAATCGATGAACGAAATGCGCATCGTCGCCATTTCTGGTTGCCTGGGCTATGGCTTCGAGGTGGAAAGCCTGGCGCGAGGAGCCGAGATGCAGCCACACATGTACGGCTCCGACGCCGGTTCCACGGACGCCGGGCCCTACTACCTCGGCAGTGGCACTTCGATGATCCGGCGCGAGCAGGTGCATCGCGACCTCTCGCTTGCACTACGCCAGGCTCGCGCAAGCCAGGCCCCGCTGGTGATCGGTTCTGCGGGTCTTGCCGGTGCCAAGCCCAATGTTCAGGCGGTCCGGGAAGTCCTTTGCGAGATCGCGCACGAAGAAGGCCTGCATTTCAAGTTGGCGACCATCCAGGCCGAGATCGATAAATCGGTCGTGCTCGACTCCCTGGCCGGTGGCGGCATCGAGCCGATGGCTGGTGTTCCGACGCTGACCGATGCCGACGTTCGGAGCAGTGTGCGTATCGTTGGCCAGATGGGTTGCGAGCCCTTTGCCCAAGCTCTTGCCGCCGGCGCCGACGTGGTGCTCGCCGGCCGCGCCTGCGACACGGCCATCTATGCGGCCTTGCCGATCGCCCGAGGTTTCGACCCCGGGCTGGCCCTGCACTTGGCCAAGATCATGGAATGTGGTGCGCAATGCGCCGTTCCCCAGGGAACCAATGACTGCTTGCTGGGCATACTGCGCGACGATCACTTCCTGGTTCGGCCGCTATCGACCCGGCGGGTCTGCACGCCTGAATCGGTGGCGGCACACACGATGTACGAACAGGGGGATCCCCTGATGCTTCACGAGCCTGAAGGTCGGGTGGACATGAGCAGCTCCCTCTTCGAGAGCGTCGACGCCCAGACGGTGCGGGTCAGCGGCTCGCGCTTCATTCCGACGCCGCAATTGCAGATCAAACTCGAGGGTGCGCGCAGTGCGGGCTTCCGTGCCTTCACCTTGGCCGGCATCCGCGATGCGCACATCATCAGCCAACTTGACGGTATCGAGGCCACGGTGCGCGAAGCCGTGCGCCGCAATCTGGCGAGCGATATTGCCGACGAAGATTTTCGAATCGATTTCAAGGTCTACGGGCGCGATGCGGTTCTTGGCCTGCGCGAGCCGCATCGAACCAAGCCCCTGCATGAGGTCGGTGTTTTGATCGAGGCGGTGGCCACATCGCAGGCCCTGGCCAGCTACGTGCTCTCGTTGACCCGCTCGTCGCTGCTGCACTGCCCATTCCCCGGCCGCAAGACCACGGCAGGTAACCTGGCCTTCCCATTCTCTCCGTCGGACATGGCGGCCGGCGAAGTCTTCGAGTTCAGCGTATACCACCTGATGCGCGTGGACGACCAACGCGCACTGTTCCCGATCGACATGGAGCGCATCTGACATGCCTACCATCCAGCAACTAGCCACCGTGCTGCGCAGCAAGAACGCGGGGCCGTTCCAAATCACCCTTGACATCATATTTGCCGACGCTGCCACGTGGCAACACGTGGTCGACGCCGGCGTGCTGAGCGCCGACCGAATCGCGGCGCTCTATGGTGTCGAGGCTGACGAGGTATCGATCATTCCGTTCGCCCGGGCTCATGCGATCAAGGTGACGCTACCTCGGACCATAGGCCTGCGTGGCAGTGGCTCAGCTTTCGACCGGGATGTCTATGGGGCACAACAACACGGGCTACTCGGTGAGATCCGTTGTGACTAGATGCTTGACCGCCCGTTGATGAACTTGCTGACTTCGTATGAGACTGGCTATGCCCGGCGGACCTTGCTTCTGCAAGGCCCGGACCGTGTGAGCTCATGGTCGAACAGGTGTTCGTTTCAATGCTTCTCGATACCCTGTGCCAAAAGCTCCGTCGCAAGTCGATAGAGCCTTGACCAAGGCGACGCACTGCTCATCGGCACGCGGGTAGTCGTCTTCCTGCGGCTTCGTACCGTAGCAGGTCAGCGGTCCAGACCGGCAAGTCCGGCGTTCGTGCTAACAGTTGTTCACTGAGTGCGGGCGGTCTGGCGGCTGGTCATAGGAGCATGGGCTGAGCGTAAGCTTCGAACTGGGGTGCGGTCGGTCGGTCGGTCGCGCGGCACGCTCCAATGTTGCAGACGGTTAAGGGTTGTCCGACACCTGCCCGTGCGACACCACGAGCCCAAGCACGGCAACGGCCTGAGGGCAGGTGTTGGACAAGCCTCTAAGGAGGAAACCGCGGAATGCTCAGCTGCGGTGTGGGGGGCTACGGACCTATGGGGATTCGGACGCTCGTCACGAGGTGGATCCGATGTCGAGCCTGGGCGACGACTTCAAAGACGTTGCCGAAGGACAGTAAATCAAGGCCGTCGTTTGCGCCGCTCGACGCCGTGAGGATCGACGAGGGGCGTCACCGGGCTCGAAGACCAGACTTCCTCTCATCGGCCCGATCGCGAGAAGGGTCGAACGTTGGCAGAGCAGCTGCGGCGTCATGGTGCGCGGACCCGCGGTGGTGGCGCACGGATCGGCTGCCCGCGAGCCAACGTCAGCAAGACAATCATCGGAGCGCCGCAGCGCGTGCAGACGAAGGTCGGTTGAGCATGGCGGGGTTCGGCATCGAGGCTGGCAATCTGCCCGACCGCATCAGCCTCTCGCCCCAGTAGTTCGCGGATGCGCGCCAGGCTGACCGCGCGATTGCCATTGGCCAGAAGCCCGTAGTGTCGGATGCGATGGAAGCCCCCCGGCAGAACGTGCAGCAGGAAGCGGCGCATGAACTCCTCGGCATCGAGCGTCATCGTCTTGCGCCGGGTGCGACCCTTGGCCCGGTAGTCCTTCCAACGGAAGGTGACGCCCTGTTCGTCCATGGCAACAAGTCGGCTGTTGGAGATGGCGACGCGGTGCGTGTAGCGAGACAAATAGGCCAGCACCGCTTCGGGTCCCGCGAACGGTCGTTTGGCATAGACGACCCATTCGCACTTGCGCAGCGGTGCGAGCCAGGCCGCAAAGGCACGCGCGTCGGTCAGTGCGGCGAACTCGCCGAAGAACCTCAGGCGGCCCGCGCTGTGCAGCCGTCCGAGCCCTTCGAGGAAGCGCCTTCTGAACAGGCGCGACAGCACGCGCACGGATAGGAAGAAGCCGGGCCTGCATGCGATCCAGCGCTCGCCATCGGGCGACAGACCTCCGCCCGGCACGATACCGTGCACATGCGGATGGTGCGTCAGTGCTGATCCCCACGTGTGCAGCACCAGAGTCGCGCCGATGCTCGCGCCAAGGTGCTTGGGATCGGCTGCGATGGTCATCAGCGTCTCGGCGGCCGTGTCGAACAGCAAGGCGTAGATCTCGGCCTTGTTGTAGTAGGCGATGGCGCTGATCGGCGCCGGCAAGGTGAAGACGACGTGGTAGTAGTCCACGGGCAGCAGATCGGCCTGGCGCGCCTGGAGCCAACGCTGCGCCGCACTGGCCTGGCACTTCGGGCAATGCCGGTTGCGGCACGAGTTGTAGGCGATCTGGTCTTGCCCGCAGCCTTCGCAACGCAATACATGACCCCCCAGCGCCGCGCTGCGGCACTGCTCGATGGCCGACATGACCTTGAGTTGGCCCAGGCTAAGGTGACCGCGCTGCGCCTTGCGCCAGTCGGGGCCGTAGGTGCGGAAGATGTCGGCGACTTCCAGGGCGCAGTGCGCCATGAAGGCGACCTACTTGGACAGGTTCTCCAGCGGACTGACCACCTCGCGCAGGACTTCCGTGGCCACGTGTGTGTAGACCGACGTGGTCTCCAACTTCTTGTGGCCGAGCATCACCTGGATCACACGGATGTCCACCTTCTGCTCCAACAGGTGCGTGGCGAAGCTGTGGCGCAGCGTATGCATGGTGACGCGCTTGTCGATCTTGGCCGCTTCAGCGGCGTCATGGACAGCGCGGTTGAGCTGGCGCGCGGTCAGGGGATCGACCGGGTTCATGCCGGGGAACAGCCAACCGTTGGGCAGCATATTGCCCTTCGCATTGGCATACCGCCACCAGGCCCGCAGGCGCTCCAGCAGCAGCGGAGAAAGCATCGCGTAGCGATCTTTGCGGCCCTTGCCCTGCTCGACGCGCAAGGTCATGCGCTCGCTGTCGATGTCGGTGACCTTCAACGAAACGATCTCACTCACACGAAGCCCCGTGCCGTAGGCGATGGACAGTGCGGTGTGGTGCTTGAGGTTGGTGGCCGCCGCGATCAGCCGTGCAGCCTCGTCGCGGCTGAGCACCACCGGCAACTTCTGCGGCACATGGACGTAGCTCATCCTCTCGACCAGCTCGCCGCGGTTGAGCGTGACGTCGAAGAAGAACTTCAGGCCGGTGATGGTGGCGTTGAGCGTGATCGGCGAGACGCCCCGGTCGACCAGGTGCAGCTGGAAACGCCGCAGATCCTCCGCGGTGGCTGTGTCGGGGGAGCGTTGGAGGAAGCTCGCGAGGTAGCGCACGGCGCGGACGTAAGCCGATTGCGTCTTAGGCCCGAGCTTGCGCATGCGCATGTCGTCGAGCAAGCGCTGGCGCAGCGGGGAAACCGCCGGTGTCGAAGGGATCATGATCGTGCTCCTGTCGAAGAACGAGGCCGATTGCCTCGGTTCCCAACATAGACAGGGGCGCGACGTTTGTTAATTCACACGCTGTGCGGCGGGCTACCGCGCGAGCGGTTTAGTCCTTGGGCCCATTCCAGGCATTCGTTTCGAGTGTCCGCTTTCGGTAAGTCTGAAGGTCCGCTTTGGGCCCGGGACGCCGGTTCCGCTGTCAGAATAAATCGTTGAGAGGTGCCTAGGCCCCTCTTCGGGCCGCCGTCCGAGAGGCAAGGTCAGCTCTAGGGAGGCGCTGCCTCTCGGCCGTCAAGCGCGACCGGCTGCAACCAGTCTGATCCGGGCATATGCGGTTACCCAGCGACCGGCAGCTGATGATCGGTTGCAATCTGTCGATCCGGGCCGCTATGCGCTTGCGCAACTACCTGGCGTTCGAAGACATTGCTAGGCTTGTTAGCCAGCGACATCGCCGTGCCAATTTGCCAACTGGTAAGACCGGCGCTATTTTCACTTTAGCTTGATGCCTTGCGCCGCCATGGCCCGCTCCTGTTTGGCGTGATTGGACAGGTACTCAGCGTGCTGCGCTTCCGTGCGATGGCTGCCCAGCGTGGCGAAGTGCTCGCGCAGCTTTTCGGCGACTAGGTCAGCGCCGTAAGACGGCGTTCCGGGCTGCTGTCGCCATGACTCGCGCAGGCTGCCATCGTCGACAGCGTCGAAGCCTAGTTCCTCAACCAGAAGCATCACTTTTCGTTTGGCTGCCTCATCGTCGCCGGCCACCGGCAGAGAGATCCGGCCAGGCGTACCGGCAGGAAGGCCCTTGTTTTGGAGATGGTCGGCGTAGATGTTGTTGAACACCTTCACCACCGGGCGTCCTAAGTGCTGCTGCACCCATTCGCTCTCAGTGAGGTCGCCGGTCTCCAGCTCCGGTACCTGGCCGTCGCGCAGCAAGGGGTAGTAGTTGCTCGTGTCGATGACAGGTACGTCAGCTGCAACGCCCGCGAACAGGTCTTTGGGCAGGTCGGGGATGTTTTTCAGCGGGATGGTAACCACGATGATCTCGCCGTGGGAGGCCGCTTCCCGAGCGGTCACCGGCTTGGCGCCGGTTTTTTGACCGACATCTTTCAGGGTTTCGGGGCCGCGGGAGTTGGCGATGTAAACGGAGTGGCCGAGGCTACCGAGCCGTACGGCAAGCGCACTGCCGATGTGACCAGCCCCGATGATTCCAATGTTCATGGTGCGTAGTTTTTATCAAGATTGGACCGT
Source organism: Xenophilus sp. L33 (assembly GCF_009765735.1). Classification (GTDB taxonomy): domain Bacteria; phylum Pseudomonadota; class Gammaproteobacteria; order Burkholderiales; family Burkholderiaceae_C; genus Variovorax. Next base: position 265,350 of record NZ_LMUW01000207.1, read on the forward strand.
CACGAATTGGCTAAAACTAGCCACAGCTACGGCGGCGAATTTAAAGTTCGGGTATCAATCGAGCGAAAAGTATCCAGCGAAACCAGCGGAGCGTCGTTTTGGGGAACAGAATCCCTACACAGCAAGCGGTAAGCCTACGACCTCCTTGCCACGGCGCAAGTGCAGCATATAAGCAGCCACCGCGATGGTGACACCGGGTCGCCCTCGACGTGTACAACCTCGCCAATCGCTCAGAAGCCGAGCGAGACGCAAATACGGCGAACAACCGTTCGGCACAGCGCTGCAGGCATGCGCGGATTCCGGAGGCGCCGAGATTGGCGTCCTTCACCGGCATCGCCCAACTCAGGCTGTCGCGACAAACGTCCGGACGTCAGGTAGGCAGCGTTTGCTGACGGTCACGCTGAAAGTCGGTATTTCCGGTGTCTAGCACATTGCGATCGTCGACGTCCTCAAGCTTCCAACGACTTCCTTCAGACGGTCGGAATTTGACCCCGTAGCGCTCCGTTAGGGCAGAAGTGTTCGCTACCGTACGTCTTTCTACATTGACTAAAGCGTCGCCTGGCATCAGAGTCAATGCGCCCCCATTGACGGACTTCCTTCGTGCCCTAGTCCGCTCTCCGTTGACGCACAACCTACGTGTGCGCCAATGTCCTTATCCACCCGTGGTGAAGCTTTTTGTCGGCCTACGAACGAGGGTCGAGGCCCCTGGCCGCCTTCTCGGTCCATTCCGGCCGTTTTGATCACGTCGCGAGGCACGGAAAGCGCCCCCCGCGGATCGCCTTCCCGAGCCTGCCTCGGCGCCGCGGCTGGCTGTCGCCTGGGAGCCGCGCAATGACCAACGCGACGGACGAAGAACGCGAGCAGGACCGTACCGCACGAATCGAGCAGCTCGAGGTGACGTTCGCAACGGAGCGCATGACGATCGACGAGCTTGAAGCGAAGCTCGCGGAGTACCAGGCAGCATCCGAACAGATGGGTGCTGTCATCGATCCTCGGCTCTTCCAGGTGTTGCGGGACTGGCTGGAGAGCAGGTGACCATGCCGCCCGGTTGCTATGCGCTCGAAGATTCTTCGCCAAGGAAGAGGAAATCTCACGATGGATGCCCCTTTCACGATTCACCGTGTCGGCCAGTGGCGCTTCGCGCTTTTCAGCAGTGCACACGCGGATGGTGGCCTTCAAGGTCTTGCTGAAGTCCACGACGGATTCGACAAGCTTTGCGATATCAAGCTGCCGATCTCCTTTCCCAGCGAAAACGCGCTCAGCGTTGCCCTTAGCGAAATGTGCCTGGCTTGGCTCAAGGATTGGGACGCGCGCCGCCTCGCGGCAATCGGACCCGACGGGTATCCCTCGCTGCCGCTCTAGAACCGAGTCATGGACAGTTTTGCAGCCGACGACGTTCGCTGTCACAAGGAAGGGAAGCCGAGCCCATGCCATCCCGCCAGGAGTGGATCCAGCATCTCGAGGTGCTTGCTCGACGCGAGCGAGCGGCGCATCCGCGCATCGACCCACTGACTACCCGGGACTTTCCGATGTCTGACGACACCTCGAAAAAAAGGCGCTCGACAGCAAGCTCGTTTCCCTCGACGAGGTCTATGAGCTCCAGTACTGGAGCCAGGCGTTCGGCGTGACGGCCCAACAGCTGCGCGAGGCAGTCGCCGCCGTGGGCCACTCGGCGGCGAAGGTGCGGGAGTATCTTAAAAAATGACCGCCGGACTGCCCGTGGGAACCGGCAAGAACCGCGCCCCTTCATCGAAGCCTCCGAGGCGCGCAAGGTCGGGCGCCGTCGCGACGCCAACCGCGGTTGCGCAACAGCGGCGCAATGCCGAAGGCCGAAATCCCGAGGTCCAGAAGGGCACGATCAGAAAAGGTTGAGATGCCCCGGCGATATTTTTCGTCAACGCCGCCGATCACATTCGAGCCGAATGAGCAAGTTGTAGCGACCCGTCACCCTGCGATGCCATAGACTGCATGCAAACTGCTCAATCAGGGAACGGATCGTGAATATCGACGCGCTGTCAGCCAGCCCGTCCGCCGATCCGCCTGTCGCGCCGGCGGACTGGACCATGGATGTGCAATACGTGAGCGGCGGCTACGAAGGCGTCGTAAAGCGCGCAGACAAGGTCATGTGTCGCATCTTGCTTGGCGGACGCTTCGACCATCTGCCAGTGGCCCGCGCCGCGTTGGCGCCCAAGGCTCGGGCCTGGATTGCGGACTACTTGCGGCGACCCTAGCCAGCGCAGCTCACGCGACTCCGACCTCGACGGTCCCGGTGCCCATGCAGATCAGACACGGCAGCCCATCGGCACCCGTCTTCTTGCCGCCGCACGCGCGGCAAATGCCCTCCGCGGCGCCGGCAGTGCCCGAAGGAACTTCGTCCCCTGGGGCCAGTGGCGCAGGCGGTGGAACGCCCTCGCCTTCCTGAACACGCAGCTCGTCCTGGGTGTCCTTGTCGCCAGAGCCGTTCGGCTCTGGCTGCATTTCCAATGGCTTCGTCACAGGGCCTCCGGAATGGTTTCGGTCGCAGCCGGTACGAAAGGGCCGCTCGGTGTCAACACGACCTTGCGGCACTCCTCGTCGGCCGCCTCGAAGATCTTGTAGCCGTGGGCCGCATCTTCCAGCGACATGTGGTGCGTGATGATCACCTCGGGCTTCAGCTCGCCCTTCTGGATGTGCTCCAGCAGTTGCGGCATGAAGCGCTGCGCGTGCGTCTGGCCCATGCGAAACACGAGGCCCTTCTCGAAGGCGTCGCCGAACAGGAAGCCGTGCACCCAGCCCGCGTAGACGCCAGGCACGCTGACGACGCCGCCACGCCGGGTGGCCGCGATGGCCTGGCGCAAGACCTTGCCGCTCGACCCTTCCATCTTCAGGTCCGTCAGCACGGTCTCGACGGTGCTGCCCTTGGCCTCGAAGCCGACCGCATCGATGCTGGCATCGACACCTCGAAAGTTGGTGCTCTCGATGATGTGGGCCGCAGGGTCGTCGATATTGCCGGTCTCGATGGGCTCGACGCCATAGGTCTGTCTGGCGAACTCCAGGCGGTACGGATGCTCGTCGATCATGAAGATGCGCTCGGCGCCCAGCAGTCGGCACGAGGCCGCCGCCATCAGGCCCACCGGGCCGGCGCCGAAGATGGCGACGGTCGAGCCCGGCCCCACCTCGCCGTTCACCGCGGCCTGGTAGCCCGTCGGCAGGATGTCCGAGAGGAACAGCACCTGCTCGTCCGACAGGCCGGCCGGTATGACCAGCGGCCCGACGTTGGCCTTCGGCACCCGCACGAACTCCGCCTGGCCGCCCGAATAGCCGCCGTAGAGGTGCGAGTACCCGAAGAGGCCGGCACCCGGGCGGATGTCCTTCTTGTTCAAGATCGCGCCGCGTCCCGGGTTGGTGTTCTCGCAGGCGGCGAACATCGTCTTGTTGCAGAAGAAGCACTCGCCACAGGCAATGGTGAAGGGCACCACGACGCGGTCGCCGCGCTTCAGCTTGGTCACGCCCTTGCCGGTGTCCTCCACGATGCCCATGAACTCGTGGCCGAGGATGTCCCCGGTCTTCATGTCCGGGATCTTTCCGCGGTAGATGTGCAGGTCGGAGCCGCAGATCGCGGTCGCGGTCACTCGCAGCACGATGTCGTCGTCGGCGGCGATGACGGGGTCGGGCATTGTCTCGACGCGAACGTCTTTCGAGCCGTGGTAGGTAAGCGCTTTCATGGTGTCCTTTGAGGTGATCCGGGGCGCAGGAGCGGTTCTTTGCCGCCTGCTTCCCAGATCGGCCACTGGACGCTGCGGCCTGGACGTCAATGCTCGTGTAGGTCCTTGCCGCGCCCGCGGCGGCGCACTCCCCCACCAGACCAAAGCGTCAATGATTGAAGCGCTCCGCCGGCACTGCACCAGGCCGCTTCACCTTCACCCAGTCCACGCTTCGGATCCCCGGCACGTAGAGACTGTTCATCCGCTTCGCCACGATTCCCTCCAGCTTGAGCTGCATCACGGCCTGGTCGAAGAGCCGATCGCCGCCCTCGTCGAAATGCCCGACCGGCAAGACGGCATCCGGGATCGGGTCCAGCATCTCGGCCAGCATCGCTTTGCGCTGCAGCAGGGTTCGCTCGGTGATGTCGATCCCGTGGGCCACCAGCAGATCGAAGGCCGCATAGCCCACCGGATCCGCCCCCTGGTACCAGCTGCGCCGACGCGCGCGGGTTTGCAGCCGATCGAAGTCGCTTCGACCCAGGTCGTCGAAAACGCAGACCTCGCCGTCCAGCACGTAGGGGCCGCCGCGGATCTGCGCCAGGCTTCGAGTCACCTCCGGAAACCAGATCGACGCATCGGCGCCGTTGCGGCTGCGCAGCTGACAGCTCCCTTCGCCAAACAGCGCGGTGACGCGATACCCGTCGTACTTGATCTCATAGATCCAACCAGGCTCCGTCAGGTCGACCTGTCGCTCTGTCAGCAGCATGGGCGGGTAGTCGTCGAGGTCCATGCGGAACCCTCGCGCTTCGGCGTGATCCTGTGTGTCAGCGGATGGCGAGAAACCGGCGATGCCAACGCAATCGAACGCAAGCACACCCGCACTCCGTGGCACAGAAATGGCGTGCATGGCGGTCTTCGCCGTCAGAAGGAATCGAACTTCATCCCATGCCATCGCCCAAGAAATGGATCGAACCTCTCCAGGCGCTTGCTCAAAACGAGCGAGCGTCGCATCCGCGCGTCGACCCCCTCACCAAACGGGAGATTTACATGGCAGACGACACCTCGAAGACAGCACTCGATCGCAAGCTTATCTCGCTCAACGAGGACTACGAAGTCCAGTATTGGACCCAGGCCCTCGGCGTCACGACGGAGCAGCTGCAGGAAGCCGTCGGCGCCGTGGGGCACTCGGCCGAAAAGGTGCGGGAGTACCTTAAAAAATGACCCCCGCCTCGCCCCTGCCTGGCGATCCTTATTTCGACCCAGCCAGCCAGCTGCGGGGATCGTGAAGGACCAGCCTCGACTTCCTGCAAAGCGTGCGCCGTCCTCGAAGCCGGTGAAGCATTCCACTCCGGCGCTGTACCGACAGCAGCCGCGATTGCGCTGCAGCGACGCAACGCGAAGGCAGCAACCCAGTTGCTCAAAGGAGCCCGTTCAAGAAGGATTGGTTCGGTCACGATATACTGTAGATTTATACAGTATGACGACCGCACACCATTCGACAGGGTATGGAAGCAGAACCATGGAAGAGAACGAAGATCTCGACCTCGTTGGCGACCAGCTTGGTGATCCCGTCATCTTCTTCAAGGCAGCAGCGGTGGCCGCGGGCGTCATCCGCAAAGGCGATCCGCTGGACCAAATGCTGGTCGACTTCGCCTACGCCATCGTGGAGCGCTGCGCAGTGATCGGCCTGAGCTATGCCGACGACGACTTCGGCAACGCCGGCGACCACATCCGCGCCGAACTGAGCAGGCTGAGACCACGCTTGCTTTGATCTTGTCTTAAACTTCGTACAAGAATTTCACTCAGGGAACGGATCGTGAACATCGATGCGCTTTCGGCCAGCCCGTCTGCCAATCCGCCGGTTGCGCCGCCTGATTGGACGCTGGACGTCGAATATGAGGGCGGCAGCTACGTCGGCGTCGTGAGGCGCACGAACAAGGTGATGTGCCGGATCTTGATCGGGGGCCGCATCGACCATCTGCCAGTGGCCCGCGCCGCGCTGGCGCCAAAGGCCAGGGCCTGGATCGCCGACTACTTGAGGCGACCGTAGCCGGCGGACCTTCCCCGCCAGGCGCGGCTACGGCGCGACGTCTCGCACGCTGGCCGGCTCGTGCACCGGGCACCCATTCGCGGCCCCACGGTACGCCACCGAAGCGGCGTAGACGGATTTGCGAGCCCGCATCACGCCCCCCAGAGGCCTATGGGCTTCCAAGCCGTGCCAGGGATTGAAGGACAAGCGGTCATCGAATCCCTGGGCTCCACGTTCGCTGAACGCCACCTGCGGGCCGACGCGAACTCTGGCGACCGCGACATAAGGGCTGTCTTCCTGCGGCCACTCCACAGATGCGTCCTCGATCGGCATCTTCTCGAGGTCGGTATTGAGTTGCGCGCGCAGCTCCCACTCGCCCGTGTCGGCAGTGAAGAATTTGTTCACCGTGTGGCGCAGACCGTCGGGATCGTCGGCTAGCTCTTCGGGCAAAGGCTGGTCCTTCAGCGAGGTCAGCGACGCCGAGACAGGCGCCAGCGAAAGCTTGGCGATGTAGTCGCCGAACCGATGAGGGACCTGCGTGAAAAAGGTTTCGCCGAGCGGCTCGGTCTGCTTGTGGCCGCCCATGGATTGGAGCGTCGGGCTCTCGATGCCCACCGCACCCAGCGCCGAAGCCGTACCGCGCAGCAGCACCGAAAGAACGCGCTTGCCGCCTTCCGCCTTGTCGGTCG
>NZ_LMUW01000207.1:272045-326625 GCF_009765735.1 Xenophilus sp. L33
AGACATCTTGAGCATCGTCTCGCGAAGGTCCTCGGCGACCTCGGCTTCGTCGTCGGACATGGTCTCGACGTTGGGTGAATAGCGGACGGGGGGTTGGTTGCGTGGGGTGTTCATGCCACGACTCTCTGCGGGCCGATCCATTCGTCACTGTAAGAAGAACACATGCGCCAGCGTGGGCGCCGGCTTGCGCAGACGAAGTTCAGCAGCAGCGCACGCCCTCATCCGATCGCAGCGTCGGTGCACGCGGGTAGTCGTCGAGGCTGATGGCCGGACCATCGCGACTGGGTAAGGTCTTCGCTGTCAGAAGAATGCGAAAAACAGCCGATGCCAACATGAAGCCCGTGCACCGATGATCCTCAAGCGCTCGCAGATCGAGCGGTGCGCAATCGTGCGCGGACCCGATCACCTACCTGGAGTGCCTGCCATGACCGACGCATCCGAAGCCGACGAAGCCAGGAGGCACCTCATCGAGGCGTTGAGCGGCATGCCACGCAAGCCCGCGAAGCGAGCGCCAAAGTCTTCGGCAGCCAAGCCCACCGCGGCTGCGAAGACCATCATCAAGCGCAACGCGACTTCGCCGACGCGACGCTACTCGCGGTAGTCGCACCTTCTGAAGGACCCCATGAACTTGCACGGCGTCTACGTCAACAAGCGCGAACGAGGACCCAACGGCGAGTTGTGCATCCACGAAGGCATGCCGGACCTCTGGCACTACACGGTGCAGCTGTCCAAGGAAGGCGCGGGAGTCTACGGAAAGATCGTCGTGATGTTCGACGGGATCTTGCGGGTCCACCTGTGGCTGCCCACGATTGGCACGGACGAGGAAGAAGGCATTCGGCGGTCGCGGAAGAAGGTCTTGGAGTGGATCAACGACTACGAGACGCGCGCGGGCTGAGCGCCGTTCGCGGACGCCAAGTGCTTGGAATTTTTGATCGAAAAGCTATCATTGAAAGCCTTTCCATCCTCGACAGCGCCTGACTTCGGGCTGTGAGCACTCATCACCTTATTCGTGAAGGACGCAAGCGTCTTGGTCTGAGCGAGCAGCAATTTGCTGAAGCGCTCGGGGTGAGTCGCGCCGCGGTGCAGCAATGGGAAAGGCCGCGCGGTACCGCGCCCAAGCGATCGAACCAGGCGCCTGTCGCCCGCTTGCTTGGCATTTCAGTCGCCGAGTTGTTGTCTGGCGAGTCCGCGGGTAGCCGAGGATTCGACGTGCGGCCCAAAGTCCCTCTGGTTTCGGCTGCCGATGCAGCGAGCACCGTCGTCGACAACTTCAAGCCTCTTGAGCTCTACGAAACGGTACCGACAAGCGTGCCGATCAACCAGCACACCTACGCGTTGCGCGTGCACGGAGACAGCATGGTCAGCGACACCGGCGATTCCTTCCCTGAAGGTTCGATCCTGATCGTCGAGCCGGAGATGGAGGCCCGACCGGGGGACTACGTGATCGCCATGAACGACGCCAACGAAACGACCTTTAAGCAGCTCGTGAAGGACGGCGGCGATCTCTATCTGAAGCCGTTGAACACCCGCTACCCCATCAAGCGCCTCGATGGTTCACATGTGATCGGGGTCGTGCGCGAATTCACAAAGCGCTTTCGCTAGGTACCAGGCCGAGAAGCCGATAGCCGCTCATCCCAGCGAGCAGCGTCGGAACTAATGACTCGCGGCAGCAGACAACTCGGTTGGCACGAGGCGGTAGGCGTTGCGCAGTTCAGCCAGTGCTTCATCAACCAGCCGCAAGGCAGCAGACAGCTCGGCGGCCTCCGTCGAGGATTGGGGCTCAGCAGGCTCCAACAAGGAGTCGAGGGCCACAAATGCGATGGACCAATGGATCCTCGCGACGGCCTGAGCCAACGCTCGACCGCGTGCAGTGTTGTTCGTCACGATCTGCTCCTGGCTGGTAAAGCGCGGGCACACCAGGTCGCGGCGAATATTCGCACGGTGCGACACACGTCGCAGAGGTCAGCCATGGCCTTGGTCGGACCATTTTAAAGCTCGGCACCAGAAAATCGTGTGAATTCCGGCACGCCGCAAATAGCCTATTTTTTTTGATAGAAAATCTATCGTAGAAACCCTTGTCAGCGAATGGCGCAACTTCGCGCGCCTACAACTTCATAGCCAAGTCGACAGGCAGTCCGAGGTAGTACTGTCCGAGCGATCACGAGGGCATTGCCATGGCAATCGAGGCCACGCTCGGAAGCAATCACCTATTGGACGCCTTGACCCGAGTCGCGCCGGGTGCATGGCAGGACGACATGCGATGGGTGGATCTGACACTCGGTGAGGTCTGTCTTGCACGAGCCGCGCGCGATACGGAAGTACGTCTACTTTCCAGTCACCGCGGTCGTCTCACTCCTCTACGTGCTTGCGGACGGCGACATGACCGAACTGTGCCTCGTCGGCAAAGAGGGTGTCGTCGGCACGTCGAGCCTGATGAGCGACGGCACCACGGCAAGCTGTGCGATCGTCCAATGCGGAGGCACCGCACTGCGCCTCGGTGCCAGGCAACTGAGGGACGAGTTCGGCCGGGGCGGCTCTGTCACCGAACTGCTGTTGCGCTACACGCAAGTGCTGGTCGCGCAGATGGCCCAGACCGCTGTCTGCAACCGCCATCACACGATCGACGAGCACCTCTGCCGCTGGCTTCTGCTGATGCTCGATCGCCTTCCCGGCGATTCGATCGCGACGACGCAAGAGATGATTGCCGCCACGCTGGGCGTGCGCCGCGCCAGCGTGAACATCGCGGCGACCGAACTGCAAAGAGAGGGCCTGATCGTCTCCGGCCGCCGCAAGATCACGGTAGACAACCGTCACGCCTTGGAGGCGCGCGCGTGCGAGTGCTATGCGGTCATCAAGTTTGAATTCGACCGCCTGGAGGCGGCCTACGACGCCGTACCGATCGAACGATCTTACGCAAGCGCACGTCATGACCGGGAGCGGCTCGCCCTGCTTCGCACGTTCGACATTCTGGATTCGCTGTCCGAAAAGATCTTCGACGACATTGCCACCCGAGCAAGCCAGGTGCTCGAAGCGCCTATCGCGACGATCAGTTTCCTGGACCAGGACCGCGACTGGTTCAAGTCCCGTGTGGGCTTTGCTGCCACCGAATCGCCCGCCGAAACCTCCTTCGCCGACGTCCTGTTCGATGTGACCGAGGACACCGTGGTGGTCACCGACACCCTGCACGACCCTCGGTTCTCGGACCATCCGCTCGTACGCGGCATGCCCTTCATTCGCTTCTACGCCGCGGTCAGGCTGGACGTGGATGGCCATACCTTGGGGACGCTGTGCGTCTATGACTTCAAGGCACGCCGGCTCGACACTGAACAAGTGCGTTCGTTCGAGTCATTGGCAATGGCTACCAAGGACGCACTCATTGCGCGTCGAGCGCTGACCGAGGCCAAGTAGCAACGGCACGGGCCCGCGTTGGTGCGAAGACGCGAATGCCAGAGGTCAGCGAGCCACGAATGCCCTAAACAGCCCCCTGCACGCAGATCAAGCTCCGCCGAGTGCTTGCTTGAGCTGGCGCGCCATCTCCAGGTGGTGCTCGATGATGGGCACGGCCGATGCTGCCGCGCTTCGCAAGTTGGGGTCTGAACCTTTCGCAGCGTAACTTCGCATCGCAGTCAGCGCGCTCGTATGGGCCAGCACCTGCTGTCGCGCGTATTCGGCGTCGAAATCGAATCCGCGCAGGCTCTGCAAGCTCGCCAGGAAGCGCATCTGGTCACCGCCCACGTGCGGCTTCGGCGGTTCCAGTCCGGAAACCACAGCCGCGTCGCGCAACGCCTGCGCGGTCTTGGCGTGATCAGCAAGCATCTGCTCCGCGAACTTACGCACCTGCGCATTGCGGCTCTGGGCCAGCGCGTCCTGAGCCGCAGCCAATTCGTAGCCGTCGGACTCGGCCGCCGACTGTGAAAACTCCTGAGGTGTGGGCGCCCTGGGGCTTTCGCGCAGCATCACGGATTCCCCTGGCCGCCGCCGGCGCCATAGATGTTGCCGGTCGTGTAGCTGCCGTCGCTTTCGGCGAGGCGCACATAGATGCCAGCCAGCTCCGCAGGTTGTCCAGGACGACCCAGCGGCGCGGTCGCGCCGAAGGTAACGACCTTACCTTCGGACGCGCCCCCGGAGATTTGCAACGGCGTCCAGATGGGACCCGGCGCGACACCGTTGACCCGGATGCCCTTCGATCCGAGCTGCTTTGCCAGCGACTTCACGTAGTTCATCGTGGCAGCCTTGGTCTGCGCATAGTCGTAGAGATCGGGCGACGGGTCGTAGGCCTGTTCGGAGGTCGTCCCGATGATCGCGGAGCCAGGCGGCAGGTGAGGCAGCGCAGCCTTGATGATCCAGAACGGCGCGTAGAGATTGGTCTTCATGGTGGCGTCGAAGTCCTCGGTGGAGATGTCGAGGATCGAGCTGTGCGACTGTTGACGACCGGCGTTGCACACGACGATGTCAAGGCCGCCGAGTCCGCTCAGCGCTTCGTCCACCAGGCGGCGGCAGAAGGCTTCTTCGCGCAGGTCCCCCGGAATGGCGACCGCCTTGCGGCCGGCATCGCGGATGAGTGCCACGACCTCGCGGGCATCGGGCTCCTCGGCGGGCAGGTAGTTGATCGCGACGTCCGCGCCTTCGCGGGCATAGGCGATGGCGGCCGCGCGGCCCATGCCCGAATCCCCGCCGGTGATCAGCGCCTTTCGTCCGGCCAGCCGGCCAGATCCGACATAGCTGCTTTCACCGTGGTCCGGGCGCGGGTTCATGTTGATCGCCAGGCCCGGCCAGGGCTGCTGCTGGGCGGCGAAGGGCGGCTGGGGATACTTGCTCCGGGGATCCTCGATGTCGGGGCGAGCACCAGCGGGCCCCGGCTGAGGCTGTGGCTGCGCGGAGGCGTTGGTGGCGAGAAGCACCGGCGCCGCTGCCAGGCTGCCGCCCAGCAGATTGAGGGCTTGGCGGCGCGAAGGCGGCCTTGGGGAATCGTCGCTCATGAAGTCTCCTGCTAAAACACGCAGCAGATACCTCGTCGGTGAACGGGGAGTAGGACGGTACCGGGTCGCATGGTGAGGGCTTGACGCGCAGGTAGCAAAGTACGCTGCGAACCGCAGGACGACAGCCAATCCAGATTGCGGGCGCCGAGCGCTTGTAGCGGCATTCCGGTCAGCAAGGACTTCGGCCATGATGGCCCGGCCGTTTCGGCACTCGGCACGATATCGAGCGAGTTTTGCGTGCCTCAAGGTATCGGATATGGCTGCTCGTCCGGCGTCCCGAATACCATCTTGCGGTATTGTTCGCGCTAGGTGTCTGCAGGAAAGCTGGCCGGGTCTCGGGCGGCCAATATAGTTAACCAAGTCAAGGTGATATCGCCTGTGCGGCAGCACCTCGTGATCAAAACGCTCGGTGCCTCGAATATGCGACATGATCGATCGAAACATCATCGTGTTGGACCATGTAGCCGTGCCGATGCCGTCGAGGATCTCGCTTGGAAAGTAGAGGTTGGTTGCATTGAGGCTGCGAAGGATTGGGTGCTGCAGGGCCGAGCCAGCGGCCCCATCGCCTGCAGCGCGACTGGCTTCAAGACACGCGAACTCTTCTGGAGGACCTTCGTTGCATCCAGTCGCAAGCCCTATGTCACTGATCTTCGACTTCATCGGCAATCTGCACGCGACCGAATGAGGTGCAGTGGTCGATCACCTCCCCGACGAGGAGACGAGGATTGAGTACATCGATTCCGCAAGCGAGCGCGCGCGACTCGAGGTGTTCGAGCGGCAGTCGCAGCTGCGAATACAGCGGCTGCGCGACGAGTTCGAGCGCGAACGAGAGAACAGCTGGATCCTGCAGGGCTCATCGTCGTGATCCTGGGCTTCACCGCGATCGCGGTGGCGTGCTCCACGACCGGCGCTGAGGATCAGCTTCGTTCGATTTTGACCCAGTCAGCAGACCGCACGCCGGCCTGGTAGACCGAGTCGGCCTTCTTCGCGACCAGGCCTTTCGGGCCGAACTGCGGGTGAAACAGCTGCTCGGCGCCGTCTCGAAGAAGCTCACCAGATGGGTCGACGTCGGTACCGGTGTCCACAATCCCGCCAGGCGCGATTTGCGCGATGAGCGGCAACAGGCGAATGTCGCGCCCGTTCACGACCAGCAGGTCGAAGACGCAGTAAATGGCGGGATCGTTGCCCTAGACCCACCTGCGTTGAGTGCCTCGCGCCTGCATGCGGCCGGCATCGCTGTGCCCATGCTCATCGAACACGCAAAGCACGCCGTCCGCGACATGTGGACCCCCTCGATCATGGCCAGAGACTGGGTGATCTCGGGGAACCAGCGCGTCGCATTGTTCTTCGTGCGCAGTTCGCAGGTGCCGTCTCCGAACTCGCCAACACACGCCAGCCCTCGAACCTGGTCTCGTAGATCCAGCCGGGATGATCGATGCCATCGGACGCTCGCCGAGCAGCATGGGAAGCAGGTCCGTCACGCGCGGCGTACCGAACGGGGTGCTTGGGCTGACTGACCGGAACCTGACCATACTGTCAGTATGCACTCGGCGCGCAACTTGTTGGATACCACACGTTCCAATCGACCTCCTCACTGATTTGTTGGGCGCCAGAGATTGCTATAGCGCAACTGACGGGGCATCAGCACATGGACATCTCGAACGCGGAAGCCTATGGTGCGACCACATTCGCGCGGAGCATCGATCCTGATTTCCGCGCTGCAAGGCAGGCGTTTGGCGGATCTGTCTCGAAGCGCGCAGCTGCCTCCAAGTCTCCAAAACGTTCGGCATCCCGCGCAGTTGCCACGCAGGCAGCTCTCGCGCAACACAAGCGCAACGCCGAACGCCGCAGATCCTCTGTCCAGAAAGCTGTGCTCAGGAAGGGTTGAGCTCGATGTCGACATACTGTAGATTTATACAGTATGAGCACAGCACATCACTTAACAAATTCCGGAAGTGGCCCCATGGAAGAGAACGAAGATCTCGAGCCTGTCGGCGCTCAGCCAGGCGATCCCGTCGTCTTTTTCAAATCGGCAGCGGAGGCCGTGGGCGTCATCCGAAAAGGCGACCCTCTGGACCAGATGCTGATCGACTTTGCCTATGCCATCGTGGAGCGCTGCGCGGTGATCGGCTTCAGCTATGCCGACGACGACTTCGGCAATGCTGGCGACCACATTCGAGCCGAGTTGGGCAAGCTGTGACGTGCGCTATTAATCGCTTGGGGGCAGCACGCTCAACAACGCGTCTATCTCCATTGGCTTGACCAGTGCGTGATCGAAGCCATCCTCGCAACGCAAAGCATCGATACCGATCACGTCGCCCGACACCGCGATCAATCGCGGGACGCGCTCCCCCAATGCCGCTCGAATAAGCCGCGTTGAAGCGAGGCTTTCAAGAGGATCGCGTTTCAAGTCGGCGATGACCGAAAACGGTCGAGTCCCCAAGATCGAGGCGATTGCATCGGCCCATGTCGCATGGACTTCGGTTTGCAAGTCGGGTCGCAGCAGTTGGAGCAATTCGGTCAACGCCTCCGCGGAAGCAGGCTCGTCATCCAGCAGCACGACACGCATTTCCGGTGCTGACAGCACGGCCGCCGGATGGATGCGCGCGCCAAGGTGGAAGACCGCGGCATTCGCCAGCGTCCGAAGATTGTCGAGGGAAACCTGCGACACGTCGTGAGGCTTGACGTCGTACGCGCAAAGGGTGCCCACGGTTTCACCGTCAACGGACAGCCGAGCAGCGGCGTAGAACCGAATGAACGGCGGCCCGATCACGAAGGGATGAGTCCGGAAGCGCTCATCCTTGGTCGTGTCACGCGCCACGATCGTGTCGTCGTCGGTGCTGAAGAATGCCTGGCAGAAAGACGTCTCCGCGGGCGACTCCATGCCGGCGAAGCCGATGCACCCCTTGAACCAGTCACGTCCCGCGTCGAGCAGGTTGACCATGCCGATCGGGACATCGAAGGTCTTCACCATCAGCCGAACCAGCTCGTCGTAGACGTGCTCGGGGGTCGTGTCCAGGATCGCGAGCTGGCGAAGCTTCTCCAGTCGCTCGGTCGTTTGACGCATGGACAAGTCTAGCAACGCACAAGCGGCATCCGACCGCAAGGGTGATTCAGTGGCAACCCGCCTGCTGCTCTGCTTGTTTGGCCGGCGGCTCTTCGCCGTCGACTGTCGAGTCAAGGTCTTTCACAGCAACTGATCGATCGTCACCGGCAATGACCTAGCTCTTTTGCCCGTCGCGTGGTGGATGGCATTCGCCACCGCCGCAGCCGTACTCACGATTCCGATCTCCCCCAACCCCTTGACGCCCAGCGGCGTCACCTCTGGATCGCGCTCGTCGACGAAAATTACCTCGATCGAATCGATATCGGCGTTCACCGGAATGTGATATTCCGCGAAGCTGTGGTTCATCACGCGGCCGAGCCGATGGTCAGTCAACGCCTCTTCATGCAACGCCATGCCGATACCCATGACGACGCCGCCGAGGATCTGACTGCGCGCGGTCTTGGGATTGATGATGCGGCCGGCTGCGACCGCGCAAACGATCCGGGACACCCGCACCACACCCAGTTCCGCGTCCACCTTGACTTCGGCAAAGATGGCGCTGTGCGTGTTGCGTGCCATCTTCATCATGCTCACCAGGTCACCTACACCTGGCTTGGCCGTGGCTTCGCTCTCCAGGACGTCCTTCTGGGCGGCAGCCATCACGTCGTTCAAGCTGATGTGCTTCGCGGGGTCCGCCTTGACGAACATGTCGCCGTTGCGGAACCCGACCTCCTCGAACTTCGCCTTGCCGAGCGGGTTGGCCTCTAGCTTGCCGGCCGATTGGTACAACAACTTGCACACCTTCTGGCAAGCCAGCTGGACCGCTGCGCCCATCGATGCGGCCATCCAGGAGCCGCCTTCGACGGGCGCTGTGGGCAAGGCGCTGTCGCCCAGCCACGCGGTGATGCGCGAGAGCGGCACTCCGACCGTCTGAGATGCGACCTGAGCCATCACGGTGTATGTCCCGGTGCCGATGTCGGAGCCGGCGGAAGCGATCTCCAGCTGCCCTTCGGCCGTGAACCGCGCGCTCGCCGTCGTCTTCATGAACAGGGCGTCCCACATGCCCGTGGCCATTCCCCATCCGACAAGGTCCGATCCGTCGCGCATCGAACGTGGCGCTGCCGAGCGCCTTTCCCAGCCGAAACGCTCGGCACCCTGGTCGAAGGCCTCGCGCAGGGCCTTCGACGTGAAGGGCTTGTCGTCCATCGCATCGACGTTCGAATAGTTGAGCCGGCGAAACTCGAGCGGATCGACTCCCGCTTTCTCCGCCATCTCGTCGATCGCCATCTCGAACAAGGTCATGCCCGTCGCCGCACCGGGTGCGCGCATGTCCCCCGGCGTGTAGGTGTCGACTTTGGCAAGCGAATACTTGGCCGATGCGTTGGCGCAGGCGTAGTTCATCAGACCCCAGTTGCAGACCACCTCCATGTAGTCTTCGAAGCGGGAGGTGACGGTTGTCGCTTCGTTGATGATCGACCGCAACTGCCCTGCCTCGTCTGTGGCCAACGAGACCGACTGAACGGCCTCCGGTCGATGGACATGGCTGAACATCTGCTGGCGCGTCAGCACCACCCGAACCGACCGCTCCAGCATCTTGGCCGCAAGGGTCGCCAGGTACACCTGGTACTGCGGCCGGAGCCCTGAACCGAAAGCACCACCGACGTAAGGATTGAGCACGCGCACATCGCTCTTGGAGAACCCGAACACGGAACACAGGTAGCCCTGCACATTCTGAGAGCCCTGGGTCTTGTCGTGGACCGTGATCTTGCCGTTGCCTTCCCAGACCACCGTAGTGGCATGCATCTCCATCGGATTGTGGAAATGAGTGCTCAGGTGGTAGTCGGCGTGCAGTTTGAGCGGTGCCTCATCGAAGGCCTTTCTGGCATCGCCACGCGACTTGGGCGCCTTGTACGTGGAGCGCTTTCTCTTCGGCTCGTACTTCTCCGCGAGCGCCTCCTGCATGTCGGTGTTGTGCGGCTCGATCTCGTAGCTCGCATGAACCAGCGCCGCGCCATCGCGTGCCGCTTCGAGCGACGTCGCCACCACCAGCGCAATGGGTTGACCACTGAAGGCGATCTTGTCGTCGTAGAAGGCGCGAAACGGCGAGCCCGGTACAGAGACCTCGTCGGTGTAGCTGTGGTCCAGCCAAGGCAGGTGCGGTCGATTGGCATGACTGATCACTTCGACCACGCCCGGCAAGCGGCGCGCACCGAGGTCGTGCATCTCGACGATGCGGCCCTTGGCGATCTCGCTGGAAACCACCCAGCCGTAGAGCAAATTGGCAGTGGCGTATTCGGCCGCGTAGCGGGCCTGCCCCGTGACCTTCACGAGGCCATCGACTCGGTTCGGCGCGTCGCCGATGTGGATGCTTTCATTCATGAAAAGCCCTCCTCAGGCCACTTGCTTGTTGCATTGGGACTGCGGGGTGCCCGCGGCCGCCTGGCGCAGCGCACGCACTACGGCGCGCCGTGCCAGTTCGCGTTTGAAGTCGTTGCCGCCTCGGCCTGTCGCACCGGACAGCAATGCTTGGGTCGCTTGCAGGAAGGCTTCCTGCGATGGGATCCGGTCGATCAGCAGCTTCTCTGCTTCCGGCACGCGCCACGGCTTGTGCGCCACGCCGCCCAGTGCGATGCGGGCTTCGGCGATGCGTCCGCCATCGCCGAAGCGCAATGCGGCAGCCACCGACACGAGCGCGAAGGCATACGACGTGCGGTCGCGAAGCTTCAGGTAGGAAAAATGGCTGCTGAAGTCCTCTGCCGGCAGGTCGATCCCAGTGACAAGTTCGCCCGGCAGCAGCTCATTGTCTCGCCAAGCCTCTTCGCCAGGAAGCCGGTGGTAGTCAGCGAACGCGATAGTCCGCTCGCCGCCCGACCCAGATACTCGCACTGTCGCCTTCAGCGCGGCCAGTGCCACGCACATGTCCGAAGGATGAGTGGCAATGCATCGCTCACTGGCACCGAGGATGGCGTGGATGCGTGTCACGCCACCAATCGCCCCGCAGCCCGACCCCGGCAATCGCTTGTTGCAGGCAGCCGCCGTGTCATAGAAATAGTAGCAGCGCGTGCGCTGGTTCAGGTTCCCACCATTGGTCGCGCGATTGCGCAACTGCGGGCTGGCACCGGCAAGGATGGCCGAAGCCAGTAACGGGTAGCGTTCCTCGACCCGAGCGTCGTACGCGGTGTCGGCGTTGGTTGCCAAGGCGCCGAGCCGCAAGCCGCCGTCTGGCAAGTCCTCGATGCGCCGGAGCGGCAATCGCCCGATGTCCACAATCGATGCGGGCCGCTCGACGTTCTCCTTCATCAGGTCGACGAGGTTGGTGCCCCCTGCGAGATACCGTGCATCCGGATCGGCGCATTGGGTGACGGCCGAGCCCGCGTCATCGGGCCTCAGGTAGATGAATCTGTTCATCGCTGGCGGCCCTCTTGCGCCAACACGTCCATGACCGCGTCGGTGATGTTCGAGTAGGCGCCGCAGCGGCACAAGTTGCCGCTCATCAGCTCCCGAACTTCTTCGCGGGTATGCGCTCGGCCTTCCCGGAGCAGCCCGCGTGCCGAACACAGTTGCCCGGGCGTGCAGTAGCCGCACTGGAAGGCATCGTGGTCCATGAAGGCCTGCTGAAGGGGATCGAGTTGCTCGGGCGCGGGTCCGCTGGCCAGTCCTTCGACAGTCTGCACCGCGCAGCCATCGGCGCTCACCGCGAGGATCAGGCAGCTGTTCACGCGAATGCCGTCGAGTAGCACCGTGCAGGCACCACATTGGCCGTGGTCGCAGCCTTTTTTGGTGCCCGTGAGATGCGCCTCCTCACGCAACAGGTCCAGCAGCGTGACCCACGGCTCGACGGAAAGCGGGTGGTCGAAGCCGTTGATCGTGAGCGAGACGGGGATGGCACCGTCGACGAAGGGTTGTGCCGCGGCAGCGGGAAGATCGTTCGGTTTCATGGAGGACCTCGAGAAAAGTGAGCGGCAAGACGTGCCGGAACCCACGCGGTATGTGAAAGCACAGTAGCGAGCGGCACGTCATGCAGGCGTAGGACGATCGACATGTCCAGCGTGGACATTGCATGGCATCGCCAATGCGTCGCGGTCCCTGATCGCGCGCGGCCGAACGCTATGTCCTCATTTCGCGCGCCTTGAGCGCGTCGATCGTGGCTTCCGCCAAAGCCTCCAGGGCCAGGACCTGCGATCGATCCAGCTGTCGCGCCTTGAAGTCGTAGACGCACAGAGTGCCAAGCGTGTAACCCTCCGCAACCAGCCGGACCGCCGCGTAGAAGCGAACGAACGGCATGCCACGTACCAACGGGTGCGCCGAGAATCGCTTGTCCTCCAGCGTGTTCTCCACCACGATGGTGTTTTCGTCCATGCGAAAGAACACATCGCAAAACGAGGTCTGTGCGGGCGACTCCGTCGCGGCGTAGCCGATGCACGCCTTGAACCAGTCCCGCTCCTTGTCGAGGAAGCTGATTATCGCAATTGGCGTCGCCAGCAAGTCACTGGCCTGGCGCGCGATGTCGTCGAAGACTTCCTCGGCGGACGAATCGAGGATGCCGAAGCGGTGCAAGAAGGCCAGGCGCTGCGCATCCGTTCGCATGCTAGAGGGCGGATCGCCCAAGGCAGCACTCTCGAGGGCCGGGACCAGGCGGTCGTACTCGCTCTTGATCACGCCGTAGCACTCGCAGACTCTGGACTCCATCGCCGGTCGATCGAGCAGCGTGATCCTGCCGCGCCGGTAGGCGATCAAGCCGTCTTTCTGCAGATGGGTCGCGGCCAGGTTGACGCTCGCGCGGCGAACGCCCAGCATCGCGCCGATCATCTCCTGCGTCATGACGATCTCGTCGCCGTCATGGCGGTCGAACATCAGAAGTATCCATCGACAGAAGTGCTGTTCGACCGGATGGTACCGATTGCATACGGCAGTCTGGGACATCTGCGCGATCAGCGCCTGCGTGTACCTGAGCAAGACCTGTGCAACTTCGCTTCTTCGCACGAACTCTTGCTTGAGAGACGCGGCGTTGAGTCGGATCGCGCTACCCGCGCATTGCACCATCGCGCAGCTCGGCGTGGTGCCATCGCCCATGAACATCGACATGCCCACGATGCCCTCGCTGCCTATCACGGCGATTTCAGCCATGTTGCCGTCGGACAGTACATAGAGCATGGACACCACTGCCGTGACCGGGAAGTACACGTGGTTGCGAGCCGTGAAGGGCTCGTGCAGGACTTTGCCCAGCGGCAGATCCACCAACTGCAATTCACTCTGCCATGGACCGGGCGAACTCCGGGCCAATGCGTCCAGAAGCAGATTGCTTCCGGGCGCGATCTCCGATGCCATGCAGGACCCCGGTTCGCCTGAGGAGAGGATTCCTCTACGGTGGTTGCAGAATTAAGCGCTGACCGATTCGAAGGGCCCACAGGGTAAACGCTTGCAATAGCGAGATTGCAAGCGTTTGACTTCATGAATCCATGACGTCGTCAATTTCTCTGCGGCTGCATTGTAGGCCGCCAGTGAAGAGACTAGGATCGAATTCCGTATGCATAAGTCGTTGCCGGAATGTGCCATCGCGCGAACCGTCGCCCGTTTTCACTGGGCGATTGCATGCGAACGGCTGGACTTTGCATTGGTGCCGCATGACGCCATTCAGGTACGCAGCCGATGGACATTGAGGCGGCCATGCGCCTCATCGAAAAGGCGCTTGCCGAAGTTCGTGAGGCCTTCGGGCCTGCCATCGTAGCGCGTAGTCTTTGATCCAGGCGCGCGTCTCTGTGATCAGCGTCAGCTGTCCAGCCATTCTTGCAACGCCTCCAACAACTCGGGGCGAGCACTAGACACGGCGGCGTCAACTTGCGCCCGCAAGGCGGCAAGCTTCGCCTCCATCTCCTCGATCGTCATGCGGTCGGCCCCCAGGACCTTCTGCAGCAGAGCGATCCGAGCCGACCGGTCTTCCGGAGAAACTGGGGTGGACAAGCCTCAATGTACGGTTCCGGACACACAAACGCAAAGCTATGTCGCAGCAGTAGAAAAGTATCAACCAATCGTTTACAGTCGGCGAATCGACGATTATTTTCCCGGGCAAATTGACGAGCCAAAGAAACGGGAGGAATTGGCGATGGACACCCCTTTTTTCATCCAACACTTGGGGCAATGGCGCTTTGCATTGTTTCGTACGGCGCTCGCGACAAACGGCCTTCAAGGGTTCGCCGACGTGCATGACGGGTATGAAAAAGTCTGCCGCCTCACGTTGACGACATCCTTTCCGAGTCAGAACGCTCTCGGCGTGGCCCTGAGCGAGAGCTGTTTGGAATGGGTCAAGGATCGGGATGCTCGCCAGCGCATTTAGGCAAACCAGACTTCTATCGTCGGTCGCTCAGAGCGCTGCAGGCCGTCACCGCCGGATCTTCCGCTTCGTCGGTGCAGTCGCCTTCTTGCCAATCCAGAGATCCACGACCTGCCGCGTCACATCGGCCTGCGCCAGCCCGATGTGGCGCCGAGCAGCACTTGTGACTTTGCCTCTCGCCGTCCTCAGACGGGTCGTCGATGTCCTACTTGCCCGGAGCCCAATCGGCCGCGGAGTGCGTGGGTAGGCGCCGCTTTGCGCGCAGTTGTCTTTTCGGCTGATCCGAGCCGGCTGCGACGAAATGCAGATCCTTACCGAAGCAGCAAACCCTCTCCAAGGAACTCTGAAACGGCGAAGGCCCTCCGACTCGGGAAACCGGCGGAGGGCCTTTTCTTATCTGCGTCTGCTGCCTTCAACGGAATTCCAAAAGGACGACGAAGCCTGACCGCGCTCACTCGGCCGGGTTCGCTTTCTTTGCTCGGGCCGACGCCGCCTTCGTTGCCACAGGCTCCGGCGTAACCACCAACCGCTCCGCCGGGTACTGCGTCATGAACTCCTTCGACCGCTCCGCCGGCGCATCGAGCCACTCCGCGTACTGCGCCTCCGGCAGGATCACCACCATGCGCTTGTCCTGCATCTCCACCGGCCGCCCCCGGTCCGGGCGGTGCATGTGCTTCATCAGCGGATGCTCGTCGGCGTTGAGGGTCAGCATGGTAAAGGTGTCGATCCACTCCCCCGTCGGCGCGCGCCACGGCTGCCACAGGCCCGCCACGCCGAGCGTGCCGTCTTCGGTCGCGGTGAACCGGGTCGGGATGTGCGTGCCGGTGCGCCAGTCGGGCTCGTAGATCGCCTCGCAGGGCACGATGCAGTGCCGACCCTTGGCCCAGGCGCCCTTGAAGCTTGGCAGCGACGCCGCAGTCTCGCTGCGGGCGTTGTAGGTTCTCGTGCCGGACTTGAGGTCCTTGGCGAACCCGGGCAGGAGGCCGAAGCGCGCCATGACGGCCTCGAACTCGGGCACCGCCTCGTCGCCGCTCTCGCGCGCGGCCGGGCGCCGGATGATCGGCGCGAGCTGCGTCGGGTAGACGTGGCTGGTGCCGGCCGGCGCCTCCCAATCGGCCGGGATCACGATCCCGTAGTGCCGCAGGAAGTAGGCGCGCCGGCGCTCAGAGATGTAGTGGCTGCATATCTTGCGATGGTATCGGCTTGAGCTACTCCTTCGCGGCCTCGACCTGGCCCAGGCCGCGCAGCCTTTCGCCTCGCTACAGATCGGCCGCGACCTGGTCGAGTTGCGCGGCCGGGACCAATCACCCGGCGCGTTTGACTACGCCGGACAGGGTGCTCAGATCACCCACGCCGCTAGACCACCTCCGGCAAATTGATGCGATGCACCAAACATTCTCGATGAATCCGATGACCGCTTGGTTCGATATGGCTTCGGCGATGGGTGCCTCGTTTTTCAACGGCGCTGCGATTGCCGCACTCACGCCCCATTCGATGACAGAAGTTCACGACAGCCACTGTCTATTCGTGCCCCAGAGTGCGATGGTAGGTCGGGCCCCCATGGTTGTGATGTTGCACGGCGCCGGCCAAGACCCACACGATTTCGCGACAGGCACCGCGATGAACGCTGCGGCCGAACGGCATGGCTTCGTGGTCCTCTATCCCTGCCAAAGCGCTCGCGACAATGCGCACCAATGCTGGAATTGGTTCCATCCAGATCACCAGTCGCGCGAGGGAGGCGAGCCGGATCGCATCACCTCCTTGGTCCGCAGGGTCGCGGGAGATCTTGACGTGGACACCGACCGGATCTACGTCGCCGGCTTGTCGGCAGGCGGCGCGATGGCGGCGCTTCTTGGAGAGCTTTTTCCGGACGTCTATGCCGCCGTCGGCGTGCACTCCGGCCTGGCGGCCCTGGCAGGCACGGACCTGTCTTCTGGTTTGGCAGCCATGCGCGGGAACGTTCGCGAGCCCACGACTCCGACAGGCATCCCGACGATCGTCTTTCACGGTGACAAGGACGTCATCGTCCACCCAGTCAACGGTCTCCAGGTCATGCAAGCATGCTTTGGAACCGAAGAGCCCGACGAGACGCATCGGGAACCCGGGCACGAGGGTCGCCAGTTCACGCGGCACGAATATATGGGACAGGACAACACCGTTTGCGGTGAGCACTGGGTTTTACACGGTGGCGGTCATGCATGGTCTGGAGGGTGCGCAGCCGGTTCGCATGCCGATCCCCTCGGCCCAAACGCCAGCGAGGAAATGCTCCGCTTTTTCGAACGGCGAAAACGGTCTCCATGGCCGCAGAATATTGCATCGCGTATCTGAGCCGCTGGCCCGCTGATGCCCTCGGCACCCATTTGTCGGGCCAACGACTACACCCAGGCATCGCGGCCGCCTTCCACTCCCCCATTTAACCAGGCGTGCCTACCATGCCGAGCGCATACTGCCTGCAATGCTCAAGGTAGGCACGTTCGTGAGAGGCAACGAGCTCGACCACGCTCTTCCACAGCCAGGACGGCGCATCCAGCGACTTTGATTGCCCACGCGTCAGCTCTGCTCTCCACGCTTTTCTCGCCCGCTCGTCGAGTTGTCGCGCATGCGCGCGGCCGACCACGCGTGCCAAATAGTAGGCGCACTTCGTTGCCTGGTCCGCATCGAGTGACTCGAGCTCGAGTTTCAAATCCTGTGGCAGCAACTCGCGTACGAAGACCGATCGCTTCATGAACCGCGCGCCAGCCATGCGATCGCCCAGGTGTGGCGACATGTGACGCGCGCCCTCTATCACTCGCAACGAGTTGTCTCGCGGCATGTCGGTGTCGGCATAGGCCGGTGCCACGGCCCGGGTTGCCTCCTTGATGTCCAACAAGCAGAAGTCCCTGCCCTTGGTGGCGTTCTTGCCGACGTCCAGCAGTGCCGCATATCGAAGCCGGCCCAATGAGCTGCAGCCCTTCATCCAATAGGCCACGTCAAGGAACTCGACCTTGGCGTCGTCGTCTCGATGCTGCAGCCGCGTAATCAAAGACTGAATTTCCTCCGACTCTGCCAATGCCAGCACGGCTTTGCGCTCGTCGGCAGACACTGACCAGAAGCGCCGCCCGAGCGGCACCTGGACAGTTGCGCCTTCGACGCGCTCTTCGGCGAGATGACGCCAACTTCGGCGCCCCGCCTGCCGCAGAGCCTGGTCGACGATAACGGGGCGCTCGACGGTCGACAGCTTCCGTGTCGATGCGAAGGCATCCCTGTAGCCCCTGACCAGTTCTTCGGTCATGCGCGCGGTGGTCACGCCAGGCAGGTCCGACCCGCGGGCCGCCATGGCGAGAGACAGAGCCAGACGCACAAGATCGTGAGCAGGATTGCCAATCACGGTCTGGTCGAAGTCTCGGATCTGGATGTCGATGGTCCCTTGAGAATCGGAGATCGGACCCAGGTTGCCCACGTGACAGTCGCCGCAGATCCAGATCGCGGGGCCCTCGGGCAAGGTATGCCGAGGAATCGACTCCAGCCATTCATAAAACTGCAAGGTATTGCCGCGCACATAGGCATGCGCGGAGCGGGCCATCTTCTGACGCCGCGCCGACGTCAAGACGGGTTCGCGGGCTGAGAAATGTGGTGGTCGCCGAGTTTTGGCAGACGAATGCGCATCGGCGCGGGTACTCACCTGGACGCTTTCCACACGATGCGAGCGACAGCAAGGTGAGTCTTCAATATCATTTTGCGCAAGAAAATCTCCGATCAATGTGATTCGCAAGCTTGGCCGGTGGCAGCCTGCAGTACGAGCATAGGTTTGAATCACCCGGCTACACGTGAGCCGCGGCGGCAGCTTCCTGTAGGACCCTCTATACCCAGCGCCCTCCGACTCGCGCTTTGGGGGCATAGCGGTCCGGAAGCCAGAAGCAATCCCACTGCTGCGCATAGTGCGTGCAATCGAGCGCCTCCCACCCGGCAAGCCTGTTCTGATCGTCGAGTACTTCGATCAGCAGCGGGTCGTAGAGCACCGGGCTCTCAACGGGCGCGTAGCCCTGCTCGGGCTCGACACACCTACGGAATGCCGCGGCGCGGTCCGCCCCTCGATGAGACGCGAACCGAACATGAGCACGCCACGAATGCCCTCCTGGGGTCGGTACCGGGGGATGAATTTGCCAACATGGCGCCGCAGTTCGATTTGCACTCGCATGGCGCAAGAATACTGGATATTCATCCAGTAAATGTCGAACCCAAACCTCAGCCACTACATGTAGGACGCACACCTACAGGCCGCCCGTCGTGATGCCTACAAAGTTAGCGGAGGGAACAAGTTCCCTTTCATTCGCGCCTTTACATG
Organism: Xenophilus sp. L33; assembly: GCF_009765735.1. Lineage (GTDB taxonomy): Bacteria > Pseudomonadota > Gammaproteobacteria > Burkholderiales > Burkholderiaceae_C > Variovorax. The sequence goes on from NZ_LMUW01000207.1 coordinate 290,726, forward strand.
CCCATTACCAAATTATTTAGGACCTCGCGTGAAAGCCAAATCCCTAGCACTCTCAGTGGCGACGCTGCTGTGTGCCGCATCCTTCGGTTCGTGGGCCTCCAGCCATCGGGAGGCGCCTTTCATCAGCGGGCTCCCGCAACTGGATGCGACCGACCTGTACATGTTCCGCAGCTACGAAACCGGGCGACAAGACTTCGTCACGATCCTGGCGAACTACCAGCCGTTCCAGGATCCGCAGGGCGGCCCGAACTTCTTCATGTTCAATCCCGACGGGCTGTATGAAGTTCACATCGACAACAACGGCGACGGCGTCGAGGACCTGACGTTCCAATTCCAGTTCCAGAACACGTCGAAGTCGACCGCTCTCCCGGTGGGCGGCAAGCAGGTCAAGATTCCGCTGATCACGAGCGGACCGATCACTTCGGTCAACCCGGCGACCCTCAATGTGCGCGAGACATTCACGCTGAACGTCGTGCGAGGCGGCGCGCGCAACGCGTCTCGCGTGCCGGTCACCAACGCGGCAACTGGCGCGACCGTCTTCGACAAGCCGGTCGACAACGTTGGCGAAAAGGTGTTCCCGAACGGGTACGCCGCCTATGCCAAGCAGCACATCTACAGCGTCAACATCCCCGGTTGCGCTGTGCCAGGCCGCGTTTTCGTCGGGCAGCGCAAGGAGTCCTTCTACATCGCAGTCGGCAAGATCTTCGACCTCTTCAACCTCAACCCGCTCGGGCCGGAGAACGCGGGCAACAACAACGACCTCGAGGGCAAGAACGTCAGCACGCTGGCGCTCGAATTGCCGATCTCGTGCGTCACCGCGGGCGGCGATCCGGTCATCGGCGCGTTCACGACCGCCAGCGTGCGGCAGGCGCGCCTGATCAACCCGTCGCCGGACACCGGCCTCAACAAGGCATCGCTGGAAGGCGGTTCGTGGGCGCAGGTTTCGCGGCTCGGCATGCCGCTCGTCAACGAGGTCGTGATCGGCCTCGAGGACAAGGACAAGTTCAATGCATCGCGGCCCAAGGACGACGCGGCCAACTTCGCCGACTACGTGACCAACCCCGTGCTGCCTACCGTGATCGAGAGCCTGTTCCCGTCCGCAAAGGCACCGACCAACTTCCCGCGCACCGACCTGGTGACCGTGTTCCTCAAGGGCATTGCCGGACTGAACCAACCGGCGCACGTGACGCCGTCGGAAATGTTGCGGTTGAACACCTCGACACCGGTGACCGCGCCTGCCGCGCAAAGTTCGCTCGGGGTCGCCGGCAAGGACAACGCAGGCTTCCCGAACGGTCGCCGCCCGGCGGACGACGTGGTCGACTTGTCGTTGCGCGTATCGATGGGCGCACTGTGCGTGCTCACCGGCGCTGCCGACACCCTGCAGGTCGGCTGCAAGCCTTCCGACGCACCCGCAGGCGGCCTGGCCTTGACCGATGGCGTGCGCAAGACAGCGGCCAACTACGATACCGTCTTCCCGTACATGACGACTCCGATCACCGGCAACTTCAATCCGCCGGCGGCCGCTGGATCCACCTATCCGTGAACAGGAGCCAAAGATGAAGCAACGAAACAGTCGATCGCGGATGCTGGCGCTTGCCTCGTGTCTCAGCATCGTGGCTCTGACCGGATGTGGTGGTGGAGGCGGAGGTGGCTATTCGTTTCCGATCACGCCAACAGGCTCAGGCACGTCGAGCGGGGCCCAGCTGTCGATGATCCCCTCATCCGCGCTCACGAGCAGCAACGCGTTCATTGCCTATCTCAAGCAACTGATCGCTGCCACCTCGGACACGGCGCAACCGGTGCAGCTCGGCAACGCCGTGGCGCCGGTCGACGACATGGCACCTGCAGCCAATCTGTAGATCGGTTGAGCGGTCGCTGCGCGCTTCTTCAAAGGCGCCGGCGACCGCGATTCACTGATCCGTTTCGAAGTCCTTCACGTAAAGAAAGGTGCATACGCGAAGGACAAGAATTGAGATACGAGCTATTGCAGCGCCTGGCGGATCTTGCGTTGCCGGTGACGATTGAACATCCTGATGATGTAGATAGGGTGCGGAGCTATTTGGCAGCCCGACTCGTGATCGCCACCATTCCTGAAGTCTTGCGCTCCGGCGCAAAGGCCTTCCAGGCGCCGGCCCAGGTGCTCTCGGTCACTGCTGAAGGGCTTCGCACGCTGCGTCGTTCCAAGCGCCGGGCCATGTGGGCTGGGGATCAGCCACCCGGCCATCTGCCTTGACCGCGGCGCGAGGTCGCGTGCGAAGAGCGCCGGACCCGCAACCAAGCATGCTTGCGTCCAAGGTAGCCAGGGCCGATCGTCTTGAGGGCAGCTGGCCGGATACCCAACGCCTCCAAGGTCGGAAGTCGTCCGCTGAGAACGTTCGGAGTTTGCATGGACCGCAAGTTGTCGCGCGACATCACCGGCTCTCCCGGCAGGTGTTCCATGACAGCTGCCTGAAGCGTTCCGAGGGCTCGGGGAAGCGCCACGATGGGCTTCTTGTGACCCGACCATTCCCCCGCAAATCTGACCAATTGCGCCAAGGTAAAAACGTCGGGACCAGCGCATTCGAAGCACGGTCACGTCGAGGCCTGAGCCCTCGAGCACAGTCTCACCTGCTGCCTTCGAACGCAGATAGCGGCTCAGCCTGCCGCTGTCCACGCCGAGGGCGCTCACATGGACGATGCGCCTCACACCGGTCGATTTGCACGCTTCAACCAGCGACCGAACCAGGTCGACATGAACCCGGGCAAACTGTGTGTCGTCTCCGTGCAGAATCGCCACCAAATTGACCACTGCGGCCTTCCCCTCGACAAGCTTGACGAGTTGGCTCGGGTCACCAATATCCGCGCTGAACAGTGCGACAGGCCTTGGCATCCGCAACAGCGCCTCTTGCGACATGTGCCGGGTCGGCACAGTGAGCTGCGGCGCCTGCTCCGAGGCGGCCAACAATGCACAAAGACTTCTTCCGACGAAGCCGGTGCCCCCGAGAATCAGAATGTCTTGCATAGGTGTCTCATGGCGTTGTGCGCCCCTTTGCCCGGCAAAGGAAAAATGTCCGCAGCAATATTACGCGCGAGCAGCAACTGCCATTCGGATGTTGGACTACGCCACCCGGCGTAGGGTTTACTCCTGCAGCGCATGCCAATCGGCTCCGACTTGAGGAGCCCGGCCAGCTAGCGGCACACTCCCGCCGTCCCACAACGGAGGCACCTGACATGACCGACGATCCTGGCAAGATCCCGCTCGAAGACAGGCGGGTCACCCTTGACGACATGCACAACGTCCGCGCGTGGATGTCATATCTTGATTGCGACGAGGCAGAGCTGCGGCTCGCTGTCCGCAAGGTAGGAGATCGGGTGGCGGACGTGCGGGCCTTCCTGGTCGAGATAGCCGAAGCGATTGCCAAGCCTAGCGGCTCCGATGGCTCCAATGGCTTGCCACGGAGGCTAAAGCGCAACTTTCAGACTCCCGTACGGCCGCAAGCGACAGCCAAAGCAATCGAGATCGAGAAGGCGAATCGCCTCAAGGCAAGTGCTCGCCTGGTAGGACCTCCGCCGTCAGCGGACGTCGGAAATGTCGGAGGCGTGTCCGTTGTGGCTGCTGCCAACATTCCCGTACCTACCGACGAGAACCCGCCATGCCCGACAGACCCATCGCCCCCGTCGACAAAGCCAAGACCAGCTTGATCGAAAGCAAAGCAATGCACACGGAAATTCATCGCGGCCGCGCAATCACCTGCGAAGTCCAGATCGCTCGAAACGGAGCGGTGATGTGGAGATGCGAGATTGAAGGCCTTCCGACTGCGCTCGGCGTGCGTTCGTCTACCAGCGCCAAGGTGACGCCGGCCGAAGTGATGGTCGAGGCTGTGGGTGCGGCTCATCGGGTCATCGATCGCGCGCTCGGAGCAGAAGACGAACCGTCTGACCTTTGACAATTTAGTGCCCACGGGCTCCGTGCAGTGCATATGCGCCGCTCGTGGCTCAAGAGTTTGCCGAGTGCCAACCGTGAGTCATCGCCAAAGGTTGGATTTCAGAGAACATCGAACAAGGCTTCGAGCCGAAGGCAGCTTTGAGCCAGGGCCGCCGTTCGGCAGAAAAATTGCGGCCGGCAGCAACCAGTCTTGCGCGCACAGCCAAACCCACAAGCCTCTCTCTGGGCCAGTGACACGTTGTTCATGCGGCACGGGCGGCTCGATCATCCTGACCGGTTCGAGCGCCGGCACCACGGGTGCCCCGGGAATGACCGCGTACAGCGCCAGCAAAGCGGCGGTCCGCAATCTCGCAAGAACCTGGGCGGAGGACTTGAAGGGCACCGGCATACGGGTGAACGTGCTGTCGTCAGGGGCCACGGCGACCGAACTTGCGAAGGCGGCGCTGGGCGAGGAAGGCCAGAAGGCCTATGCAGCGATGACGCCGCTGCAGCGCATGGCCGACCCGTCCGAGATCGGCGCCGCAGCGGCATTCCTTGCCTCGTCGGACAGCAGTTTCATGACTGCCAGCGAGATCGCGGTCGACGGCGGCCTGGCGCAGCTTTGATTTGCCCGGGAGCGTGACCATGCGCTTCGCCGTCATTTGCTTCGGCAAGATCAGACAGGCGCTTGCCAAGCCCTTCGCCAGCATGCGGTTCAGGACGATGACTCGGCAGCGCCATTCCGCCCTGTTCGCCGCCACTTGGGGCGCGCTTCACATGTCCTGAACACCGCTAGGCGCTTATTTCGTCAATAGAGATCAAGTCAATGAACTCGCTCGAGCCGCAGCTCGATGCCGCGCCGCTTGCACTAGCGGCATGGGGTCGTCCATTGCGTTTCCCGATGCGGCCGATCGGCCCAGTAGTTTGACGCTGTCATCCGCGCTCAGGAAACTGGATGCTTCCTTTCCTTGCCTTGGTGCCCTATTGCTTTGAACACCGATCTCACCCCGGCCGACTCGTCGATTGCGGCGAAGCTGCCGCTGCTGCGGCTAACGCTTTCCGAGGCCGTCGTGCTGCTGCGCAGGGGCGATCTGAAGGCCGAGAACTATGCAGCCGCATTGCTGCAGAGATGCTACGACGGCGCATCGCTCAACGCCTTCATCCACATCGACGCATCGGCACTGCTGCAACGTGCTCGGGCGGCCGACCTGGCACATGCCGCGGGTCGCATCGGCGGTACTCTGCACGGCGTGCCGCTGGCGCTCAAGGACAACATCCCGAGCGAAAGCCTGCCGACCACCGGCGGCACCGCCGCATTGAGCGGCGAACGCAGCCGGAGCAGCGCGCCGGTCGTCGAGCGGCTCTATGCGCAAGGCGCGCTGCTGCTAGGCAAGAACGGCATGCATGAACTGGCCATGGGCTGGACCAGCGACAACCCACACTTCGGCCGGGTCGGCAACCCGCATGCGCCGCATCGACTGGCCGGCGGCAGCAGCGGCGGTAGCGCGGCCGCAGTGGCCGCGCTGATGGTGCCGGCGGCGATCGGCAGCGACACCAACGGTTCGATCCGGATCCCGGCGGCGCTGTGCGGCGTCGCCGGTTTCCGGCCTTCGGTCGGCCGCTATCCGACCGAGGGCCTCATGCCGCTGTCGCACACGCTTGACACGGTCGGGCCGATCGCACGCTGCGTGCGCGACCTCGCGCTGCTCGACGCGGTGATGGCGGGCCAGCCTGCCGGAACGCCCGTGCGGGACCTGGTGGGCGTGCGCATCGCGCTGTCGCCGCGCTACTACCTGTCGCAATTGGAGCCGCCGGTCGAGCGGGTCTTCGAGGCCGCGCGCCGTCGTCTCGTCGCAGCTGGTGCGGTGCTGGTCGAGGCCGACGTGCCGGGCCTCGACCCATCGATCGCCGACATCGCGCCGCTGCTGATTCGCCACGAATCTGCCACCGCACTGCCTGGTTGGCTGGCGGCCCACACCGGCGGCATCTCGATCGCACAGCTGATCGACTCGGCCGGCAGCGATCTTGCTGAAGGGCTGCGGGCCGGACAGCGAGACATTGGCAGCGAGGAAGCCCGTCGCGCCTATCATGCGGCATTGCAGCGCAGAGCCTTGCTGAGCGAAACGCTGCAGCGCTACTTCGCCGCGCAGCGTGCCGACCTCTTGATGCACCCCGTGCTTCGGGTCGCAGCGCCGGTCGCGGCCACCCACGGCTCCAGGATCTCGCCGGCGCCGGCGGTCCCGCTGGCCGACGGCAGCCTCATGAGCGCGCGCGATGCCTACGCCCGCAACGTATCGCCGGCCAGCGTCGCCGCGCTCCCAAGCCTGGTGCTGCCCGGCGGCATGAGCCCCGATGGCCTGCCGATCGGCATCGCCTTCGACGCCCCGCACGGCAGCGACGCGCGGCTGCTCGCGCTCGGCGCCGCGCTAGAAGGGGCGCTGCGCGACGAAGCCCGGACTGCCTTCTCCTTGGCTACCGACATCCAGGCCACCCCATGAAATTCGATCCGCTCGGCAATACATCCGGTGCCTCCTTGGGCACCGCCATCGCGCAGCCGTCCCGCCCGAACGCGATCCGCCTCGAAACCGTCTGCAAGTCGTTCGGCGTCGACGCCGCCGCGGTACGCGCCCTAGCCGGCATCGACCTCGAGGTGCGCGACGGCGAGTTCCTCGCCATCCTCGGACCGTCGGGCTGCGGCAAGTCAACCTTGTTGCAGATCATGGCCGGGCTGATGCCGGCGGACGGCGGCCGGGTGCTGTTCGGCGGCCTGCCGGTGACAGGTCCGCCGCAGGGTATGGTCTACCTGTTCCAGCAGTACGCGAAGTCGCTGCTGCCCTGGCGCGACGTCGCGGCCAACGTCGCCCTGGCCTTCGAGGGCCGTGCGCGCAGGACCCGGCGCGAGCTGCGCGCCCGCGCCGCCGACTACCTTGCGATGGTTGGCCTGGCCGGCTTCGAGAAGCATTTCCCGTGGCAGCTCTCCGGCGGCATGCAGCAACGGGTGGCAATCGCACGGGCGCTGGCCGCCGAGCCGAAGGTGCTGCTGCTCGACGAGCCCTTCAGCGCAGTCGACGCGCTCACCCGGGTCGAGTTGCAGGCGCTGGTGCTGCAACTGCGCCAGGCCCACGGGCTCACCGTGGTGCTGGTGACCCACGACGTCGACGAGGCAGTGTTCCTGGCCGACCGCATCGCCATCCTGTCGCGGCGCCCGACGGTGGTCGAGGACCTCATCGAGACCGGCATCGATCAGCCGCGCGATTCGATTGCCACCCGCGAACAGCCGCGCTTCCTGTCGCTGCGCCATTCGCTGATGGAAAGGCTGCTGCACCGGGAGCCGGCGCAGTGAAGGCGCTGGCACCGGAACGCTGGCTGCCCGGCACGGTCGCGGTCGCTGCGATGCTTGGCTTGTGGGAGGCCTCGGTGCGCGGTGGCCTGGTGTCCGCCGTCCTGCTGCCCGCGCCTTCGGACATTGCGGCCACGCTCGGCAGCATCCTTCGCTCCGAAGCCGTCGTCGCGCCGCTGCTGCAGACCCTCGCGCTGATGAGCGCCGGCTATTCGATCGCCTGCGTGTTCGGCGTCGCGCTCGGCCTCGCGATGGGCCGCAGCGACGCGATCTATCGCCTGTTCGAGCCACTGGTCGAAGGCCTGAGGCCGATCCCGAAGCCGGCGCTGATCCCCCCGCTTTTCCTGTTCCTCGGCATCGGCCTGCCGACGATGCTCTTCATCGTTGCGCTGGCCGCCTTCTTCCCGGTGCTGATCAACACCGTGCAGGGCGTGCGCGGCATCGATCCGGTGCTGCTTGGCACCGCGCGCACCTTGCGGCTTTCGCGCACCCGGACCGTGGTGAAGATCGTGCTGCCGGCGGCGCTGCCGATGATCGCCACCGGCATGCGCATCAGCCTTGGCCTGGCACTGAGCCTGGTGGTGGTAGCCGAGATGCTGGCCGGCGAGAACGGCGTCGGCTTTCTGATCCTCGACATGCAGCGTTCTTTCCAGATCCAGCGCATGTATGCGTGGCTGGCGGTACTGGCCGCCCTGGGGCTGGTCCTCAACACGTCGTTCGAATGGGCCGAGCGACGTCTACTTCCTTGGCGAGAACACCAATCATGAAGAACCTTCCTCGAAGCCTTTCGACGAGATCGCGAGACGCTTCCGGCGCGCTGCTGCTGCTCGCGCTGCTCGGCCTGTGGGAAGCCTCGGCCCGCTTCGGCTGGGTCGAGAGTCGCAACTGGCCGCCCTTCAGCGAGGTGCTGCTGGCGCTCTTGGCCGGATTTCGGTCGGGCGAACTGCCGATGCTGCTGGCCGACACGGTCGGCTTCATGGCAACGGGCTTCGCCGCCGGCAGCGTGGCTGGCGTCGCGGCTGGATTGATGCTTGGCCTCTCGCCGCTGCTGCGCCGGGCCTTCGATCCGCTGGTCGAGACCTTGCGGCCGATACCGATCGCGGCGATCGTGCCGCCACTGATCCTGTTCCTCGGCGTCGGCGACGCGCTGAAGATCTTCACGGTCGCCTTCAGCACCTTCTTCCCGGTACTGCTCAACACCTTGGCCGGCGTGCGCGACGGCAGCCCGGTGCTGCGCCAGGCCGCACGTACGCTGCGTCTCGGCCGCACGGCCACCTTGTGCAAGATCGTCTTGCCGGGCGCGCTGCCGGCTATCTTCGCCGGCCTGCGTACCAGCCTGGGCATCGCGTTGGTGGTGGCGATCATCGCGGAGATGGTGGCCGGCGCCAGCGGCGTCGGCTACTTCATCGTCCAGGCCCAGTACGCGATGCAGCCGGCGCCCATGTATGCGGCGGTGCTCTGCCTGGCGCTGGCCGGCTACTCGCTCAACCGCCTGGTGCTGGGCATCGAGCGGCGCGCCCTGCCCTGGCACGGCGCGGCCTGAAGGCCGCACGCCCTCGGATCAGCGCGTCGCCGGCGCCGGATCGCGGCGCTCGATGTTGTCGCGGACCGCGGCCTGCACTCGCTCGGCGTCCAGCGCATGCAAGTCGTCGCCGCCCAGCGCTGCGGCCGCGGCCGCAGCGGCGCCCATCGCCATGCACGGACCGATGACCCGGATCGCACCAAGGGCGAAGGGCTCCGCGTCGATACAGCGCCCGGCCGCGACCAGGTTGCGCAGATCGCGCGAGATCATCGAGGACAACGGAATCCAGCTCAGGTGACCCGCTTCGAAGGTCTCCCAATGCACGCCTTCGGCGCTGCCATGGAATTCGATCGGCCACGCACATCGGCCGATGGCGTCGGCCGGCCGCACGCCGGTGCGCAACTGCGCGGTCTCGAGCGTGCGCAAGGCGGCGATGCTGCGGGTCTGGCGCACGCCCGGCTGGCCAATGGCCAGCACGCGTGCGCGGCCGAAGGCGCCGGGGAATTCACCGCGCAGGAAGTCCATCACGCGCGCGACGCTGTCATGAGCCTGCAGCGCCACGGCCGACATGCCGATCGCTTCGAGCGGCGTGCGAAAGTGGGTGAGGTTCACCAGGCAGAGATCGCGGCCGGGGAACTCGAAGACGAAGCCGTCGAGGCGCTCCAGGCCGTAGCGCCCGGCGACCTGCTCCAGCCGCTCGATCACGACGGCACGCGAGGGCACCGGCGCGTCGACCTGCGTGATCGAGAACATGTGGGTGCCGAAGACTTCCTGCTCGGCCTGCTGCAGCGTGGCGCCGGCCAGCACGGCTAGGGCGGCATCGCCGCTGGCATCGACGAAGGTGGTGGCCGCGATGTCCAGCGCGCCGTAGCGGGTCTGCACGACGACGGCGCGTAGCCGGTCGCCGTCGCGCTCGGCATGGACCAGCACTGCGCCGAGCAGCACGGTCACGCCCGCCCTCAGCAGGTGGCGTGCGTAACTGGCAGCCAGCACCTGCTCGTCGTAGAGGCCGATGACGGTGCCCCGGCCGCGCCGCCAGCCGATCGCGCCGGCGCGCGCCAGATCGTCGAGCACGTCGCCCGCCAGGCCGTAGCTCAACTGGTACGGCGCGACGCCGTCGGAAAAGAAGCCGCAGAGCGTCCCGATCAGGCCGTTGACCGATTGGCCGCCGATCTGCGGCAGGCTGTCGACCAGCACCACCCGCAGGCCCCGCCGTCCGGCTTCGACCGCGGCCGAGACGCCGGCGGCTCCGGCGCCGATCACGCAGACATCGGCCACGAGCCGCTGGGCCGGCATGTTGCCGGCAACAAATTCGTTGCGACGCGGCTCCTTCATGCGGGCTGCCTCCGGGTTGCCGATGTCGCCGCCGACCCCGTCGCCAGGCCCGCGGCCACTTCGGACAGGACCCCTAGCAGGGCCCGCGGGGCGGTGACGAATGACGAATGACCGCTCTGCAACGTGTGCACCCGAGTCGGCCGCGCCGGCACGAAAGCATCGGCTTCGGCGACGAAGCGGCGCGCCAGCGCCACTGGCACCGCCTGGTCTTGCGTGCAAAGCACGTAGTGACGTTCGATGGAACCCCAGCGCGCCGGTGTCAGCGTGATCGGCGTCACAGCTGGCTTGACCGGCATGTCCGGTGTCAGCAGGTTGGCGGCGGCCTCGAAATCGGTCTCGGTCGCGTCGTTGTAGAAGGCCTCCCGCAGAGCTTCGCGATAGACCGCGTCCTCGCGGCGAGGGTCGATGCGAAAGGCGCCGGTCTTGAACGGGTCGCCGAGCAGCACTGGGTTCACCCGTGCATCCGCGCCCTCGGGATAGCCGAAGTAGGCCCCGCCGGGCACGCCCGAGGCGGGCATGCTGGCGGCCAGGTAGACCAGCGCGTCGATCTTTTCGGGCGCCCGCTCGCCGACCGCATTCAGCACCACGCCACCCATGCTGTGTCCCAGAACCACGACCTTGTCATGGCCGGTGGCACGCAGTCCGTCGATGCTCTCGAGGATGCGGGTCACGTAGTCGTCGAGCGTGATGGCGGCGATCGGCGATGGCTCGCCGGCCAGCGACGCGTCGCCCGAGCGCGCCAGGTAGGCGGCCGGGAAGCGCGCCTCGAGCCCGTGCCCCGGCAGGTCGCGAGCGATCACGCGATGGCCTTGCGCCGCCAGCGCTGGCGCCACGCGCTCGAAGCACCAGGCGCCGTGCCAGCCGCCGTGCACCAGCACGAAGGCGACGCCGCTGCGGCGTGCGGTCGCCGCGGGGGCCGACACGGCACCGAGGGCGATGCCGGCACCGGCACACAGGCCGGCGGCGGATTTAAGGATCTGTCTCTTGTGCAGGTCGGGCATGGTGGCCTGGGTCCGTTCGGACGAGTCTTTGGTGCGGACCAGTGTTCACGGCACGCACCGCAGCGTCAAACGGCGTCGGCGATCGCGCCCATTGCGTTTCGCAATAGACTGCGCGGGCCCGCTGCGACAGAGTCGCCGTCGCCCTCTTCACTCGCGCACCTGCGCACCCGCCCATGTCCAAGCTCGATCTCGAATGGCTGGCCGTCTTCGACCAGGTCTACGAAACCCGCAGCGTGTCGCGCGCGGCCGAGAACCTGGGCATCGCCCAGGCGACCGCCAGCATCGCGCTCAACAAGCTGCGCCTGCATTTCGATGATCGCCTCTTCAGCCGCACGCCGGCCGGCATGCAACCCACCAGCTTCGCCATGGAATTGCGACCCTCGCTGCGCAAGGTGACCGAGATCCTTGCTCAGTCGCAGAAATCGCACAGTGCCTTCGCACCCGGCCGATCGACCCGCAGCTTTCGCCTGTGCATGACCGACATTCGGCAGGTCGTGATGCTGCCCCGCTTGGTGAACCACCTGCGGCAGGTGGCACCGGGAATTCGTCTCGAGGTGCAGGCGATCGACGAGCACAGCCCACGGCTCATGGAGGAGGGCCAACTCGAACTGGCTGTCGGCTATATGCCTCAGCTGGATACCGGTTTCTTCCAGCGCACCTTGTTCGACGAAGATTTCGTCTGCTTGGTCTCGGTCGATCATCCGCGCATCGGCCGACTCGCGAACGGGTCGGGGCGCACGCGTGACAAGGTCAAGTCGAAAACGGAATCGCCTTTGACTCGCGCCGCCTTCCTGGCCGAAGGCCAGGTCTTCGTGACGATGTCGGGCACCGGCCCGTCAATCGTCGAGAAGACACTCGCGGCCAAGCGCCTGAAGCCGGACGTCGCATTGCGGGTGCCGAGCTTCCTCGGCGTCGCCCGCATCGTGGCCGCGACCGAATTCCTGGTCGTGGTGCCGCGCAGCCTCGGCGAGGCCTTCGCAGACCAGGACCGGGTCAAGGTGTTGGCGGCGCCGATCGATTTCCCAGCGTATTCGGTGCGCCTGCACTGGCACGAGCGGGTTCATGCGGACCCCGGCAATGTGTGGCTGCGCCAGCAGATCGCCGAGCTGTTCGCGCGCGAGCGGACTCTGAAGCCCTGAGCGAGTCCGGCGTGTTCGAGCCTCTCAGTCGGCGAGCACTTCCCGGTCGACGTAGCGGTCGACGTCCGGCAGCTTGTCGAGCATGCCGTTGTCGCGCATCAGCTCGGCGGTCTTTCGGATCTGCGCCACCTCGACCTGCGTCGGCATCGGCGGCAGCGTGATCTGCTCCAGCACCGGCAGCGGCAGCCGCGTGAAATCGGCCACCGCCTGCAACGCCTCCTTCGATTGCAGGTGGGCGTCGTACCAGTCGACGCCGCGCCGCAAGGCCTTGGCGAACTTGCGCACCGTATCGGGGTTCTGGCTTGCGAACTTGCGGCTGGTGAGATAGCCGCCGGCATCGGCACCCGGCTGCACTTCGTTGAAGGGCGAGCCGGCGACCGCCAGGTCGGCGCCGCGCAGCGCGGCGCTCTTGAAGGGCTCGACCATGAAGGCCATGTCGACGTTGCGCCGCCGCACCGCGTCTTCCATCTGCGGGAAAGGCACCTCCCGAAAGGCGACCTTGGCCGGATCGCCGCCGCGTGCCTTGACCCAGGCACGCGCATAGAGCCAGACGATGCTGTTGCGGTTGTTGACCCCGATCGACTTGCCTTCCAGCTCGGCCGCGGTCTTGAAGACCTCGCCCTTGCGGCCCACCATCTCGGTGGTCGGCGCCTGCGGCAGCATCTTGGCGCCGGGCGCGATCAGGGCCACGTCCAGCCCCTGGTTGAAGGCCAGCAGCCCGGAGACGGTGTTGCTGTGCACGATGTCGAAGGCCCCGCCGACCAGCCCCGGGATGCCGACCGCGCCGCCGCTGGAAACGCTGGTGTCGACAGTCAGGCCTTCGTCGGCGAAGTAGCCTTGCCCGATCGCGACCATCAGCGGCACGCAATCGACGATCACCTGGACGTTGACCCGCAGCTTGACCGGCTCGGCGGCAGGCGTCGCTCCGGCCAGCAGCGCGCCGCAGCCTGCGAGCGCGAAGCGCAGCGCCTGGCGGCGCGAAGCGAAGTCGTCTTGCGCTTTCATCCTCAACCCCAGACGACCGCGCCGTCCTTGTCGACACCGAGGTCGCGCGGACCATCCGGCCCGGTCGCGGCCGAGTCGACGCCCTGGATCGCGATTGCGCGGGCCGGCTTGCCGGCGGTGCCGGCCAGTCGCGTGCGCTTGAGGCGCTGGTTGGGCTCGGAGTGGTAGTAGCGCTCGACCGCATCGAGGTCCGGGAACTCGATGACGATCAGGCGGCCCGGATGCCAGTCGCCTTCGATCGGCCGGTAGTTGTTGCCGCGCACCAGGAAGCGGCCACCGGCGGCGACCACGTACTCGGTGGCGGCGCGTTCGTACTCCGCAAGGCTGGGGCCGTCCTCGACGCTGAGTTCGATCACGAAATAGGCTGGCATTGCTTGGACCTTCCTGGTGTGTGTTGCGAGCGGCCAGTTTCGTGGCGGGCAGCACAAGGCGTCAAACCACCCGGGCGATCGGCCGGATCACGAAACGCAATACGGCCGGTCAGGCGCGCAGGCCCGCCGGACGTTCCAGCCGACCTTCGACCCGCAGCGATGCGCGCCGCAAGGCATCGGCGATGCGTTGCTGCGCAAGGTCCGGCGCCTCGCGCGACAGCACGACACTCATGCTACCGAGCAAGCGGCCACCCTGATGGATCGGCATCGCCCAGCCGATCGCATCGGCATCGACCGCGCCTTCGGTACGGATCACGCCAAGGTTGCGCCAACGGCCGAGTCGCTCCCACAATGCGTCGGCTGCAGACGGCAGGCCGGCCTTGCGCAAGGCCGGCCCATCCTCGGCAGCGAGCCTGCGAATGGCGTCGCGGTCGAGATGCGCCAGGATCGCGGTCGAGGTCGCGCCGCGATAGAACGGCATCGCGCGGCCGCGTTCGTAGCTCACCGATCCCGGGCCGAAACGGCCGGGCACCTGGTCGACGCAGATCACCTTGCGCCCGTGCCAGCGCGCCAGCAAGGTGGTACCGCCGGTGCGCTCTGAGAGCGTCCGGAGGATTTCCGATGCCGCTGCGATCAAAGGGTCGTGGACCCGGATCTGCCGGTCGAGCTCGACGATCGCCGGGCCGAGCACATATCGACCGGGCGACGCGGCCTCGACCAGCGCCGCTTGCTCCAGCTCCGCGAGATAGCGGTAGGCGCTGGCGCGCGACACCTTCAGCAAGCGAGCGATGTCGAGCGCACCGAGTTGTTGCCTGCGGTCGGTGAAAAGCAGCAGGACCTGAAGCACGTTGGCTGTCTTCGCCATCGATATAGGTTTCCAATCTTTGCTGGATTTTCTCAGAAACTGAGAAATGGGTTTGCCGCGTGTAGAGGCGACGGCGATCCTCGGCGCCGACACGACATCGTCCGGAGACACGACTCATGCACATCGGAGCCACCCTTGCCCGCCTCGAAATCTTCACCGCCGATCCGCCGGCGCTCGCTCACTTCCATGCTGCGGCGCTCGCCCTGAAGCCCACGTGCGAGGGTGACGCGATCCGTTGCCAGGCGCTCGGCCGCGAACTGGTGCTGCGGCCAGGGGATCCTGGCCAGCTGCACCGTGCGGTCTTCCGCTTCGCAAGCTCGTCGGACTTCTACGCGCACCGTTCGGCGCTGATCGCGCGCGGCGTGGAACTCGTCGAGCAAAGCGACGGAACCTTCACGACGATCGATCCGGAAGGCCGACGCATCGGCTTCCTGGCGCCCTCCCGAGCACTTGCGGAAGATCGCGGCGACGCCCGTGAAGCCCGGCTGCAGCACTTCGGCGTGCGCTCACCGGCACCGGCCGCGCTGCTCGACTTCTATGTCCGTCTACTCGGCTTCGTGCTGTCCGACCAGGTGCTGGACGAGAAGGGCGAACTGACCGCAGCCTTCCTGCGCACCGATGCCGAACACCATTCGATGGCCATCTTCAGGGCCTCCGCGGTGCGCTTCGATCACTTCTCCTGCGAAGCACCCAATTGGAACGCTCTTCGCGATTGGGCCGACCACATGGCCGCGGCCGGCATTGATCTGGCATGGGGCATCGGCCGTCACGGCCCGGGCAACGACAACTTCCTCATGGTCCGTGACTTCGAGGGTAACCTGGCCGAAATCTCCTGCGATCTCGAGGTTTGCGCCGCCGATCGGCCGACGGGCCTCTGGCCCCATCGGCCGCAGACCCTCAACCGATGGGGCGTGGCCCTGATGCGCAGCTGAGCGCGCCATGGCGAAGAACGAGAACTTCGACGTGATCGTGGTCGGTGCCGGCCCGGTCGGGCTTACGCTGGCCAACCTGCTCGGGCGCCATGGCGTGCGAACGCTGGTACTGGAGCGCAACGCGGCGCTGGAGACCGAGCCGCGTGCCGTCACGCTGGACGACGAGAGCCTGCGCACGCTGCAGGCGGCCGGCCTGGTCGACGAGGTGCTGCGCGACGTGGTCCAGGGCTACGGCGTGCAATACATCGACTGGCGAGGCCGTCCCTTGGCCGAGATCCAGCCGACGCGCCAGGAATACGGCTATGCCAAGCGCAATGCCTTTCGACAGCCGACGCTGGTGGCCACCTTGCACGCGGGTCTCGCGCACTTCGATGCGGTCGAGGTCCGCTTCGGCCATGAACTTGTCGCGCTGGCGCAGGATGGGACGGCGGTGCAGTGCACCGCCAAGTCGGCCGACGGTGAATGCATCGTGAGCGCGTCGTGGCTGGTCGCCTGCGACGGCGGCCGCAGCACGGTGCGCTCGTTCTGCGGCATCGCGCTCGATGGTGCCACCTACCCTGAACGCTGGCTGATCGTCGATCTCGCCGAGCGGACCCTGCCTCTGCGCCACACCCGCACTTATTGCGATCCGCGCCGCCCCGCGATCCGGCTGCCCGGGCCGAATGGCAGCCTGCGCTATGAATTCATGCTACGCCCGGGCGACCGTGACGACGACGTCCTTCAGGAACGCAGCTTCCGCACCTGGATCGCCGACCGCGTGCCCGAGGACGCAAGCCTGCCACTCGTGCGCAAGGCGATCTACGGCTTCCATGCGCGACTAGCGACCCGCTGGCAAGACGGGCGCGTGCTGTTGGCTGGCGACGCGGCGCACCTGAGCCCGCCTTTCGCCGGACAAGGCTTGAACAGTGGCCTGCGCGACGCCGCCAACCTGGCCTGGAAGCTGGCCGCTGTGAGCCGCTGGGGCGCTCCGGTGTCCTTGCTCGACAGCTATGAGGAGGAGCGCCGCCCTCATGCGGCTGCGCTAATCCGCATGGCGCTGCGCATCGGGGCCTTCATGCAGCCGCGGTCGATCGCCGGAGCGGCGCTCGCGCAAAGCGCGCTGCGCTTGGCTTGCCTACTCCCGGCCTGCCGTGACTACGTGCTTCAGCTGCGCTTCAAGCCACCGCCGAGGCTCACGTCCGGTTTCTTCGAGCAGTCGAAGAGCCACGCCCATTCGGAGCTGCTGCCGCAGCCGCTGATGGAAAGGCGCGACGGCAGTGTGCTGCGGCTGGATGCACTATTGGGCGACGGCTTCTCGGTGATCGGCCATGACACGCCCGCGTTCCGCGCGCATGCGCAAGGGCTACTTCCGCCCGGCATGCCCGGCGTCGCGCTGGCGCTGGTGAAGCGCGACGACGATTTCATGAGGGGACACACCGGAATTGAGACCGTTCGCGACATGAGCGGCGTGATCGCCGCGCTCCTTGATAGCTACCGGGCAGCCGCGATCGTGCTGCGCCCGGACCGGTACGGCTATCGCTTGGTCGACGCGGCGCAGCTCTCGGAATCCCCCCAAAGGAATATGCATGAAGCTCATCAGTTATGAAGTCGACGGTCGCGCCACTTACGGCCTCCTGGTCGATGACCGCATCGTCGATCTCGGCCGGCGCCTAGGCCATCGGGCGCCGACGTTGAAGGCCTTGATTGCGACCGGCGAAATGCACGCCCTGGCCGTGGCGCATCTCGGCGACGCGGCCGATCACCGACTGGCGGACGTGCGCCTGCTACCGGTCATCCCGCAACCCGCGACGATCGCTTGCGTCGGCCACAACTACGAGGCGCACCGGGTCGAGACCCAGCGGGATCCGACCGCGCAGCCCTCGATCTTCTTTCGACATCCGGAGTCGCTGCAGGGCGACGGCGCACCGCTCGTGCGGCCGCGCGAGTCGGAGCAGCTCGACTACGAAGGCGAATTGGCAGTGGTGATCGGCACGCCGGGCCGCCGGATCGCCGAGGCCGACGCGTGGAAGCACGTGGCCGGCCTGTCCTGTCTCAACGACGGCAGCGTCCGCGACTTCCAGCATCACACGCGGCAGTTCGGGCCCGGCATGAATTTCGCGCACACCGCGGGTTTCGGCCCGGCATTGGTGACGCTCGACGAACTGCCACCCGACCAAATTTTCGAACTTCGCACCCGGGTCAACGGACAACTGGTACAGCAGGCCCGGACCGATCAGCTCACCTTCCCCATTCCGGCGCTGATCGCTTATGTGTCCACCTTCATGACCCTGCAGTCCGGCGACGTGATCGCCACCGGCACGCCCGGCGGCGTCGGCGCCAGGCGCAACCCGCCTTGCTGGCTGCAGCCGGGCGACGAGATCGAGGTGGAGATTTCGTCCGTCGGTTTGCTCTGCAACAGCGTGGTGCAGGAGCTCTGAGTCGGATCGCATTGCACGACCGAGCCAGGACCGAACAAATCAATTCTCGGTCCATGCCTTAGCATTCCTCGATGATCAGTCAAGTCGAATTGGTTTTGAGGCTCCTTCTCGCGGCGGCGCTCGGAAGCGTCATCGGATTCGAACGGGAACGACTGGCCTGGGCCGCGGGCCTGCGAACGCACATGCTGGTGTGCGTGGGCTCCACGCTGGTGATGATCGTCTCGGCCTACGGCTTCCAGGAGGTACTCGGCTCGGACCATGTGGTGCTGGACCCCTCGCGCGTTGCGGCCCAGGTGGTGTCGGGCATCGGCTTCCTGGGTGCCGGCACCATCCTGCTGCGCGGCGAGGTCATTCGCGGACTCACCACGGCAGCCAGCCTCTGGTCCGTGGCGGCCATCGGGCTGGCCATCGGAGGCGGTCTGTACACGCCGGCGATCGCCGCCACCATCATCATCCTCGTCATCCTGGCCGGGCTGAAGCCGTTCGAGGACAAATACTTCGCGGCTCGGCGAGGCCGCATCTTCCGCCTGACCGCCGCGCGCGGCAGCATGACCATGATCCAGTTGAACAATGCCCTCGGGCCGCGCAGCCGCCTGGTCCGGCAGTTCATCGTGCAGGCGCACCCGGACCTGCCGGACCAGGAGGAGATCAGCATCGCTTTCACAAGGCTGTCCCTGTCCGATGTGCAGTCGGTGCGAGAGAAGCTGCGAGCCGTGCAGGGCGTGATCGATGTCACCGATGCCGACGCGACGATGCAGTGACGCTGGCCTGGTCGACTACGACAACGAAGCTCGATGGACTTGGCGCGACAAGTCGAAGAGTTTGTCCATGACAACGACATGAACCCCATCAGGCATGCCACGCTTCTGACGCTGTCAACCTGGCCATTCCATTGCCCATGGCGTCTCCGAGCGGACCCTGCGGCGTACGCTCATCGATACGCGCTTTTCTTCGTAGGCGGCGATTCGCGCGTTTCCTAGGATCCTGGCTTCGCCATTCCTCCCTGCTCCGCACGGAGCGCGCCGCCATGCGGCTGGCACCGCCCGGCTCGCCGCGGCCGTCCGGATCGGTGCTACGCCATCGGATCCACGCCCGGCAGCCGCCAGGCGCCGGGGTGGTAGCCGATGGAAAACAGGAAGATACCGAAGTGGAGCTGGACGCGGCGACAGCGGCGCCGCGGCGGTCGGATGGCTCATCGTGGACTGTCAGGCCGCCGGCAGGCCTGGGCCCCAACTGGCGACCGCTCGCCGAAGCCACTGCGATCAGCGTACGAACAGGCCGTCCAATTCGCGCGCACTAGCAAGAACGACCGCGCGGGCCCAGCGTATGGTTCTGCGGCAACCGGTCCGCGGAGAAACAGGCGCGAACCTTTCGACAGACAGCTTGCCGCTCTGGACGCCCTCAGAAAAAGCCAGTGAAATCAACAGCTTAGCCCTAACGAATCCGACGAACTTTATTCTGAATTAAAAATGCGGTTTGTTAGCGGAGAATAAAGACTGCTTCGGTAAATAAAGCTCGTCGCGTGCAAACTTCGCCCCGCAGCACAAACACATGTGTGTCGCGTACGCTAAGGCGTAAGAGGCCATTGTTTTTAAAAAATTTCCAAGGCGACTCGGCCCTGCGGATCGCTGCATAACCCAGTCCTAGAATTCCGCCGCACCCCCGGCGGGTCAAATTTCTGCCGGCGCCAACAGGCTTGATGCGCTCACGCCAGCAACTGCAACAACACCTCGGCGGCGCGGAGACATTGCGCGCGATTGACGTCCAAATGCGTGAGCAGGCGCAGCTTGCGGGGACCGAGAGCGTTGATGAGCACCGATTGCGCGCGTGCGCCGATGACGAGTTCCATCGCAGAAACATCTGTGTCCTGCAGCTCAAACACGACGATGTTGGTGGGCGATGGCGCCAATCGAATGGAAGGGCAAGTCGAGAGTTTCGAGGCAATCAACTGCGCATGCTCGTGGTCCACCGCGAGACGCTCGTAATGGTGTGACAGGCCATAGTCGCACGCAGCGGCTAGCATACCCACTTGGCGCATCGCTCCACCCAGCATGCGGCGATGTCGCACAGCCTGTTCGATCAGCACTCGTGGCCCCGTCAGCACTGAGCCGGCCGGCGCTCCCAAGCCTTTGGAGAAGGCGACAGCCACCATATCAAAAGGCGCAGCGATGCGCGCGGGGGACGAGCCGCTGGCCACCGCCGCATTCCAAAGCCGAGCGCCGTCAAGGTAGTAGGCAAGAGACAGCGCCCTGGCCGTTTCGCCAATGGCATCCAGTTCTGCTTGCTCCCAAACCGTACCGCCATGCCGGTTATGGGTGTTCTCTACTTGGACCAGCGTGGTACCTGGTATCGGCAAGACAGGCGAATTGGCGGGCTTCACATGCTCGCGAACGTCGGCCGCAGTGAATACCCCATCTGAGCCGATTTCCGTGAACTGAACACCAGCGTTGGCGGCCGATCCACCGGCCTCGTGCCACACGGAATGGGCTTCGGTTCCCACCAACACGTCGTCTCCTGGATGGGTCAACACGCGCAACGCGACTTGGTTAGCCATGGTGCCGGAAGGCAACCACAGCGCCGCTTCTTTACCCAACAGTTCGGCAACCCGCGCTTCCAATGCATTCAGGCTGGGATCGTCGCCGTATTGCATGTCGCCCACAGGGGCCTTTGCCATGACTGCGCGCATGGCCTCCGTGGGGCGAGTGACGGTGTCGCTGCGAAGATCGATCAGGCTATCGGAACTCATGGTGTTGGCCTTCAGCGAATAACCGCCAAGGTCAGGCGCTGGTTGTTTTTGTAGGTGTACAAGGTGACCGCAGCATTCTTCATATCGCCTTTGGCATCGAAAGAAAGTTGACCTGTGACACCTTTGAGATCGGTCGCGGCCAATGCTGGTAAATACTTGGCAGGGTCGCTGGATTGCGCCTTCACCATCGCAGCCACCATGATCTGCACTGCGTCGTACACGTAGGGCGCATACACCTGCATGTCCATGTTGTACTTCGCTTTGTACTTAGCCTTGAAATTATCTAGCGCCTTTTGACCCTCCTTGTCGTCGACACCACCTGCGAGCGCGCATATCACTTGGTCGTCGTTGATAACGCCACCGGTCAGCTTGATCAACTCATCGCTGCAAATCCCATCGCCCCCCATGTATTTGATCTTCATGCCTAGCACCTGCATCTGACGCAGCATTGGGCCCGCACTTGCATCAAAGCCACCGAAGAAAATAAGATCGGGGTTTTTGCTTTTAATGGATGTCAGCACTGCAGTGAAATCCACCGCCTTATCGGTCGTGTATTCCGTGGCCACGATATTGCCGCCCGCCGCTTTGACCGCTTTGGCAAACTCGTCCGCTACGCCCTGCCCATAAGCAGTGCGGTCGTCAATGACGGCAATGGCTTTGCTCTTGAGCGTGTTGACGCTGTAATGACCCAAAGCCCCACCTAACTGAACATCATCGGCAACCATGCGAAAAACCGTGTTGAAGCCTTGGCGTGTAAGCTTGGGATTGGTCGCCGTGGGGGCTATCTGAGGAATACCCGCGTCGAAATAGATTTTGGATGCAGGAATTGTGGCGCCAGAATTCATATGGCCGACAACACCATTTACTTTCGCGTCGACCAGATATTGCGCTACTGCGGTAGCCTGTTTGGGGTCGCCGGCATCGTCTTCGGTCACCAACTCAAGCTTTACCTTCATTCCGCCTATCGTGACTCCCTGTGCGTTGAGTTCATCAATCGCCATGCGGGCACCGTTTTCGTCGTCCTTGCCCAAGTGTGCAACCGGGCCGCTTATGGGCGCGACGTGCGCAATCCTGACCACGGTTTGGGCAGCCGCAGGGCCAGGGGCGATCAGCGTCCAGACCATTACAGCAACGCTAGCAAGCCTCCCTGTGCGCGCTGTCAAATTAAAGTTGCGATGTAAATTGAAAAGTTGATGCATAGATATTCTTTGATATGTTAAAAGTGGGATGCTAATCATTAATTTGATTGAAATGGATGCCGGCTGGCATGAGGACTCTGATTTTTCCTGGATTCGCGAGCATCAGCATCGACGCCCGTTGAATTTCGGCAGCTGACTCAGTCCGGCTTCAGGCCGGCGATCGCCTGCAGGATGGCGAGCCGGCTTTGCCCCAGCACCATGCCCTTCCAGGCATCCTGATCGAAATAGAAGGCGTTGCGCACTTGAAGCCGGATCAGATCCGCAAGGTCGGTGCTGGCGTCGGGATGAGCACGCAGCCACGCTTCGCCGCGCAAGGCATCGATCATGGTCTCGAAGGGCACCGTGCCGAACTCGAGCGCCATCAGCGTGTGCCGGGCATCGGGACAGACCGCTTGGGCATTCGATGTGAGATGTCCCGTGATGTCGGCCGATGCCGAGGTACCGGCGAAGGGCACGGCGACGTCGAGTCCCCACCATCGCCGGGCCCGCGCGATCTCTTCCGGGTCGCGGCGTCCGGCGAATATCTTCTCGCCGTGTCCGGCGGGTCCCAGGCCCGTGTGGACGTCGATCCACCCGATGTCGGCGAAGCCGGCGCCATGGGAGCGCAATGCATGCTCCAGCGTGCGCCGCGACCAAGTGGCCCTGTCGCCGCCGAAGAAGAGGCCGCCCGGGTGCGTGTATTGCCCTCTGGACACTGCATCTCGAAAAGCAATGGGTCCGCGTTGTTCGACATAAGCCGCGATAGCCTTGCGGTTCTCCGCGTTAGGTGGCCAGACCGCTGGCAGCAGCAGCGGATGCAATTCGGCGTAGCCCGGGTTCTCCGGCAGCGGGCCTGGGAACGGCTGGGCGTTCCGGTTGAGGTCGACGTTCTCTTCATTGGTGCGGCTGCACCATGAGAATCCGTAAGGGTTGATCGCATGGATCAGCAGCAAAGCGACCCCGGCATCGCGGGCACGCTTTAGCAGGTCTTCATCGTCCAGCAGCGCGAGCTGGCAGGCCGACCCGCAGAAGCCCTCCACGCCGTGCATGGCGGAGCTGATGATCAGCAGGCCTTTCGCATCCGGCGCGCGAACGAGCGCGATGTCCGTCGACAGCTCCTCCCCGAGCACTCCGGTCCGATCGAGCTTGTGAGATTCCAGATGGGCCTCGCGCCGGCGAGCAGCCGCCAAGAAGCGCTCTCGTGCCTGTGCATAGTTCTGCGAAAAGCAGCTGTCGAGAGTCATTGCGCCTCGAGCTTGATTGACTTGGCGATCGCACCGTAACGGGCCACCTCGGTCTCATAGGCCTTGGAAGCCTCCGCGAGCGACATCGGCGGCGAGAGCACCAGGCCCTGGTCCTGGAGCTGCTTGCGCACCGTCGGATCGGCCAGCGTCTTGACCAGCTCGGCGCGCAGCCGCTCCACCACGTCTTCCGGCGTGTCCTTACGGACGAAAATTCCATTCCAGAGCGTGAAGCTGAAGTCCTTGAGCAGCTTGCCGTCGTTCACGCTCGGGTACTTCTTCAAGAGCGGCGATTCGGTCTTGCCGGCCGGCGCCAGCGTGCCGATGATCTTGATGCGTCCGGAATCGACCATGCCGAGGATCTGCTGCTGCAACGGCGCGAAGGTGAAATCGATCTCGCCGGCTGCCAGGTCCTGGATCAGCGGCACGCCGCCCTTGTAGGGGACGTGCATCATCTTCGCGCCCGAGAGCAGCGACAGGTCTTCGCCCAGCACGTGATAGAGCGAGCCGTAACCGACGCTGCCGAAGGTCAGGGGCTTGGAGCCGGCCGACTTGCGCGCCAGCGCGATCAGTTCGTCGATGTTGTCAGCCGGCAGTTCCTTGCGCGCGATCACCACCATCGGCGCCACGCCCACCATCTGGACCAGGCGGAACTCGTCGCTCTTGTACCTGACCGCGGAGTTGGCGAGCTGAACCAGGATGGTCTCGTTGGGCGAACCCTGGAACAGGTAGTAGCCGTCGGCCGGCATGTTGAGCACCTTCTGCGCGCCGATCGCGCCACCGGCGCCGCCGAAGTTGAGCACCAGCACCGGCTGTCCCAGCTGCGTGGCCATGGGGCCGTTGATGACGTGAGCAATGATGTCCGACAGCCCGCCCGCGGTGTACGGCACGACCAGGTTCACCGGTTTGTCCGGGAAAGCATCCCCGGCCCAGGCGAAGGCCGTTGCAGAAAGCGCGACCACGAAGACTGCAAGCTTCTTGAACGGAGTCATGTTGTTTGTCGATGAGGGAGATGGGTGGAACCTCCGGATGCTATGAAAGTCCCCCTATCAGGAAAAGACAATTTATTTGTAGCCGTGATCAGCTTTTGTTGTCACCATGCAGGGCATCGAATGAAGCCCCAGCAGTTGACGACCTTCCTCGCGGTGGCGGAGAACCGCAGCATCCGTGCCGCGGCGCGCGCCTTGCTCGTCTCGCAACCCGCGGTGACGCGCACCTTGCGCGAGCTCGAGCGCGATCTCGACATCGCCCTGGTGCGGCGCAGCGTGGCCGGCATCGAACTGACCGATGCCGGGATGGCATTCCAGGTGCGCGCCGGCCTGCTGCTGGCGGAAATGGATCGCGCCCGCGAGGAACTGCTGTTCATGAAGGAAGGCGGCCACGGCCATGTGACGGTGGCGATGACATCCACCGCCGGCATGACCCTGTTGCCCGCTGCGCTCGACGCCTTCACCCGGCGCATGCCGCAGGCACGCATCAGCATCACCGAGAGCGTGCCACCGGCCGCGCTGCGCAAGCTGCAGGACGGTACACTGGATTTCGCGATCGCCAATTCGCTGGCGGACAGCCTGCCCTCGGAGTTCGAGCAGGAGCCGCTGTTCATGATGGACCTGGTCATCGGCGCCAGGACGAAGCACCCGATGTCAAAGGCGACGACCCTGACCGAGCTTCAAGACCAGCTCTGGGTGGTGCCGTCACGCAACCAGGATTTCTTCTCGCAGCTGTTCGTCTCCCGGGGGCTCGAAGTGCCTGCCCGCGTCCTCGAATGCGATTCCTTCGCCATCATGACTCATCTGATTGGGCGAACGGACTTGCTGGGTGTCTTCTCCGCCGCTTTGTTCGAGCAGGAACTGGTCCCGCGCGGCGTCGCGGCATTGCCCTTGCGCGACAGGCTCTCGCCGGTCGAGGTCGGCGCGCTCACATTGCGCAACAGCCGTTTCACGCCGACTGCGCAGTTCTTCATGGAATGTCTGAAGACGCGACCGCTGCCGCCCGGCATGCATCCGGTGAAGCGCCGCCGTCTGTGATACCTCAAAAGACGCTGATATTGATCGTGTTACCACCTTCCACATATCGCTTGCTTCCTCGATGCTTCAAGAGGACACATCGCCGTTATCTGAGGAAGCCCAAGGCAAAAGGCCGTCGGTTTTTTCGTTGATGTTGAAGGTTCTTGAACCTCGGCTCCGCGTCCGAGAGTGGGCGGCTGATTGTTGATTGTTCGACAATCGCTATGATGGCGGCGTCCATGACGTCGCCCATCCTCCAGATCCAGGCCCTCCACAAGCGATTTGGCGAACACGAGGTGCTGCGCGGCATCGACCTCGACGTCCAGCCCGGCGACCGCATCGCCGTCATCGGATCGAGCGGATCGGGCAAGAGCACGCTGCTGCGCTGCCTCAATTTCATGGAGATGCCGACGTCGGGCCGCGTGGTGCTGAAGGGCCGCGCGATCGGCAACGGTGCGGGCCCCGACGGCACCGTGCGCTACGGCCAGGCCGAGCTGACCGAGGTGCGCAAGCAGATCGGCATGGTGTTCCAGCAGTTCAACCTCTTCCCGCACATGACGGTGCTGCAGAACGTCATGGAAGGGCTGGTCACGGTCCGGCGCATCGCGGCGAAGGATGCGCGCGAACGTGCCCTGCGCGAGTTGGGCAAGGTCGGGCTCACCGACAAGGCCGCGGCATATCCCGGCCATCTTTCCGGCGGGCAGCAGCAGCGCGTGGCCATCGCCCGCGCGCTGGCGATGGAGCCTGAGGTGCTGCTCTTCGACGAGCCGACCTCGTCGCTCGACCCGGAGCTGGTGGGCGAGGTGCTGTCGACCATCCTCGCGCTGGCCGACGAGGGCCGGACCTTGCTGCTGGTGACGCACGAGCTCGGCTTCGCCTACCACTTCGCCACCAAGGTGGTGTTCCTCGCCGACGGGCAGCTGCACGAAAGCGGCACGCCCGACGAGGTGCTCAAGCATCCGAAGCAGGAGCGCACGCGGCGCTTCCTCGAACGCTTCACCGCCTTCCATTTCTGAATCCCGCGGACTCCGGACCCTCCATGCCAGCCGACCACGCACTCTCCCAGACCAGCTCCCAGGCCTACGCCCCGGACGAACGCAACGAGGCGGTGCTCGTCTATCTCAACGGCCGCTTCGTGCCGCGCCACCAGGCCACCGTGTCGGTGTTCGACGCCGGCTACGTCTGCGGCGACGGTGTCTGGGAAGGCCTGCGGCTGGTGGAGGGCCGCATCGTGTCCTTCGACGCGCACATCGACCGCCTCTGGGAAGGCGCGAAATCCATCGCGCTCGACATCGGTCTCGACAAGGACGGCATCCGTAAGGTGGTCACCGACACCTTCCTGCGCAACGGCATGCGCGACGGCGCCCATGCGCGGCTGATGATCACCCGGGGCGTGAAGAAGACGCCCAACCAGGACCCGCGCTTCATCATCGGCGGCGCCACCATCGTCTGCGTGGCCGAACACAAGGTCGTGACGCCCGAGGCCAAGCGCCAGGGCCTGAAGCTCTTCACCTCGACCTTCCGCTGCAGCGGCCCCGACGTCTTCGACTTGCGGCTGAATTCGCACAGCCGGCTCAACCTGATCCAGGCGCTGATCCAGGCGATCCAGGCCGGCGCCGACGAAGCGCTGATGCTCGACCCGCACGGCTTCGTGTCGAGCTGCAACTCCACCAACTTCTTCATCGTGCGCGACGGCGCGCTGTGGACATCGAGCGGGCGCTACTGCTTCAACGGCATCACGCGCGGCACCCTCGTGCGCCTGGCGCGCGAAGCGGGCATGCCGGTATTCGAAGGCGACTTCACGCTGGCCGAGGCCTACGCGGCCGACGAGGCCTTCGTCACTGGCACGCTGGCCGGCCTCACGCCGGTGCAGTCGATCGACGGCCGCGGCCTGGCGCCCGGCGGCCCCGTGACGCAGCGCCTCGACGCGATCTACCGCGACTACCTCACGCGTCCGGACGCCGCCCATTTCGCGCTGCCGGCCGCGGCCTGAACGCCCTTCATCTTCCCTTTCCTCCATCCTTTCATCGGAACACCATGAACGCCCAGCTCTCGTTCCTGCGCCGTGCCCTCGCGGTCACGCTCGCCGCCACCCTGTCGCTCGGCAGCCTCGCCGTGTCAGCGCAGACCTTGCAGAAGGTCAAGTCGGCGGGCGAGCTGCGCATCGGCGTCGCGCCCGGCGACCCCTGGTACTTCCACGATCCCGCCACCGACCAATGGACTGGGCTCGGCGTGCTGCTGGGCCAGCAGGTCGCCAAGGAGATGGGCGTGAAGATGACGCCGGTCGAAACCACCTGGGGCAACAGCGTCGCCGCGCTGCAGTCGGGCCAGATCGACGCGATGTTCGTGCTCGACGCCACCGACGAGCGCAGGAAGGCGCTCGCCTTCCCGGCCAACCCGCTGCTCTGGTACGCCCAGGGCGTGCTCACCCGTGACAACCTGGTGGCGAAGAACTGGTCCGACCTCGACAAGCCCGAAATCCGCATCGGCGTCGCGCTGGGCACCGCCACCGACCGCGACCTGACCGTGCGGCTGCCCCACGCGAAGATCGAGCGCTTCACCAACACCGACGAGACCGTCGCCGCCTTCATGTCGGGCCGGGTCGACGCCATCGGCTTCTACCACCCGGCGCTGGTCATCGCCTATTCGAAGATCCGCAAGGGAAAGGTCCAGGTGCCGCAGCCGGTGGTCGCGCTGCCGACCAGCGTGGGCATCCGGCGCGAGTCCGACACCGCCTTCCGCGACCAGCTCGACACGATCATCGGCAAGCTCTACAAGTCGGGCCAGACGCAGGCGCTTTACGCGCAGTACCTCAAGACGAAGAACATCGACCCCGCCACGGTGCCCGGCGTGATGAAGGAAACGCTGGGTCAGTGAGCGCGGCAACGGTGGCGTAGCGAGGCAGCGCGGCATGAACTACCAGTGGGACTTCAGCGGTGTCTGGGCGCACCGCGACATGCTCCTAGCCGGCTTCGTCGGCACCCTGAAGATCGCCGCGGTGGCGATCGCTGTGGGCGTGGTCTTCGGCGTGGTGCTCGCGGCGCTGCGGCTGTCGGGCCGGCGATGGCTTTCGCTGCCGGCCCTGTGGTTCATCGAGTTCTATCGCAACACGCCGCCGCTGGTGCACTTCTTCTGGGCCTTCTATGCGCTGCCGGTGCTCATCGGCGTCAGCCTCGACCCCTACGTGGCGGCGATCGTCGCGCTGTCGACGCAGTCGGGTGCCTTCTTCGCCGAGGTGTTTCGCGGCGGCGTGGTGTCGGTTGAGCGCGGCCAGTGGGAAGGAGCGCGCGCCATCGGCATGAAGCCGCACCAGGCGCTGCGCCGGGTGGTGCTGCCGCAGGCCATGGCGCGCATGCTGCCGCCCTTCATCGAACGCGCCTTCGAGCTGATCAAGACCACGGCGCTGGCGTCGACCCTGGCCTATGCCGACCTGCTGTACGAGGCGATGCAGGTCAACTCGATCACCTTCCGGCCGCTCGAGGTCTACACCGTGGTCGCCGCGATCTTCTTCCTGACGCTGCTGGTGCTGAGCATCGGCGCGCGGGCGATCGAACATCGCCTGGGCCTGCCGGCCCGGCCGCAGGAAGGCTGAGCGGCCATGGACTTCAGCTGGGACTTCTCCGCCGTCCTGCAGGACTGGCCCGTACTGCTCCGGGGCGTGGGCGTCACGGCCGGCCTGTGGGCGATCGCCTTTCCGGCGGCCATGCTGCTCGGCGTGCTGATCGCCCTCGCTGCCCGCTCGACCCGGCCGCTCCTCGGTGCGGTCGCACGCGGCTACATGGAGCTGTTCCGCAACATTCCCATCCTGATCCAGCTGGTGTGGTTCTTCTTCGCTCTGCCGATCCTTACCGGCGTGCAGCTGAGCCCCTACGTGGCGGCGCTGCTGGCGCTCACGCTCAACGCGTCGGCGTACTGCTCGGAGATCTTCCGCGGCGGCATCGCCTCGCTGCCCAAGGGCCAATGGGAAGGCGCGCTCGCCATCGGCATGAGCCGCTCGCAGATGCTGCGCCGCGTGGTGCTGCCGCAGGTGCTCAAGCGCATGCTGCCGGCCTTCACGAACCGCGGCATCGAGCTGGCGAAGAACACCTCGATCGCCTCGGTAATCGCGGTGCACGAACTGATGTATCAGGGACGCGCGCTCAGCGCCGCGTCGTACAGGCCGCTCGAGATGCTCACCGCCGTGGCCGTGATCTATTTCGTCCTAATCTATCCTGGCGCCTACGCCGCCAGCCGGCTCGAAAAGCGGCTGGCCCTGCGCGGCACCTGAACGCACGGCGCTGCTGCAGCCAAACCAGATCCGCGATGACGACTCCCACCCTTCCCGAATTCGCGCCCGCGCCGGCGGCCACCCGGCGCGACTATGTCGCGCACACCTTGCGCACCGCGATCCTCGCCGGCCAGATCGCGCCCGGCACGCAGCTCGTCGAGAGCCACTTCGCGACCCAGTTCGGCGTCAGCCGCGGCCTGCTGCGCGAAGCCATCCGCGAGCTCATCGAGACCGGCCTGGTCGTCAACCGGCCCTATGCCGGCACCTACGTCGCCGACATCGACGAGAAGACCATGAGCGACGTCTACGAGGTGCGCCGCATCATGGAGAAACAGGCCTTCATCCGGGTCTGGCCAAACCGCGACACAGGTTTTCGCGCCGAGATGGCGGCGCGCTACGCCGCGCTGGCCGAAGCCGTCGCCAGCCGGCAGTTCGAGCGCGAAAGCGCTGCAGAGGCCCATTTCCATGGCCTGGCTTACGAGCGCTGCGGCAACGCCCTTTTGCTCAACGTCTGGCAGCAGATGACGCAGAAGATCCAGCTCGGCTTCGCCATGTGCCGGCTGGCGCACACGCCCAAACCCGACTATGCGGAGAACCACCGGCTCTTCCTCACGCTGGCGGTCGGGAACGACCTGAAAGCAATGCTGGAGGAGCTGGACGCGCATCTGCTGCGTGGTCTGTCGACGATTCGCACAGCGCTGCGCGCGACAGCGGAACGTGCAACTGATTGAGAGTGCATTCGACATCGTCATCGCTACGCACACATACAACGGGCTCACGCAGATTGCCAATCTTCACTTCGCCGCCGCGATACCAGCGCACATCCGTGGACACGTCGATTGGGATTCAGGCACACATAACACGTTCCGCGACACGCTAGTTGTTCCCGCTGCGCGCGTAGGCAGCGGCTTTGTCGAGTTCCGGACGGTCCAGGACTTGGCGTCGAACTCGACAAGGACGTTCTCGCCCACTTAAGTTTCATCGAAGGGCCGGAGATCATCGGAATTCCGCGCCGCCGTAGCTGGGCCGTTGCTTGACGCCGATCACCGGCGATGGGTTTGCCGAGAACTAACGGAGACACGCATGATCTTTTCTTGCCGCCGACTGGGTCGGCTGCCGAGCCTCTTGTCAGCCATGCTGGTCCCAATGGCATTGACCCTAGCAGCCCCCGCGGCAAAGGCGGAATTCCCGGATCGTCCGCTCACTTTGGTCGTGCCTTTCGCCCCCGGCGGAGGCACCGACAATATTGCACGAACCCTTGCGCGGGGCATGAGCGCCGATCTGGGCCAGCCCGTCGTCATCGACAATCGGGCCGGCGGTGGAACGATCATCGGCACCCTACGTAGCGCACAGCAAGGCGGATGGCTACACGATGGTGATGGCGACCTTCGCGCGTGCAGTCAATCCTGCCTTGCATGCCAGCCTGCCCTATGACACTGACAAGGCCTTCGCGCCCGTTGCTTTGATCGGCCATTCGGCCAACGTGCTAGTGGTGAATCCCAAGCTCCCGTTTCATAGTGTCCAGGAGTTGCTCGCCTATGCAAAGGCCAATCCGGGCAAGCTGAACTACGGTTCCACAGGCGTCGGGACCTCTGCGCATCTGGCTGGCGAATTGCTCAAGGATCTGGCAGGCATTGACATGACCCATGTCGCCTACAAGGGCGCAGCGCCCGCTGTCACGGATTTGCTCAGCGGGCAGATCCAGGTCATGCTGATCACCGCGGCAAGCGCGACCTCCTATGTCAAGAGCGGCCAGCTTCGTGCCTTGGCCGTGACCTCGGCCAAGCGATCCCCTGCCTTTCCCGATCTGCCGACTCTGGCCGAGGCCGGTGTGCCTGGCTACACTCAAATGAACGCCCTGCCCGGGTCGAGGATTCGCTTTCGAGCGCTTTCGCAGGCCACATTGGGGATAAGCGCGCCACCGTCAGACTGCACGTTTTCAGCGCCGATGCGCAAAATTTGCCAGCCTGGATACCTTGGTTGTCTCGAAGGCCACGCCGTGGGAACGCTGCGCGTCAGGGACATCGAGCAGCGACAGTTCGCAATTCACCGAATGCTCGCGTTAGAAGGGGATGTCGTCGTCCTCCTGGGCCTGTGCGCGAGGTGGTAGTGCGCCGCTATCCCGGCGAAAGCCTGCGGGCGTTTGAGCCGTTGTGCTCGGCAAGTTCGGATCGGGTGATGGGTCGCGCGCTGGCGCGTTCGCGCCCGCGGTCGAGCCGACCCCGTCCAGGGCGGCTTTGAGCGCTGCTTCGACGGCGTCGATGCGCTCCTTGCAGATCCTGTAGGCCTCGACGGATTCGGCCACGATCGTCAGCAGGTCGTCGATGTTCGGTTCGGTTTGGTCGCGCAGCGTCTCGGCGTGCTGCTGCAGCACGCCGTAGGCATCGCGGAAGGTCCGCTGGGTCATGATGGTTCGTTTCCTGGGATCGGCGGGATCTGCGCGGTCACCGGGCCGTCCCTGAAGCGGATGTCGAGGTCGCGCGACGAGAGGGCCTGCGCACGGGAGGTCACCAGTGCGCCGTCCTTTGTCTTCACGATCGCAAAGCCGCTAGCCAGGGTCTTTTCGGGGCCCTGGCCCGTCACCTCTCGCATCAGCGCCTGCGCGCGCACGCGTGCTTGCTGCAGTGCGCCTGAGGCGCGCTCGGCCACTTGCTGCAGGCGGCGGCCACACGCTGGGCCGCGGCGCCGCTGCGTTGCAGGACATGGTCCTGGGCAGCCTGCGTCTGGGCGCGCGCGGCGGCCAGGGTGGCCAGGGATCCGATGCGAATCGAGGTCATGAATGACGGAACGCTCTTGCGTGCGGCTGCCAAGTCGTGCAGAACGCCGCTTCGCAGTTCGTTGCGCAATGCCAGAGTTTCTCGCGCCGCGACGTGGACCTGGCGCGTGGCGTGCACGGCGACCCGATGATGTTCCGCGTCGCTGCGCTGCCGGGCACTGGCCAGGTGCAGACGGGCGTCGGCAGTCACTGTGGATTGGCGTCTTTCTATGGCCAGGCGCGCGGCCCGTGCGGCTTGTGCGCTCTCAGAGGCAATGGCCTGCCAGGCCGACGAAGCCTCGCGCGCCCGTCGAAGGATCTGTTGCTCGATGCCGGCGACCACCTTGCTGGGGGTATCGAAGCGTGTATGCGCCACCTCGTCGGCCAGCGTGCTGTCGCGCTCATGGCCGATGCCGGTGAGCACGGGGATCTCCTGGTCGCAGATGAAGCGGGCGAGAAGGTAGTCGTTGAGCCACGCCAGATCGTTGACCGCGCCACCGCCGCGGATGAGGGCGATGGCGTCGGGCGGCTCTTGCATGTCCCGCAGCGCCTGCAAGGCCGCCGCGGCAATCTCGCCGGCGGCGCCCTCGCCCTGAAAGCGGCTGTGCGCATAGACAAAGCGGCACACGCCAAAGCGCGCGAGCCGCTTGGCTTCCTTCTGAAAGTCGCCCAGGCCCGCCGCCTCCCGGGGGGCGATCACGAGAACCACCCGGAAGTCCCAGGCCGGCGCGAGGCTCCGGTTGCGATCGAAGACGCCTTCGCGGTGCAGTCGCTCGCGGATCTCCTTTTTGCGAGCTTCCAGGTCGCCCAGGGTGTAGTCCGGGTCGATGGCGTCGATCTCGAGGCTGAAGCCGTACTGGGCCTTGAAGACAGGCCGGGCATGGACCAGCAGCTTGATGCCCGCGCCGATCACGGCACCGGTGGCCTGCTCGAAGTCCGGAAGGATGCGAGCGGCCGTGTTCGCCCAGATCATGGCGCGGACCCGCGCGATCGGCTGACCGGCGCTGTCGCGCTCGGACAGTTCGAGGTAGACATGGCCGTTTCTCGCGGTGGCTTCGTTGACTTCGACCAGCGTCCAGACGCCGCCCTCGAAGGCCCGCGCCACGGCCGCTCCCACGCTGTTCAGCAGTTGCGAGAGCGGGATGCCCCTTCGCAAGGTCGCGACGTCGCTGGACCCCCTGCGTGGGAGCGACATGGCAGCAGTCCCGCTGTCGCTTGCCGGAGCGATGGTGTTCTGCGAGGGCGTACTCGCGAGCGCGTTCCGGGCGTCCAGGGGCAGCCAGGCGCTGAAGGCGGCCAGGTCAAGGCCGTCTTCGACATACCAGCGCTTGACGGCGCCGTCGAATCGCGCGCCCAGTGCCTTGGCGGCATCTTTGGATCGAAACGGGACGTCGAGATAGTGGCGAGACATGGGACGAGCAGCCTTGCGAACCGAACCCGTCGGTGGTGCAGTCCGGGTCCGTGGCGCTGGCCTTGTGGAGCATACCGGAGCGAATGCCGGGCGTCGCTAGACCAAGGTGCGGCCGTTTGCTCGCTCATGCGCTCGCTTGGCAGTAGGTGAGGCGAGCCGGTGCGGGCCGCCGATCGAGGAGGCGGCACCCTGCCGCTGTCGACATCGGTAGGCGCCTCTCCAGCTTGAAGTAGCGTGCCGAACCACGTTGGAATGCGCCGCCCTCGTCCTCCCCTTGCCCCCGGCCCTTTACATGGCCGAGGTGGGCGCAGTCGACTCCGGCGCACGGTTCGGCTCGCAGCCGGCGGCTGGGCTGGGCGCGAGCCGAAGTCAGGATTTCCATCGGGTGCTCACGCACACTGGCCTGCGACACAACAGTAGACCAACCCCGTAAGATCGAAATACACTAACGGCAGTCCGAACTCATTCAATGACGAACTCCGCCTCACACGCAACTGGCCCCGCCTTCCATATTCAGGCCAAAAGACGAGTCGAGCGCCGTTAGCGTATTTTGATGACTCCTGTTTCCCTCTTCGAGGAACGCCCTGCTTTTGCCCTGCAGTCGGCGTTCGATCAATGGCTCGCAGACCAACGCGCATCGGGTGGGTTGCGCCAACCCGCATCGATCCAGGTCTATGGCGACATGTGGGGAAGCTTCGTGGCTTGGTGCCTGGGTCAGTCGCCTGGCGTCACCCTGGAAGCGCTGACCGATCAGGATCTGCAGGCTTTCCAGGCGGCGCGCTTTGGGATGAAGACCTCGGACCTTTCATGGACGCCGCGCCACGCCTTACGCTGGATGCGCCTGATCGATCGTGTCCTGCGGCACCACGCCGCCACCCAGAACGTGGCCCCGAACACCGCGGCGGCCGATTGGGTTGCAGCGCACCCGCGAGTTCGCTATGCGGACGCTGCGAGTGCGGATCCTTTGCCCGAATTTCTGTCCGTCTCGGAGGTCCGTCACCTCATCGCCTTCCTGTCGCAGGCCCGGCCGCGTCCTGGCCTGGCGATGAACCGGCGTGTCGCGCACTTGGCCTTTACCTGGCAGGAGTTGCGCAATCGCGTCGCCGTGGCGCTCCAACTGGGCGGAGGTCTCACCCCCGGGGACGTGCGGGTGCTGACCATCGACTCGCCGACCTCCAAAGGCGCAGGCACGCGAGAGCGCCCGTGGAAGCTTGTGATTCCTGGGAATGGCAACTCCGGCCCGCGTGAGACACCTATCGCGCCGTGGGCAGGCGAATTGCTGCAGCACTGGCTGCAAGTCAGGATGCAGGCAGGCATCCTCGGTTCTTTTCTATTTCCCTCGACTCGCTCCGGCAAGCAATGGGGAAAGGATTCGCAATACAAATGCGCCCGCCAGGTCCTGGATGACGCAGGCTTGGACAGCAGCGAGGGCGGATCGTTTCGGCTGCGCCACACATTCGCCCTGCGTCAGTTGCGCCGCGGCACCGAAGCCATCCAGGTCGCCCGCTGGCTCGGCGTCGAGCCTGAAGTAATGAGCCGGTACACCCGTGTGATTGCCAGTCCCGTCGACGTGGTTTGAAGCGACCCGGGTTCAAGGATAACGGGCCTCGAGCCTTCGCGCCCTTGATCCCTGTCGCTCCCAGCCATTGGACGCACAGGTATCCATTTCGGTGCGAACGCGCAGGAAACAAAACCCGCAGAGTGCGCCCGACTTGACACCTTTGACACGAGCGCATTGACTCCGGACTGTGGCCGATTTGCCAGACGGAGTAAGCTATGCGACCTTTCAACTTCTCTAAAATTCAGCAATGGCACAGTCTTACTTGCAGGTCCAGAAAAAAATCGAGCAATTGCAAAAGCAAGCCGAAGCGCTGCGCGACAGCGAGATCAAGGGTGTGGTGGATCGAATCAAGATCGCGATCGCCCATTACGGACTGACTGCGGCGCACCTC
Organism: Xenophilus sp. L33; assembly: GCF_009765735.1. Lineage (GTDB taxonomy): Bacteria > Pseudomonadota > Gammaproteobacteria > Burkholderiales > Burkholderiaceae_C > Variovorax. Next base: position 326,113 of record NZ_LMUW01000207.1, read on the forward strand.
GGGCTGGAGTTGGGCAGGAGCGGCACCCGTACGCGCACCGGCAAGGCCGCGGGCAAGTCGGCACCCTTTGGTGATGGCACCGGCAACGTATGGTCGGGTCGCGGTCCGCGTCCGCATTGGCTGCGCGACGCCTTGCAGGCGGGCCGCTCGATCGAGGAATTTCGTTTGGGTGCCGCTGTGTCGGCCAGATCGGCTACATCGACCACATCGACACCAGCGAGTTCCGATGGCACCAAGCCCGCCAGCGCGACCAAGGGCCCTCGCAAGCTCAAGCGCGCCCCTTCCAAAGTCAACTACAGCGATGACGCTGGCCATTCCTGGACGGGGCGCGGTCCTAAGCCCCGCTGGTTGAAGGAGGCGATCGAGAGCGGCAAGTCGCTCGCGGACTTCGCAAAATAAGAGCGCAGAGAGGTCGACTCAGGCCGCGACGCGCTGCGCGACTGTGTCGTCGGCGGCGCCCCTCGCCTGATCCTCGCCAACCAGGTTCGTTCGAACGACGTTGAGCATTCCAGC
>NZ_LMUW01000207.1:326635-326737 GCF_009765735.1 Xenophilus sp. L33
CTCGTCTACCCTGATCTCCAAGCCGCGCTGCTCCTTGCCATCCTTGTCGATCCAGCGCGTGGACCGCTGGCGCCCTTCAACGTAGATCTCGCTGCCCTTGGT
>NZ_LMUW01000207.1:326748-327941 GCF_009765735.1 Xenophilus sp. L33
AACTCGGTGTGCTCGACGAGTTCCATTGACGCCCGATCTGTCCAATACTCGTTCGTGGCCAGGCTGAAGTTGGCATAGACGCCCTTGGGCCCACGGCCTCCCTCGGGATCTCGACCCAGCCGGCCGATCAATTGCGTTCGATTCATCACATGCTCCTTGACTGATGCCTACGCCGGATGAAGCCGGCAAGGCTGCTGGCCTGCGCTGATTCAGGCCCAAGCAGAACCGATGCCCGAGCCATCGTCTATCTGACGACCGACAGCGCATACATCGGGTCGTAGTAGATTGCCGGAACGTGCCGGCCCAACTCCCTGTCGAAGACAAGCTGCACCACGACATGCACCAGCGTGTGAAGCAACCGCATGATTTCCTCGAGTGCCAGGCTGCGCCCTTCGTCCGACGCCTTGATGAGGAGCGCAATCCGCACGAACGCCTCCTGGGGCGAGTTCGCATGCACGGTCGTGATGCCGCCAGGGTGCCCCGAGTTGAGGACGTTCTGTACGTAGTAGAAGGTCTCGTCGCCGCGCAACTCGGCAAGCAACACCCGGTTGGGTGTCTTGCGCATCACCGCCTGGAGGACCTGTTTGGCGGTGGCACCGACGACGCGCTCTCCGGCATGCCCGTCACGGCGATAGAAAAGCGCCTGCGAATTCGGGTGATTCAGAAGCGGCATTTCGGGCGTGTCCTCTACCGTGATCAATCTTTCCCACTGGGGAATTATCTCGATCAACGCCCGGATGAACGATGTCTTGCCGCTTCCGGTTGCACCCGAGACGATCATGTTCTGGTGACCTCGGACTGCTTGTGCAAGAAATGCCGGCCAGTCGCCGGCCTGGGCCAGGTTCCAGAGCTCAATCTGCGCCGGCTCCAGCCGACCGAGGAGACGCTTGCGCTCGTCTTCGGCCAGGGCGCTCGAGTACACATGCCGCGTCCGCGCGAAATACGCCTGACTCACGAACTGTTCGAGCTCGAAGGACTGGCTCGTGTGCTTGCGCAGGTTGAGGTAGATCATCCCGCGCGCCGAGGTCGGCGGCATTGTCATCTCGACGCGCTCGCCGCCAGGCAGATAGGCCGACAAGATCGGATCTCCCTCGTCGAACGGTTTCTGAGAGATGTTGGCGAGGTAGCTCCCGAGGGCCAGGCCCCGAACGACACTTCAAACTCCTCCACCTGTAGGCACGTAAATTCCTCCG
>NZ_LMUW01000207.1:328253-328360 GCF_009765735.1 Xenophilus sp. L33
GCGTGCCACGAAGATCTTGATGATCTCGCCCTGGTTCTTGTAGAGGCTGGGCTTAAGCTGACCGCCCTGCTTGAGCATTTCTTCCACGATCGTGTTCGTGGTGTTTG
>NZ_LMUW01000207.1:328370-328578 GCF_009765735.1 Xenophilus sp. L33
CCCCTTGCGCGCGCGCATCCTCCCTGGCAATGTAGATCTGCTTGGCGTCCTGCAGCAGCGAGAAGAAGATGGCACCGGCAAAGCGCTCGAACCACTTGTTGTCGACGTAGCCTGAGGTACCTGCGCGACCCAGCGCGTCCGTGCCCGGCGAATTGAGTTGGACAGTCACGAAGTTGGGCGTAACCGCGCGCGTCCATAACGTGAAGAT
>NZ_LMUW01000208.1 GCF_009765735.1 Xenophilus sp. L33
GAGCGTGAGTCATCGAGTCTTTGAACGCACATTGCACCCTCTGGTATTCCGGAGGGTATGCCTGTTTGAGCGTCATTTCTCTCTCAAACCTTTGGGTTTGGTATTGAGTGATACTCTGTCAAGGGTTAACTTGAAATATTGACTTAGCAAGAGTGTATTTGTTAGTACTCCTTCTGAAATAATGTATTAGGTTCTTCCAACTCGTTATATCAGCTAGGCAGACGCTGCAAGTATTTTAGGCTCGGCTTAACAACAATAACATAAAGTTTGACCTCAAATCAGGTAGGACTACCCGCTGAACTTAAGCATATCAAT
>NZ_LMUW01000196.1 GCF_009765735.1 Xenophilus sp. L33
GCTTATTGATATGCTTAAGTTCAGCGGGTATTCCTACCTGATCCGAGGTCAATTAATTTTTCAAAAAAAGAGAATTGTTTTACGGCATGTGATACAAGAGGTTCAAGGCGTAACACAAAGTGTTTTACTACGCAGGGAAGCTGTTTGTACTACAGCCGATGCATTTCAGCAGGCCCGCCTTGTGACAGCGGGTCCTCCAACACCAAGCGAAGCTTGAGGGGTGAAATGACGCTCGGACAGGCATGCCTAGCAGAATACTGCTAGGCGCAAT
>NZ_LMUW01000210.1:0-45001 GCF_009765735.1 Xenophilus sp. L33
CCGGAGGAATTTACGTGCCTACAGGTGGAGGAGTTTGAAGTGTCGTTCGGGGTTCAGCTCGAAGATCGTCGAGTGGTGGACCAGGCGATCGATGGCCGCTACCGTCATGCCGGCGTCGGGGAACACGGTGTCCCAGCCCGAGAAGGGCTGGTTGGCCGTGATGAGGATGCTGCGCCGTTCGTAGCGCTCGGCGATCAGTTCGAACAGCACGCTGGTCTCGGCCTGGTCCTTCCGGACGTACGAGATGTCGTCAAGAATGAGCAGGTCGTAGCGGTCGAGCTTGGCGAGGGCCTGGGGAAGCAGAAGGGTCTGGCGGGCAGCCTGCAGGCGCTGCACCATCTCGCTGGTGCGCATATAGAGCACGCGCCGGCCGGCCTCGATCAGCGCGTGGCCGATGCCGCACCCGACATGGCTCTTGCCCACGCCGGGGGGACCAAAAATCAATATGTTGGCGCCCTTGTCGAGCCACGAATCCCCGCTGGCCAGCGCCAAGACATGGGCGAAGACCGAGCCGCCGGGCGCCTAGAACTGCATGAGGCTCTGACTCACGCTGTTGTCGGCCAGCGGCCCCGGAGAGAGCGTTGCTGATGTCTTCGGCGCCAGTACCACCTACGCACGGGCCCAGCTGCGCTGCCCGTTGAACGATCGCACCGAAAACCGGGATGGCCGCGATCGACCCCCGGCGGCCATCGCTGGCGAGGCCACGTGTCGCCGGCGCGGAGCGCGCAGCCAGATCTAGGTCCATGCCGACATCCTCGCGAGCGGCGTAGCCCTTAGGCAGAGCGGTAGCGCACTTGGCCCCCCGCAGACGGTCCAGCCTGCATCCGCCTGCGACATGTCGGCCAGCGCGCGCGGCAGAAAGCGCCAGGCAGAACGCGGCTGGAGCCGGCCACGGCGTGATTCAACTCGCGAAGCGATCGAAAAAGCGAGACCAGCTTCGAATCTGCGCATGGGCCACGCTGCCGGTGAGGGCATCAACCGAGCCCGGTGTTCGAGTCATGGGCTTGGGAGTGGGTTCACCTTTCGGGACGGCCCGGCAAGAGCTTATCGCGAGAAACCCGACGCTTGCGCAGCGTCGGAACGCTCGCACCCCAGAGTCGGTTGTTGCCGACAGTTGGATCACTGCTGCCGGCCAAAAGTGCGTTCGGCGCGACGCACGGGCCGCGTGCCAACTCATCCAACTGTGAAGGATTCAACATGTCCAGCCATATCCAGCACACCGGCGGCAGCGATCCGAAGCAGGGCCAGACCAAGGCATCGCAGACCAAACAAGCCACTCAAGGAACCCAGGAAAACTCGCCCGGTGCGCGAAACAACAGCAGCAGACCGGTGAGCAAAATCACAAGAGCTCCGGCAATCAGGCAGACGGCCACAACAGCGGCCAGCGCGGCGGTAGTCATGACCAGCACGTGAAGGCCGGCCAGCAAAGCCACAAGAACAGCTGATAGAAAAAAGCCCGATGCGAATCGGGCTTTTTTCGGGGCGCTGCCTCAAGCCTTCTCTGCCGTGCCCGGCGCGGCCTGCTTGCGATGCTGATCTGCCATCACCTGGGATGGAAGCACCTTCGCCATGATGACCTGCAGCTTGTTCTTCAATCCCGCGACCGCGTCCGCCTTGCCATCTTGCATGGCCTTGAACCCGACCTCGGCCACCTCCGCCGGGTCCATCTTCTTCTCCGTGCCAACCTTTGTATCGAGCATATCCGCCCGTGCGAAAAACTCGGTATCGGTGGCGCCAGGCATCAGGCAGGTGACCGTCACGCCGGTGTCCTTCAGTTCGTCGCGCAGCGCCGCCGTGAAGGAGTCGACGAAGGCCTTGGTGGCGTTGTAGACCGCCTGGAAGCTGCCCGGCATGAACCCGGCGATCGACCCGGTGACCAGGATCCTGCCGGTGCCCTGGGCGCGCATCTGCCCGCCGATCAAATGCAGCAGGTGGAGCGTGCCTGTGATGTTCGTGTCGACCACATGTTGTACATCACCGAATTCCTGATCGAGAAAGGCCTTGCCCAAACCATGGCCTGCATTTGCCAGCAGCGCGTCGACCCGGCGATCGCCGAGCGCAGCGACGAGTTGCTCCACACCGGCTCGACGAGCGAGCTCCACCTGGACGGTTTGCACCTCGGCGCCGAGGGCTCGGCAGTCGGCGGCCGCGTCATCCAGCGGCTGGTCCGCGGCCAGCAGCAGATCGTACCCGCCCTGGGCGCAGCACTTCGCCAGGTTGTAACCGATTCCCGACGATGCGCCGGTGACGATCGCCAATTGGCGGGGTGAGGTTGTACTTGTCATGTCGAGCTCCTTGGTCAGTCGGGGGTAGGTCTGCGCGCGTCGCTCGTTTCCGCGTCTCGCCCAGAGAGCGGCCAAGCTACTCTGCGGCGCGACGGAGTTCATCGGAGTTGCGCCTTTCACAAGGTGAGCGCATTCCTACCGCATCGACGACGCAATGACGACAGTGCTCTGGCAGTTCAGCAAACAAGCTAAGTCAATAAAGGAGAATTTCATGCTCGCATTGACCTATCAAGGCTCCAAGGATGTCCGCGTCGAGACCGTTCCAGATCCGGTGCTCATGGCCGACGACGACATCATTCTGAGGGTCACCGCGACCGCCATCTGCGGCTCCGACCTCCATATCTATCGGGGCAAGATCCCGATGATGAAAGACGGAGATATCCTTGGACATGAATTCATGGGCGTTGTGGAAGACGTCGGCGTCGGGGTTACCCGAGTCCAACGTGGCGACCGGGTCGTGATCCCGTTCGTGATCGCATGCGGCGCCTGCTTCTACTGCAACAAGTCCTTGTTCGCGGGGTGCGAGAACACCAACCCGGGACGGGGCGCGATTCTAAACAAGAAATCGGCAACGGCAGGCGCGGGCCTGTTCGGCTACAGTCACCTGTACGGCGGCTACCCGGGCGGCCAGGCGGAGTTCGTTCGTGTTCCGAAGGCGAACGTCGGGCCGATCAAGATTCCGGATGTGTTGAGCGACGAGCAGGTGCTGTTCCTCTCGGACATTCTTCCAACGGGTTACCAGGCCGCCGTGAATGCACAGCTCGGGCCGGGATCGAGCGTTGCGATCCTCGGAGCCGGTCCCGTCGGGCTGATGGCCGCAGCTTCAGCGAAGTTTCTCGGCGCGGAGAAGATCTTCATGATCGACCACCACGCCTACCGACTGGCTTTCGCACGCGACACCTATGGCGTCATTCCCATCAATTTCGACGAGGACGACGATCCCGCCGACACCATCCTGAAAGCGACCGGCGGTCACGGAGTCGACGCGACGATCGATGCCGTGGGCTTCGAGGCCAAGGGCAGCGCCCTGGAGAGCGCCCTAACAGCGGTGAAGCTTGAAGGCTCGAGCGGTCAGGCGTTGCGGCAGTGCATCGCCGCGACGCGCCGCGGCGGTGTGGTGAGCGTGCCGGGCGTCTATGCGGGTTTCATCCACGGCTTTCTGTTCGGCGATGCCTTCGAGAAGGGTCTCATCTTCAAGATGGGACAAACCCACGCCCAGCTTTACATGCCGGAGCTGCTCGAGCACATCGGCAACGGCATGCTCAAGCCCGAGGTCATCATTACCCACCGCATGCCGCTCTCGGACGCGCGCAAGGGCTACGAGATCTTCGAGAAGAAGGAACAAGACTGCCGAAAGGTTGTCCTGACGCCTTGATACCACTCGCAACACTAGACCGCTGTTGTCATTCGCCAGCACGGAGCGTCTTGAAGTCGATTCGCGAAAACGAACCGATTGCCGCGCTGGTCTCGACGAGGACTTGAATTAGTTCCCGACTTCGTCTGATCACAAAATCCGGCTCCGCAGCCTCATCATTCAGTCGGCATGCAAAAATTCCGTTCTACGCAGGTTTCGTGGGAATCATTCGGCGAATTCCTAGGGCGTCTACGCGGAAGCGCCCCTCGACAACGGGCCAGCGATCCGCGGCATTTAAAACCATAACGGGCGAGCAGCTTAATTGCCGCTGCTAGCTGTCGAGGTCGACGGACGCCGAGCGGGAGGAGCTCAAGGCGCTGACCTTGCGACGCAAGACGGCGCGGGCCCTGGCGCTTGGAGCGCGCATCGTGCTGGCCTGCGCCGACGGGCAGGACAACAAGTTGTTGCTGCGCGACAGCGCGTCACACCGCAGATGGTGAGCAAGTCCGGGCACGGTGCGTCGACCATCGACTCGACGGCCTGCGGGACGCGGCGCGATCTGCGGTGATCGCCAAGACGCTGGAGAGCGTGCCACGCGGAGAGACCGACAGGAGCACGCGCACCATGGCCAGCGCAGACGGGCGGAATGAAGAAGGTCCGAGCGGACATGCCGCCATGGATGACATGCGTGGACTTTAAGTCGATCTGGGGCTGAGCGAGCATGTGCTTTTCAAGTTCGCGAACCTTATCGGGCGGCAGCCGCGCCGTCGAGGATCGAAACGTCATAGGCCTTGTACTGAACTCGAGGTGCAACCCCTCGACCAAGACGGCATCGCCATCAACGATGCAATCTTGAACGAACCACCCGAGGGCGAAGGCCTCGAAGACGTAGACGACTTAAGGCCGGTCTCCCGAGTTCGGCGTAAGGCGCAGCGACTGCAGGCCCAGCTTGTCGCGCAGCTCCGCGACCTCGGCCGCAACCACCGGCGCCGCCTGGTTGCCCCAGCTGTTGCGGAGGTAGGTCGCGACGTCGGCGATCTCGGCGTCACTGAGCTTCCAGGCGAAGCTCGGCATCGCGAGCGGCGTCGGAGCGTCGGTGCTGGTGCCGACTCGGCCGCCGGCCAGGATCAGGTGCAGCAGGCCAGTCGCGTCGGACTGCTGCAGCATCGCGTCATTGCCGAGCGGCGGGAAAAGCCGCGACTGCCCGACGCCGTTCTGCAGGTGGCAAGCGGCGCAGACATCGGCATAGATGGCTGCGCCCCGCCGCATCGCACCCGCATCGGGTGACACCGTCGCGGCGGCGGGACTCGCGGGCAGCGTCTTGAGGTAGACCGCGACCGCATGCACGTCGGCCTGGCTCATCAAGGAGGTCGAGTAGCCCACCACCTCGCCCATCGAACCGCCGGCGCCGGCATGCGCGCTGCGCCCGCTGCGCAGGAATTCGACGAGCTCGTCGACGCTCCAGTTGCCCAGGCCGGTGCGCTTGTTGCCGGTGAGGTCGGGCGCCAGCCAGTTGTCGAGCTTGCCGCCCTGGAAGTCCTGGCCCGCGCGATCGGCACCCAGCGCATTCTTCGGCGTGTGGCAGGCGCCGCAGTGCCCGAGGCCGTTGACGATGTAGGCGCCGCGATTCCACTCGGCCGACTGGCTCGGATCGGGCTGGAATGCATCCCCGTGCAGGAACAGCAGGTTCCAGCCCTTGACCGCAAAGCGGATGTCGAGCGGAAACGGCAGCTTGTTCCTGGGCGGGTCATAGTGCACCGGCGGCGTGCTCTGCAAGAAGGCCAGCAACGCGTCGGTATCTTCTCGGCTGACTTTTCGAAACCAGGGATACGGAAAGGCCGGGTACAGGTTCTCACCATACGCGCCGATGCCATCGTGCATCGCGCGATAGAACTGGTCGCTGCGCCAGGCGCCGATGCCGGTCTCCTTGTCCGACGTGATGTTCGACGAGTAGATGGTGCCGAACGGCGTGTTCAGGCCGAGGCCGCCGGCCAGGGGTTCGCCACCAGGCCGCGCGTGGCAGGACATGCAGTCGCCGACCGCCACCAGGTACTGGCCACGCCGAAGTTGCGTCGCATTCGGCGTGCCGTCGGGAATCGCCTGCGTGAGCAGGCTGCTCGGGGTCACGGCGGTCGAGGGATGCGCGGGCAACGGCAACCCCTGGCCGAATGCCACGCCCGTGAGCGCGAACAGACCCGCGATGCCGGTGGTCGCCAGCCGGCCCGCAAGCGGGGTGAACGCGCGCGTCATCAGGCCTGTACCAGCGGACCCGGACTGCGGAGGTAGCGCGCCACGAGCTCGCGCGCCGCGTGATAGGTCAGTGCCGCGACCGTGCCGGTCGGGTTGTAGCCGGCGTTCTGCGGAAAGGCACCCGAGCCGAGCGAGAAGACGTTCGACACGTCCCACGACTGCAGGTATTTGTTCACCACGCTCGTGCCCGGGCTGTCGCCCATGATCGCCCCGCCGGTGTTGTGGGTGGTCTGGTAGGGCGTGACGCTCCACGACCCGGTGCGGCGATTCGGTCCCACTTCACGTGGGTTCATGGCGCGCGCCACCTCAGTCGCACGGTCGGTCAGGTAGTCCGACATCTTGTGCTCGTTGGGCGTGAAATCGAAGGTCATGCGCAGCATCGGGCGGCCGTGGATGTCGCGATAGGTCGGGTCCAGGTCGAGGTAGTTGCCGCGGTGGCTCATGCACGAGCCGTGGACGCTGATCTGGAACGCGCGCAGATAATTCTTCGCGGCCGCATGCTTCCACGCCAGGCCCCATTGCGGCGTGCCCGGCGGCGTGTAGATCATCTCGATCGGCCGGCCCCCCGTGACCATCCCCGCGATGTAGCCGCCGCCGATGAAGCCCAGCCCGCCGTGGTCGAAGTTGTCGCCGTTGAAATCGTCGATCACGGTCGCCAGTGCGCCCGAGCCGATGAAAGGGTTGAGGATCTTGTCGTCGAAGAAAACGTTGACCGAGGACATGGTCTGGTAGGCGTAGTTCTTGCCCACCAAGCCCTCGCCGGTCTTCGGGTCGTAGGGTCGGCCGATGCCCGAGAGCAGCATCAGGCGCACGTTATGCAGCACGTAGGCCGAGAGGATCACCAGTTCGGCCGGCTGGAAGAACTCTTCCCCCGCGCAGTTGACGTAGGTCACGCCGGTGGCGTGCTTCTTGTCCGGGCTGAGCTCGACGCGCAGCACCTCGCACTCGGTCTTGAGTGCGAAGTTGGGCTTGCGCATCAGGTAGGGTAGGAGGGTCGTCTGCGGGCTGGATTTCGAGTCGTTGCCGCAGCCGAACTTCTCGCAGAAGCCGCAGTAGGTACAGGCGCCGAGCTGCACGCCCAGCGGGTTCGTGTAAGGCTGCGACAGGTTGCCGGTTGGATGCGGGAAGGGATGACGGCCGAGCGCGGCCGCGGCTTGGCCGAACAAGGTCGGCGCGTAGGTCTGCGTCATCGGGGGCGTCGGGTACTCGCTGGCGCGCGGCCCTTCGAACGGGTTGCCGCCCGGCTGGATCTTGCCGCCCAGGTTGCCGGCCCTGCCGCTGGTGCCGCAAAGTTTGTCGAAGGCGTCGTAGCCGGGCTCGAGCTCGTCGTAGGTCACGCCCCAGTCCTGCACCGCCAAGTCGTCGCGCGTGACGGCGTCTTTGCCGTAGCGCTGCTGGTTGTGGCTCCTGGCTACGAAGTCGGTCGGCAGGAAGCGCCAGATCTGGCCGTTCCAGTGCACACCACCGCTGCCGACGCCGGTGCCAGGTAGGAAGGAGCCGAGGTGCCGCATCGGCAGCGCCTCCTGGTTCAGGTTGTTGCGGATGGTCAGGGTGTCGTCGCTAACGTTCTGGAACAGGTGGTGGCGCCACATGTAGCGCAGTTCGTCCTGCGCGAAGCCGGTGGCGAAATCGGTTGCGGTGTCGCGCCAGGGCCCACGCTCCAACGCCAGCACGTTCAGGCCGGCATCGCACAGCTGCTGGCCCATGATCGCGCCGGTCCAGCCGAAGCCGATCAGCACCGCATCAACCGGGGGCAGCGCGCTCGGCATGCTCAGGCCTCGCGCCAGCCCGGGCGGCCCTTGAAGCCGACCGGCGGCAGCGTGAAGGGCTCGCCGTGGCGTGTCACCCACTCCTTGTAGTCGTAGCGTGCGCCCGGAAAACCGATCATCTTCCAGGCGCCCATGTCCTTGTTGCCGCCGTAGATCGGATCGGAGAAGTAACCCTCCTTGGTGTTTTGCAGCAGCATCATGAAGAAGGACTTGCTGTCGACGCCGCCGTCGAGCTGGATCGAGCCGCTCTCGAGGCCCTTGAGCAATTGGTCCTGGTCGTCGGGAGACAGGTTGGCGAAACTCGCGCCGTTGAAGTTCGCGGTGGCGTGGCGATCGATCGCGGCGATCGCGGCTCGGTAGAGCTGGGCCGGTGTGAAGCGGCTCTGATAGCCCTGCTCAGGGGTGCCTTTGGGCCATGGACCGCCGAGGTAGTAGTGGTCGCCCTGGCCGAAGCGCCCAGCGAGCTGCCGGTCCAAGAAGAAGGGCACGTTGGCCTCGACCGCACCGGGGCCTACCTCGTCGTCGGGGATCAGCCGTGCGAGCGCAGCGTCAATGAAGGCCGCCTCGACCGGCGTGAAGAAGATCAGGCCCGGGTTGCTGTCGGCGATGGCAGGGGGGCTGTCGGCCGCCCCTTCTTGCCAGGGCACCGCGCCGCGATAGGTCGCGGGCTGGGCGCCCAGCTCGCCGTCGTGAAGCGCCGGCGCGGCTTTAATGGCGCCGACCACGCCGGCGGCCCCGGCCACGGCACTGCCGATCATGAAACGTCGTCGATCAAGAGTCACCTTGGCCATCGTGTCCTTGCTCCGGTCCTGCGTGATCGTAGTGAGCGACCTGCGTGAGTCTCGTAGGAAGGCGCCGCGTCGCGACCGGCCTCATTTGATCGAGCCACGCGCCTTCAAGGCCGATGCACCTGCGTCAGGACTGGAGCGACGGCCGCCGGTTGCTGATACGCAGTCGCCTCGTCGGCCCGCGGCCCGAAATCCACCAGGCTCAACCCGCCCAGAACGCACAGCACGCCCAGGCCGACGCCGGCAGCCGTGCGGACCAGCGCCGGCGCCTCGTTCAGCGCCATAAAAATCCAGCCGACCAGCGCCGCCTTGACCAGAGCGATGCCGATGCCTGCGATCAGGTTGCCGACGCCCAGATGGAAATGCGCGCTTGCCGCACTTGTCGCCAGCAACAGCAGCAGCGCCAGCCAGGTCCACACGTAGACGCGGCGCGCGTGCCTGAAGCGCGCGAGCGGCGAGTCGGCAGCGGGCGTCGAGTCGGAACGGACATTCATGATCGCGGCGCCACCAGGTAGATCAAGGGATACAGAAAGATCCAGACCACATCGACGAAGTGCCAGTAGAGGGCCACCACGTGCACCCGGGTGCCGTCCACTTTCGGCGGCGCAGCGCTCGGGCTGGCGATCGCGAAGCCGATGCACAGCAGGATGCCGATGCCCAGGTGCAGCGCATGCAGCGCGGTCACCAGGAAGTACCAGGCAAAGAACAGCTCGGCTCCGGCCACTTCCCGGCCGTCGATGCGAAAGTCCGCGCCCGGGAACAGTCCCTCGTTCCACTCCTTGCGGTATTCGATGCCCTTGATCGCGAGGAAGACGATGCCGAGCGCGGCCGCTGCCCACAGCCACGGTGCCGCATCGCGCGGCTGCAACTGCCTGGCGGCTTGGGCGCCGATCGCGACGGCCAGGCTGCTGCTCAGAAGCACCGCGGTGTTGAGCGTGCCCAGCCAGACGTCGGTCCTGGCGCTGGCGGCGGCGAAGCCAGCCGGGTGGTGCATGCGCGCGACCGCATAGGCGACGAACAGGGCACCGAAGAACAGCACCTCGCCCGCCAGGAAGATCCACATGCCGAGTTCCGCCGGGTCCTCGCGCCGCGTGGATTCGCGCGCTGCAGCGTCGCCAGCGACGGCCCCGCGTGCGGCCAGGGTCGCCGCCTGGCTCATGACGCGCTCCGAGCCGGCGGCCATTCGGGCGTGTAGCCGTAGACATCGTTCGGCGCCTGCGGCGGGCTGTCGAAGTTGTGGGTCGGCGGCGGCGAGGCGGTCTGCCATTCGAGACCGGTGGCATTCCACGGATTGCGGCCGGCCCGCGCGCCGCGCCACAGCGACCAGGCCAGGTAGCCGAGCGGCAGCAGGTAGCCGATCGCCAGGATCGAGGCGCCGGCACTGGACAGCACGTTCAGCACCGTGTATTCGGGCGGATAGCTGTGGTAGCGCCGCGGCATGCCCTGGTAGCCGAGGATGAACTGCGGAAAGAAGGTCAGGTGGAAGCCGAAGAAGATGATCACCGCCGCGCTGCGCGCCAGCAGATCCGGGTAGAGCCTCCCGGTCGCCTTCGGCCACCAGAAATGGATCGCGCCGAAGAAGGCCATCACCGCGCCGCCGACCATGATGTAGTGGAAGTGCGCCACCACGAAATAGGTGTCGGTCAGGTGCACATCCAGCGGCAGCGAGGCCAGGAACAGGCCGGTCAGCCCGCCGGTGGTGAAGAGGCCGACGAAGCCGAGCGCGTAGAGCATCGGCGCATCGAAGCGGATCGAGCCCTTGTAGAGGGTCGCGGTCCAGTTGAAGACCTTGATCGCCGAGGGCACCGCGACGATGAAGCTCAGGAGCGAGAACACCAGGTTGGCCAGCGGCGACTGCCCGGCCACAAACATGTGGTGGCCCCAGACCAGGAAGCCGATGCCGGCGATCGCCAGCACCGCATAGGCCATGAAGCGGTAGCCGAAGAGCCGCTTGCGGGCGAAGCAGGGAATGATCTCGCTTACCACGCCCATCGCCGGCAGCACCATGATGTAGACCGCCGGATGCGAATAGAACCAGAACAGATGCTGGAACAGCAGCGGGTCGCCGCCGTGCGCCGGGTCGAACACGCCGATCTGGAACAGCCGCTCGGCGGCGGCCAGCAGCAGGGTGATCGCCAGCACGGGCGTTGCGAGCACCAGGATGATGCTGGTCGCATAGTGCGACCAGACGAAGAGCGGCAGCTTGAACCAACCCATGCCGGGCACCCGCAGCGTGTGCACCGTGACGATGAAGTTCAACCCGGTGAGGATCGACGAGAAGCCGGTGACGAAGACGCCGAACAGGGTCAGCACGACGTAGCTGTTGGAGAACATCGTGGCGTAGGGCGTGTAGAAGGTCCAGCCGGTGTCGACGCCGCCGAGCGCGAGCGCCCACAGGATGATCGCGCCGCCGCTCACGTAGAGGTACCAGCTCAGCAGGTTCAGCCGCGGAAACGCCAGATCCTTCGCGCCGATCATCAGGGGCAGCATGAAGTTGCCGACCACCGACGGGATCGACGGGATCAGGAACAGCCACACCATGATCACGCCGTGGGCGGTGAAGAGCTTGTTGTAGGTGTCGTCGGAAACCAGGTCGCCGTTGGGCGTGGCCAGCTCGATCCGGATCAGGGTCGCGGCCGCGCCGCCGATCAGGAAGAAGAACAGGATCGCGATCGCATAGAGGATCGCGATCCGCTTGTGGTCGGTGCCAAGCAGCCAGGAGCGCAGACTGCTGCCGTCCTCCAGGTAGCTGGCCGCAGCAGCCGGCGCCGGGCGGGCGCGATCGAGGGTGGCTACTGCCGTCGTCATCGGGCCACCTCCGCGCCGAGCGCGGTGGATGGGGAGGCCTGGCGGTCGCCGATCGAGCGCAGGTAGGCCACCAGGTTCTGCAGGTCTTCCTCGCTCAGCTGGCTGGCAAAGGAAGGCATCAGGGCCGGCTGGCCCTGCACCGGGTGCTCCTTCGGCGCGACGATCGCTTCGCGCAGGTAGTTATCGTCGGCCACCACCCGCGTCCCGCCTTCCAGGGTGGCGCGGCTTCCATAGAGGCCCTGCAGCGACGGCGCGTGCACGCTCGAATCCGCGCCATGGCAGCTGGCGCAGGCGAGGCGCTGGTAGATCGCCTGGCCCAGCCGTTGCGGCGAATCGTCGTCGGCCGTCGGTCCATCCGTCGCAGCGCCAGGAAGGGGCGCCTGGTCCTGCCAGCGCGCATAGTCGGTGCGCGACATCACGACCACATGGCCGAGCATGGCCGCATGCTCGGTGCCGCAATATTCGCTGCACAGCACGCGGAAGTCGCCGACCTGGGTCGGCGTGAAGGACAGGTGCGTGTAGCGCCCGGGCACCACGTCCTGCTTGAGGCGAAAGGCCGGCACGTAGAAGTCGTGGATCACGTCCTGCGAGGCCAGCACCAGCACGATCGGCTGGCCCACCGGCAGGTGCAGTTCGTTGATCTCCTGCCGGCCGTCGGCATGCTGGATCTTCCACATCCACTGCTTGCCGACGACGTAGACCGGCAATGCATCCGCAGGCACCCGTCGCGCCGCGACGCTGTCGTGGGCCGCCCAAACGAAGATGCCCATGAAGAGCAGCAGCGGAGCGAGGGTCCAGGTCGCTTCCAGCCCGCGCGCATTCGAGGGTGGATGGCTGCGATCGACCCTGGCACCGGCGCGGTAGCGCACCGAGAAGAAGATCACCAGCACCGCCAGCACCAGCGCCATGGCGCCGCAGAGCAGCAGCATGGCGAGGAACAGGATGTCGGTTCGATGGGCGATCGAGGACGCGCTCTGGTCCAGCAGCGAGAAGAGCGGCGGCGATCCGTTATCGTTCATGCGCGGCTCCGGGGCGGCGCGCTGCGGTGGCGCCAGATCCACAGTCCGAGTGCGGCCAGCACCGACAGCCCGACCGCGCGCAGCAGCCAGGCGATCTGCGCATCGTGGCTGCCCGGCAGCGGATCGAAGTGGGCGCAGGCGAGCAGCAGCCGGTCGCTCAAGTCGCCGACATGGCCGTCCGCGGCGTCTACCAGGGCGCTGCGCAATTTGGCGGGGTCGAAGCGGACGCCGAAGAAATAGCGCGAGACCTGGCCCTGCGGCGTCAGCACCACCAGGCCGGTGGGATGGGCCAGCTGCGGCGCTGCGGCGCCCGACGCGCTGGATGGCAACTGCCAGCGAAAGCCGATGCTGCCGGCCAGGGCGGCGGTCTGGTCGGCGGCGCCGGTGAGCAGCCGCAGGTCGGGCGGATGAGCGGTGTAGACCGCGGGTCGGGCCCAGGCCGCGTAGTCCGCGTAGACCGTCTGCAGGGCCAGGGCGTCGGCCGGCCGGTCGGCGGTATCGATGCTGAACAGCAGCAGCCGCCAGCTGTCTGGCGGCAGGCCGGTGTCGGCCAGCGCCTCGAGTGCGCCATGCGCCACCGTGCCGCACAGGGTGTCGCAGCGGTAGTAGGCCGGCAGCAGCACCAGCGGCCGGCCGGAGGCGGCGAGTGCGGACCAGTCGATCGGTTGGCCGGCGGCATCGACCAGATGCAGGCCCGGCGGCAGGCGTTCGCCCAGGCGTTGCTCGAAGTCGGGGGCCGGCGTGAGCTGCGAGATCGGTGCGGGCGGCGCGGTCTGCAGTCGCGGCAAGGGAATCGTCTCGACGATCGCGCGGGCGCCCGCTTCCCCGCCGGGCGCAAGATGCCAGTGCAGCAGCAACGCATAGGCGACTCCGACCACCATGCCGAGCACCAGCAGCAGGCCGCCGGCGATGTACCACATGCGATGCAGCGGGATGTCCTTGTCAGCCACGGATCGGCTCCTGCCGCCAGAGCAGCTCGCTCGGGGCGGCCTTGGCCGGCGCAGTCAGGGGGCCGAACACCACCAGCGCCATGCCGGCGAAGACTGGCGGCAACTGCCACCAGGCGCCGAAGCCCGTCGGCTGCACCGAGGGCACTGTCAGCCAGACGGCGTCGACAGCCTGCATGAGCAGCATGCCGATGGCGATTGCGGCCAGGCGCGGCGGCCGATCCTTGTTCGAGCGCCATAACAGCGCCAGCATCGGCAATGCGAACTGCAGCAGGACCAGCGCGATGCCGACCTGCGCCCAACCGGTCTGCAGGCGCGGCACGAACCAGCTGATCTCGCGCGGCAGGTTTTCGGCCCAGATGATCAGGAACTGCATGAACTGCAGATAGGCCTGCACCAGCACGTACATCAGCAGCAGGTTGCCGAGATCGCGCCAGACCGGCGGCCCGTTCGACCGGGGCGGCGCGGCCGCAGCAGCCGTGGGGCCGCCCGTCGTCGCAGTCGCAGCCGGCGTTCCGGATTCTTTTCGTCCCGATGCGGCTCGGCTTCCCAGCGCGGCCATCGCTGTCGCGGCCGCGGTGCCCGCCGTCATCTGGCCGATCAGGCTCAGCCAGCCGAATACCGTGCTGGTCCAGCCCGGCACCAGCGACATCAGCAGGTCGACCGCAGCCAGCGAGGTCAGCAGCACGTACGCCAGCATGCAAATCGCTGCATGGCCGGCCGCCCGGACACGGCCAGCGCGTGCCATCAGCCACCAAGCGATCGCATAGACTAGCAGGCGCGCGCCAAAGAAAGCCGGCTCGAACCACGCCTGCTGGAACGCCGGATGTTCCATCGAAGCCAGCCACCGCGCCGGGGTCGCCGACCACGGATAGATGACGTGGATGCCGGCCAGCAGCGGGAGGAACAGCAGCAGCAGCCAGGGCATGCGCTGCTGCATGCGGCGGATCACCGGCCACAGCGCTTCGCCCCAGCCGCCACCGGTCAGGCCATGGATCCAGCCGGTGGCGGTCGCGCCCAGGATGAGCCCGAGGCAGAACCACCATGCCGATAGCCACGCGGCGAAGAACATCGACCGGTCGAGCCACCAGCCGGCGGCCGAAGCCAGCAGCAGCAAGGCACCGCATGGCGTCGAGTGCGTGCCGAGGCGGCGGATGGCGTTCTTCATCGTGCGGAGCCTCCGGCGTCCGGCGCGCTCGTCGAGTTCGCCGCGCCCGGGCCGACATCGGCCTGGCGCTGCAACGCGCGCATGTAGGCCACGACGGCCCATGCGTCCTCGGCGCTGACCCGGTCGGCAAAGGGATACATCGTTCCGCTGCCGCGCAGGATGATCTCGTGCAGGCGAGCGTCCGGCAGCGCGCTGGCGCCGGCCGTGGCGAAGCCGGGGGGCGCCGGGAAGCCGCGCCGCACCACCTCGCCGTCGCCGGCACCCCGGGCGCCGTGGCAGGGCAGGCAGTAGATCTCGTAGCGCTCGTGGCCGCGCAGCAGCAGGGCGTCGGACAGCGGCGGTTGTGCAGCGGGCGTGCCATCGAGCACGCCGGCACGCCCGCCGCTGGCGTAGGCCAGGTTGCCGCGGGCATGGGCCTCGCTGCCCGGCACCGGCGCACGTGTCGCCTGGCCGTTGGCGAAGGCCGGACTGCTGGTGGACGGGTTGTAGCGGGGCTGCTCGGCCATGTCCTTGGTCACCCGCTGGCAACCGGCCTGCGCCATGGCGAGCAGCACGCAGAAGGCAAGCCGGCTTGACGAAATGCGCTTCATCGCGCCACCTCGACCCGCCGCAGCGGTGCCTGGCCGTCCAGCCAGCGGGCGGCAGCCGCGCTCTGGAAGGCCGGGTCGTCGCCATGCAGCAGCAGGAAGAAGCGGTTGCGCGTGGCCAGCTCGAAGTCCTCGGCATCAAAGACCGGATGGCGCAGCCGCGGCAGCCCGCTGGTCCACAGAAAGGCCAGCACGGCAGCCAGCGCCCCGCCGAGGATGGTCAGCGAGAAGGTCACCGGCACGAACATCGGCCAGCTGTGCAGCGGTCGGCCGCCGATGTTCAGCGGGCGGTCGATCACCGCGCTGTACCACTGCATGAAGTAGCCGCCGATGCCGCCGACCACCGCGCCGGCGAAGGTCAGCCAGGCGATCGGCGAGCGCACGATGCCGAGGGCCTCGGCCAGGCCGTCGATGTGGAAGGGCGTGTAGGCCTCGGGCGCGTAGCCGGCCGCGCGGGCGGCGCGCGCCGCCGCGAGCAGCGCCGCGGGCGAGGCGAACTCGGCCAGCCATCCCCAGCGTTCGGCGCGCTCGGCGCGTGCACCGGCCGTCATGCCTTCGCCTCCTCGGGATGCGAGACCAGCTCGCGCATCTCGGCGATCGAGATCGCCGGCAGCACCCGCACGAAGAGCAGGAACAACCAGGCGAAGGTCGAGATCGAGCCGGCCAGGAAGATCCAGTCCCACACCGTGGGCACGTAGATGCGCCAGGCCGAGGGCACGAAGTCGCGGTTCAGGCTAGAGACCACGATCAGTACCCGTTCCATCCACATGCCCAGGTTGATCACCAGCGCCAGCGCGAACAACGCCCAGGTGCTGCGCCGCACCCGGCGGATCCACAGCAGCTGCGGCAGCAGAACGTTGCAGCTGATCATCGACCAGTAGACTGCCGCGTAGGGGCCGCGCCAGCGGTTGAGCTGCAGCGCGATCTCGTAGGTGTCGCCGCTGTAGAAGGCGCTGAAGGCCTCCGCCAGGTAGCCGTAGGCCAGCAGCGCGCCGGTGGCCAGCAGGACCTTGGCGGCGTTCTCCAAGTGGCGCTGGGTGATGAAGTCCTGCAAGCCGAAGGCATGGCGCAGCGGGATCGCCAGGGTCAGCACCATGGCGAAGCCGGAGTAGAGCGCACCCATCACGAAGTAGGGCGGGAAGATGGTCGAGTGAAAGCCCGGCGTGTTGCCGATCGCGAAGTCCAGCGACACCACCGAATGCACCGAGACCACCAGCGGCGTCGCCAGCCCGGCCAGCAGCAGGTAGGCCTGCTGGTGGCGTTCCCACTGCCTCGCCTCGCCGCGCCAGCCGAGCGCGAAGAGGCCGAAGGCCAGGCGCTTCGTGCGGCTCCTCGTGCGGTCACGCAGGGTCGCGAGGTCCGGGATCAGGCCGACATACCAGAAGAGAAAGGAGACCGCCAGGTAGGTGGCGATGGCGAAGAAGTCCCACACCAGCGGACTGCGCCAGTTCGGCCACAGGTCCATCGTGTCGGGGTAGGGCGCCAGCCAGTAGACGAACCACGGCCGGCCCAGGTGCAGCAGCGGAAACAGGCCGGCCATCGAGGCCGCGAACAGGGTCATCGCCTCGGCAAAGCGATTGATCGAGGTGCGCCATTGCTGGCGCAGCAGCAGCAGCACGGCCGAGATGAAGGTGCCCGCGTGGCCGATGCCGATCCACCAGACGCAGTTGGCGATCGCGAAGCCCCAGGCCACCGGCACGTTGATGCCCCAGATGCCGACGCCTTCGCCGAACAGGTAGGCGATCGCGGTGAGGAAAGCACCCACCCCGAGGCCGGTCAGGCAGAAGGCCAGCAGCCAGCGCCAGCCGAGCGGCCGCTGCAGCACGATGGCCGAGATCTTGTCGCCGATGCTGGCGTAGCCCCAGTGGCCCTTGAGCAGCGAGTCGTCGTTCAAGGTCGCTGCGCTCATGACTCTTCCTTCGGCAACGCCCCGACCCGGGCCAGGTAGGTCGTGCGTGGTCGCGTGTTCAGTTCACCCAGCATCACGTAATGCCGTGGCGAGGCCTTGGCCTGCACCACGTCGCTGTGCGGATCATTGAGGTCGCCGAAATGGATCGCGCCGGTCGGGCATGCCGACTGGCAGGCAGTGCGCACCTCGTCGTGCCCGTTCGGCTGGCCGGTCTTCTGCTCCTCGCGGCGGGCGCGCGAGATGCGCTGCACGCAGTAGCTGCACTTTTCCATCACGCCGCGCGAGCGCACCGTGACGTCGGGGTTGTGCATCAGCTTGGCGATCTCGGTCCGGACGTCGCTGTACTGCCGGAAGTTGAAGCGCCGCACCTTGTAGGGGCAGTTGTTGGAGCAGAAACGGGTGCCGACACAGCGGTTGTAGACCTGCACGTTGAGCCCCTCGCTGTCGTGCACCGTCGCGCCCACCGGGCACACCAGCTCGCAGGGCGCATTCTCGCAGTGCATGCAGGTCACCGGCTGGTTCAGCACGCGGTCGGCTTCGTCGCGATAGGCATCGACCCGGATCCAGTGCATCACGCGACCGGCCTCGATCTCGGCCGGCCCGACCACCGGGATGTTGTTCTCGGCCTGGCAGGCGATGGTGCAGACGTTGCAGCCGATGCAGGCATCGAGGTCGATCGCCATGCCCCAGGCCGCGCCCTGCAGCGCGACCGGTGGATAGAGCGTCGGGTTGGCGGCCGACGGCGACGGTCCCTGCCCGTGAGCCGCCGCCAGGGCGGCGCCGTCGATCACCCGCGCCAGGTCACGGTCCTGCTGGTCGGTTTCCACCTGCGTCACGGCGAAGACATGGCCGTCGCCGCTGCGCTCGATGACCAGCGCGACCGCGCCGGGAGTGGCCGAGCGCAGCGGCGCGTTGTCGACGCCGACCTGGTCGCCGATGCCGCCGGCGGCGCGCCGGCCGTAGCCTCGGGGCAGGGTGGCCGAGCGCTCTGCGTGGCCGGGCAGGACCCAGACTGGCGCCTCGATCCCGCCCGCCGGCTGGTCAATCCTTCGCACCCTTGCCAGGTCGCCGGTCTTCAGGCCCAGCGTGCGTGCCGTCTCGGGGCCGAGGTGCAAGGCATTGCCCCAGGTGATCTTGGTGAAGGGCCGCGGCAGTTCCTGCAGCCAGCCGTTGTTCGCGTGGCTGCCGTCCAGTACCGAGGCATCGGACGGGAATAGACCCCAGATCGCGTCGGCTGCCGGCGCCGGCCTGTCGGGTCCCCACTGTGGCAGCCGCGCCGGCGGCAACGCGAGCGGCGCGCTGCGGCTGCCGGCAATCACGCCGTCACGCAGGCTGCGGCGCCAGAAGTCGTCGAAATCGGAAGCACCGGCCGCACCCGCTCCGCCTGCCAGCGCCTTCCATTGCGCGTGCACCAGGGCGCGCCCGTCCGGCGCCGGTTCGCCCGCCAGCAGCGCCAGCAACTCGATCGGCGAGCGGGTGTCGTAGAGCGGCGTGATGACTGGCTGCAGCACCGTGGCGCTGCCGTCGAAAGCCCGTGCATCGCCCCATTGCTCGAAGACATGGCCGCAGGGCAGGTGCCAGCCGCAAGACGCGGCGGTCTCGTCGCGATGACTGCCGAAATGAATGCCGAGCGGCACCTTGGCCATTGCTGCCGCCAGCGCGGCACCGTCCGCGGACGTGTAGACCGGATTTGCGCCAAGCACCAGCAGCGTGTCGACCGAGCGATGGTCGACGGCTTGCAGCAGGTCCCGCAGGCTGCCGGGCGGCGGCAGGCTGGCGGCGCCTTCCTCGGGAGGCGCAATGGCCTCGATGGCGCCGTCGGAGCCGAAGCGTTGCGCGAGTGCATGCAGCAGCGCTTGCGAGGGTACCGACAGCCAGTCGGCACCGCACAGCAAGGCAGCGCCGCGATGGCGCTCCAGCAACTGGGCCAGTCGCTCGGCGGCGGCACTGGCTGCGGCGTCCTCCGATACCGCCATCGCCGCTCCCTGCCCAGCCATGGCGCCTGTGGCAGTGCCCGGCGCCGGCGCGTTCGTCGACGCCGTTGCCAGCGCCGGCAACAAGCGCCGCGCGCACAGCCAGAGTGCGGCTTCGATTTGCGGCGGCGACAATGCGAGACGCTCATCCGCCCGGGCGCCGAAGAGACCCGGCATGGTCTCCAGGGCGACCAACGTCGGTGGCCTCCTTCCCGCGGCGATGGCATCTCCGCGCGCACGCGCCCAGTCCGCGGCCTGGCGCACGGCGGCAGGTCCCTCGCTGAAGGGATCGGCGCCGAAGGACACGATCAGCGTCGTCCGGTCGAAGTGCCTCACCCACCGCACTGGCCGGCCGAAAGCCGCCTGCGCGGCCGCCCGCTCGCCCGCGCCGCCGGCGCGGTCGTCCAGATACCAGCGCGAGCCCGGATCGCCGCCCAGCAGCCGCGCCAGCCCCGCCGACTCGGTCGGCGAGGTCGATGGTCCCGCCAGCACGTGCACGGCACCGGCCGGCCTTTCGCGCCAGGCCTTCATGAAGGCCGGCCAACTCGACGGCTCACTGCGGCCGTCGGTGCTGCGTCGAACCACGTTGCGCGATCGATCCGGATCCCACAGCTGGAGGATTTCCGCCTGGGCGAAGACGTCGGTGCCCCCGAGGCTGGCCGGATGGCCGGGGTTGCCCTCGACCTTGACCGGTCGTCCCTGCTGGGTAGCGACCAGCACACCTTGGGCGAAGCCGTCGCGCAGGCAGGCGCTGGCGTAGTAGAGGGGGGTGCCGTTGACCGCGATCTCCGGCATGTGGGCGTAGCTGTCGAGCGTGCCCCGCGGATGCTCCGAGCAGCCGCTTGCGGCCAGCGCCATCGAGGCCGCCAGCCACTGCACCACCGATCGGCGGGTCGGCCGGGCCACGTTGTCGTCGCCGCAAGCATCGACGCGGCCGTGGTCGTTCGGGTGACGGCCGTTGCGGACGTTGCTGTCGAGAACGATGCGGATCGGCGGGCGTGGCGTCATCGAGTTCTTCAGCGGTGGCAGGTCGAACAATCGCTCAGGCGCTGCTTCGATTCGAGCCGCATGAGTTGCGCAAGCGAACGGATCTCCTCGTCGCTCAGTCGCGCCGGGCGCATCGAGAACACCTCATCGGGCGGCCGCAGGTGCGGGCCGGGGTTGTTATGGCATTGGACGCACCAGCGCATCTGCAGCGCTTCTGCCTTGCTGACCAGCGGTTCCTGGTCGATGCGGCCGTGGCACTCGATGCAGCCGACCCCCTTGGCGATGTGCACGCTGTGGTCGAAATAGGCGTAGTCGGGCAGCCGGTTGACCTGGGTCCACACGATCGGCTGCCCCGAGGCGACGCTGGCACGCAGAGGCGCGAACATCGGCTGGTCCTGGAACAGCTGCGAATGGCAGGTCATGCAGACCTGCGTGGCGGGCATGCCGGGCGAGGCATCGGTCTCGACCGTGACGTGGCAGAAGCGGCAGTCGAGCCCGACGTCACCCACGTGGTGCTTGTGGCTGAACGGAATCGGCTGCGGCACCGCGATGCCGACCGCATCGTCGTGCCGACCGTGCGCGATCAGGAACACCACCAGAGCACCAGTGCCTGCCAAGACCGCGATCAGGACCACCTTGATGATCAGTTCCACGCGCGGCTCGAAGGCTTGCGGCATGCTAGTAGGAATGAATGATTCACATGGGACGCCGGAGCGCGATCTGAGCATGCTGCCAAGCGGGTCGCGCGGCGCGAGCAGCCACCGGAGCGTTGCGCAGTAGGAGCAGGCCTACTGGCGCAGTGGGGCCGGCGTCCGCCTTAGACCCTGGCTTTGTCAGGTGCCAGCGTCTCCTCGGCTGGGTCGACCATGGCATGGACGGCTGCCTAAGATTCTGCTCGCAGTCGCGATCCTGATTGGATCGATGACGGCTGTCGTTCTCGTGCGGATGTCTGGCGGCTAGCCGTGCAGCCTGCCCCAAAACGCGCGCTACGGCCCAGATGCCGAGCACGACCTGAGGTCGGACAACTGGCAATGAACCCTGCGCGAGGTCCATCACGTATGTGCCCCGGTAAGCGATGTCGCCGCGCAGCATCCGCGCATAGCTCGCGCGCACTGGGATTCGCATCGTCGACCAACTGGCGCGGGCAGTGCCGTCGAGGAGGGTGTGCTTCTGATCCTCAGTCATGCAGCGCAACCTCTGCGTCGAGGCATGTGTGCCTTGCGGTGGTGATGGACTCACCATGCGACCCTGTTACGTCCTACAAGCCGCTCGGAACCGCAGGTGATCTGCTGCCTGCTTTAGTAGGAGTTTGTATGAGCGATCAATCCCCAACGTCTTCGCGCCGAAAAGCCATCACCCTGATGGGCGGTAGCTTGGCGGCGGCACCGGTGCTGCTCGCCGCCAACGCTGCCGCGCAGGCACAGCCGCAGGACGGGCCGAGTGGTGTGCGCCGTCCGGGCATCGAGGACCCCCGCAACAAATATCCCAAGCCGCCCTTCGCCGGGCAGCAGCAACCTTGGCCGGGCTTGGCGAGCAACATGAATCCGCGCCCCGACCACGGTGAATCCAGCTATGTCGGATCGGGCCGGCTGGCTGGACGCAAGGCGCTGATCACCGGCGGAGATTCGGGCATGGGACGCGCGGCCGCCATCGCCTATGCGCGCGAAGGCGCGGACGTCGCTATCAACTACCTGCCAGCCGAGGAGTCGGATGCTCGCGAGGTCGTGGCCCTCATTCGCGATGCCGGCCGCAAGGCCGTGGCCATTCCAGGGGACCTGCGCGACGAGGCGTTCTGCCGTCGCCTGGTGGACGAAGCGGTGGGCGGCCTCGGCGGCCTGGACATCGTGGTCTGCAATGCTGGCCGTCAGCAGTCGCACGGCTCGATCCTCGACATCTCCACTGAGGATTTCGACGCGACCATGAAGACCAACATCTACGCGCCGTTCTGGATCATCAAGGCGGCGTTGCCTCACCTGCAGCCCGGCTCGGCGATCATCGGGACGACCTCCGAGCAGGCCTACGATCCTTCGCCTGACCTCTACGACTACGCGCAGACCAAGGCGGCCACAATGAACTATGTAAAGTCGCTGGCCAAACAGCTCGGTCCCAAGGGCATCCGGGTCAACGGCGTGGCGCCGGGCCCCATCTGGACGCCGCTGCAGATCTCCGGGGGCGCCCCCGAAGGCAAGGTCGTCACCTTCGGCGCGACCGCGCCGCTCGGGCGTCCTGGACAGCCCGCGGAGCTGGCAGGCATCTATGTGCGCCTCGCCGAAAGCGACGGCAGCTACACCACCGGCAACATCTATGGCGCAGGCGGCGGCCAGGGGAATCCGTGATGCTGAACGAAGGGCCCAGAATGCCCACACCTCAAGAGTTCATCAGCTCGGCGGCCGAGTCCGACGGCTACGAATTGGCCGCGGCGCAGGATGCGCTGGCCCAGAGTCGCAGCCCGCAGGTGCGCATGTTCGCCCAGCAGATGCTCGCCGAGCATGCTCGCACCGCGCAGGCGCTGCGCGATGCGGCCTTGGCTTCCGGACTGGAACCGCCGCTGCCGCACGTGGGTGGTGATCAGATGCGCTTTCTGGCAAGTCTGCAAAGCCTGCGCGGCAGCGAGTTCGATCTCGAATACGCCCGCCAGCAAGTGTTGGCTCACACAAGCGCGTTAACCACGATGCGAAGTTACGCAGCAGACGGCTCGGACCCGAATTTGCGCCGCGTGGCGGCCTTCGCCATGCCAATCATCGAGCACCACCTGCAGATGGCGCGCCAGATGAAAGACGCCCTTGGGGCTGCCTGATGTTCAGGAGGCACAGCCGCAGCGCAGCCGAGCCAGGCTGGAGCGATGCGTTCCATGACAGGCTGGGCGGCTGTAAAGCGACACACTTCGCTGGTCGCGGTGAACACCGTCTCCGTGACCATCGACTGGGATCAGCTCAAAGGACATCAAAGTGGAGCGAAGTGGACGGCCAGGGAATACAGAGTTCTGGAAATGCCGGCAAACGATGACGCGGGGTAGGGATTTGCCCGAGCGCGAGGGGAAGGCGTAGCCATCGGCTTGCAATGGATGCCGAATAAAGCGGACGGATTTGCCATGGCTCAAGTTCACCCTCCCATCATGAAGTGCATGTTCCTTCCCAGTGCCAATGGTCCCATCCTGGCCACAACCGCACCCGATCTGAATCCGGATCTGCCCGAATCTGAAGCGGCGGCCGCTAGGACCCGGCACGACTGCGCGGGAGACGATTTCGTTGAAACGCCCAGGTCCGCGCTGAGGAAACCCGCAAAGTCACGCGGCGCGCGAGGCCCCACGGCGCCCACCCGCGATCGGAGGACCCGCTAGTGCGTGTCGAGCCTGGGAAGCAGACCGTGTCGGGGTTGCCGCCCTTGGGCCATTCATCGGACGGCTTCGTTCGTGTGCGAGGTGCTCGGGAACACAATCTCAAGGACGTCGATGTGGACGTCCCGCGTAACGCGCTGGTGGTTTTCTCCGGCATATCCGGTTCGGGCAAATCGTCGCTGGCGTTCGGGACCATTTTTGCCGAGGCGCAGCGTCGCTATCTGGAGTCGGTGTCGCCGTATGCCCGTCGGCTTATCGACCAGGTCGGCGCGCCGGATGTCGATTCGATCGACGGCCTCCCGCCGGCGGTGGCGTTTCAGCAGCAGCGGGGCACCCCGAGCGCGCGCTCGTCGGTGGGGAGCGTCACGACCCTGTCAAGTCTGTTGCGCATGCTGTACTCGCGTGCCGGCAGCTATCCCGCCAGGCAACCGATGCTCTATGCGGAGGACTTCTCGCCCAACACGCCACAAGGCGCCTGTCCGCGCTGCCATGGCCTGGGCAGAATCTTCGAAGTCGACGAGGCTTCGATGGTCCCCGACGACTCGCTGACCATCCGTGAGCGCGCGATCGCCGCCTGGCCTACCGCCTGGCATGGCCAGAACCTGCGCGACATCCTCGTGACACTTGGCTATGACGTCGACAAGCCCTGGCGCAACATGTCGCGCAAGGACCGCGACTGGATCCTCTTCACCCATGAAAAGCCCACCGTGCCCGTGTACGCCGGCTTCACGGCGCGCGAGACCCGGCAGGCTCTGCGGCAAAAAACCGAGCCAAGCTATCAAGGCACCTTCACGAGCGCGCGTGACTACGTGATGCATACCTTCGCCACCACGCAGAGCGCGCTCATGAAGAAGCGGGTGGGACGCTTCATGCGCGGCGGCGTTTGCCCCCTGTGCGATGGCAAGCGGTTGAAGCGGGAAGCGCTCTGCGTGCACTTTGCAGGGCTGGACATCGGAGCGCTGTCGCAACTGCCGCTGGATCAGGTCGCCCAACTGCTCTACCCCGCATCGGTCGGGCGATTCGAACGGGAAACGACGGGCGCGGGGCGGTCAACACCCGCTGCGATGGCCCGAAACGCCAAGCACCGCGCGGCGGCCGGACTACCGGCGCATGCAGGAGCGCCCGACATCCGGCGAACGCCAAACCTTTCCCCGGAGAAGCGCATAGCGGCCCAGCGCATCGCTCACGACTTGGTCGAGCGCCTGGGGACGCTGCGCGCGCTCGGGCTCGGCTATCTTTCTCTCGAACGAAGTACACCCACCTTGTCGCCGGGTGAACTGCAGCGCCTTCGCCTGGCTACACAGATCCGATCTCAGTTGTTCGGCGTGATCTATGTCATGGACGAACCGTCGGCAGGGCTGCACCCGGCCGACAGCGAAGCGCTGATCGGCGCGCTCGAGCAGCTGCGCGAGGGCGGCAATTCGGTTTACGTGGTCGAGCACGCGCTGGACCTGATGCGCCGCGCCGACTGGATCGTGGACGTCGGGCCGGACGCCGGCACACGGGGCGGCAAAGTCCTCTACAGCGGCCCGCCCGATGGATTGGCCGCGATAGAAGCCTCGCATACGCGCACCTACCTATTTGGGCGTGATCCGGCAGCATTGCGGAAACGGCGGGAACCTGCCGGTTGGCTCGACCTGCAAGGCGTGAACTGCAACAACCTGCAGGACCTCGACGTGCGGCTCCCGCTGGGCGTACTGACGGCGGTCACAGGAGTTTCGGGCTCGGGAAAGTCGAGCCTGGTGAGTCAGGCGTTGGTGGACATTCTGCAGAAGCACCTCGGAGACGAAAGAGGACCCCTGGAGGAAGCAAGCGACGAACCTGCCGCGCCAGGTACGGCGACGAATGCAGTGACAGGCCGCATCGCGGCAGGTGGTGATTCGATCCGTCGCCTCGTGGTTGTCGACCAGAAGCCGATCGGACGCACCCCGCGGTCAAACCTGGCTACCTACACCGGCTTGTTCGACGAAGTCCGCACCCTCTTTGCCGCCACGCCCGCGGCGCGTTCGCGCCGTTTTGACGCGGGGCGCTTTTCGTTTAACGTGGCAAAGGGGCGTTGCGACACCTGCGCCGGCGATGGCTTCGTCAGCGTCGAGCTGCTCTTCATGCCGAGCGCCTATGCGCCATGCCCGGTGTGCCACGGCGCGCGTTACAACGAACAGACCTTGAAGGTAGTCTGGCAGGGCAAGAACATCGCGCAGGTGTTGGACCTGACCGTTGACGGGGCAATCGATTTCTTTGCGGCGCACCCTCGTGCGGCGCGGGTCTTGAGGCTGCTGCAAGACATCGGGCTCGGCTATTTACGATTGGGCCAGCCGGCAACAGAGCTTTCAGGAGGCGAGGCGCAGCGCGTCAAGCTCGCGACCGAGCTGCAACGCGTCCAACGCGCAGGATCGCTCTATGTGCTAGATGAGCCGACGACTGGCCTTCACGCCGCTGACGTCGACCGCCTGATGGAACAGCTGAACGACCTCGTAGGGGCCGGCCACAGCGTAGTTGTCGTGGAACATGACATGCGGGTGGTCGCGCGCAGCGACTGGGTGATCGACGTCGGCCCCGGCGCCGGCGAGGCGGGTGGACGCATTGTGGCGCAGGGCGCGCCGGAGCACGTGAGCCGCGCGGATTGCAGCCGAACCGCGTCCTATCTCGCGGCGGCTCTTGCGCATGCGTCGGAGTTCGCGAGCTGATTCCGGTGAGCAGAACGAATTAATTTCCCGATTTGCCGCACGGCATGGCCGAGCGCTGGTCTGCTGCACACGGGCTGCACGCGCAAAACTAGCGTGTCCAACTGAACAGAGGATCGCCGGTGGCTCTTAAGTAACTGAGCCGGATCGAAGATCCGCTCTCACGGAATCAACGGGCTTGCTTCGCGGTCGAGCTCGCTACACAGAGTCTCGCCAAGAATGGGCATTTGCCCAGCAATCAAACGAGTTCTCGCCGCCTGAACAGCTGCTTTGTGAACCCTTTCAGGCAAGCTGCGTCCATTCAGATAGTCGGCGACCAAGGCCTCTGCGGCTTCGAGGAAAAGGGCCATGGTGAATCTCCTGAGCCCCATCGGGCGAGATCTCGAAGATGAGCGCATGCCTATGCGAGGCACCCGCGACCCCGGAGCACCGGGCCATCGCAATCATGCGCTTTCGAGCAAATTGCTTACTTGATCGTCGAACTCCGGATTGAAGCGTCATCCGGCACTCTCGGGGGCCTCTGCTGGGTCATTGCGACGTGCGGCATGCGGCATGTCGCCAGCGTCCGCTGCGGCCAACGCCGAGGGCACCGCAAAGTCTTTGGTTTCAAGTTCCACGGCATGCGTTGGGTCGAGGCGATGGCGTCGGAGGGCGATGGCGCCAATTGTCTCGAAGTATCCTTCGCAAGCCCGCAACAGCCCTTCCGGGCCGTCGCGAGCACCGAAAACGTCGCGCAAGGCCTCCTCCGTGATCTCAGCCAGTATGCGTGGTCCGTCGAATCCGTCGGGATAGACTGCAAATCGGACAGTCGCCGTGTCGAAGCAGTGGATCGCCTCGCAATTCATTTTGTGTCTCCTTGCCATGGATCGTTCTTCGGATCGAGTTGAGTCACTTGTCTAACGCGATTGGCAGCCGCGTGCTTTCTCAGAGGGCCATCGTCGCCTTCTCGGCAAACGCCATAGGGAACAAATACGTCCTCGGAACCAAAACTATATGCTTAAGCGCAGCGATATGGGAGGAGATTTCTGCGCGCACCAAGACCATGCGACCTTCAGCAAGTTGCTAGCCAGGATGGCTCC
Source organism: Xenophilus sp. L33 (assembly GCF_009765735.1). Lineage (GTDB taxonomy): Bacteria > Pseudomonadota > Gammaproteobacteria > Burkholderiales > Burkholderiaceae_C > Variovorax. The sequence continues at coordinate 26,945 of NZ_LMUW01000210.1, forward strand.
TAGCGGCATCCGGGTCAACGCCGTGGCGCCCGGTCCGCGCCAGTCGGCGCCGGGCGCCTAACAAGTTGCCGAGCCGCGGATCGAATGGCCGGCCTTGGCCAACCTGGGGAAAACGCATCGCTCGATGCAATGCTCGTGTCGGGAGAGGTAGGGGCGTACAAAGCAGCGACGTGTTTGCCGCACGGGCGGCGACCTGGCGAAATAGGCGCACGCGGGACGCACCGACCCCCGGTCGGCGTCCAGAGGACCGCCAGCAAGACGAGGCCGAAGGGAGCCCACCCGGCGCGTGACGCGGCTGGCGAGAGCATCGAACGACAGAGCATCCGAGAGCGCACTGCGGATGCCGCACTTGCCGTGTTCGGCATCGAACCAAGTTCCTGATCACCATCAGGGACAGCGCCGGTGCCCTGACTGCGGGGCCATTTGAAAACCCTCACGTCTTGCCCGGCCAGCCGGGCAGGTGGGAAGCGTCTTTCGACTTTGCCAGTTTCATGGCGCGGGCCAACGCCTTCTTCGGCTCATCCAGGACCAGCTTTTCTGACATTTGATCGCGGAAGTAATTGGCCCATAGAAATTCGAGGAACGGCTCGTCAGACTTCGCGAATCCCCCCGCATCCAATACCTCCGACGTCAAGCTGCGAAAGGGGTCGTCCGCCAGCGAGTCGAAGTCACCGGGCATGTCGGCGAAAGGCCGGCGACGCCCCTTGTTGTCATACGGATGAACCCAGCTGAAATGGTCGAGGAAGATCCAAAACGCTTCGGGCTTTAGGTGGGAAAGATCATGGGCGACACCGACGGCCACGCGGTCCGACTTTTCTTTGACCAAGGCGACGGCGGCGTGATGGTGGTCCAGGATGTAGTAGGTGTTCTTCGGGCCGATCACCGCCGGAAAGAGTTCCTTTCGCATCTCCTCGTGACGCTTGACGGGCTTCAGCTTCGACCAGGACTTTCGTTTCTCGTCGACCTCCCTGAAGCCAACGGTCATTTGTGTTGGGCGGAGATCTTCAAGCTTGACCTCGACCAGCCCTGAACCAATGCGATACATAGGCACCTTGCGGGAAAGAATACGGGATGTTGATTGTGCAAGCCCGAACGTCCTCGGGTGCTTGCCAGTGTCCTGCGCCTACGCAATCCATCCGAATTTGCCGACAAGAGCGTTACGCAGAAGTTCCTTAGCGTGCGGATCAACTGAAAGGAACACCGATGCTCGCGATCGTGATCCCGGCGCACGACGAAGAAGAAACCATCGCGCAGGCCATCCTGGCAGCACGGCAATCCGGCGACGATCCGGCGCTTCAGGGGGAGCCAGTGGAGGTCATTGTCGTACTCGATCATTGCACCGATAGCACTGATCTCCTGGCAATGAACTGCGGCATCACCACAATGAGTATCGATGCACGCAACGTGGGCCAGGCGCGTGCGACAGGTGCCGAAGAGGCACTCCGTCGCGGTGCGCGGTGGCTCGCTTTTACCGATGCAGACACCATCGTGTCGGGCACTTGGCTGGCCGATCAGCTGAGCCTCGCGGCCGACGCGGTGTGCGGGAGTGTCAGTGTTGACGACTGGTCGCCGCAGGGCGAGCACGCGGATTTGTTGCGGAGTCACTTTGAGCGGACGTATGTCGATCGCGACGATCACCGGCATGTGCACGGCGCAAACCTTGGCGTTTCTGCAGCAGCCTACCGTCGGGCTGGCGGATTTCAGCATCTGGCGTGCAGCGAGGACGTTTCGCTCGTCCGTGCGCTCGAGGCAAGCGGTGCTCGCATTGCCTGGAGCGCCAAGCCCCGAGTAGCCACGAGTGCGCGCCGCGAGGGTCGTGCCAAGGGCGGCTTCGCGGATGCGTTGTTGACGGCGGTGTCCGTGCGCTTGGCCGAGGCCAGGATATAGAGCTCATGGGAACACTAGGCTTCATTCAATGGCCAGCCTTTGCAACTTCAGTAGCTGCCGCGTGGTTTGTTGCATCGCATAGCGAACACCGCCGCAACCTTGGCTTCTGGGTCTTCCTGCTCAGCAACCTGCTCTGGGTGATTTGGGGTGTTCACACCGGAGCATGGGCGTTGGTCGCATTGCAAGTTTGCCTATCAGCCCTCAACGTGCGCGGGCTCTTCAAAACCGAGGGACACAACGACCAGGGGCGAGCGGACCGTTGACTCGATCTCGTTCGGCCAGGCTTGGATGCGGCAGGCACCCCGCGAAAAATGGACTGTGAAGGAGCCTCGCCATGGGCATTTGGATCGAGCGGATTTTCGGAAGCGGCACCGATCTGGAAATTTGGCAGATGTCGGCGCGGGCGCTGGCGATCTTCTTTTTCACTCTGGCGCTGATTCGCGCATCGGGGCGGCGTTCTTTCGGTCAGCACAGCCCGTTCGACGCTTGCGCAACTGTCCTTTTAGGGGCCGTACTCAGCCGCGCAGTGGTTGGGGCCTCACCGTTCTGGGCGACTGTTGCCGCCGCCGCAACGCTGGCAGCGGTGCACCGGCTGGTCGCGCTTGTGAGCGTACGTTCCAAATGGATCGAAAATCTTGTGAGCGGTCACGAGATCGAAGTCGTGCGCGATGGGAAAGTTGACCGCGATGCGATGCGCAAGGCGCTTCTCAGCGACAGCAATCTCGCCGAAGCCGTACGCGACAAGCTTGGGGATCGGGACATCGGCGACGTCGCTCTTGCGATTCTCGAACGCGATGGGAAGATCACCGTCGTCGAGCGCTAGTGTAGTGCGCTCGATATAGCGGACTAATTTGATGCGGCACACCTCGACCTCGGCGGAGGTCGAGATGCGCATTGCCCCAAGAATCGAACTGAATGGTTCTGTTCAACGAGAGTTGACGGCCCTGGCGCGCCGAGGCCGCGTCGAGGCCCGTGTGCAGCAACGCGCCAAGATCGTGTTGCTCGCCGCTCAGGGCTGGCAGAACAAGGACATTGCCGCCGAGGGCGATCTGGACCGGCGCCAGGTGGCCTTGTGGCGCCAGCGCTTCCTGGAGGGCGGGGTGGAGGCCCTGATGCACGATGCGCCACGTCCGGGGCGTACCCCCACGGTGACCACCGCGGAGTTTGAATCGAGCATCGTGGACAAGACGCTTCACGATAAGCCCCATCGCGGCCACGCGCTGGAGAACGCGCACGCTGGCCGCGCAGCTCGGGGTGGGGCCGACGACAATTCGCCGCGTTTGGAAGCGCAATGGCCTGAAGCCGGATCGCCAGAGCAGCTCCAAGCTCTCGCGCGACCCGAGATTCGAGGACAAGCTGCTGGACGTCGTGGGGCTGTACCTGAACCCAACCCACCCGAGCGCCCTGGTGCTCAGCTGCGAATGTATGAGTCCAAGCCTCGGTGAAGTGTTCCATGCTCGCTGTTCGTCAGTTACGAGGATAGAAATCTCCGTTTTCAATCGGCCGAAGAAGCCTTCGCAGGCAGTGTTGTCAGGCGAGCAAACCTTGCGTGTCATCGACCGGATCAGCTTAGCATCCGCGATGCGCGATAGCCATCCAGGCCAGCGATAGTGGGCCCCGCGATCGGAGTGCACGACAGGGCGTTCGCTGTCGGCGGGAATCGCCTGGCGGCCTCAAATCTGAAGTGCAACACCTCTTCAAGTAAGGTGTTCCATGCAAGACCGAATCAGTTATCAGCAACTGCAGCCTGAGGACCGAATCACCATCGCCAGCATGCGCCAGCAAGATTGCAGCGTGCGGGCCATGGCCCGCACGCTGCAACGCTCGGCTTCGACCATCAGCCGCGAGCTTGGGCGCAACACCGTGGGCGATCAGGCCTACGGCTCGCATCTCGCCCAGCAGGCTTGCATGGCACGTCAGCTCGCTGCGCGCCCGGCGCCCAAGCTCGATGTCCACGGCGTGGCCTGGCACGCTGTGCTGACGATGCTCGACTGGAAGTGGTCGCCCCAGCAGATTGCCGCTACCCTGAGGCGCACCTTTCCCGACGAGCCTGGACGCCACGTGTCCCACGAAACGATCTACACCGCGATCTACGCCCTGCCCAGGGGCGAGCTGCGACGCCAGCTCATCGCCTGCCTGCGCCAGGGCCATGGCACGCGCCTGCCGCGCTCGCGCGGCAATGACCGCCGCGGCCAGATCCCCGAGATGGTCAGCATCCACGTGCGCCCGCCCGAGATCGAGGACCGCGTGATGCCCGGCCACTGGGAAGGCGACTTCATCAAGGGGGCGGGCAACAAGTCCTCCGTCGGCGTCCTGGTGGAGCGCTCCAGCCGCTTGGTTCTGCTCGCCCGTATGGAAGATGCCACCGCCGCCTCGGCACTCGCAGGCTTCACCGTCAAGCTCAATTCGATCGCCGCACCGATGCGCCACAGCTTCACCTACGACCAGGGCAAGGAGATGAGCCGTCACCAACAGCTCGCCCTCAACACCGGCGTGCGGGTGTACTTCTGCGACCCGCACAGCCCATGGCAGCGCGGAACCTGCGAGAACACCAATGGCCTGCTGCGCCAGTACCTGCCCAAGGGCACCGACCTGAGCGTCTACGGCCAGGAAGAACTCGACGCCATGCCGACAGCCTGAACTCCAGGCCTCGCGCCACTCACGGCTTCAATACCCCGCTGGCCGTCTTCTCCCACATGCTCGCAATCGCTCAGCAACCCCCGGCCTCTGTTCAATTACTCAACTGTTGCACTTAGCTATTGAAACCGCCAACCCATTCACCTGCCGCATCGCCGACGGAGATCGGCTCGAGCGTGAATTGATCGTTCCATTTGGAGCGTCTGGGTATGTGGCGCTGTTACGGATCCTTAGCGACCAGAAGGTTGTGATCGCCGCCATTCGTCACCAGCGCGAAGACGACTATCACTAGGGCGATAGGTGTCCCCGCCGCCTTTTTTCAGGTGCGTTGTTGGTCCCGAGTTCCTCAACTGGAAATCGCCCGCATCACTTCCCGATGCACCGCGAACAGCGCGGGATCGTCGGGGTCGCGGGGCCGCGGCAGGTCGACGTCGATCACGGCGGTGAAATGCGCCGGGTGGCCGCCCATCACGAAGATGCGGTCGGCCAGCAGGGCGGCTTCCATCATGTTGTGCGTGACCAGGATGCCGGTCGGCCGTGGCCGGGCGTCGTCCAGCCAGAGGTCCTGCAGCAGCAGGCGAAGTCGCCGTGCCGTCAGCTCGTCGAGTGCGCTGAAGGGTTCGTCGAGCAGCAGTACGTCCGGCTGGATCGCGAAGGCGCGCGCGATCGCCACACGCTGCTTCTGGCCCCCGGACAGGAATTGCGGATAGCTGGCCGCATGCTCGTGCAACTGCACCTTGGCCAGCAGGTTGCGCGCGACGGCCCGGGCGTCGCCCGGCGGCCGCCTGTCGCGCTCGAAGACCAGCGACACGTTGTCCTCGACCGTCAGCCAGTCGACAAGACGCGGCTGCTGGAAGACAACGCTCAGGTCGATGTCCTCGCGCCTACGCTCAAAGCGGATGTCGCCCTGGCTCGGTTCATCAAGTCCGGCGACCAGACTGAGCAGCGTGGATTTGCCGCATCCGGACGGCCCGACCAGCGCGACCAACTCGCCCGCGCGCACGGTCAACGTCAGGTCGTCGAATACCGTCTTGGGCTGGCCCGCGCCACGGGCCTCGAAGGACTTGCGGACATGGCGCAAGACGATATCGCTACTCATGGCCACCGACCTTCTTCCAATGATTGGCATGGCGGTCGAGCGGCCGGAAGACGGCATGCTCGACCGCGATCATGGCGATCCAGAAAGCGAGCGTCCAGGCGATGACCCCTTCGACGTTCTGGGTGCTGAACTGGGTGTTGAGCTGATAGCCGACGCCGTCGGACATGCCAAAGATCTCCACCAGCACGATCACCTTCCAAGCGATCGAGAAGCCGACGCGGCAACCCGACACGAGGAAGGCGTAAAGCAGCGGCAGCCAGATGCGGCGCACGACGACCGAGCGCTTCAACCTGAATACCCGCGCCATCTCGCTGGTCTCCAGGCTCAACGAGCGGACGCCCTGCTGGACCGAGATCACCAGCGAAGGCAGCACGCCCAGCGCCACGGAGATCACCGGCGACCACATGCTGACGCCGAACCATATGACGCACAGCAGCGCCCAGACCAGGCCCGGGACGGTGAGGCCAAGGATGATCCCGGGCTCGAAAAAGCGCGCGGCGGTTCGAGAGACGGCGGCCAGGATGCCGATCGGCAGCGCAAACGCCAGCGCCAGCAGGAAGCCGAGCGACATGCGCGCGAAGGTGATACCGATCTGCGTGAAGGCGAAACCGTCCAGCGTGATCTTCGCGAGCTCGTGGAAGATGGCGGCCACACCCGGAACCAGGGGCGAATGCAGCCAGCGGGCCATGCCTTCCCAGACGGCGACCAGGAGGACGAAGAAGAGCGTCTGCGGCGCGATCGATGCAAGGGCGGCGCGCACGCGGCCGCCGAGCTCGCGCCGCGGCAATTCGAGACGCGTGCGCAGCGCCGGGACGGTGTGTTCGGTCATGCCTGTCGATACAGTTTGCCGGCGGGAATCCGCTCGATGATCCCGAGCTTCGCAGCGACATCGACCTGCTTGTCGATGGTCCCGAAGACCTGCTCGTCCCAGGCGGTGGCATAGGCCGGCGCGAGTCGGGCGGGCAGGAGGGCGGCGGCGCGGGTTTCGTCGGCCTTCAGGCCCATCTGGGCGCTGACGGTGGCGAGGAGCTGCGGGCGTTCCTGGATCGCTCCGTTGACCCGCTTGAACAGCGCCACCACCTTGGCAGCCGTCTCGCGGTTCGCGTCCAGCCAGCTGCGGTTGGCGGCCAGGCCGACCAGGATCGGATCGTCCGTGAGGCCCGTGGCCTGCTTCCAGATGTCCGCGACGCGGGCGATCTCGACCGCACCGCGGCCCACCAGCCGGCTGGCGGTCGGTTCCAGCGTGATGATCGCGTCGACGTCGCCGCGCTCGAAGAGCGCCAGGTTGGCCGTCGGCGAGCCGAAGATCACCTTCACGTCCTTCTTGAGGTCGATGCCGCTCAGGGAGGCCGCGATACGCGCCTGCTGGTAGGTCTCGCTGGTTTCGGCGGTCGACGCGATCGTCTTGCCGAGCAGGTCCCTGGGCTTCTGGTAGGGGCTGTGGGCCGGCACCAGCCAACGGCCGTGGTTGTTCAGCGCCGGGCCGAAGAGAACGATGTCGCTGCCTCGGTTGGCAAGCGCGGCCAGGCCGGTGGCACCGAAGACGCCGATGTCCAGCGCGCCGGCGGTCAGCTGGGTCTGCATCTTGCCGGGATCGGCCACCACCCAGTCGAGCACCAGGCCCGGGTCCGCATTCAGCTTGAGCTGGTCGATCAGGGGCTGCCATGCGGAGCCTGCGCTGCCAGGCGCGGGCAGGGTGATGCGCACCGCTGGCGCGGCCGCCATGGCCTGACGCAGCGGCATGCCGGTTCCCAGGGCGACGCTGCCGGCACCAAGGGCCCGAAGCAGTTGCCTTCGTTTCATCGGCGTCCCGATCGCCCGGGCAAGGTCGAAGTCGGCCTCATTGCACCACCGCGCGATGCAGCAGGCGGTGGCCCGCGCCGTAGTCACCCACGCCGCGGTGCTGCACCGTGCGGTTGTCCCAGATCAGGGCGGTGCCTTCTTCCCAGCGGAAGCGCGCCTGCACGTCCGGAGACTTGACCAGGTCGAGCAGCAGATCGATCAGACTCTGGCTGGCGGTGCGCGATAGGCCGACGATGCGCAGCGTGTAGAGCTCGTTGACGAAGATCTGCTTGCGGCCCGTTTCCGGGTGCACGCGGATCAGCGGCACCTCGATCGGCGGCTGCTTCGCGCGCTGCGCCGCCAGCTCGTCGCGGTCCTGGTAGGCCAGGGTGAGGAAGCCCTGGGTCTCGACGTCGTGGACCGCGGTCAGCGTCTCGAGGTAGCGCGCCAGCAGCGGGTCGAGCAAGTCGTAGGCGGCGGTGGCGTTCGAGAACAGCGTGTCGCCGCCGAAGGGCGGCACCTTCTTGCCGAACAGCGCGGTGAAGCGTGGGGGCGTCATTCGGAAAGCCTGGTCGACGTGCCAGATGAAGTTCATCCGGGTCTTCTTGACTTTCGAATCGATGGTGTTGACCTTGCCGCCGCCTTCGTTGGCGGCCGGCGTGTAAGGCGTGTTCATCAATCGCGCTTCGCCGAAGAGGCCAACCAGGCTGCCGAAGTCCTCGGAATCGACGGTGCCGGGCTCAAAGGCCAGAAAACCATGGCGCAGCAGGCCGTCGTAGACGAAGCGGCGCAACTCGGGCTCCAGCACCGCACCGGGCCTCAGGCGCAGGCCGCGCACGGTGGCACCGACCACCGGCGAGTAGGGCTCGATGTTGACGCCGCCCAGGCTGCGCCGTTCGCCGACGTAGTCGTCGATCGCCAGGATCTTCGGTTGTGCCTCGTCCAGGCGTTCTTCTTCGATCAGGAAACTGTCCGTCATGTCTTCTTCTTTCTGGCGTGGTCGTGGTCGGGTCGCTCAGGCGGGGAGCTTCTCGGGCTCGCCCGTCTCGATGGCGAAGTGGTCCTGGTTGCCCCATTCGTTCCAGGACGCCGGATAGACGGCGGCCTGCCGGTGCCCGGCTAGCTGCAGGGCGACGAAGGTGCGTGCGGCCCGGCCGCCGCCGCCGCAATAGGCGACCAGGGGTCGGGCCGGGTCGGCGATTTGGGCGACCTCGGCGAAGTCGCGGGCCAGCGCCGCAACCGGCTGGAAGCGGCCCTGGCCGTCGAGTTCGTGCCGCGTGTCCCAGTGCAACGCACCGGGAATGCGGCCATTGCGCCGCGCATTGGAGCGCAAGCCGATGAACTCCTCCCGTTCGCGGGCGTCGATCAGGGTGGCTGCGTCCCCCTGGCCCGCACGCGCCGCATCCTGCGCGCTGGCCAGGAAGCGATCCACCGCATGCAGCGCGAAGTGGGAAGCACGCAAGGCGGGGGCTTCCTGGGTGATGGCGGGCGCGTCGAGCGCGGTCAGTCCGCCATCGAGCAGGTGGATCTGTGCCACGCCGGCGTAGCCGAGAGCCCAGGCGACGCGCGACACGTTCACTTCGTTGGCAGCGCCGTACAGCAGGACCGGGCGGTCGGCGGTGACGCCGGTGGTCGACAGCATCCAGGCCAGCAGGTCCTGGAAGCGCTTGACCGACGCCGGGTCGGTGCGCAGCAGGCTGAGCAGCGCGGCGTCGATGTGGCGCGCGCCTTGCAGGTGGCCATGCCAATAGTCGGCGCCCGGCCGGGTATCGACCAGGAGGGAGCCGGTGCCGTCGAGATGTTCGGAAAGTCGGGCGGGGCTGACAAGGGCGTACTGCGTCATGTCGGAGTTGAATCGTTAGCAAGCTAACAGTTGGCATGCAACTGTTCGAGGAAGGCGCTGATGCTAGAAAGGGCCGGACGCCCGCGGAAGGAAGAAAACCGTCTTTGCATATCTGTTTTTCGAGCAAACACGCCGACCCGGACCGCCACAATGCCGGCTGCCTCCGGCACCGCCGATGTCCCTGTCCGTCGCCTACCGTCCTCTTTCGCTGCTCGTCGGCGTGGCTTTCTTCATGGAGCAGTTGGATGCCACCATCATCGCGCCGGCGATCCCGCAGATCGCCGCCGGCTTCGGCGTGACGCCGCTGAGCCTGAACCTGACGATGACGATCTACCTGCTGTGCAGCGTGGCCTTCATCCCGACCAGCAGCCACCTGGTGGCTCGCTGGGGCACACGTTCCGTGTTCCGGGCGTCGCTGTTCGTGTTCGCGGTGAGCTCGGTGCTGTGCGCGTGGGCGCCCGACCTGGCTGCGCTCGCCGGCGCGCGTGCGCTGCAAGGTGTCGGAGCGGCATTGATGGTGCCGGTCGGCCGTATGGCGCTCGTGCACGTGACGCCGCGCCGCGAACTGGTGATGGCGCTGGCCTGGATGATCACGCCGGCCATGCTGGGGCCGCTGCTGGGGCCGCCGCTGGGCGGCCTCATCACCACCTGGCTCTCCTGGCATTGGATCTTCTTCATCAACGTGCCACTGGGGCTGGCAGGCTGGTTGGCCGCGAAGCGCGCCATGCCTCAGATCCGGCCTGCGGTCGAGGCGCGATTCGACCTGGTGGCCTGGACGCTGCTCGCGGCGCTCCTCGCGGGGGTGATCGTCGCCATCGAATGGGCCCGCCATGGCGTGGCGGGCACGGCCGCGGCAGCAGTCCCCTTTGCCATCGCGATGGTCTTTCTCGCCTGGGGCTACGTGCGGCGCAGCCGCCGTGCCTCGGTGCCGTTGCTCGACCTCGGCCTGCTGCGAGTGCCCACCTTCAACACTTCATTCTGGGCCGGCTCGCTGGTGCGGGTGGGCTTCGGCGCGGTGCCCTTCCTGTTGCCATTGATGCTGCAGGTCGCCCTGGGCTTCAGTCCGTTGCAGAGCGGCCTGGTGCTGCTGGCCAGCGGGGCGGTCGCATTCGTCACAAAGACCCGCACGGCCGGCATGCTGCGGCGCTGGGGTTTTCGGAAGGTACTGATCCTTAATGGGGCACTGTGTGCGGCCGGCCTCGGCATCTGCGCGGCGTTCCAGGCTTCGTGGGGCTTGGCCTGGATCGCCCTGGCGGTGTCGATCGCCGGCTTCTTTCGCTCGATCCAGTTCAACGCGCTGGCGGCGATCGCCTACGCTGACCTCCCGGCCGCCAAGATCGCACCCGCCACCACGCTCAACACCATGGGCCAGCAATTGGCCGTCATGCTCGGCATCTCGCTGTCGGCGCTGGTCGTTGACGCGTCGGCGCGGGCCGGTGCTCGCGCAGTGCCGGGCTCGACAGACTTCGCGCTCGCCTTCGGCCTCATGGCGCTGATCGCCTTGGCCGCGTTTCCACAGTACCTTCGCTTGCGGCCGGATTCGGGCAGCGAGTTGAGCGGACACCGCTTGTCGGCCTGATGAAGCCACAGTGCGGCTCTGCCGCCGCGCCGTCGTTGTCGACCGAATGCGAGGGCGACATCCAGCGTCTGTATGGCCGTCCCGGCTTCCTGTTGCGCAGGGCGCACCAGATCTCGGTGTCGATCTTCGAGTCGGCCTGCAGCGACATCGCGGTCACGCCGGCCCAGTTCAGCGTGCTGGTTGTGCTGGCCGCCGACAGCCGGCTGGACCAGTCCTCGGTGGCCCGCGCGATCGGCCTCGACAAGGTGACCGTTTCCCTGCTGCTGCGCGCCCTGGAGGCTCGCGGACTGGTGCAACGGCAGGTGCTTGCGGACAACCGTCGCAAGCGCGCCTTGTCGCTGACCGCGCAGGGGCGCGAATTGCTCCGCCTGTCGCGCGCGCCGACCGAGGCAGCCTACGAGGCATTGATGGCGCCCTTCGACCGCGACCAGCAGGCCATGTTCATGTCGCTGCTCGCGCAGCTCGTCAGCAGCCTGGAGCACCGGGCGCGGGCACCGCTGGTGACGCTGGATGCGGCGCTGGCCGATTGAAGTCTAAGACACAAGACCTGTGGCGGCAGGTTCACGCCGATCAGGAGGAATACTTGCGTGGCCGGTGCTCGGGGTGGGAGGCCCGTATCGCCCCCAGCGCGGTGTCCAGCCGCGTCATCTCGCCTCGAGCCGTGATCTTCTCCTGTAGACGAACCAGCATGACGGCTGTGCAGTTCGGCCAGTCGACCGTGCCATCCGGCAAGATGCCGTGCAGAAATTGGTCGAAGTGCGCGCTTTGCACGAAGGCCGCGAAGTGCTGCTGGGCCTCCATCGCCGTCTTGGCCCATTGATGGATTTCCTCATAGGAGGACTGAGCGGTGGCCAGGCCCTCTTCGAGCACGGCGATGGCTCGTTGGCACCTGGTATGCGTGAGGAGGTCGTGTCCTCAAGGAAGTGGTGGACGATGCTATTGCGCAGCGTCTTGAAGGCCTCGAGCCTCGCCCTCGTTCGCTCCAGCACATCCGCTGGCATCTCAAGAGCAAATCGCGTGCGGAAGACCGGCCGGTTCCCCACGACCTGGGGCTCATCCTCGTCGTCCGGTGTCGGCTTGCCCAGCCCTCGAAGGTACGACCGGTTGATTTCGCGTCGAAGAGATAGCCCATCGGCTTGGAGGCGAACATCTCCTTGCGCCGTTGCTGATTGAGCGGCGCGGTTTCGACGGTCCCGGAAGCGACGCTGTCGATGACCAAGGCCTTCAGCAGCATCTCGTAGCGCTGTACTCGAAGCATGAAGCGTCCAAGCCTCTGATGGACTGTCGTCTGTAGTTCTTGCAGTTCGGGTTCGATCATCCTCGCTCCGGCTGCGCCGTGGCATTCTGCCCTAGAGCGGTATTGCGACTAGAAGTTGTCAGCGGCGAATTTCGGGATGGCGGGCGCCATGGCCAACAAGGCCTGCGCTCGCGTGGCCACGAACTTGGCAAGGTTCTGAACGAAAGGGACTTCGTCTCCCGTATACGTGGGGTCCGCCGCCTGCGCCGGCGCTTCCTGAAGGGCGAACTTGCACAGTCGCGTCAGCTCCCGTGAGAAGTACGGGCGGCTCACGCCCATGCGCACGCAGAAGTCGGCGAGTGCAAAAGAAAGCACTGCATCCAGTTCGAACACATCCCCGAATGCCATCGCCAGGTCGTGATGGAACGCCTCGTATTGAACGACGCTCACCAGGTCGTACAGCGGTGTCGGGGTGAGCCCTGTCCGGTCGACAAAGAAAGAGATGTTCTTGCCGTGCGAATCGCTGTTGCCGAAGAGCAGGGTTGTGACGGCCCAAAGCACCAGCCGCTGCATCGCGAGCGCCGGTTGGACGAACACGGACCTGAGCGTGCCGAGCTTTTCGAAACTGGCTCCATCGCGAATGTGCTGCACGTCCGGTTGATCCCCCACGTTGCGCTCATATTTCGCGCTCACCGACAAGTCCAGCGCCTGGCACCCATCAATGATGTGCAGCCGCTCGACACCGCCCGGCGTCCTGCGCCGGTCGAATCGCTCGATGCTCAGCACAGGCGACGGCAGCCGCAGGATGCTCACCTGCGCGGCGCAAGGCTCCTTCCAGCGCCGCAGGCTGATGCGATTGGCCAGCTGCATGCAGAAGTGCTCGTTGGCCACCATGAAAGGCGCCGCCTCGCGCGCCGGCTCGGGCTTGAGGATGTGCGTCGACGACAGTGCCCCGTCGACCAGGAACAACTCCCCTTCGTCGATGGCCACGAGAAGTTTGTCTTGGTGCCCAGCGATGGACATGCGCACTTTGCCGTCCCATCGGTTGAAGGGTTCGTTCGCGCGATTGTCGATCCGGGCCTGCAGCTCTTCGAACGGCAGCTGCCGGCGCAACGGCTCCTGCTCAGCCGGCACCTGGCCGGTGGCCACAAAGCTCAGCGCGCCGGCGGTCTCATGCCCGAGGTGACGAAGAAGCCCGAAGACGTTGTTACGCGCCACGCGGGCATCGTTGGCCGCCACGGCCAGCGCTTCACCCTCGGGAAGCAGGTTTTCCAGAAAGCGGCGAATGGCATTCGGCGCCGCGCCGCCCTCCAGCGGCACATGTGGCGAAAGCGGGTACCGGCCAGGCAACGCGAGCCATGCCGCGTCGTATTCGAACTGGAAAGCGTCCTGAGCTTGGTCATAGCCCAGTGTGCCCACGCGCGCGCCGCCCGCGTAGGCGTCCAGGATGTACCCGTCCATCACCGGCCCTCGCTCGGCGAGCCTTGAGCAAGCGCCGCTTCGACGGCGGGAATCTCCGCCTTGGGCACAACGAGAATGCACAGGCCCAGGCTCTCCAGCACCTTGATGAGCTTGTCCGCGGTCACCGGCTTCCCGTTCTCCAACCGCGAAAGCACATCGCTGGAGACACCGCTGAGGGACGCTGCGTCGTCGATGCGCATGCGAGACTCTGCGCGTCGATTTCGCACCAGTTTTCCGAGCTGCTCGAGCGTCGAGGCCGCTGGACTCAGGTTTTTCTGGAATTGGGGAAGTGTGCGTGCCATATTGTTTGGGATATCCCGAAACTATACGCCCAAACTAGATAAGCATCAATTATTTCGTCGATGCGGAACAACAGGTCAAGGCAGCGGCATTCTTATTTTGTTTCGATATTACGGAACAATCCTACGCACGAGCCGTGCGCATCTCAGCCCACACGGTCGTGCAGTTGGGCGTGCGGCGCTCCTGCTCCCAGTCGCGCTGGATGAGCGTGTTCCCGGCGCTGGCCACGTGCACGGTGCGCCAGCGCCGCTTTAATCGACGTTACCGCTGCGATGGAGAGTTCATTGACGCTCGCCATCGCGGCAAGCGTCGCTTGCTTCGCCTGTGCCAGGTGGTGATTGACCTCATCCTGCACTTCGCGAATGGCCAGTTCGCTCGCATGTCGAGCCTCATGAACTTGGCTCTGAGATGCGAGACGAACCTGGGTGATGCCCGATTCGTTTTCAGTTCGGGCCGAGGTCAACGTGGCGCGCGCGGATGCTCGAACTTCTGAGTCCAGGCGCTCTGCGTCTCTGGACGCACGAGCCTCTTGGCTTCCGCATCGATTCGATTGCGTTGATGCACGTCTCGTTCAAGACAGCGAACGGGACATCATGTTCTTGTCGATGGTCGCAGTGCCTGACTGCGGCACCCATGGATGCGGCGCTTCCTGGATAACAGCCAGAAGGACCGGTCCAGCCGGTCCTGACGATTCTCTACCCGATATACGGCAGCGAAAAAAACGCCCCCGGCCGAGACCGGAGGCGCAGTCAGCACAGCCCAAAGGAACAGAATCGAGAGGCCTGCCCCCGTTGTGACGATCGGCACTATTTGATCCGTTGGACGGACAGATCGCAGTCTGGATTACCTCATGCCCCAACGCCATTGATCCGCGTCGTGCCATCCTCTCAGGTTGGACAACGCAAAGAGCGTGACGAGCTGCGCCGTGTTCCTTGCAGCAGGGCGCCAAGCGCACCGTCACCTTGCCCTGGCGCATGCATCAGCTAAAATGGCTAAACAGGGAGCTCCTCATGCAAGTGACAGCAACGGAAGCGAAGAACAGATTTGGCTACTACCTCGGACAAGCCGAGCGAGAACCGGTGCACATCGTCAAGAATCATCGTGTTGCAGGGGTGCTCATTTCTGCCGCCCGCTATGCCGAACTTGAACTTGCTGAACAAAAAAAGCCTCTGGCCACGCGGCGGCGCGAGTTCAACGAAACTTACAAAGACTGGATTGATTCGCAAAACGATTTGGTTGAGCGGATTGGAGTGTTTGGCGAAGAGTTCAGACCTTGGTAGGCATGGCGCAATTCGACGTCTACCAGAAAATCCGTCCAAGCATCAGCGATCGGACATTCCGTGGATCGTGGACATACAGAGCGATCTGCTGTCGTCACTGCCGACGCGCTTGGTCCTGCCGTTAGCGCTTCGCAAGCATATGCCGTCCACCTTTCCACGAACCTTGTGTCCTGCCGTGAAATGGGATGGCGACCTGTTGGTCGCATTGCCTCATCTTGCGGCGCCATTTAGAACCAAGGACCTAGGGCAGTCCAACGGAAGTTTGCGGTCCGAGGCAAGGACGCTTGTCGGCGCTGTAGATGCGGTGATCAGTGGCATCTGAAACGGGCAAGGGCTAAAAATGAAAGGCCATGATTGGCGTCTAGTTTGTGAATCTGACTCCCGCAGTGAATCCGGTGCAGGGCAACCCTAGGTCTTTCAGGACGTACTGTGATCGCAGAACTAGTGTATTTCACCTCGCGGGATCCCGAAGCCGGCTAGCGCCCCGCCGTCAGCCAGGAGCCGGTCTGAGCACCGGGTCGACTGCATCCAACTTGGCCATGTACAGGGTCGGGGCAAAGGAAGGGCGGGGCGGCGCATTCCAGCGTGGTTCGGCACGCTACTTCAAGCTGGAGAGGCGCCTACCGATGTTGACAGCGGCAGGGTGCCGCCTCCTCGATCGGCGGCCCGCGCCGGCGCTCGCCGCACCTACTACCAAGCGAGCGCATGAGCGAGCACACGGCCGCACCTTGGTTTAGCGACGCTGGGCATTCGCTCCGGGTATGCTCCACAAGGCCAGCGCTACGGACCCGCACCGCCGACGGGTTGGGTTTCGCAAGGCTGCTCGTCACTGTCTTGCCACTATCTCGACGTCCCGTTTCGATCCAAAGATGCCGCCAAGGCACTGGGCGCGCGATTCGACGGCGCTGTCAAGCGCTGGTATGTCGAAGACGGCCTTGACCTGGCCGTCTTTAGCGCCTTGTTGCCCCCGGACGTCCAGACCGCGCTCGCGAGCACTCCGAGCGACTGAAGCGCGAAGGCGTCTTCGATCGCAACGGAACCTCGCGCCGGCCTGGGACTTCCGGGTGGTTCTCGTTATCGCCCCCCGGGAGGCGGCGGCCCTTGGCGACTTTCAGAAGGATGCCGAGCGGCTCGCGCGGGGTCGGCTCGACTGCGGGCGCGAACGCGCCAGCGCGCGATCCGGCGCCCGATCCGCCCTTGCCGAGCACAACGGCTCAAACACCCGCGGACCCTAGCCGGGAAGGCGCCGCACAGCCACCGCGCGCGCAGGCCCAGGAGGACGACATCCCTTTCTAGCGCGAGCACTCGGTGACTTGCGACCGGTCCCTCCTCGATGTCGTTGAAGCACAGCGCTTACACGCCTTCGCGACAACCAAGGATGAATATCCGCAAGATTTTGCGCATCGGCGCTTAAATCGTGCAGTTTGACGGGTGGGCTGGCCATCCCAAATGGCGTGTGAAAGCGCCGGAAAGCGAATCCTCGACCCGGGCAGGGCGTTCATTTGATTGACCCTGCATAGCAAATGCTATACAGTTTTGCCATGAAGACTGCCCAACTGCCACCGGTTCGTGTTGAGCCCTCGGTGCGCAAGGAAATTGAAAGCGTCCTGCGCCAAGGCGAAACCTTGTCTGAGTTCGTTGAGCACGCCGCGGTACAGGCTGCGCAGCGGCGCAAATCACAGCAAGAGTTCCTCGCGCGCGGGCGGGATTCGCTGCAGAAGGCCCAAGTGAATGGGGAATACTACTCGGCCAAGGACGCGCTCGACGCCATGCAAGCGCGCCTCGATGAGCGCATGGCGCGACTCACACCGAAGCCCAAGCGCGGGCCCGCTGCTTCCCCGTGACCTTCAATGTCCGCCTGACACATGAGGCACTGGAGGATTTGCGGCGGCTGGAAGATTTTCTTGTCGAATCAGCGCTTGAACATGGCGACTTCGACCTGCCGGGTCGGGCGGTCGCAGCCATTCGCGATGAATTCCAGATCTTGGAGAGAAATCCGTTCACCTGCCGCATCGCCGAGAACGACCGCCTCGAGCGTGAGTTGATCATCCCGTTTGGCGGTTCCGGGTATGTGGCCTTGTTTCGAATCATGAACGACCAAGAAGTCGTGGTTGCCGCGATTCGCCATCAGCGCGAGGACGACTACCATTAGAAGCGGGCGCGGACGCAGTCTTGCGGGCGGTCCCGGGCTCCGTCGCCGGAGCATCGAAAGTATCGCGAGTGCGAGCGACCGCGTGGCGTCATCCGTGTGTACGAGGGTGCGCAGGCGCGCGCTGCGGCGAACGCGCCGGCTTATCACTTGCTTTGAAGCACAAAAAGCGCATGGATGGGACTTGGGCCTGCTGATTGAAGCCCTCAGGGAGCACTCTGGACTGCCAGAGCTCCTTGCCAAGTTGGGTCTTGCCGGTAGCTCGTACTTCTACCATCGGACCCGTACAACTGTGGGCGACAAGTACCTCTCGGTTCGGCAAGCCATCACCGCCATCTTTGAGTCGAATCATCGATGCTACGGCTATCACAGGCTGCAGGTCTTTGTTGGCCAGGCAGCGAGTCCCATCTCTGAGAACTGGGTCACCTTGCCGAACGAGACCTGCGATCCGCGCATGGTGCAGAAGTACCTGAACTGGAACCTGGACGAACTGGAACTGGCCGACGACCTCGGCTTCGACGCGGTCGGCGTCAACGAGCATCACCAGAACGCCTACGGCTTCCCGGTGGCGCCGAACCTGATCGCCAGCATCATGGCGCGCCGCAAGTCGGATGCCGGCATCGTGATCCTGGGCAACACCATCCCGCTGTACAACCCGCCGCTGCGGGTGGCCGAGGAATACGCGCTGCTCGACTGCCTGAGCGGCGGCCGCCTGGTCGCCGGCCTGCCGGTCGGTTCGCCGCCGGACACCGTCGGCAACTACGGCCTGCCGCCGACCCAGGTGCGCGAGCGCTACTACGAGG
>NZ_LMUW01000210.1:45363-45541 GCF_009765735.1 Xenophilus sp. L33
AGAGACCGATGCAGAGGCCGAGAAGTTGTACCTGCCGCACCTGCGCAACTTCTATTCGAAGTCGCTGCACATCCCGGCCTACATGCAGACCCCGCCGGGCTTCCTCAGCAAAAAGAGCATCGAGTACGCGATGAACCAGGGCATCCAGCGCGGCCAGGGCAAGAAGCTGCTGGGCGAC
>NZ_LMUW01000026.1:0-2718 GCF_009765735.1 Xenophilus sp. L33
CGATCGTCGGCTCGATCAACCTGGCGCCCGGCAGCTTCGACGGCCGGCGCGAACTGGCGATCGAGACCGACGACCCGGCCACTGTGCTGCGGCTGGAGGAGACAGCGCAGCGCGACTGGGATTCGTCCCACAAGATCGACCTGAGCGATGCCGGGCTGCTGCTCGACCTGAAGAAGCGCGAGCTGGACCCGAGCCACCTGGTGCTCGACGGCAGCGCCGTCGCGCCCGCGGCCAGCGAGAAGAAGCACAAGCCGAAAGCCAGGTGACCGGGACCTAGTGCCCGAGATGAACCAGCACGTTCATCATCGGCGCGCTGGACACCTTGAGGATGCCTTCGAAAGGCCGGTTCATGTCCAGGATCAGGACGATCCCGCCGGTGATCGACAGGGCGCAGAAGAGCATGACGACGTTGATGGTGCGATTGCCCGGCGCCAGCATGGCGAAGATCGAGAACAGCACCGTGAACCAGAAGACCAGCACGACCAGGAAGACCGTGGGCACCGACGCCTGCGCCTGCTCGACCAGCAGCCAGCGAAGCTTGGTTCCTTCGTTGTAGCCCTGAATCGCGGTGGCCTTGATGATTCGCTGGGATTCGTCGTGCGGGCTGAGCTCGCGCAGCGTGTCCCCGAGCACATCTTCCTGTTCGGACGCTCCCGCGTCGCTGACCCGGAAGGTCGGCGCACCTTCCTGTGGCCAGATGGCGTTGATGGTGGAGGCTAGGTTGTGCCGGATCTGTTCCCGAGCGGGCGTCGCCTCTGGTCCGTAGCGGGCCAGGATCCGGTCGGTGTTGGCCGCGGTCACCGCGGCTCGCACCAACCCGTCGTTCACCGCGTCATACGAAGTCTTGGCGGAACTGACCATCAGCCCCAGCACCAGTGCCGCCATGGTGGCGATCAAGCCCGCGCAAAGCTTGACGACGTCCTTCGACTCAGGCGACAGGTGGTGGTCGGGAACGATCCGGGCCGACAGTCTTCCGATCAGCGCGCCGCCGAACATGCATCCGAGGGAAATGGCGCCGATGGCGAGTGAGTTCATGGTTGCTGCCGATCGATCCTGGCCGAGGCCGCACGCTCTCAGGGGATTGCAGCCTCGATCGCGGCCATCAGGTCGCTGCCGTTGAACGGCTTGGTCAGATAGGCCGCGACGCCGCGGTGCTTCGCGTACTCGCGCAACGGCGCGGAGTCATGCGCGGTCACCATGATGAACGGCGTCAACTGACCCCGCGCGCGCAGTTCGGTCAAGAGATCGAGCCCCGACAGCCCTGGCAGCCGGAAGTCGCTGACGATGCAGGCCGCCGCGGCATTGAGCGGCGCCGTCAGCAGCGCCTCTGCCGAGGCGTAGGCCAGCGTCGGATGGCCGGCGGCATTCAGCAAGCGTTGCACCGCCTGGCGCATGCTGTCGTCGTCTTCCACCACCAGAACCAGGGCGCTCGCGTTCAAGCCCTACTCCCAAGAGAAGATTCGATTCCAGTCGTTCTTCATGCTGATGACGGTCCAGCCGCGTTTCGTGGCCTCGGCGTGCATAGCCTCGGAGAAGGTGCCGACCTTGGACGCCGGCCCGTAGGCGTATTCTCTAGTCGCATCGTCGTGATGCACCAGCAGCATCAGGTGCGGTCCGTCGCCGGCCTCGGTGTATTCGAGCATCTGCTGGTCGCCGTCCGAATTGCCGAAGGCGATGATCGGCCGGGCGCCGATCACCAGATGGATCGCCAGCGGCTTGCCAGCCTTGTCGTCGACGAAGAGCGTCTTGTGGGTCTTGGTGAGGACTGCCTTGCCATCCTTGTCATAGCCAAAGGTGGTGTCGGCGGCCGAGCCGACAATCTGTTCCGGCGGCACGCCGTAGACCTGTTGCGCATATTCGCGCACGAAGTCCTGGCCGCCACCGGTGACGATGTAGGTCTTGAAGCCATTGGCGCGCAGATACTGCATCGCCTCGAGCATCGGCTGGTACGCCAGCTCGGTGTAGGGCCGGTGGAATCGCGGATGCTTCGCGCTGGCGAGCCAGTCCTTCACGTTCTGCTGGAACTGCGGCACCGTCATGCCGCTGTGGGTGATAGCCGCGGCGATCTTCAGCAGGTCTTCGTTGGTCAGCTTGGCGATCGCCGCCTGGTTGCCCGACATCACCGTCTTGAAGGGCTCGATGTATTTCAGCCGCGGATGCTTGTCCAGCTCGACTGCCAGCTGGTCGAAGGCGAACATCGCCTCGCCGTAGTTGGGCTGCTCGACCCAGGTGGTGCCGTCCTGGTCGAAGGCGGCGATGCGGGCTTCGGGCGCCACGTACTTCGGGCCGGCCTTGTCGGTGGTGTCCTTGACGAAGGCCACGATTGCCCGCTTCGCCGGCCCGTCGTTCCAGGAGGGCAGGGGATCGGTCTGCGCCTGCGCCGCGGCCGCGACGATCCACAGCGCCGCGATCGCGGCGATTCGTGGAAGGCGATGCCGCAGCGGCAGGCGCTTCATGGCGAGCTCCATCAATACGGCGCCGGCACCACGGTGTAGTAGACCCCGTTGGCCCCGTAGTACGGCCGGAACCAGTTGCTGCCGACCTGGTAGTAATTGATGCCGGACTGGTTCACCACCACCGCGCCGGGCGGGATTGAGGCGTAGTTGACGCCCATGTTGTAGTGGGCGATGGCCGCGCCCGCCGCCAGGCCGACCACCGCGCCGGCTGCCACCGCGCCGGCGCAGTCGTAGCAGCCGCCGTGGTAGTAGGGCACCACCC
>NZ_LMUW01000026.1:2728-8914 GCF_009765735.1 Xenophilus sp. L33
GGCGCCGTAGCCGGCGACGCCGGTGGTGTGGCCGCCGTACATGTTGGTATGGCTATACCCGCCGAAGGCATTGGCCGAGGTTGAGCCGCCCCAGCGGTTGTCGTGGGTGGCGGTGCCGTAGCCACCGTAGGAGTGCCCGCCGAAGCGGTTGGCGCTGGCCCAGGCGGCCGCTGGGGCGTGGAAGCCGGCACCGACCAGCAGGGCGGCCAGGATCGGCAGCGCGGACAGCAAGCTGTTGCGCGTGCGGCGCGAGGCGGTCATCGAGGGGGAGTTCATGGTGGTGGGCCTCACTGCGCCTTGGCCTTGACGGCCTTCTTCTTGGCCGCACCGGGTGGCTGCGGAACCGCGAAGTCGATCTTCTTGGCGTTGGCCGCGTTCAGCGCCGCAAAGGCGTCCGCGGCCACCACCGGATCCAACTTCCAGTTGGTGAATTGCACGTCGTGGCGCAGCAGCAGCGGATCGCCCTTGAAGACCGCGCGCATGCGCCGCGGCAGCTTGTCGTCCGCGCCGATCCAGATCTGCATGAACATGCTGTCGCTGACCACCGCGATCATGTCGGTGGTGGTGCCGCCGACCACCTTCGATTGGCCGATGTAGAAGGCCTTGGTCAGGCCCTCGGCGATGTTGTTGAATGGGTCGGCACCCACGATGTCGGCGAAGGGGAAGTAGATCGCGGCCCTGTCGAAGGCCGCCTTGAGCATCAGGTCGATGGTCGGCGGCGCATCGGTGACGGCCACCAGGTTCTCGGCCGGCGCGAAGGCGGTGATGGTCTTGCCGTCGTACGAATACTCGGCCGCCGGGCCGTCGCCCAGCGTGACCACGCGCAGCTTGTCGGGGCGCTGCAGCAGCACCTCCGAGGTGGTGGAGTAGACCAGCGCCGGCCCGACGCTGCTCGGGCTCTCGTAGGAGACGACGGCGGTGAAGGACATCGAGCTGGCGCCGGTGAGCGCGCTGCTCATCGCATGCAGCAGGTCCAGCGCCTTGGGCTCGAGCTGGGGCTCGGCGGCGACCGCCGCCTTGTGCATCGGATGGGCGGCCTTGGCGGCCGGTGCGCCTTGCGCTTGTGCGCCGGCAGCGAAAGTGGCGCAGAGGGCGAGCGCCAGGGCGCCGACGGAATGACGTGTTCGAGTCATGGGTTTCCTCAAGAAAGATGGGGGTCCTGGCGAGCGATCATCCGGCCGGGGACTGCGCCGGGGCAATCGGGTCCGAGGGCAATCCGGTTGCCCGAAAGGGAAGGCGGCGGGCGCCGTCAGGGCAGCGCGGCCGTCCGACACCGACCCGACTTCATTGCGGCGACTGTGCCCGCAATTCAGCCAAGCGGGTCGCGAACGCCGCCGACCACTTGTTGAACGCGTCCTGCGCATAGCTCCAGCTCTGGAACGAACTGGCGTAACCGTTGAGCCAGGCGGTGGCCGCCTGGGTCGCTCCCTTGTTGAGGTCGGCGGCGTACTTCAGGCCGATCTGCGTGTCGGCGCATTCGGCCAGGATGGTGCCGGTGGCGCCGTCGCGGAACTGCGCTTCCAGGCCGGTCTGGCCCATGTACGGCGTCGAGCCGGCGGGCCGGCCGGTGGCGGCGCCCGAGCCCATCTCGGCGACGAAGCCATAAGGCACCGCGGTGCCGGCCAGGCTGTCGACCGTATTGGTGGGCACCAGCGAGGTCAGCGCCAGCCGCACGCGCAGCACGTTGGGTCCGGCGGCATCCACCACCTGGACGTTCTGGCTGAGGTTCCTGACCAGCGCGGTGTGGAAGTAGTCGATCAGGGTCTTCAGGTCGGTCGGGTCGACCGGCTGCTGCGTGGCGCTCGGCGTGATGTAAACCTTGATGCGCTCGATCATCACCTTGTCGTAGCGCCGCCAGTCGACGTTCGGCTGGCGCCAGCAGAGGAAGCCGCCGTTGGCCGCCTGCACCTTCAGCCGTCCCGGATCGCTCAGGAAGCCGACGTTGGCGACCTTGGCGATGGAGTTGTCGGAAGCGGTGACGCCGGCGTTGCCGGAGCCCGGCGCGGCG
The DNA here is from genome assembly GCF_009765735.1 of Xenophilus sp. L33. Lineage (GTDB taxonomy): Bacteria > Pseudomonadota > Gammaproteobacteria > Burkholderiales > Burkholderiaceae_C > Variovorax. The sequence goes on from NZ_LMUW01000026.1 coordinate 4,737, forward strand.
CAGCCGACGACCAGCAGGGATGCCGCCAGCGCGACGCAAAGAGGGATGAACGAAGCGGAGGTTTTCATCGGTGCGCCTGCAGATTTGGAATGAAGGATTCCAGACCATCATCCGCTCGCCCGCAGTCCGATGAAATCGGATGCGAGGGCAAAGAAATTGCCCTAAAGGGAAGCCGCGAGCGGTGCCGCCTCGAGTTTACGTGCCGCCTGGCGCAGCCGCTCGGCCAGCATGCCCAGTTCGGCGGCCGAGTCGGCGCCGAGCTTGCTCATCAACAGCGCGCGCTGGGTCTTGATGGTGCGTTCGCTGGTCTTGAGCTCGTCTGCGATCTGCTTGTTGAGCCGGCCCGCCACCACCCGGTCGAAGACCTGCTGTTCGCGCTCCGTCAGGCGCCTGAACAGGGTTTGCAGGCGATCCAGTTCCGAATGGTCCGCGCGCTGCACTGCGTCGAGCGCCAGGGCGCGGTTCAGCGCGCCGAGCAAGGTGTCGCGCTCGACCGGCTTCTGCAGGAAGTCGACCGCGCCGGCCTTCATCGCCCGCACGCTGGAGGGCACGTCGGCCGAGCCGGTCAGGAATACCACCGGCAGCGCCCGGCCGTGTTGCTGCAGCACCGCCTGCAGCTCCAGCCCGGAAGGTCCCGGCAGGTGCACGTCCAGCAGCAGGCAGCCCGGCCGATTGGGCAGCGGATGCAGCAGGAATTCGCCGGTGGTGGCGTAGCCGCGCGCCTCGAAGCCGGCAGCGTCGAGCAGCCGCAGCAGGGCCACGCGCAGGGCGTCGTCGTCGTCGACCAGGTGAACGAGCGGTTTCAGGTCCATGCGAGGGCCTCCATCCTGATGCTTTGCTGCACGAACAGCGGCAACTCGACGTGGAACACCGTGAAGGCGCCCGGCGTGCTTTCCGCCCAGATGCGCCCGCCGTGGGCCTCGACGATCGATCGGGTGATCGACAGGCCCAGGCCCATGCCGCGCTGCTTGGTGGTGAAGAAGGAATCGAACAGTTGCGGGAGGTGTTCGGGCGCGATGCCCCGGCCGCGGTCGCTTACCTCCAGGTGCACCCGTTCGGCGTTCTCCTTGAGCGTGACGACGATCCGGCGGTGCCCGTCTGGCAGGTCGCCGATCGCATCCATCGCATTCAGCGCCAGGTTGATCAGGACCTGCTGGATCTGGATCGGGTCGCCGGTGATGTGCATCGGGCCCGGGCTGCGCCGCAGCACCAGCGCGATGTCGCGCCGGCGGGCTTCCGGGCCCAGCATCTGGCAGCCGTCCTCGATCGCATCGTTCAGCTCGAAGTCCTCGCGGGCCGTGGCCTGTCGGGCCAGGAGCGTGCGCAGCCTCGAAATGACGTTGCTGGCGCGCAGGTCGTCGCGCCGGATGTCGGCCAGGATCGCGGTCAGGTCGCCCTTGCGGTCGCGGCCGGCGGCGAGCAGCATCTCGGCCGCCTCGGTGTTGGCCAGGATCGCGGCCAGCGGCTGGTTGATCTCGTGGGCGATCGAAGCGGTCAGTTCGCCGGCCACCGCCAGCCGGGATGCATGAGCCAGTTCGCCGCCGCGTTGCACCAGGGCCATCTCGGCCTTGCGCCGCCGCCGATGCTCGAGCATCAGGGACGCGATCAGGCCGAATTGCAGCAGGATCACGGTCGAGATGACCAGGGCCGCGGTGCGATGGTTCTCCCAGAAGGTCGGTTCCTTGAACTCGACCACCGCGCTCGCCGGAATGTCGGCATCGTCGATATGCCAGCGCTGCGTCTGCCTGGCGTCGACGTCCAGCACGGCGGGCATCGACGTCGGCATCGGGATGGCGGCGGGCGGCGTGCCGGCCAGCACGGCGTTGACGATCTGGCCGGCCTGCCGGCCCATGGCCGAGAAGCCGGTGACCTTGCCGCCGACAGCGCCGGTTCCCAGGAAGCTGCTGAAGTTGCCGTAGATCGGTGCACCGGACGCCTGGGCCATGAATTCGACCGATTGGCGTGGCGTGAACCATCGGCCGTCGCCGCTGCGATAGAAGCCGGACGTGAAGACCACGGCATGGCCGTCCAGCGCATGCAGCCGCGCCGCCACTTCGGCGCTCGGCACCTGCGCCATGAACAGCACCTCGACCGGATTCGCCAACTGTTTTGCGGTCTGCCGGAAAAGCCGTTCCCATTCGAGGTCGCGCGAAGTCGAGCCGCTGACGAACACCACCTGTCGAGCGCCGGGATGCCATTTGAGCGCCTGCTCGAGCGTGCCGAGGATGTCGTACTCGACCGGGACGCCGACCACGTCGGGCGGCAGCACGCCAAGCGGTCCGGGGAAGGAGGCGGACACCGCGGTGTGCACCACCGGCACCTCCGGGAACAGGTCGGCACGGTGGCGCAGGCTGAAGTCGAGTGCTTCGCGGGCCGCTACCACGATCACGTTGGGCGGATGCGCGGCGTATTTCTCGCGCAGGTAGCGCGCCATCGTGGCTTCGTAGGCGGCGCCGCCGAAGGCGGGCAGGTCCAGGAATTCGCTGAAGACCTGTACCGGCCGTTCGGCCGAGCTGCGGATCGACTCCTGCAAGCCCGCCTCGACCTCGAGGTTGCCCGGGACCAGCCGAGCGTTCGAGTACAGCACCAGCACGTTGCGCGGCTCGGCCGCCAGCGCGACGCCCGCGACCAGCCAAAGGGCGATGCCGAAAAGCGCCAGGCGCGCCGCGAGATGGGGATTCACGCGCATGGCGGGCTCACGATCGGTTCGGGCTTCGGTCCGCATCAGGTTTTCCTCCGGGGCGCTCATCGACGATGGCGGGTCTGGTGACCGAGGGCAAGCGTACGGCGCCTTAATGTCAAAGTTATTGACATTTGCGGCCAAGCCTCGAAAAAATGTAGGCGAACTCCGACACGACGCCCGCCATGATTTCCAGGAAAGCCTCCGTCGGACCTACGCCGCGCACCGACAGTGTCGGTGCCCGCGATCCCGGCACCGTTCGCATGGCGGCGCTGGCCGGCGTGCCGGCGGTCCTGCGCGAGCATGGGGTGGGGCTGCCCATGCTGCTGGCGCAGGCGAACCTGCCGGACGACCTCTTCGACGACCCCCGAGAACCGGATGTCCTACCGCAGCGGCGGCGCCTTCCTGCAGCGCTGCGCGGAAGCCACCGGCTGCGAGCATTTCGGCCTGCTCGCCGGCCAGCACGCAACCGCGATGTCGCTCGGCATGCTGGGCGAACTGGCGCAGCGCTCGCGCACCGTCCGGGCCGCGATCGGCAGCGTCATCGCCCACCTGCACCTGCAGACCCGCGGCGGCATTCCGACGCACACGGTCAGGGACGCCCATGCCACCTTCGGCTACGCGCTCTACCTGCGCGACATGCAGGGCACCGCCCAGGCCTACGACCTCGTCTTGGCCTTCGAATTCAACATCCTGAAGGCCGTCTGCGGACCGCGCTGGGGGCCTTCGGAAGTCCTGTTCGCCCACGGCGTGCCGAAGGACGTGACGCCTTACCAGGCCCTCTTCGGCTGCCGGCTGCAGTTCGATGCCGATCGCTCGGAGCTGGTCTTCAACAAGCACTGGCTCGACCAGCCGCAGATGGGCGCGGACCCCGAGCGGCACCGGCAGCTGCTGCACGACATCCTCGCGCAGGAGCAGGATGCGCCCGAGCAGCTGCTGTTCCAGGTCCGCGCCGCCCTGCGCCGCATGGTGATGCACGGCCGCGCCACCGAAGGCCTGCTGGCGAACCTGCTGTCGGTGCCGGAGCGGTCGCTGCGCCGCCTGCTGGACCAGCAGGGCACGAGTTTTCGCGAACTGCTCGAGGACGCCCGCTACGAAGTCGCGCGGCAGCTGCTGGTGGACACCGACATGTCGACCGCCGACATCGCGACTTCGCTGGACTATGCCGACCCGAGCGCCTTCAGCCGCGCCTTCCGGCGCTGGACCGGCTCGCCACCCGCCGCCTGGCGCGACAACGCCCGGCAATAGCCCGGCGATAGCCCCGCACTGGCCCGGAGCGCATCGGCGCCTCCCTTCAGGCTTCCCTTTCGGGCAGGTGCGTTGCCCTTTGTCCCTATTGGCGCGCGGCGTCGCTGCTGCGACGATGCGGCCACCTTCGACACGTCCTGAGGAGAACCATCATGAAATTCGAAAAGATCGCCTGGATGCTGTGCGCCGCCGTGCTGACAGCCGGCTGCGTCACCAAGCAGACCTACAACAAGGAAGTCAGCACGGCCGA
>NZ_LMUW01000026.1:8924-11081 GCF_009765735.1 Xenophilus sp. L33
CAGGCGCTCAACACGCAGCTGTCCGGCGAGTTGAGCAGCGACCAGGCCCAGATCACGCAGCTGCAGAACCAGCTCAAGGTGACGATGGTCAACGACATCCTGTTCCCCGAAGGCGGCTGGACGCTGAGCCCGAAGGGCGAGGCGACGCTGGCGAAGATCGCGCCGACGCTGGCCAACCTGCCGGGTCAGCAGATCATCGTCCAGGGCTTCACCGACAACGAGCCGATCGGCCCCGCGCTGGCGCGCCGCTTCCCGTCGAACCTCGAGCTGTCGTCGGCACGGGCGGACGACGTGGTGCGCTTCCTGACGTCCAAGGGCGTGCTGGCCGGCACGATCTCGGCGCAGGGCTTCGGCGATGCGCGTCCGGTGGCCAGCAACAGCACGCCGCAGGGCAAGGCCAAGAACCGCCGCGTCGAGATCGTGATCTCGGCCGCCAGCCGGCCTTGAGGCAGCGTGGCATCCGACGCTCTCGAGCCGAAGGTGCCGCTGCACCAGCGGGCGATCAACGAGTTCAAGGAACTGTTCATCGTCACCGCGTACCTGTTCGTCACGCTCGCGGCGCTCAATTTCATGAAGGCCGCCGTGCTGCACACGCACGGCATCGACTACGCGCTCTGGGGCACCGCGATCGTCAAGGCCTTGCTGCTGGCCAAGTTCGTGGCCGTCGGCAAGGCGATGAAGATCGGTCGGCACCGCGACGACACCAGCCCGCTGGTCTGGCCGATCCTGCACAAGGCATTGGCCTTCGTGGTGCTGCTGGTCATCCTGACGATCGCCGAAGAGGTCATCGTCGGGCTGTTCCACCAACGCTCCCTGCTCGACTCGCTGGCCGACCTGTTCGGCCGGCGGTTGACCGAGACGCTCGCCGGCGTCCTCATCCTGCTGCTGGTGCTGATCCCGTATTTCGCCTTCGAGATCCTGGCGGAACAGCTGGGGGAGCGTAAGCTCGTGCGGATGTTCTTCGTCGACCGAAACGCGACCCGGTGAAACGGGCCGGACCCCATGGCCTCGCGGCATGCCTGGCGGCCTGCCTGCTTTGCATCGGCGGCTGCGCCGCGGTGCGGCCGGTCAATCCGCCGATCGCCAAGGCCGATCCGACGCACGGCTACCGCTTCGAGACGCGCCAGGCGCGGGTCAAGGACAAGGACAACCTGGTCATCCTGGCCTTCTCGGGCGGCGGCACGCGCGCTGCGGCCTTCTCGTACGGTGTCCTCGAATACCTTCGCCGCACCGAGATCGTCGGGCCGAAGGGCAACAGGGGCCGGCTGATCGACCAGGTCGACGTCATCACGGGCGTGTCGGGCGGCAGCTTCACCGCGCTGGCCTACGGGCTCTATGGCGACCAGCTGTTCGCCAACTACGAGCAGCAGTTCCTCAAGCGCGACGTGCAGGGCGAGATCGTCTCGCGCTCCTTCAGCCCGTCCAACTGGGGGCATCTGTCGTCGGCGGGCTGGGGCCGCTCCGAGCTGGCGGCGCAGCTGTATGACGAGATCCTGTTCAAGGGCGCCACCTTCGGTGACCTGGACCGCGGCAAGGGGCCGTTGATCCTGGCCTCGGCCACCGACATCTCGACCGGTTCCCGGCTGGTCTTCCAGCAAGGCGTTTTCGACGTGCTGTGCTCCGACCTGGACGCGGTGCCGTTGTCGCGCGCCGCCGCCGCCTCATCGGCGGTGCCGGTGGTGCTCTCGCCGGTCACCCTGAACAACTACGGCGGCAGCTGCGGCGCCAAGCCGCCGGCCTGGGCCCGGATCTTCATGGACACCGACCATCCGCCGCGACCGGCCGCACGGGCGATCCGCTCGCTGCAATCAGTCGCCGACTTCGGTGATGGCGCCGATCGCCCCTACATCCACCTGGTGGACGGCGGCGTCTCGGACAACGTCGGCATGCGTGGTGTGCTCGACGCGCTGGAGGTGTTCGAGGCGCTGCAGGAAGCCGGGCAACCTTCGCCGCTCGACGGCACCAGGCGGATCGTGGTGTTCATCGTCAATTCGCTGTCGACGCCGCCGACCGACTGGGACAAGACCGAGTCGCCGCCCGGCAGCGTGCAGATCCTGCTGAAGTCCAGCGGCGTGCCGATCGATCGCTATTCGTTCGAGGCGGTCGAGCTGCTGCGCGACACGGCCGCGCGCTGGCAGACGATGAGCCAGATCCGCA
>NZ_LMUW01000026.1:11091-30709 GCF_009765735.1 Xenophilus sp. L33
CATGCCCGGGTCGAGCGTGACGATGTAGATGCCGTCCTGCATAGTCTGCGTGTCGCTGGTCGGCGTGACGCCGCCGCTGGGCACCTTGAACTCGCGCGCGACCGCATCGATACAGCCGGTGCGCGCCATCTGCGGCGACATGAAGCCGCCGAAGATGGCCGGCGGCTTGTAGCCGTCGATCGTCGCCGGCGGCGTGCGGGTCGCGCAGCCGCTGGCAATGGCGCAGCAGGCCAGGAGGAGGACCGGGAAAGGAATGCGAACGAGCATGAAGACTCCGTGTGAGGGCGTGTCGAGCGCACGCCGAGGGATCGATGGCCGGGGCCGCGCGCTACGGCGCGGTGACGACGGTGTACTGCACGCCGCCGCCGACATAGTAGGGCCGGAACCAGGTGTCGCCGGCCTGGTAGTACTGCACGCCGCTGCGCTCCACCAGGACCGCGCCCGACGGCACGGTGGCGAAGCTCACGCCGACCGGATAGCGCGGGATGACGGTGCCGGTGCGAACCACCGCGACGCCGCCGGAGGCGACCACCGGGCTGCCGGAGACGATGCTCGCGCAATTCACGCAGCCCGGCGTGTAGGCGGCGATGACCGCCGGCGGACGGTAGGGCGCGTAGGCCGGCTGGCCGTAGGCGGCCGGCGCAGCCGCGTGGTAGACCGCCGCGGTGTTGCCGTCGTAGTCCACGTCGCGGTAGACGCCGCCGGTGCTGGCCTCGTGGTAGGCGGTGGTGGCCGGCGGCCGGTAGACGCTGTTGCCGTCGGGCGTGGTGTGCGCCGCGCCGTAGCCGACCGCACCCTTCGTGGTCGCGCCGTCGGCACTGGTGTGGCTGGTGCCACCGGCGTAGTCGTGCGTGGTGCTGCCGCCCCAGGCGTTGGTGTGGCTGACGCTTGCGTCGTCGCCTTCGGAATGGCCGCCGTAGCGGTTGGCGCTGGCCCAGGCAGCGGCCGGCGCGTGGAAGGCGGTGCCGACCAGCAGCGCGGCCAGGACCGGCAGCGCCGCCAGCAGGCGCTGGCGGGGCGGGGTCGTCGAAATGGGGTTCATGGTCACGCTCCTCACGGCAGGCTTCTCGCGGCCGCGCGGATTCGATCATCCGCGCTGCGCGTCCACAGGGACATCAGGGCAAGGGGCAATCCGGTTGCCCGAAAGGGAAGCGCGAGCTAAAGCTCGCGCACCCGCGCGGCATCGCGCTCGTAGCTGCGGGAGGCCAGGATGAAGAGCACCGCCGCGGCGAGCGAGAAGAGCGGCGCTACGGTCAGCGCGGTCTTGAGATCGACGAGGTCGGAGACCCAGCCGACCAGCAGCGGCCCGGGCGCCAGGCCCAGCAGGCTGGCGCCGAGCACGGCGGTGGCGGTGACGGTGACGGTGGCGCGCACCGCGGGGTGCGTGACGTCCATGACCAGCGCGACCGCGCAACCGCCGTGGGCGACCGCGAAGACCGCGCCGGCCATGATCAGCCCAAGCGCGGCGCCGCTCGCCGGCAAGCCGAACCCGAGCGCCAGCAGCACGCCGCAGAGCAGGGCATAGGCGGCCGGCACCAGTGCGCGAAAGCGCGGCCGGGCGCGGCTCAGGCGGTCGGCCACGCCGCCGCCGAACAGCACGCCGAGGCCGGCCGCGAAGGCGGCGACCGCCGCCATCAGCGCCGCCTTGCGCGGCTCGAAGCCATAGAAGCGGTTCAGGAAGGTCGGCAGCCAGGCGATCAGGATCGACGGCAGGGCCATCTGCAGGCCGAAGGCGACGAAGGCCATGTTGCCCGAGCGGGCCGAGAACACCTGCCGCACCAGCAGGCCGAGCGGCAGCCCGGTGCCTTCGCGACAGTCCTGCGGCAGCCGGGGTGCCACGTAGTCGTGCACCAGGAAGGGATAGACCAGCGCCAGCAGCAGGCCCGGCGCGCCGACGACGAAGAAGGCGGTGCGCCAGCCGAACTGGCTGGCGACCGCCCCGCCGATGATCACGCCCAGCACCGAGCCGAAGAGCCCCGCCGACTGGAAGGCGCCCTCCCTGCAGCCCTACTTCGACAGATCGTGGGCCTTGCGTGACATCGAGAAAGCGGGGCAGAGGTGTCGCGCGCTCCTACGCAGACTCGCAACGACCGCAGCCGCACACATTGCGGTCGTTAAAAACTGAAAATGGAAGGACTGCACCGGGCCCGGACTACCATTCCGACGGCCAGCATAGCGGCCGTTCGGTCTGGCTTCGATGCATGGCTGGAGATGCGCTCGAGGGTTTCTGAGCGGCTATGTCTGCACAACCCCTGAAACCGGTCGTCGATGCTGCAACTCCCGGCGCACCCGAATGACGGCAACCGGCGTCACAGCGTCATTTCACCGACGCTCGCGACAGACAGCAACCGCTGCTTTGCCGACGTTGATGGTGCCAGTGCGGCTTAGGGGCATCGCCACCGCCAGATTCTTCAAGTCGCTTGCTTGAAAAGAAGCACTTGGCTTTTGACCTGCTAGCCCGAGCTTGTGTGCCATCGAGGTGGGCAACTGGGTGATGTTCACGGCGCGCCGAGCCTCTCCAACAGCTCGTTGGACCTCCGGCGCGTCGGAGATTTCTGCCAGTTGTTGGGATGCCCCGGATGATCGAGCGGACCCGTCGTAGATGTTCCTGAAGGCGCGCACGCCAGTAGCGCCCCGATCATGTCTAGCTGCGAAAGCTCCATGCAATTGCTTGCCTTTGTCGTCGCGCCGCAAGTCGAATCGCCCATCGACGCGGACGAACGCCTCAGGCGCACGCATGTGGGCGTACTGCATGGAAACGTTACCAGGTGGGCATTTGACCACTAGGAATTTTCGATTCCTTCCAGATCTCGAACCCTTTTACATCAAGCAGCCTTGCCCACGATTTACGGCGACGTCGAGGTGCGAGCCGCCGATCACACACTGATCCGACAGCACGGTATGGCCCAGGTCGTGAAAGGGCCAGGCGGCAAGACCATGTTCGCAATGCGCTCGGTCGTGCCTGGCAGCGAATTGTTCGGGCCGCCGACCGCTGCAAGATCGCGAGCAAGTAGCGAGCCCTCGCCACCGGCAAGTAAGGAGTGCCGGCGGCCGCGACCACTCATCGGGGTTCGAAGTCAAAAACTATATTGACGCGCTCAAGCCGCGAAGTTCGTCGAGACTGCGAGTGCACTTCTCGATCGACTCTCGATGATCCCGCACGCCCTGGTTATGGCTTTCCATCTCGTTGAAATGAATCTCGGCTGCACTGCGTGCGCTGCCCGCGCCGAGCAGGTAACAGGCCGCTGCCGCGATCGCGGCCTCGTAGCCAGCACCGCAGAAGGCGATTGCGGCCAGCACGATAGCGAAACCTACCTCGGAAGCACCCAGTGGCATCGCAAACTTCATGGGGATCGCCAGGAAGGCAGCGTGCTCGACATTGGCCTGCAGCATGTCGATGCTCCGGCGTATGAATTCCAGTTGAACGTCGGAGTCAGGGATGCGGCTGGCGATCTCGGCCTCTGTCAGCCGATCGGCCACGCCCTTGGCAAACAATTGCTGGACGTGAGACTCCCAGTAATCGTTGTATGCGGCTCGCGCCTGGGTCAGCGCTTCATAGTTCTTTTCGGTCGTCATCCGATTCATAGAGAATCCTTTCTCCTCGCGCTCTTGGCTCGACAAGCGCATCGCAGCAGACGCGGTCCAGGCCATCAAGCGCTGATCGTTCGTGGCGCCAGAGGTCTGGTTGCGCGGTTGCGGCGTTTGCGCCCGAGGCCTTGTGGCAGACGGTCAGATCCTGGAGGATAACCATGCTGGTTCGGCTGCTGGAGGCCTCTTGGCAGATTGAAAATGGAAAAAGCCTTCGCCGGCTTGCCGGCGAGCGCGTCTCGATCGCTCGCTCTCGCAATGTGTCAACGCACCATCTGTAGCACCTGGAGTGCGATGAGCAGGCTCCAGGGTTGGCGCCCACGGCCACACGTGGCTCATTGCGATGAGCCGGGCAGACCAACCTAGCTAAGTGGCAAGCGCACTGTGAACTCACTGCCACGGTCCTTGCCGTCGGAGCGCACTTCGACAAAGCCACCATGCGCGTCGACCAGGTCCTTGACCAGTGAAAGCCCGACCCCAAAGCCGCCCTCGGACTGGTGCGGGTTCTCTTGCGTGAAAAGCTCGAAGATGACCGGCAGCAGCGTGGGCGCAATGCCGCTGCCGTTGTCGCTGACCTTGATGACCGCCTCGTCGATCTCGACCGTGCAATGTAGCCAGATGCAGCCGCCTTGCGGCGTGTACTTGACCGCGTTGTGCAGCAGATTAAAGACGATCTGGTGCACGCGGGCCTGATCAGCCTGCAAGAGGACTGGCGCAGGTGGCACCAGGACTTCGAGCGTTTGCAGCTTGCGGGCCGCGTCCGGTTGCACGGCCGCGGCAATCTCCTGCAGGTCAAGGCCGAGGTCAAAGCGGGTCTTGGCCAGTTGCAGCTTGCCGGCACCGAAGCGCGCCACCTCGGCCAAGTCTTCCATCATCCGTTCCATCTGCGCGACCTGACGCTTCACGACGCTGAGCGGCATCCTCAGTTCCGGGGTGACCTGGCCGCGCTTTTCAAGCAGCTCGGTCACGCTGCGGATTGGTCCGAGCGCGTTGCGCACCTCGTGCGTCAGGCGTCCGAAGAATACGTCGCGCCCACGCAGCGTGTTGTGAGCGTGATCGAGCCGGTTGACCATGGTCTCCATCTGGGATCGCAGGTTGGTGCGATTGAACATCAGCTTGGCGAAACCGACGTGCCGACCGTCGTCTCGCAACGCGATCAGAGCGCCAGTCACCCAGATGCGCAGGCCATCCTTGCGCAGATGCCAGCGGTCATCCTCCGACTGGCCGACCGCGAGGGCGACTGCGCGTTCCATGTCCGCCAGACCGAGTGCCAGGTCTTCCGGCACGAAAATCACGTCGAACCTCAGACCGATCGCTTCCGCTTCGGTGTAGCCGAAGAGGGCCTCGGACGCGCCGCGCCAGCCAATGATGGTGCCGGCCGGATCGAGCAACACGAAGGCCACGTCGGGAGCCTGTTGCGAAAGCAGTTCCAACGCCCGCTCGGGCGTCAGGCCGGCGGGGGGCAGGGAATCCTGAGCGCTGTTCATGGGGCCTTGTGTGTGAAGTCAAAGCATAAGTGGAAAGCCGCCCATTGCTGTGTCGCGCACGACGCAGTCGCTCTGTGTGTCCCTGCATGGCCTGGTATCCGGCAGAAGAAGGTGGCTTGCGAATGGGTGATCAGCAGTCCTCGAGGTCGCCGGTCTCCTGCAGGTGATGCGATTGGCGCATGGGCACCGGAGACAGTCAGGACCGTTTTGAATCCTCGCCGGTCGAAATTTTTAGGCCTGATCCGCTGGTGTCAAGATGTTTCTGCGCCTCTGCCGATCGATCCTTCGGCGGGCCGCGGCAACGACCTCCGCCATGAGCCTCGGTGGTGAGAGCGCACCGGCTAAGGACGAGCGCACGCCGACCGCGCAGCTCAAGCCCACAACGTCACACCGCCAGAAGTAGGTGTTCTCGCGGATCGAACATATCTCCAAGGTCAATTCGTGGCCTTGGTAGATTTCTGTATGGGCGATTAGAGTCTGCTGAGCCATCGCGTCTGCTCTTCATGTTTCAAAATGCATGCGCTGCGTCGGCCCCGGGGCCAGATGCAGCCTCTTTCGAGCTTTATACCGCCTGGATTGGGAATCACCTCTATTGGAATGGGCGAAACCCGCCGAGAGGCCGCGTGGCGAGAGGATTTTTGCCCCCTTCGCCGAGGTCTTTGTGCGCAAATCGGCTGGTGCGATGGATTGCAACTCTGCAGCGCCAGGACGTCGTCAAGGGCAATGAAATTGGCGCAACAAGCGCAACAAGCGCAACTTACAAAGGCGCAAGGCGTATCGACCATGCGCCGAGAAGGTTAACGCGCTGCGGCCGCAGGCCGCCTCGATCGCTATGGCAGGCGCCGCAGGCAGCTTGTGCGCTGCTTGGCCCGGGGCTGAAGATGGACAAGGCGGCCGGCGCGAGCGAGAAGGTCGCCGCCTGGGCCCTGAGTGGCACAACCGGACCGATCCTGCACCCTTTAACACAAGGAGACGCGCGCGACGGGCGCCGCGCGTAGAGCTGACCCTGCCGGGTCTGACTGCAAGCGTCCTATGCCGATCGTCCCGTCGCGACCGCGCGATTCGCGCGACAGGCTGCGGCAGTGCAGGCGCCCGCGCAAGCGTCCAACGGCATCGGCCGAAGCGGCCCCGCGACGGGGCAGACACGGGGAGCATTTCTTTGGCTTTCCCTCGACGACCCGGCGCGCACGGCGCCTGTCTTTGCCCTTTCGGGCAACCGACTTGCCCTTGGTGCCTATTGCGATTTGGCGCACAGCAGGAAAAATCGCAGCCACTCCATGATGAGGACCACGCCAATGAACATGCTGATGAAACTGATCATTGCCGCCGCCGCCGCCGCCGCCACGGCCCTTCTGTGCGGCCTGACGGGCTGCGCGAACACGGCCCTGAACAACGACAACCTGGCGATTGCGGCAGGCTTCAAGGTCATCACGCCTGCCAAGCCCGATCAGCAGGCCATCCTGGCCAAGCTGCCGAAGAACCAGGTCTCCCCCGTGATGTACGACGGCACCCGCTACTACGTCATTCCGGATTCGCTGAACAACCTGGCTTATGTGGGCGGCCCTGCGCAGTACGAGGCCTATCAGAAGCTGCGGGTCGCCAAGCAATTGAGCAACGAGAACCTCGAGGCGGCGCAGATGAACGAGGACGCTAACTGGGGTGCTTGGGGCGGTGGCGTGGCGTTCGTCGGATTTCGGCGCTAGCGATTACGCAACAGCCCGATCAAGGACTTGATCGGCGAGCCGCCCGGCAAAGGCCCGGGACTGCTCGACATAGCTCGGCTGCAAGGTTGCCGGCGGGATCCGCACGCCGAAATAGCGCTCCCGGGTGACGCCGGTCGACAGGTAGCTCAAAAGCGCCAGCATGGAGTCGACTGGGCCGCCGCCGGCGGTGAAATGGCTGCCGTCCAGGTAATTGCCGCCACGTCGGACGATCAGCTGCTGGAGGATTCGCAGATCGTCGCGCCAATAGCGATGCGCCACCGCGACCGCGGCGCAGCGGCGGTTTGCCAGGAGGGCGCCGGCGACCTCCGATTCCAGGAAGGAGCGAATCGGCATGCAGGGATGGAGCCACCAGGTCGGTGAGCCGATGACCACCAGGTCGTGGGCGCCGTGCATCGCCGAGTCCGGGATGCGGATCTGTCCGGTCTTGCCGCGCATCTGCGGCCACACCATGCCGAAGATGTCGCGGTACGCATGGCGCAGCGGAAATTGCGCGAAACGCTTCGCATAGCGCGGATCGGTGAATTCCAGCTGCGCCAGCTGCACTTCAAAGCCGCGCTCGCGCAGCACGCCGGCCATGGTTTCGACGACCGCGCCGGTCTGCTGGCTGTAGGTGTAGTAGACGAAGAGAGCCGATGGTTTGCTGGCCATGTCGCCGACCGATGCGCCGGGTCTCAGCTGCCGCTGCCGCGGCTGCCCGCCTGCAGCATGCTCAGCGCCTTCTCCACGCTCAGCGTCATCGACACCTGACTCGGCGGGTAGTCCTTGAAGGTGGTGAGGAACTTGCCGACGATGCCGACCGCCGGGATCATGGTCCAGAGCTTCTCTCCCCACCAGCGCCCGTACAGCAGGCTCTCGTCCTGGTAACGCTCCCACGGGTCCTGCCGCAGGTTGGTCACCAGGGGCACGTTGGTCGACTCCGGCTTGCCGTTGAAGAGGTTGCCCTCGATGGTTTTGAAGCTGACCTTCCAGGCGTTGTAGCGCACCGCCATCAAGTCGCCGTTGTCGCTGAAGTAGAAGAACTCATGCCGCGGCGCCGGCGCCTCGCCCTTGAAGTAGGGCATGAAGTTGTAGCCGTCGAGATGGTTCTTGAACGTCTTTTCGCCCGCCTTGTGGCCGCTCAGGAGCTTCTCCTTGATCTGCGGGTCGCCCGCGGCGGCCAGCAGAGTTGGCATCCAGTCCTCGGCCGCGACAATGTCGTTGACGATGGTGCCCGGCTGGATGACGCCCGGCCACTTGGCCACCATCGGCACGCGAAAGCCACCCTCGAAGACCGTGCCCTTCTCCCCGCGAAACGGATGGTTGCCGCCGTCGGGCCAGCTGAAGATCTCGGCGCCGTTGTCGCTGGTGAAGAGCACGATGGTGTTGTCGGCGATGCCTTCGTCGTCGAGCTTCTGCAGGATCTCGCCCACCACCCAATCGAGTTCCATCATGGCGTCGGCGAAGATGCCAAAGCCGCTCTTGTCCTTCCATTTGGGGCCCAGGTGGGTCCAGACGTGGCAGCGCGTGGAGTTGTGCCAGAGGAAAAAGGGCTTGCCGGCCTTCACCGATCGATCGATGAAGTCGACCGAACGCCGCACGAGTTCGGCATCCACGTCCTCCATGTTGAACTTGGCGGCAGGGTCCATGCCCGGCCCGGGCGGCAGCGGCCCGCAGTCGTTGATCTTCTGTTTGCCGACCTTGCCCCAGCGCGGTTCCTCGGTGGTGTCGTCCACGTCCGTGGCGAAGCTCTCGATGACGTTGCGCGGGCCGAACTGTTCGTGGAAGCCGGGCATCTTCGGATACTCGCCGTCGTAGGGCTCTTCCATCGCATTCAGGTGGTAGAGGATGCCGTAGAACTCGTCAAAGCCGTGCACCGTGGGGAGGTACTCGTTGCGGTCTCCGAGGTGGTTCTTGCCGATCTGCGCGGTCGCGTAGCCGAGCGGCTTGAGCAATTCGGCGATGGTCGGGTCGCCGTCTTGCAGCCCCTGCTTGGCGGCGGGCATGCCGACCTTGAGCAAGCCGGTGCGAAACGGCGTCTGACCGAGGATGAACGCTGCGCGGCCGGCGGTGCAGGACTGCTGGCCGTAGTAGTCGGTAAAGAGCGCGCCTTCACGTGCAATGCGGTCGATATTGGGCGTGCTGCCGCCCATCATGCCGCGGTGGTAGCAGCTCAGGTTCCAGATGCCGACGTCGTCGGACATGATCATCACGATATTGGGAGGTGGGTTCGCCATGGTCGGTTCCGGTGAAAGAATGAGCCGACGCCCTCGAAAGGACGCTGCCGGCTCTGATGATCGCGCTCGCTCGAGCGCTGGCAATAGGGGCGAGGGGCAACTTGTTTGCCCGAAAGGGCAACGCGTCGAGCCAAGCTGTCGTTGGCTTCCCTTTCGGGCAACCAGCTTGCCCTCCGGCCCTATTGCCAGCGCCTGCGGTAGCGACATCATCGGCCCATGCTGCACGACCTGCTGGACCCCTTTTTGCGCACCTGGGCCGACATCAATGCCGGACCCCACGCGCCGCTCGCGTTCCGATTCGTCCTGCAGCCGGCGGTGGCGGCGTTCTTCGCGATCCGCGACGGCCGGCGCGACGCGCGCGAGGGCAGGCCTTTTTTCGTGTGAGCGTTGATCCATGACCCGCGACATCGCATCTACCTGATCGAGGAAGGTTGGAAGCACATCGGCAAGGTCTTCGTGCTGGCCGTGGTCATGGATTCCATCTACCAGCTGATCGAGCTGCACTGGATCTACGTGGGCCAGGCCTTGATGATGGCGATCCTGCTGGCGGTGGTGCCTTACCTGTTCCTGCGCGGTCTGGTGAACCGCGCTGTCAGCCACACGTGAGCGCCGGCCATGAAGAGCCCTTTTGCCCCGCCGCCCATGCCGACCCTGCCCGCGATGTCGTCCAGCGAAATGGCGCAGCTCAACACCAACCTGGCCATCGACCGGACGCTGATGGCGGCTGACCGCTCGTTGATGGCCTGGGTGCGCACGGCGCTCTCGATGATCAGCTTCGGCTTCACGATCTACAAGCTGCTCGAAGGCTTTGAGCAATCCGGCGAGCATTTCCGACGGGCCACGACGCCGCGCGACATCGGGCTCTTCCTGACCGGGCTGGGCACCGTGGCGATGGTCATGGGTACCATCGAATACTGGTACCGGCTGAAGGCGCTGCGCGAATCGCGTGCGCTGCGCCTGGTGCAGCCCTCGTTCGTCATGGCGCTGATCATGTCGGCGGCTGGGCTGTTCATCTTCGTCGGCATTCTTGCCCGAGCCCTGTGATGTGCCCGCAGCCCGATTTCGGCGATTTGCGGCACCTGACAAGGAAGACCGGCGGTTTGCCTTCAAAGACCGGCCACGCAGGGGCGCCGTCTGGAGAATGGCCGCCCCATGAACATCTCCCAGAGCCTCGGCCATCGCACGGTCTTGATCGGTGCCGCACTGATCGAAATCGTGGCCGGTGTCGGCCTCATGCTTGCGCCCTCTGCCTTGGTCGCGATGCTGGTCGGCATCGGGCCCGAGGGTGCGGCGTTGGTCCTCGGGCGCATGGCTGGCATTGCGTTGCTGGGCCTGGGACTGGCCGCGTGGCCGACCGACCGGGCCGAGCGCCCGGCGTTTCACGGACTGCTGGCCTACAACGGCCTGGTGGCGATCGATTTGGCCTGGCTGGGTGCCGGGGAGCGTCTGGGCGGTCCGTTGCTGTGGCCGACCGTGATCCTGCACACTGCCACTGCGCTGCTGCTCGTCGTCACCCGTCGCGGTTTCGCCCGCCACCCTCACAATCCGCGTGCCTAGGGGCTCGCGTTGCCGGATTCTCGCTCGCGCGGGCAGGGGGCAGACTCCGATGAACGCCGCGCCTGCGCCGGTTCATGCATCCGCACCCGCACCCGCAAGGATGCCTGCTTCGGTGATCGACGTCGAAGGCGTGCCGCCGGCCCCCTCCCATGCATCGCACCCGCATCGACCTCGTCCAGGTGAAGGCATGGTGCGGGCCGCCGTGCTGTCGGGCATTCCCGTGGCATTGCGTGGCCTCGGTGTCGACCCGGTCCTGGTGTTGCGCCTGGCTGGGCTCGCCGATGACGCGCTTGATGACTCGGAGGAAACGATCAGCTACCGCGCCGCAGGCGAACTCCTCAAGCAGGCAGCGCAGCTCACCCGTTGCCGGCATTTCGGGCTGCTGGCGGGCAACCATCTGAGCCCTGCTGCGCTGGGCACGCTCGGCGTGCTGGCGGAGCGCTCGGACAATGTCCGCTCGGCGTTGCAGGCGCTCGTCGCCCACCTGCATCTGCAGACCCGGGGGGGCGTTGTGACGTTCGAGGCCGACGGCGCGGATGCATCATTCGGTTACGCGATCTACTTGCTGGACACCCCTGGCACCGCACTGGGCTACGACCTGGTGATGGCCTTCCAATTCAACATCCTGAAGTCGATCTGCGGGCCTTTTTGGCGGCCCACGCAAGTGAGCTTTGCCCATGCGAAGCCGCTCGATGTGGGGCCCTATCAGCAGATCTTCAATTGCGAGCTGCGATTCGACGCCGAGCGTTCGGCCTTGCGCTTTGGCAAGCGGTGGCTCGACCAACCCACGGTGAAATCCGACCCGGCGCGATTCCTCCCGTTGCGGCGAGAGCTCACCGTGCTCGAGAGGGCTTGCCCGCAGGACCGCATCGACGATGTCCGCCGTGCCTTGCGGCTGAGGGTGTTGAATGGCAAGGCGCATGAGAGTGAGCTGGCGGCCGTTTTCGCGACCTCGCCCCGGAGCCTGCATCGCCTGCTCGCCGCCAGCGGCACCAGCTTCAAGAAGCTGCTCGATGAGACGCGCTACGAGGTGGCGCGCCAGTTGCTGATGGACACCGACCTGCCCGCGGTCGAGCTGGGTGTGCTGCTGGGCTACAGCGAACCGGCCGCGTTCAGTCGGGCGTTTCGTCGCTGGACCGGCCTGCCGCCAGGCGCCTGGCGCGGCGCGCTCCAGTCTTGCAAGGCGACCGTGCCGTTTTGTCGGCCGGTCGATGCGGCATGACCCGCAACCCGGGCAAGAGACGGCTTGGCCGCATGCAGACGGGTCCTGCGAGGCGCTGCGTGCAAGAGGCCGCAAGCGCCAAATTGGCGGGTGAAGTCAATCGAGATTCGAAGGATCGCACATAGCATTTGATTCCAAGGCGCCATGCCGCCGACGCGGCAGGCACCACAAGAAAAAAAGCAGCAGCGCTCTTCGGCGCGAAACGGACGGAGAAGATGAAAGCTCGATCGAACAAGGGCCGCAGGGCCACGCACGCCATGGCCCTGCTGGTGGCGTCGGTGATGGCCGGCGCACCGGTCGGTGCGCAGCAGGTCACCGGCGTCCTGGGAACCCCCAGTGCGACGACGACGATCAGCGGCAAGCAACTGCCGCCACCGCCGCCTGCCTTTGGTGGCGTCATCAAGCCACTGGCCACCGACTCGAAGGCGTGGTGGCCGCCGCGCGTCGTGCCGCCCAAGGGGGCGCCCAACGTCCTGCTCATCATGACCGATGACCAGGGCTACGGCGTCAGCGGCACCTTCGGTGGCGTCATCCCCACGCCCGCCCTGGATCGCGTCGCAGCGGCCGGGTTGCGCTACACCGAATTCAACAGCACGGCGCTTTGCTCGCCCTCGCGTGCCGCCTTGATCACCGGCGACAACCATCATTCGGCCGGCTTTGGCGTCATCACCGAACTCTCGACCGGGTTTCCGGGCTACGACTCGATCATTGCGCCGAATCACGCCACCATCGGCACGATCCTGAAGAACAACGGCTACGCCACGTCGTGGTTCGGCAAGAATCACAACACGCCCGGGTTCCAGGAAAGCGTGTCCGGCCCGTTCGACCAGTGGCCTTCCGGCATGGGCTTTGACTATTTCTACGGCTTCATGGGCGGCGAGACCGACCAGTGGCATCCGTATCTGTTCCAGGACCACACGCAGATCTTCCCGTTCCTGAACAACCCGAAGTACAACCTCATCACCGACATGGCGGACGAGGCGATCAAGCACATGCGTGACTTGAACGCAGCGGCGCCCGAGCAGCCGTTCTTCGTCTACTACGTGCCGGGCGGAAGCCACGCGCCGCACCATCCGCCCCAGGAATGGATTGACAAGTTCAAGGGCAAGTTCGACATGGGCTGGAACGCGATGCGCGAACAGATCTTCGCCAACCAGAAGCGCCTGGGTGTCGTGCCAGCGGATGCCAAGCTCACCGAGTGGCCCAAGGAACTTGCGCAGTGGGACACGCTCAGCGACGACGAGAAGAAGCTGTATGCCCGGCAGGCCGAGGTGTTCGCGGGCTACACCGCCTACACCGACAACGAGATCGGGCGGGTGATCCAGCAAGTCCAGGACATGGGCAAGCTGGACAACACGTTGATCATCTACATCGACGGCGACAACGGCACCAGTCCCGAAGGCTCGACGATGGGCACTCCCAACGTCTTTACCGCCTACAACGGCGTGCTGGACGTGCCGGTGGCCGAGCAACTCAAGTACTACGACAAATGGGGCGGACCCGAGACCTACCCGCACATGGCGGTGGGCTGGTCGTGGGCCTTCGACACGCCGTTCAAATGGACCAAGCAGGTGGCCTCGCATTTTGGCGGGACGCGCCAGGGCCTGGCGATCTCCTGGCCTGCGAAGATCAAGGATGCGGGCGGTGTGCGCCACCAGTTCCATCACATCATCGACATCGCGCCGACGATCCTGGAGGCCATCGGAATCCCGCAACCCGATACCGTCAACGGCATCAAGCAAAAGCCGATGGACGGTGTGAGCATGGCCTACACCTTTGACAAGGCCAATGCGGATGCGCCGAGTCGGCACCGCACGCAGTACTTCGAGATCTCCTCCAACCGCGGCATTTATCACGACGGCTGGTACGCCAACACGACGCCGCCGGTCGGGCCCTGGGTCCTCAATGCGCCGATGCCTTCGCCGGACGACTACAACTGGGAGTTGTACAACCTCAATGACGACTACTCGCAGTCGAACGATCTGGCTGCGACGATGCCGGCCAAGCTCAAGGAGATGAAGGCGCTGTTCCAACAGGAAGCCGCCAAGTACAACGTGCTGCCGCTGGACAACCGGGCCTTTGCGCGCGCTATCACGCCGCGTCCGAGCGCCACCGCCGGCAAGACCGTGTTCACCTACAGCGGCGTGAACGTGGGGATCCCAGATGCAAATGCGCCGAGCATCCTGAATCGCTCCTTCACGATCACCGCCGACATCGACGTGCCCGCCGGCGGCGGCGACGGGATGATCGTCACCGAGGGTGGCCGATGGGCCGGCTATGGCCTGTACCTTCTCAAGGGTAAGCCGGTGTTCGACTACAACCTGCTGATGCTGCTGAATGCCCGTTGGGAGGGCGACGGGCCGCCGCTCAGTCCCGGCAAGCACACGATTGTGTTCGACTTCAAGTACGACGGCCCCGGACTCGCCAAGGGAGGCACTGGTGTGTTGAGGGTGGACGGCACCGATGTGCGCACCCTGTCGCTGCCGAAGACCATTCCGTTCCTGCTGCCCCCGGGTGAGACCTTCGACGTGGGCCTGGACACGCGCACCGGTGTGAACGACCAGGACTACCAGGTCCCGTTCCGCTTCGACGGCAGGATCGACAAGCTGACCTTCAACTTGCAACCCGTCCAGCTCGTCGTCGAGGAGCAAAAGCAGGTACAGAAGGCCAATGCCAAGGCGAGGGACTGACGCCGTGAAAAGGATCATTCACCCCGGGTCGGCTCGCCGGAGCCTGCAGACCTTGCTCGCAGGCTGCACGCTGCTGCTTTGCGTTTCCCCCGTCGTGGCGCAGCAGGGCGGCATGTTGCTTGACTACGCGGCCAGCCAGATGGTCACCAAGTTCCAGACCTCCAGCTGCGAGGAACTCAGGGCCGACAAGGACAAGCCCAAGACCGACGAGGAGAAAGCGAAGGCGCAGTCGGCCAAGGAATTCCTGCAGAACGACGCGCAGGCCCGGGCGGCCTTCGTCGACAAGGTGGCTGCGCCGGTGCTCAACAAGATGTTCGAGTGCGGGATGTTGCCATGACCTCTAAGAAGATCCATGCGATCGGGAGCGCGAGATGAGCAAGGCCATTTGGGTATTGATCGTGGTGGTCGTCCTCGGCGTCGGCGCCTGGTCGCAGCGTGGCCGGGTGCTCGACATGGCCGCCAACGAAGTCACCCAGAAATTCCAGACCGCCACCTGCGATGAGCTCAAGGCCCGCAGGAACGAGCCGCCGACGATGGTCAAGAAGGCGGCGCTGTCGATGCTGCACGACGATCCGGCAGCGCGCACTGCCTTCATCGACAAGGTGGCCGCGCCGGTTCTCAACAAGATGGTCGAATGCGGCATGGCGCCGTGACCGGAGCGTCATCTGCAGGAGCGCAAGCGATGAGCCAGAACCACTTCACCATAGCCTTTCCGCTCAAGTCGCCGGCCGATGCCGCAGCGTTGAAGGTCGAGCTGCCGCCGCTGATGCCGCGGCTCTTCGCAGTGTCCGACACGATCGGGCGCATCCACTATTCGCGCTTCACGGTGCTGAGCGACAGGACGCTTCTCTACCTCGGCGACTTCGACGGCGAGTTCGGCGACCTGATGGGCGAGCTGGCTCGCTTGGCCGGCCCGGTCTTCGATGCGGTCTTTGCGCACGTCGAACAGCCGCCCGCCTTGCCGTCGGCGTCGAACGGCGCTGCCTTTGTCGAATGGATGGCCGAGCACGCCGTGCGGGCGCTGAACCTGTACAGCGCCTATCCGGCGACGGTGAAGGAAGTCAAGGCGCTCGCCGCCGCGGCCGGCCTGGCTGGCACCACGAAGCAGCAGCCCTTCCTGGTGGTGCTCCCGATCAAGTCGAAGCTGGCCTTCTTCGAGGTGGAGCTGCTGCTGCGCGCGCGCGGCCGCGGCACCACGAAGGACCTGGATTCGGTTGGCACGCCGCATTTCGCGCAATTCGTGCCGCTGGAGGACAACCAGATCGGCTTCTTCACGGTCTACGACGGCACCTTCGATGACTACATCTCCGACTTCACCAAGAACATCGGCCAGGTGTTCGACCTGATCTTCAAGTTCACCAAGGGGCCGCCGCCGTCGCCCTGCCGCAAGCACCTGCAGGAGTTCATCGACTTCGCTGCCGGTGCCAATCGAGATCCGATCGGCTTCTACGAAGCCTATCCGGGTCTTTCGGCGCAGGACATCCGTGCCCTGATCGCCGACAGCCACACTTAGAGGAACGCGCGGTGAGCAATGGACACAGCGGCCTGCTGCATCGACTGTTTGGCGGGGGCGATGCCGCGCCCAAAGGCAATGCCAACGAGGGGCGGGCACCCGCCAGCGCATTGCCTCTGGCCGACATCCAGGGCTTCATCCTGCGCGGCTATCGCATGCCGATGGTGCGGCACTTCCTGCTCACCGTGGACACGCCGTCCGCCGCGCGCGCGTTGCTGGCCCGGTTCGTGAGCGGCGACGAGGCGGATGCGCCCCAGATCACCACGGCGCAGGACTGGCACATCGGCTTTGCACCTGGGCCTAATGACGACACCACGCAGGCACCGCGGCACAAGCCCGACTATTGCCTGAACCTCGGCATCACCTGGCCGGGGCTGGTGGCCCTGCAGGTACCCGAGCGCGTTCCGACGCTTTCCTTCAAGTCTTTCGAGGCCTTCACGGCGGGTGCGGCGGCGCGCGCGGCGCGGGTCGGCGACACCGGTGCCGGCGACCCGGCGCACTGGATCGAGGGCTTCGGCAAGGGACAGGACCATGTGCTGGTGAGCCTGCATGCGATGGGCCCGGCGCCGATGCAGGCCTACACCGCCAGGCTCGAAGCGCTGTTCAACGATGGCGGCGCCTACCGTGAGCTCTGGCGGGGCGACGGCATGGCGCTCATGGAGATGCAGGATGGCCGGCCGGTGCCGACCGCCAAGGTGCACTTCGGCTACACCGACGGCATCGGCATGACCACGCTGCGCGGCGGTCCCGAGCACTACCCGCCGGATCGCCAGGAGCCTTGCGAGCCCTGGCTGTTCGTGCTGCGCGAAGAGGCCGAGAATTACCTTGTGCCGACGCCGCTCGAGATCGGCCTCAACGGCAGCTTTGCGGTATTCAAGAAGATCGAGACCGACGTGGTCGGGTTCGAGAGTTTTCTGCAATCCAAGAAGGATCAGATCGACCCCGAGCTGCTTGCGGCCAAGATCTGCGGGCGCTGGCGCAATGGCGTGCCGCTCGCGCTGTCGCCCGAGACCGACAGCCCCGCGGGCGGCCTCCCGGCGGCGCAGCTGAACGATTTCGAGTACGTCAACGCCGTCGGCTCGGGGGACCCCAAGGGTCTGCGCTGTCCGGTGGGTGCCCATATCCGGCGCATCAATCCGCGCGGCCAGCCGGTCACCGGCCAGGGTCATCCCGGCGGCAGCAACAACACGCACCGCCTCATCCGGCGTGGGCTGCCCTATGGGCCGGCGTACGACCCCTCGCAGCCCCACGACGGTCTCGAGCGCGGCCTGATGGGCTACTTCATCAACTCGAGCATCGAGAACCAGTACGAGTTCGTGCTGAAGAACTGGGTCAACGACGGTGAATTCGCGGGCTCCCTGCGGCTGAACGTCAAGGCCCGCGACCCATTCATCGGCACGCAAGGCGACACCGACAACGTCTTTGTGATCCCGCAGCCGAACGGCGCGCCGCCGATCAGGATCGACGGGCTGCGAAGCTTCATCGCGACCCGAGCGGCCGCTTACTGCTTCCTGCCCAGCATCACGGCGATGAAGTTCATGGCGGCGTTGCCATGACGCCGTGGACCCGTTGGTTCGGTGTCACCACCGACGCCGCGCAGCGCGACGCGACGCGCGAGGCGGCCGACATCATGGAGATCGCCGAGCGCAGCGTGCGGATGCAGTCGATGGCCGCCAAGGCGCAGCACCGGGGCCTGCTGCGCGGCACCCATGCGAAGGGCATTTGCGCACGTGCCGAATTCGAGGTCTTCGATCTGGCCGCGGGCAAGGACCCGGCGCTCGCCGCCCGCCTGACCCGGGGCATCTTCGCCAAGCCTGGCGTCTATCCGGCGGTGGTGCGCTTTGGCAATTCGGACTCGAAAGTGAATCGCGATCTGAAGGCCGATGTGCGGTCGCTGTCTTTCTCGGTCGACTTGAGCCGGGGGGACAGCGTCGATGTCGGCCTCGGCACGCAGCGGCAGGATTTCTCGCTGCAGAACGCGAGCACGCTGCCGATCAACGACCAGCCTGCCTTCGTCGCGGTGACGAAGTTGCTCACCGCCTCCAGCCAGGCGGCCGGCCTGTGGGGGCTGCCATGGCGAGACAAACTGCGCGTGATACGCACCCTGGTGCTGGTGCAGCTGCAGTCGCACCAAAAGCGCCTGCCTTACCAGCGCCTGCGCTACTGGAGCACCGTGCCGTTCGCGCATGGCCCGGATGAGGCGGTCAAGTATTGCGCCACGCCGGGTCTGGCCATCACCGAGCGTCGGCTCCAGGACAACAACGCAAATGCCTTGCGCGACGAACTGATTCGCCACCTGGCCGAAGATACGCCCTTGGCCAGTTTCGAGTTCGCAGTCCAACTGCTCGACGCCTCTCGCATGACCTACTGGGGCCAGCCGCAGGACACGAGCTTCTGGCTTGAAAATGCGAGCGTCGAATGGAAGGAGTCCGAAGCGCCTTTCCATCCGGTCGGCCGGCTGACCTTGCTGCCGAGGTCGCAGCTGTCGGCGGCGCAGGGCGAGGCGGTGTATTTCGACGTCACGGGACACGCCGCGCCGGACAGCAAGCCGCTCGGCAGCATCAACCGGGCCCGCAGCATGGGAGAAGCCGCGAGCCGAAGGGCGCGAATGCGCGCGACATCCTCCCCTTGATCTTTTTTTCTAGGAACAGGCCCTCTTGATCGGCGTGCCGATTCTCTGCGTCGCCAGCGTGGCCATCGGCCAGGAAATGCTGCTGGACCTGGCGGCTAACAAGGTCATCACCCGCTATCAAAACGCCAGCTGCCAGCAACTGGCCATGCAGCGCGGTGCACCCAAGACGCCCGAGCAGCAGCGGGTGGTGCAGTTCCTTCACAACGACCCGACCGCGCGGGCTGCCTTCATCGACAAGATCGCCGCACCGATCGCGAACAAGTTGTTCGAGTGCGGATTGATTCCCTGAGGCCCATTCACCTGAAAGATATGAAATGAAAACTCGTCACACATTCGCGGCCTGCGCTGCCTTCGGCATCCTTGCCCTCGTGTCGTTGGACGCTTCCGCCGTGGCCTGTGCCGCGGGCGTCTACCGGGCCGGCTGCGTCGGCCCGAACGGGGCGGTCGCCGTCAGAAAGCCGGTGCCCGTGTACCACCCGCCGGTCCATTGCGCGGCGGGCGTCTATCGCGCGGGCTGCCTCGGACCGAACGGTGCAGCGGTGATTCGGCGCTGACCGCGACGCTTCGGGCGCGCCGCGTCGCGCGCACCTTGTCCCCTGGTAGCCAGCTCGTCACCTGCCCCAAAGGGCAATCGGTTTGCCCTTCGCCCGGATGGCGTTTGGTTTCCTGCCGTCCGAAGATGGTGCGAGGTGGCGCAGTCCGAGTCGTCGCCCTCCCATTCGGGTCACCGACCATGTCCACACCCGTCCCGACCGAAGTGGCGCCAGCAGCGCCAGAAGCGCCAGCGAACAGCGAACCGAAGGCGGCAAGGTCGCACTCCGCGACCACGCTGGCCACCCGCGCATCCCACCAGCAGAACAAGAAGACGGACCGGCTGGTGTTGAGCTTGCTCAAGCCCTACCACGGCTGGCTGGCGATCGTGCTGGCCGCGATGCTGGTGGAGGTGCTGATGAGCCTGGCCGCCCCCTGGCCGCTCAAGCTGGTGCTGGACG
>NZ_LMUW01000026.1:30899-32018 GCF_009765735.1 Xenophilus sp. L33
CCCTGATGTCGACCATCACCATCACCAGCGACGTCG
The DNA here is from genome assembly GCF_009765735.1 of Xenophilus sp. L33. GTDB lineage: Bacteria > Pseudomonadota > Gammaproteobacteria > Burkholderiales > Burkholderiaceae_C > Variovorax. The sequence continues at coordinate 30,936 of NZ_LMUW01000026.1, forward strand.
CGACGGTGCAGAACTTCGCCTCCTCGTCGACCCTCGGGATCATGGTGGACATCGTCACCATCGTCTTCATGCTCGGGCTGATGGTCTGGCTCGACTGGGACTTCACCCTGATCGCGGTGGCGGTCATGCCATTCCTGATCCTGTTCGTGTTCCGCTTCAAGAAGGCGGTCAAGGACGTGACCCGTGACGTGCGCATCCGACAGAGCGAGATCGTGGCGGTGGTGCAGGAAGGCCTCGGCTCAGTGCGCGCGATCAAGGCCTTCGGTCGTCAGGACCTCGAACTCGAACACATGACGGCGGCGAGCCATGCCAGCACCGAGGCCGCCTTGAAGGCGCGCAAGATCAAGTCGCTGCTGTCGCCGGTGGTGGCCGTCGTGGTCGCCTTCTGCACCGGCATCGTGCTGTGGCGCGGCACCACGCTGATCACCAGCGGCCTCATGACCGCCGGCGCCCTGACCGTCTACCTGGCCTATCTCGGCAAGTTCTTCAAGCCGGTGAAGGACCTGGCCAGCATGGCCAGCACAATCGCCCAGACCACGGTCGCGCTGGAGCGGATCCAGAAGATCCTCGGCGCCGACGAGATCATCCACGAGTCGGCTGACGCCACGGATCCCGGTCGCACCAATGGAGAGATCACCTTCGAGCACGTGGCCTTCGGCTACGGCGCCGACGAGCCACAGGTGCTGCGAGACGTGTCCTTCAATATCCGGCCGGGCCAGGTGGTGGGCATCGTCGGGCCGACCGGCAGCGGCAAGTCGACCGTGGTGAGCCTCATGCCGCGCTTCTACGACCCGAGCGGCGGGCGCGTGCTGATCGACGGCCACGACATCAGCAAGCTCAAGCTCGCAGCGCTGCGTTCGCAGATCGGCTTCGTGCTGCAGGAGACGGTGCTGTTCCGCGGCACCATCGCCGAGAACATCGCCTACGGCAAGCCCGGCGCGACGCGGGAAGAGATCATCGCCGCGGCCAGGTTGGCCAATGCCGACGAATTCATCAGCAAGATGCCCAACGGCTACGCCTCGATGGTCGGGGAGCGCGGCGACACGCTCTCGGGCGGCCAGCGCCAGCGCATCGGCATCGCCC
>NZ_LMUW01000026.1:32028-32816 GCF_009765735.1 Xenophilus sp. L33
GGCCGCGCTCGACACCGAATCGGAACGACTGGTGATCGAGGGGCTGACGCAACTCATGAAGGGCCGCACCGTGATCATGATCGCGCACCGGCTGAGCACCATCCGCGATGCGGACAAGATCATCGTGCTGGCCGATGGCGTGGTGGTCGAGGAGGGCACCAACGATGCGTTGATCGCGCTCGGCGGCGTCTACGCCGAGCTGCACCGCATCCAGTACGAGACGCAAGGCGAGAACCACGCGGGCGCGGCTTCGATCGTCGCACCGGCATCCAATGCATAAGGCGGTCACCATGTTCCATCAGCTCATCATTCTGCCGGACGACACTTCCAAGCCTCTCATCGACGCGATCGAAGGCGCCAAGGTGGCACTGAACATCCGCATGTTCCTCTTTACCGACGAGACCCTGCTCAAGGCAGTGATCGCCGCGAAGCAGCGCGGCGTGCACGTGCGGGTCATGCTGAACCCTGCACGCCGCACCGGCGAGAGCGAGAACGAGGCTTCGCGCAAGGCGTTGCTCGACGCCGGCATCGAGGTGCGCGACAGCAATCCGAGATTCGACCTGACCCACCAGAAGTCGATGGTGGTCGACCACCAGACCGGCTTCGTCGAATCGCTCAACTGGGAGCCGAAGGACCTGACGGAAACCCGCGACTACGCGGTGGTGACCACCCACGAGCTGGAGGCACGCGAGATGGTGGCGTGCTTCGACGCCGACTGGGCACACGAGGACTTCACGCCGCACCCGGAGTCGCGCCTGATCTGGTGCCCGGACAACGGCCGCCAGCGG
>NZ_LMUW01000026.1:32826-33239 GCF_009765735.1 Xenophilus sp. L33
ACGCCGCAGCGGCGAGAGCGAGAACGAGGCGGCGCGCAAGGCGCTGCTGGAAGCCGGCGTCGAGGTGCGCGACAGCAATCCGAGGTTCGAGCTGACGCACCAGAAGTCGATGGTGATCGACCACCAGACCGGCTTCGTCGAGTCGCTCAACTGGGAGCTGCGCAGCCTCACCGAGACGCGCGACTACGCGGTGGTCACCACGCACGGCCTGGAGACCCGCGAGATGGTGGCCTGCTTCGACGCCGACTGGGCGCACGAGGATTTCGTGCCGCACCCGGAGTCGCGCCTCATCTGGTGCCCGGACAACGGCCGCCAGCGGGTGGCGGCATTCATCGACGGCGCCAGGCATTCGCTGTGGGTACAGAACGAGCGCTACCAGGACATGGTGATCATCGAGCGGCTGGTGCGCGCCG
>NZ_LMUW01000026.1:33249-33477 GCF_009765735.1 Xenophilus sp. L33
CTAGGCATTCTCTGTGGGTGCAGAACGAGCGCTACCAGGACATGGTGATCATCGAGCGGCTGGTGCGCGCCGCGGTGCGCGGCGTGAAGGTGCACATCCTCACCAAGCCGCCGCATTCGCTGAAGGCCGAGAAGCTGATCGAGGGCGTCGGCGGCCTGCGCATCCTGCAGGACGTGGGCGCCAAGGTGCACACCATGAAGCACCTGAAGCTGCACGCCAAGATGATGC
>NZ_LMUW01000026.1:33487-36910 GCF_009765735.1 Xenophilus sp. L33
GCTGGAGGAGACCGCGCAGCGCGACTGGGACTCCTCCCACAAGATCGATCTGAGCGACGCCGGCCTGCTGCTCGACCTGCAGAAGCGCGAACTGGATCCGAGCCACCTGGTGCTGGATGGCAGCGCGGTCGCGCCGGCGGTCAAGGAAAAGAAGCGCAAACCAAAGGACAGCTGAGCAGCCGACGCAGAACCGGGAGGCTCCCAAATTCCCCGGGATCTGGCGGCAAGCGAAGGCACGTCCTGGCCGCAGGTCAGCCAGACCTGGCAGGCGGTTGCATTCGAGGAACCGCAGCCTCGATGGCCGCCATGAGATCGCTGCCTTTGAACGGCTTGGTCAGGTAGGCCGCCACGCCACGATGCTTCGCGTCATTTCGCAATGCAACGGAGTCGTGCGCGGTCACCATGATGAATGGCGTGACCTGGCCGCGCGCGCGCAGCGCCTCCAAGAGATCCAGTCCCGAGAGCCCGGGAAGCTGAAAGTCGCTGACGATGCAAGCGGCCGCGGCGTCGTGCGGTGCCGCCAGCAGCTCCTCGGCCGACGCATACGCTCGGGTCGCGTGCCCCGCGGCATTGAGCAGGCGCTGCATCGCCAGGCGCATGCTGTCGTCGTCCTCCACGACCAGGACCAATGCATTGGTATCCAAGACCTACTCCCAGGAGAAGATCCGATTCCAGTCGTTCTTCATGCTGATGATTGTCCAGCCGCGCTGCCGTGCCTCGGCTTGCAAGGCGTCGGAAAACGTGCCGACCTTGGACGCAGGGCCGTAGGCGTATTCCCGGGCCGCGTCGTCGTGATGCACCAGCACCATCAGGTGCGGTCCGTCGCCAGCTTCCGTGTATTCGAGCATCTCCCGGTCGCCGTCGGAGTTGCCGAAGGCGATGAGGGGCCGGGCGCCGATCATCAGGTGGATGGCCAGCGGCTTGCCTGCCTTGTCGTCGATGTAGAGCGTCTTGTGGGTCTTGGTGAGGACCGCCTTGCCGTTCTTGTCGTAGCCAAAGGCGGTGTCGGCGGCCGAGCCGACGACTTGTTCGGGTGGCACGCCGTAGGCCCGCTGGGCGTATTCGCGCACGAAGTCCTGGCCACCGCCGGTGACGATGTAGGTTTTGAAGCCATTGGCGCGCAGGTACTGCATCGCCTCGAGCATCGGCTGGTATACCAGGTCGGTGTAGGGGCGCTGAAAGCGGGGGTGCCTGGCGCTTGCGAGCCAGTCCCGCACGCTCTGCTGGAACTGCGGCACCGTCATGCCGCTGTGGGTGATGGCCGCGGCGATCTTGAGCAGATCTTCGTTGGTCAGCCGGGCGATCGCTGCCTGGTCTCCCGACATCACTGTCTTGAAGGGCTCGATGTACCGCAGCCTCGGATGCTTGTCGAGCTCGAGCGCCAACTGATCGAAGGCAAACATCGCCTCGCCATACATGGGCTGCTCCACCCAGGTCGTACCATCCTGGTCGAAAGTGGCGATGCGTGCCTCGGGCTCGACGTACTTCGCACTGGCCTTGTCGGTGGTGGCCTTGACGAAGGCGACGATCGCCTGCTTCGTCGACCCGTCGTTCCAGGAGGGCAGGGGATCGGTCTGGGCGTGCGCCGGTGCCACGGTGGCGATCCACAGCACGGCAAACGCCGCCCATCGCGTCAGGTGAAGCCGCAGCGGTGACTGCTTCATGGCGAGTTCCATCAGTAGGGCGCCGGCACCACCGTGTAGTAAACGCCGTTGGCGCCGTAGTACGGACGGAACCAACTGTTGCCGACCTGGTAGTAGTTGATGCCCGCCTGGTTCACCACCACGGCACCCGGGGGGATCGAGGCGTAGCTCACGCCCATGTCGTAGCGGGCGATGGCGGCGCCAGCCGCCATGCCGACCACCGCGCCCGCGGCCACCGCGCCGGCGCAGTCGTAGCATCCTGCGTGGTAGTAGGGCACCACGCCGGGTGCGTGGTACGGCGCATAGCCGCCATACCCGTAGGCCGGCGGATGGTAGGTGCTGAAGCCGCCCGGCGTCGTGTGCACCGCGCCGTAGCCGGCAACGCCGGTGGTGTGGCCGCCGTACATGTTGGTGTGGCTGTAGCCGCCGAATGCATTCGCCGACGTCGAGCCGCCCCAGCGGTTGTCGTGGGTGGCGGTGCCGAAGCCGCCGTAGGAGTGGCCGCCGAAGCGGTTGGCGCTGGCCCAGGCGGCCGCCGGCGCGTGGTACCCGGCACTCAGCAGGGCGGCCAGGATGGCAATCGCCACCAGCAAGGTCTTGCGCGAAGGGATCACCGGAGTGTTGTTCATGGTGTGGACCTCACTGCGCCTTGGCCTTGGGTGTGTTGGTGGCCTTCTTGTTCATCGCGCCGGGTGGCTGCGGCACGGCGAAGTCGATCTTCGTGGCATGGGCCGCATTCATCGCAGCGAAGGCGTCAGCGGCCACCACCGGGTCGAGCTTCCAGTTGGAGAACTGCACGTCGTGGCGCAGCAGCAGCGGGTCGCCCTTGAAGACAGCGCGCATGCGCCGCGGCAATTTGTCGTCCGCGCCGATCCAGATCTGCATGAACAGGCTGTCGCTGACGACCGCGATCATCTCGGTGTTCGTGCCACCGACCACCTTGGACGGGCCGATGTAGAAGGCCTTGGTGAGCCCTTGCGCGATGTTGCCAAAGGGATCGGCGCCCACGATGTCGGCGAAGGGAAAGTAGATGGCTGCCTTGTCGAAGGCAGCCTTGAGCATGAGATCGATGGTCGGCGGGGCATCGGTGACCGCCACCAGGTTCTCCGCCGGGGCGAAGGCGGTGATGGTCTTGCCGTCATAGGTGTATTCGGCCGCCGGCCCGTCGCCCAGGGTGACAACTCGCAGCTCGTCCGGCCGCTGCAGCAGCACGTCCGAGGTGGTCGAATAGACGAGCGCCGGCCCGACGCTGCTCGGGCTTTCGTAGGAGACGACGGCCGTGAAGGACATCGAGCTGGCCCCGGTGAGCGCGCTGCTCATGGCATGCAGCAGGTCCATCGCCTTGGGCTCAAGTTGCGGATCGGCGGCCACGGCGCCGCCCTTGTGCATCGGATGCGCTGCGTTCGCGGGCGTACCCTGGGCATTCGCGCTCGCGGTGAGCGTGGCGCACATCGCAAGCGCCAGGGCGCCGATGGAATGAAGGGTGCGGGTCATGAAAATCCTCTCAAATGTGGCTCTGCCGGTCAACTGGGGCTTCTGGGGCCTGTAGGGGTCGAGGGTCGTCGGACCCTTTTGTGTCGTCTCCGGATGGACTTCGGGGCATCATCCGCCGAGCCTGCAGCCAAGGTAATCGGGGCGAGGGGCAATCCGGTTGCCCGAAAGGGCAGCCGGCGGTGCACTCCGCGCTTTCTTCAGCCGGGCACTCGCACGATGCAGCGAAAGCCGAGATGCGAGGTCGAGGTGTCGACCGGCTGCGCCATCCGCGCGGCCGGCCGGTAGC
>NZ_LMUW01000026.1:36920-118659 GCF_009765735.1 Xenophilus sp. L33
CATCGAGACCGACGACCCGGCCACCGTGCTGCGGCTGGAGGAAACCGCGCAGCGCGACTGGGATTCCTCCCACAAGATCGACCTGAGCGACGCCGGACTGCTGCTCGACCTGCAGAAGCGCCAGCTCGATCCGAGCCACCTGGTGCTCGACGGCAGTTCGGTCGCCGCGGCGAAGAAGCACAAGCCGAGGGACGAGGCCAAAGGCTGAGGCGATGGCGATGCGCAATCGTCTTTCCTGCCTCGCCGCCATCGGCGCGGTCGGCTTGCTCGCGCTCGGCATCGTCGCGCCCGCGCAGGCCGCGCACGACGCCAGCGGCGCCGAATACGCGATCCGCTGGAACCCGGCCGAAGGCGGCCCGCGCGACGCCAAGGAGGTGGCCGCCGCCCTGCAGCTGGGCAAGGGGCAGCGCAAGTCCTACGAGGTGCGCTTCTTCGCGGTCCGGCAGCCGGCCGACCTGGCGGCGGGCTCGGCCGCGATCGTCCGCCAGCGCAGCGCGAAGCACGCGGTCGAGACCATGTACAAGCTGCGCAGCACGACGCCCTTCACCAGCGCCGATCTCATGGCCGACTGGCAATGCCCGCTGCCCGCGAGCGCCGCGCCCAATCGCAAGCAGGAAGTCGACGTCGGCTGGACCGCCGACGGACCGCCGCGCAAGACCTTCTCGCTCAGCTGCGAGGCCGAGGGCGCGGTCGCCGACCTGCTGCCGGCAAGCTTCTCGGCCCGGCCGCTGGACTGCAGCAGCCAGGTGCGCCGCACCGAGATCGACGATCTGAAGATCGAGCAGTGGCAACTGCCGAGCGGCCAGGTCGCGCTCGAGGTCTCCTGGGAAGGCCAGGACAGCGCGGCCGACTTCGCGCTGTTCGAGCGCCGCGTGGTGCAGCCGCTTGCCGCGCACGGCGTCAAGGCCGAGGCGGAAAGCAAGACCGAGATGGGCAGCGGCTGCTGAGCCGCCCTCAGTCGGTCGCCGCCGCGCCGAGGGTGCGCGCCATGTCGCCGACGATGCCGCGCAAGAGTTCGGTGGCCGCCGGCGTCAGCATCCGGCCGTGGCACGAGATGACATGGGTGCGGCCCTGGTGCAGCAGCGGATTCTTCATCGGCAGCCCGATCACCTCGCCGGTGTCGAGGTGCGGCGGCAGCGACATGCGGGTGGACAGCGCGTAGCCCAGCCCGGCCGCCACGAAGTAGCCGAGCGCGCTGAACGAACTGGTGGTGAGCAGCGCCCCGAGCCGCACGCCCTCCCCGATCTCGGCGGCCTCGATGTGCTGGCGCACGCCGAAGCTGCGCGGCAGGGTCGCGCCCGGATGCGGCTGCAGGTCGGCCAGCCTGAGCGGCCGGCCGATGGCGGCCAGCGGGTGCGTCGCCAGCACCAGCGCCTGGATCGGCTGCGGATGCGAATGGTGCGAGCGCAGCCGCTCGTCCTTCGGCGGCTGGAACAGCATGCCGATGTGCGCCCGCTCCTCGATCACCCGGCGCACGATCTCGTCGCTGCTGCCGACCTCCAGCGCCACCGTGATCTGCGGATGCGCGCGCATGAAGTCGCGCAGGCTGTGGCGCATCAGCCAGTCGACGAAGCCTTCGCCGGCCACGATGTCGATGTGGCCGCGCTCGACCTTGCGGATGCTGTCCATCTGCGCGAGCAGGTGCTGCTTCTGGCTCTGCTGGCGCCGCAGGTAGAGCGCCAGCAGGTCGCCGGCATCCGTCGGCGCGACGCCGCGGCCGCGGCGCTCCAGCAGCACGGCGCCGCACTCCTTCTCGAGCAGGCCGACCGCGCGGCTCACCGCCGACGGGTCCATGCCGAGCACCTCGGCGGCGCCGCGCACCGAGCCGCTGTCGAGCACCTGCATGAAGTAGCGCAGCCGGCGGCTGTCGAGCATGTCGTCGTCGAAGGGAAGCGTCATGGTCCGGGTGAGTGTTGCATTCAATGCAACGAATATCCGAAATCTCGGTCATTGATGCAAGCACTCGTTTGCCGGAGACTCGCTCGAAAACCACCAGGACCACCCCGATGACATCCGCCACCGCCGTGCTCGCGCCGACCTCCCTGCCCGACCGCCATCCGGGCCGGCTCAAGCTGCTGATCGTCTGCCTGCTGGTCGTGGCCGCCGCCGAGCTGATCGGCGCGACCCAGTTCAAGCTCGGCCCGGGCAAGGTGGTGCTGCTGCCGATGCTCTGGGCGCTTCTGCTCGCGGCGGCCTGGGGCCTCGCGGCATCGCGACTGCCTTCCTTCGCGCGAGTCGACACCGGCCTGCAGGGCTACGCCGGCGGCCTGCTGAACGCCGGGCTGCTGCTGTTCATCGTCAAGCTGGGGCTGACCGTCGGCGCCGCGCTGCCGCAGGTGCGGCAGGCCGGCTGGGCGCTGGTGTTCCAGGAATTCGGCCACGCCTTCGGCACTCTGGCGCTCGGGCTGCCGCTGGCGCTGCTGCTGGGCATCAAGCGCGAGGCGGTCGGCGCCACCTTCTCGGTCGGCCGCGAAGGCAACCTGGTGATCATCGGGGAGCGCTACGGCATGGCCTCGGCCGAGGGCCGTGGCGTGCTGGCCGAATACATCACCGGCACCGTGCTGGGCGCGCTCTTCATCGCGCTCCTGGCCGGCTTCATCACCAGCCTGCACATCTTCGATCCGCGCTCGCTGGCGATGGGCGCCGGCGTCGGTTCCGGTAGCCTGATGGCCGCGGCCATCGGCGCGATCGGCGCCCAGCAACCGGCCGACCGGGTGCACGAGCTGACCGCGATCGCGGCGGCGTCCAACCTGCTGACCACCGTGGTCGGCTTCTATTTCTCGCTGTTCCTGTCGCTGCCGGCCTGCAACTGGCTCTACGGGCGGCTGGAGCCGGTGCTCGGCCGCTTCTCCAGGCGCCAGGCCGGCGACAGCGCCGCACCGGACGACGCGGTCGCCGCCGAGGCGCCGGCCCTGAAGCTCGCCGACCGCGCGCTGGCCTGGGTGCTGATGGCCGGCGGCGTGACGATCGGCAACCTGCTGGCCTACCACGTGCCCCTCGTGCAATCGCTCGCCGGCATGGCGGTCATCGTCGCGCTGGTGGCGGTGGTCGAGGTGCTGAAGCGCCTGCTGCCGCGGCTGCCGATGGTGCTGGCCCTGTCGATCCTGGCCACGGTCGTCGGCATTCCCGGCCTGCTGCCCTTTTCAGACGGGCTGATCGCCGCCACCGCGCAGCTCAACTTCCTGGCCTTCACCACGCCGGTGCTGGCGATGGCCGGCTTCTCGGTCGCCAAGGACCTGCCGATGTTCCGCCGGCTGGGCTGGCGCATCGTGCTGGTGTCGCTCACGGCCACCGCAGGCACCTTCATCGGCGCGACACTGATCGCCGAATTCTTCCATTGATCCATTCCCACCCACGATCGGACCGACCCATGTACCACGACCCCGAGATTGCCGAAGACACCCGCGCCCGGATGCTGGCCTGGCGCCATGACATCCACGCCAACCCCGAGACCGCCTTCGAGGAACACCGCACCGCCAACGTCGTCGCCAATGCGCTGATGCTGATGAAGATTCCGGTGCATCGCGGCCTGGCCGGCACCGGCGTGGTCGGCACGCTGAAAAACGGCGATGGCCCGAGCATCGCCCTGCGCGCCGACCTGGACGCGCTCAACATGACCGAGCTGGGCAACCGCGGCCACAAGTCGACCTGCGAAGGAAAGATGCACGGCTGCGGCCACGACGGCCACACCGCGATGCTGCTCGGCGCCGCCGAACACCTGGCGCGCCACAGGCCCTTCAAGGGCACGGTGCACTTCGTCTTCCAGCCGGCCGAGGAGAACGAGGGCGGTGGCCGCCGGATGGTCGACGAGGGCCTGTTCGACCAGTTCCCGGCCGATGCGGTCTACGGCATGCACAACTTCCCGGGCATGCCGCGCGGCCACTTCGGCATCCGCGTCGGCACCATGACCGCCTACCTGGACACCTTCGAGATCACGATCACCGGCAAGGGCTGCCACGGCGCGATGCCCGAGACCGGCATCGACCCGGTGGTCATTTCGGCCCAGCTGGTCAACGCGCTGCAGACCATCGTCAGCCGGCGCATCGGCGCGACCGACTCGGCCGTGGTGAGCGTCACCCAGATCCACGGCGGCGACACCTGGAACGTCGTGCCCGAGACCGTGGTGCTGCGCGGCACCGCGCGCGCGCTCGACGCCGCCATCCAGGACCGGGTCGAGGCGGCGATGGGCCAGATCTGCGCCGGCATGGCGCAGGTGCACGGCGCGCAGGTCGCGCTGAAGTACATGCGCGGCTACCCCGGCGTGGTCAACACGGCCGGCGAGACGGCCGCCGCGGTCGCCGCTGCCGCGAGCCTGGTTGGCGACGCGCAGGTCCACACCGACATCCCGCCGGCCATGGGCTCGGAAGACTTCGCCTTCATGCTGCAGAAACGCCCGGGCGCCTACATCGGCATCGGCGCCGGCGAAGGCCCGAACGACCCGCCGATCCACAACCCCTACTACGACTTCAACGACGCCATCCTGCCGCTCGGCGCCGCCTACTGGGTGGCACTGGTCAAGCGGCAGCTTGCCGTTGCATAGTCGGGCGATGCTTTCCGTCTTCGACATCTTCAAGGTCGGCATCGGGCCGTCGAGCTCGCACACGGTCGGGCCGATGCGGGGCGCGCAGATGTTCGCCGCCGCGCTCGCGCGCGATGGGCTGCTGGCGCGCACGCACGCGGTGCGGGTGAAGCTCTACGGCTCGCTCGGCGCCACTGGCCATGGCCATGCCACCGACCTCGGCGTCATCCTGGGCCTCCTGGGCGAGATGCCGGACACGGTCGATCCGGCGACGGTGCGGCCGCGCATCGACGCGATGCGCCGCTCGCACGAACTGATGCTGCTGGGTCGGCATCGCATCGCCTTCGATCCGGTGCGCGACATCGAATTCATCGGCGACCAGTTCCTGGCCGAACATCCGAACGGCATGCAACTGATCGCGACGGCCGTCGATGGGGCCGAGTTGGCTGATCGCTGCTACTTCTCGGTCGGCGGCGGCTTCGTGGTCGAGGGCGGCGCCACGGCAACGGCCGATGCCGCCTCGGGCCTCGCCTGGCCCTTCCCGTTCCGCACCGGCGACGAATTGATCGGCCAGGCCACCACGCAGGGCCTGTCGGTCGCGCAGCTGATGCTCGCCAATGAAGCCGCATGGCGGCCGCCCGAGGCGGTGCGCGACGGCGTGCTGCGCACCTGGCGCGTGATGCAGCAGTGCGTGCAGCGCGGCCTCGGCATCGACAACCTGCAAGCCGGCGAGCGGCTGCCCGGCAACCTCAACATCCGCCGCCGCGCGCCGCAGCTGCACCGCGAGCTGCTGGCCCGCGACGACGGCGCGCCCGGCGCCGATCCGCTGGCCGCGATGGACTGGGTCAACGCCTTCGCGATGGCCGCCAACGAGGAGAACGCGGCCGGCGGCCGGGTCGTGACGGCGCCGACCAACGGCGCGGCCGGCGTGGTGCCCGCGGTCCTTCACTACTACGTCAAGTTCCATCCCCAGGCCTCGGAAGACGGCATCGTCGACTTCCTGCTCACCGCCGCCGCCATCGCGATGCTCTACAAGGCCAACGCCTCCATCTCGGGCGCCGAGGTCGGCTGCCAGGGAGAGGTCGGCGTGGCCTGCTCGATGGCCGCCGGCGCGCTGGCGGCCGCGCTCGGCGGCACGCCGGCGCAGGTCGAGAACGCGGCCGAGATCGGCATGGAGCACAACCTCGGCCTCACCTGCGACCCGGTCGGCGGGCTGGTGCAGATCCCGTGCATCGAGCGCAACGCGATGGGCGCGGTGAAGGCCATCAACGCGGCGCGCATGGCGCTGCGCGGTGACGGCAGCCACTACGTGTCGCTGGACGCGGTGATCCGCACCATGATGCAGACCGGCGAGGACATGAAGTCCAAGTACAAGGAGACTTCGCTCGGCGGGCTGGCGGTGAACGTGGTGGAGTGCTGATCCCGCCTACGCGGATCCGGTCATCAGTCCCAGGTTCTGCACCGCCGCGCCGGCGGCGCCCTTGCCCAGGTTGTCGAGCACCGCGGCCAGCAGGATCTGGCCGGTGCGTTCGTTGCCGGCGACGGCCAGGCTCATGTCGTTGCTGCCGTTGTGCATCTGCGGATCGAGTCCGGTGATGGGCTCGGTCATCGGCAGCACGCGAACGTGCGCCGCGTCGCGATAGCGCTCCTGCAGGCATTCGTGGATGCGCGCGCCGGAAACTCCGGCCGGCAGCATGCGCGCGTGCAGCCCGATGCTCAGCACGATGCCTTGCCGGTAGCTGGCGTAGGCCGGCACGAAGATCGGCCGCGCCGTGAGCCGCGCATAGGCCTCGATCTCCGGCACGTGCTTGTGTTCGAGTCCGAGGCCGTAGAGCTTCAGCGAGTGCGCCTGCGCGCCGGCCTCGTGGGCCTCCGCGCCCGCCCTGCCCTGGCCCGAATAGCCCGAGACCGCATGGATCGCCAGCGGATGGTCGGCCGGCAGGAGGCCCGCGTCGGTCAGCGGCCGCAGCAGCGCGACCGCGGCGGTGGGATAGCAGCCCGGGTTCGTGACCCGCACGGCCGTGGCGATGCGCGCCGCCTGCCGCGCATCGAGTTCGGGCAGGCCGTAGACCCAGCCTGGGCTGGTGCGGTGCGCCGAGCTGGCGTCGATGACCCGCACCGCCGGGTTGTCGATCATCGCCACCGCGTCGCGTGCCGCGGCGTCGGGCAGGCAGAGGACGGCGATGTCGCAGTCGTTGAGCGCGGCGCGGCGGGCCGCCGGATCCTTGCGCAGGTGGGCCGGCAGCGTGCGGATGCGAAGGTCCGATCCACGCAAGCGGTTCTGCAGGTCCAGGCCGGTCGTGCCCTGGTCGCCGTCGATGAAGATGAGAGGGTTCATGGCTGCCATTGTTGGCAAGGGCGGCCAATGGCTCCAGCTGAATTTATGGAAGGTCGGATTCAAAAAAGCTAAATTGGCGACATGCGTGAACTCAGCCTCGACCATCTGCGCACCCTGGTCGCCATCACCGACCTCGGGTCGCTGGCCAATGCCGCGCGCGCCCTTCACCTGGCGCCGCCCACCGTCACCGTCCAGATGGCCGAACTGGAATCGCGGCTGGGGGGCCGCCTGCTGGTTCGCGGACGTGGACCGGTGCAGCCGACGGCTTTGGGCGAGCGCTTCATCGCGCGCGCCCGCCGGCTGCTGGCCGATGCGGACGAAGCCGTGGAAGACGTCCGCCGTCAGCTCGCGGGCCAGACCGGCCGGGTGCGCATCGGCGCCTCGACCGGCGCCATCGCCCACCTGCTGCCGCCGGCGCTCGAACGGCTGGCGCGCGACCATCCGGGCATCGACATCGACCTGCAGGTGCTGACCTCCGGCGACAGCATGGCCCGGCTCGCCGCCGGCCGCCTGGACCTGGCGGTGGTGGCGCTGCCGCAGGCACCGCTGCGCGGCGTGCGGGTCGCGCCGCTCAAGCGCGAGGCCGTGTTCGCCTTCCTGCCGGCCGCCTGGAAGGCGCCGCAGCGGCTGACCCCGCAATGGCTGGCCGAGCGGCCGCTGATCATGAACGACGCCGCGACCCACCTGCACCGCCTCACCGCGGAATGGTTCTCCGCGGCCGGCGTGCACTGCCGGCCGCGCATCGAGCTCAACTACAACGATGCGATCAGGACGCTGGTCGCCGCGGGCTACGGCGCGGCCCTGCTGCCGGAAGAAGCGCACGAGCCGGCGCACGACCCGCGCATCGCGGTGCGGCCGTTGCGACCGCTCCTGTGGCGGCAACTGGGCGTGGCCGTCGGCGACGGGGATGTCGACGCGGCGACGCGGCTCGTGATCGGGGCGTTGAAGCCGGATCGATAGCGCGTTAGTTCATTCCCACTCGATCGTCGCCGGCGGCTTGCTCGACACGTCGTAGGTCACCCGATTGATCCCGCGCACCTCGTTGATGATCCGCCCCGACACCTTCTTCAGGAGTGCATAGGGCAGCTCGGCCCAGTCGGCCGTCATGAAGTCGCTGGTCTGCACCGCGCGCAACGCGACCACGTAGTCGTAGGTGCGGCCATCGCCCATCACACCCACGCTCTTGACCGGCAGGAACACGGTGAATGCCTGGCTCGTGAGGTCGTACCAGCTCTTGCCGCTCTCGACATCGACGAAGTTGTGCAGTTCCTCGATGAAGATCGCGTCGGCGCGCCGCAGCAGGTCGGCATATTCCTTCTTGACCTCGCCCAGGATGCGCACGCCCAGGCCCGGGCCCGGGAACGGATGGCGATACACCATGCCGTGCGGCAGGCCCAGTGCCACGCCGAGTTCGCGCACCTCGTCCTTGAACAGGTCGCGCAGCGGCTCCAGCAGTTTCAGGCCCAGCTGCTCGGGCAGGCCGCCGACGTTGTGGTGGCTCTTGATGGTCACGGCCTTCTTGCTCTTGGCGCCGCCCGACTCGATCACGTCCGGGTAGATGGTGCCCTGGGCCAGCCATTTCGCGCCCTTGGCGCCGGCGCTGGTGAGCTTGGCGGCTTCCTGCTTGAACACGGTGACGAACTCGCCGCCGATGATCTTGCGCTTGGCCTCCGGGTCGCTCACGCCGGCCAGCTTGCCGAGGAACAGCTCGCTGGCATCGACACGGATGACCTTGGCATGCAACTGGCCGACGAACATGTCCATCACCATGTCGCCTTCGTTGCGGCGCAGGAGGCCGTGATCGACGAAGACGCAGGTCAGCTGGTCGCCGATCGCGCGGTGGATCAGCGCCGCGGCCACCGACGAATCGACGCCGCCCGAGAGGCCGAGGATCACCTCCTCGTCGCCCACCTGCTTGCGGATCGCCTCCACCGCCTCGGCGATGTGGTCGCGCATGACCCAGTCGGGGCGGGCCGCGCAGATGTCGAGCACGAAGCGGTCGAGGATCGCCTGGCCCTTCTTCGTGTGCGTGACTTCCGGATGGAACTGCAGCGCGTAGAAGCGCCGTTCCTCGTCGGCCATGCCGGCGATGGGGCAGCTCTCGGTCGAGGCCATCAGCTTGAATCCGGGCGGCAGCTCGGTGACCTTGTCGCCGTGGCTCATCCAGACGTCGAGCATGCCGTGGCCGTCGTCGGTGGTGAAGTCGGCGATGTCCTTGAGCAGCCGCGTGTGGCCGCGCGCGCGCACCGAGGCGAAGCCGAATTCGCGCTTGTGGCCGCCCTCGACCCGGCCGCCCAGCTGGTGCGCCATGGTCTGCATGCCGTAGCAGATGCCCAGCACCGGCACGCCCAGCTCGAACACCGCCTGCGGCGCCTTGTCGGTGGTCTCCTCGTAGACGCTGGCGTGGCTGCCGGAGAGGATCACACCCTTGAGCGAGCCGTCGGCGGCGTAGGCGCGGATCCATTCGTCCGTCACGTCGCACGGATGCACCTCGCTCAACACGTGCGCTTCGCGAACGCGGCGTGCGATCAGCTGGGTGACTTGCGAGCCGAAGTCGAGGATGAGGATCTTGTCGTGTTGCATGGCAAAAAGGCTCAGAGCGTTGAAATGTCGAAGAGGCGCACGCCCGCTTGCGGCGCGGCCTGGATGAGTTGCGGCTCGAAGGTGGCGAGCGGAAGGTCGAGCGAGCGCGCGAGCCACAGGTAGCCCGCGTCGTAGAGCGAGACGCCGGCATCGATCGCCACCGCCAGCACCGCCTTGTGCTGCGCCGACGCCAGTTCGTGCAGCTCGACCCGGTGGCGGATGGCGTCCAGCACGCTCCACAGCCCTTCGACCGCGGATGCCGGGATGCGCCCGCTGCGCACGCCGTTGGCCAGGATGTTGGCGCACTCCCATTGCCAGGCATTCGGCGCCTGCGGCTCGACCTGGTCGCGGCGGATCGCGGCGTAGAGCTTGCGGGTGTCGTCGCTGGCCTGGTCGGGCAGCAGCCAGGCGGCGGTGACCGAGGCGTCCATGACGAAGGCGGTCAAGGCTGGCGCCCCTCGTCGCGCAGCGCGCTCACCGAAGGCCCGGGCTGGATGAGCGCATGCAGCGCGTCGATCTGGCCCAGTTCGCGCGCGATCTGTTCGTCGGTGATGACGGGCTTGCGGCGCATCGGCAGCATGCGGACCACTTCCTTGCCGTGCCGCGTGATGCGCACCTCTTCGCCCCGTTCGACCATGTCGATCAGGGCGGAGAAGTTGTTCTTGGCTTCGGAGATGCCGAGGGATTGCATTTGGGCCAGAAGTAAATGTTCTGGCCCGAATTCTAATGCAATCGGGCCTGATTCTGAAGATCAGGCCAGAACCGGATCACTCGGCTCGGTAGTTGGGCGCTTCCTTGGTGATCTGCACGTCGTGGACGTGGCTCTCGCGGATGCCGGCGGTCGTGATCTCGACGAACTCGGCCTTGTTCTTCATGTCCTCGATCGTGGCGCAGCCGCAGTAGCCCATGCTGGCACGCAAGCCGCCGGCCATCTGGTAGACGATCGAGACCATCGAGCCCTTGTAGGGCACGCGGCCTTCGATGCCCTCGGGCACCAGCTTGTCGGCATTCGGGTTGCCGGTGCTCGACTCCTGGAAGTAGCGGTCGGCGCTGCCCTGCTGCATCGCGCCGATGGAGCCCATGCCGCGGTAGCTCTTGTAGCTGCGGCCTTGGAACAGCACGATCTCGCCGGGCGCCTCTTCGGTACCGGCGAACATGCCGCCCATCATCACGGTGCTGGCGCCGGCCGCGATCGCCTTGGCGATGTCGCCCGAGTAGCGGATGCCGCCGTCGCCGATCAGCGGCACGCCGGTGCCCTGCAGCGCGGTGGCGACGCTGTCGATCGCCATGATCTGCGGCACGCCGACGCCGGCCACGATGCGGGTGGTGCAGATCGAGCCTGGGCCGATGCCGACCTTGACCGCGTCGGCGCCGGCATCGGCCAGCGCACGCGCCGCGTCGCCGGTGGCGATGTTGCCGCCGATCACGTCGACCTGCGGATAGTTGTTCTTGACCCAGCGCACCCGCTCGATCACGCCGGCGCTGTGGCCGTGCGCGGTGTCGACCACGATCGCGTCGACGCCGGCCTTGACCAGCGCCTCGACCCGCTCCTCGGTGCCCTCGCCCACGCCGACCGCGGCACCCACCCGCAGGCGGCCGCTCGAATCGCGTGCCGCGTTCGGGAAGCTGGTCTGCTTGGTAATGTCCTTGACGGTGATCAGGCCCTTCAGCTCCCAGGCCTCGTTGATCACCAGCAGCCGCTCGAGCTTGTACTTGTTGAGCAGCGCCTTGGCGTCGGCCAGCGTGGTGCCGTCGGGCACCGTGATGAGTTTGTCGCGCCGCGTCATGATCTCGCTCACAGGCACGTCGTAGCGGCTCTCGAAGCGCAGGTCGCGGCCGGTCACGATGCCGACCACCTTGCCGCCGTCGCACACCGGGAAGCCCGAGATGCCCAACTGGTCCGACAGCGCCATGACCTGCCGCACCGTGTGCGTCGGCGTGATCACCACCGGGTCGCGCAGCACGCCCGACTCGTAGCGCTTCACCTTGGCCACCTGCGCGGCCTGCTCGGCCGGCGTCAGGTTCTTGTGCACGATGCCGATGCCGCCTTCCTGGGCGATGGCGATCGCCAGGCGGGCTTCGGTGACGGTGTCCATCGCCGCGGAGACCAGCGGCAGGTTCAGCGTGATGTTGCGCGAGAGCCGGGTGGCGAGGGAGGTGTCCTTGGGCAGGACCTGGGAGAACGCTGGCACCAGCAACACGTCGTCGAAGGTGAGCGCTTTGCCGAGAAGGCGCATGGGTGAAGCTCCAAAAGACGGATTGTAACGATGGCCGGTCTTTTGCTGCGGTGCGGGGAATTGCGCGGCCGGCGTTGCGAAAAAGCCAGCGATTCATGTTGCAAAACGTAAGGCAGCGCTAAACTCGCCGATCATGAGACTCTCGCACCTGCTCGTCATCGCCTCGGTGTTGCTGCTGCCCCTGGGCGCCAGCGCGCAGTGGCAATGGGTCGACAAGGACAACAAGAAAGTCTTCAGCGACCAGCCGCCGCCGCCCGAGGTGCCGGAAGACAAGATCCTGCGTCGCCCGGCCGCGCCTAGCCGCCGCGCGCCCCCGGCGGTCGCAGCCACCACCGACGCCGCCCCGCTGGCACCGGCCGCCCCGCCCGCGGGCGACAAGGCGCTCGAGGAAAAGAAGCGCCAGGCCGAGCAGGCCGAGAAGGCCAAGCAGGCGGCCGAGGCCGAGAAGCTCGCCAAGGCCAAGGCCGACAACTGCAGCCGGGCCAAGGAAGGCAAGGAAATGATGGACAGCGGCATGCGGGTGGCCTCGATGAATGCCGCCGGCGAGCGGGTCATCATGGACGACGATGCCCGCGCCGCCGAGCAGAAGCGCCTGCAAGGCGTGATCGCCTCGGACTGCAAGTAGCGCCGTCGGCGCTCCGCTCAGTAGCCGGCCTTGCCGCCCTTGCGGCTGCGCGCGAAGAGGCCCGTGCCCCGCGCGCCCTGCTGCCGGAAGCGCTCCCGCCGCGCCACCTTCGGGTCGACCGTGAGCGGCCGGCACAGCTCCAGCCGATCGAGCTCGGCCAGGCGATGTTCCCACTCGACCGCGCGGCCCCAGACGCCCGGCGCGAGCGCCGCCCAGTCGAGCGCCGGCCAGTCCTGCGGGAGACGGCTGGCCAGCACCGCATCGCGGGCGGTGGCACCGGCCGGCAACTCGAGGACCTGCTCGAAGACCTCGCGCGGCGCCGCCGAACAGGCGACGGTCACCCGGGGCATCAGGTCTTCTCGTAGATCTGGCCGGCGCGCTTGACGAAGGCCTCGACCAGGTTGGAGGCGATCTTGTCGAACACCGGGCCGACCAGCGCCTGCAGCGCGAAATTGTTGAAGCCGTAGCTCAGGTTGAGCTCGACCCGGCAGGCCCGCTCGCCGCCCTCGCCCACCGGCGTGAAGGTCCAGGTGCCGTCGAGGTTCGAGAACGGCCCGTCGACCAGCTTCAGGTGCACCTCGCGGCCGGGCACGTGGGTGTTGCGGGTGGTGAAGCTCTGGTGGAAGCCGCTGAAGGCGAGGCCGACTTCGGCGGTCATGCCGTGCTCGTCCTGGTCGATCACCCTGGCGCGGTCGCACCAGGGCAGGAACTCCGGGTAGCGGGCCACGTCGGTGACCAGGGCGTACATCTCCTGGGCGCTGTACCAGATGAGGACGGACTTGTTGACTGTTTTCATAGAATCGGCACCGCGTGCGCAAAAGATTGTATTGAAGCCATGCGGACCCCATTTGACTCACCATGGCCACCAAGAAGCAAGACACCTCGACCCGCATCGCCGACAACAAGAAGGCCGCCTACAACTATTTCTTCGAGGAACGCTTCGAGGCCGGCATGGTCCTCGAAGGCTGGGAGGTCAAGTCGCTGCGCGAAGGCAAGGTGCAGCTGACCGACGGCTACGTCGTCATCCGCGACGGCGAACTTTTCGTGATCGGCTGCCAGATCAACCCGCTGCGCTCGGCCTCGACCCACGTCACGCCCGACTCGGTGCGCACCAAGAAGCTGCTGATGCACAAGGAGCAGATCCGCCGCCTGATCGGCAAGGTCGAGCAGAAGGGCTACACGCTGGTGCCGCTCAACCTGCACTGGAAGGCCGGCAAGGTGAAGTGCGAGATCGCCCTGGCCAAGGGCAAGGCCGAGCACGACAAGCGCGACACCATCAAGGACCGCGAAGGCAAGCGCGAGGTCGAGCGGGCCATGAAGAGCCGCCAGCGCTAGAAATTTTTCGACGTCTCATGGAATAAGCGAGCGGCTCGCGGCGTTCATGCAGCAAGAACCGCCACCATGGACACCCGCGACCTCGTCGACCACATCCCCAGCCTGCGCCGCTACGCGCGGGCGCTGACCGGCGACCGCTGGGCCGCCGACGACCTGGTGCAGGACACGCTGGAGCGCGCCTGCTCCAAGTGGCGCCTCTGGCGCAGCGGCACCGACCTGCGCGCCTGGCTCTTCACGATCATGCACAACGTCCATGCCAGCCATGGCCGCCGCATTTCGCGGCAAGGCACGACCGTGGCCTTCGACGAAGCCGCGCACGACCTTCGCGGCGCCCATGCGCAGCAGGACCAGGCGATCGACCTGCAGCGCTGCCTCATGCTGCTGCCCGAGGACCAGCGCGCCGTGCTGCTGCTGGTGGCGCTCGAAGACCTGTCCTATGCGCAGGTCGCGATCGTGCTCACCGTGCCGATCGGCACCGTGATGTCGCGCCTGTCGCGGGCGCGGGAGCGCCTGCACCAGCTGATGGAAGCCGCGCCCGTGTCGTTTGCGCAGCGCACCGGCCTCCGACGCCTGAAGTAACCCGCCACCGCCATGAACGACGAACCGAAATCCGTGCCGCCCGGCCACGACCCCGCCTGGCAGGCCCAGCGCGCGGCGCTGCGGCGGCTGCACCGCGAGGTGCTCGACGAGCCGGTGCCCCCCGAACTGCTGGCCACGCTGGCCGCGGCCGCCGGCCGCCACGACCAGCGCGACCGCTGGATGCGATGGGGCGGCATGGCCGCCGGCATCGTCATCGCCTTCGGCGCCGGCTGGCTGGCGAACGGCCAGCGCGGCGGCTTGCTGCCTTGGGCACAGAGCGTCGCCGCGCCGGCCTGGGCGCGGGCGCTGGCCACCCAGGAATTCGTGCATGCCGCCGAGGTCGCGCATGCGGTCTACGTGCCCGAGGTGCGGCATCCGGTCGAGGTGACAGCCGACGAGCAGCAGCATCTCGCGCAATGGCTCTCCAAGCGGCTGGACCGGCCCTTGAAGGTGCCCGATCTCTCGGCCCAGGGCTACGCGCTGGTCGGCGGCCGGCTGCTGCCCGGCGCCGACGGGGCGCGGGCCCAGTTCATGTTCGAGCGCGGCAGCGGCGAGCGCGTGACGCTCTACATCGGCAGCCTCGCCGAGAGCGCGGCGCCGGGCCGCTCGGGCGAGACCGCCTTCCGCTTCTCGTCGGACGGTCCGGTGCCGAGCTTCTACTGGATCGACCACGGCTTCGGCTACGCTCTGGCCGGCCAACTGCCGCGAGCCGCCCTGCTCGACCTGGCCACCGGGGTCTACCGCCAACTTGAATAGACTCGCACGCACACCCGATTTATCAACCCAAGGAGAAAACCATGAAGAAGATGCTCAACGCCTCGATCCTCGCCGTCGCCCTGCTGGCCGGCTGCAGCAGCATGACCGCCAAGGCGCCCGACACGCCGACGCGCACGGCCGACGGCGTGCTCATCGGCCCGACCGGCATGACGCTCTACACCTTCGCGCGCGACACCGCGGGCAACGGCAAGTCGGCCTGCAACGGCCCCTGCGCCACGCTGTGGCCGGCCCTGGCCGCACCCGCCGATGCCAAGCCGATGGGCGGCTACACCGTCATCACGCGCGACGACGGCAAGATGCAGTGGGCCTACAACGGCGCGCCGCTCTACTACTACTCGAAGGACGCCAAGGCCGGCGACAAGACCGGCGACGGCTTCGCCAACGGCAACTGGAAGCTGGCTCGTCCCTGAGCCTGAAAGCGCGCGCGACGCGCGCGCCGCGAGAAGACCGGCCGGCGCTTGCGCCGGCCTTTTTCATGGGCGCGGCGCCGGTACCCTCAATGCGGTCCGGCCAGGCTTTGCGCCAGCGGCATGCGCCGGTCGCGCAAGCCGAGCAGTTCGTTGAAGACCAGCGCGCCGATCACCAGCAGGCCGCCGGTCAGCACGCCGGCCTCCGGCTCCTCGCCGGCGCCCAGCCAGGCGAAGGCGATGCCGAAGACCACTTCCAGCAAGCCGAGCAGCGCCACCTCGGGCGCCTTCAGCACGCCGGCGCACCAGACCGAGAGCACGCACGGAATCGCCAGCTGGAAAAGGCCCAGGAAGCCCAGCCAGCCGAGGTCGTGGACGTTGGCCTGCAACGGCCAGGCGAGCGGCAGCGCGAACAGCGCCGAGAGCGCGGCGCCGATCAGCACCGCCGGCACCAGATCGACGTCGTGGCCCCGGGCGTGCGCATGCTGGGTCACGGTCCAGTTGCAGGCCGTGGCCAGCGGGACCAGGAGCGCCAGCAAGGTGCCGGTGAGCTGCCCTTCGCCGAGCTGGCCGCCGAACATCCAGCCGATGCCGAGGCCCGCCACGACGATCGCGGCCCAGGTCCGCGCCGGCAGGCGCTGGCCGATGAAGATGCGGGCGGCCAGCGCGGTCAGCAGCGGCCCCAGCGCCATCGTGACCAGCACGTTGGCCACGCGGGTCAGGGTCAGCGCGACCATGAATGCGGTGAACATCAGCGCCCAGCACAGGCCCGAGATCCACAGCGCGGCGCCGCCGCGGCGCATGCGCGCGAAGACCCCACGGCCCTGCCAGAGCGGCAGGATCACCAGCAGCGACAGCACCGTGAAGAAGCTCCGCCAGAAGGTGACCTCGAAGCTGCGCGCCTGCTCCAGCTGGCGGGTCACCACGCCGGCGGTGGCCCACATCAGCGTGACCACGACCATCGAGACGACGGCACGGCCGTGCCGGGCGTCGCTCGCGTTCCCGGGCAAGCTCATCGCCGAGCTTCCTCCGAGGCTCAGTCGCGCGAGGCGCGCTTGCGCTCGTGCTCCTTCAGGAAGCGCTTGCGCAGCCGCACGCTCTTGGGCGTGATCTCGACCAGCTCGTCGTCGTCGATGAACTCGACGCCGTATTCGAGCGTGAGCTCGATCGGCGGCGTGATCTTGATCGCGTCTTCCTTGCCCGAAACCCGGAAGTTGGTCAGCTGCTTGGTGCGCGTGGCGTTGACCACCAGGTCGTTGTCGCGGCTGTGGATGCCGACGATCATGCCTTCGTACACCGGGTCGTTGGCGCGCACGAACATGCGGCCGCGGTCGTCCAGCTTGCCCAGCGCATAGGTGAAGATCTCGCCGTCGTCCATCGAGATCAGCACGCCGTTCTTGCGGCTGCCGATCTCCCCCTTGAAGGGCTCGTAGCGGTCGAAGATGTTCGAGATCAGGCCCGAGCCGCGGGTCAGGTTCAGGAATTCGTTGGTGAAGCCGATCAGGCCGCGCGCCGGAATCCGGTACTCGAGACGGACACGGCCGCGGCCGTCCGGTTCCATGTTGACCAGCTCGCCCTTGCGCTCGCCCAGCGCCTGCATCACGCCGCCCTGGTGCTGGTCCTCGATGTCGGCGGTCACCAGCTCGATCGGCTCGTGGCGTTCGCCGTCGACCTCGCGGAAGACGACGCGCGGCTTGCTCACCGCCATCTCGTAGCCTTCGCGGCGCATGTTCTCCAGCAGGATGGTCAGGTGCAGTTCGCCGCGGCCCATCACCTCGAAGATGCCTTCTTCGTCGGTTTCCTTCACGCGCAGCGCGACGTTGTGCTGCAGTTCCTTTTGCAGGCGGTCCCAGATCTGGCGGCTGGTGACGAACTTGCCTTCGCGGCCGGCCAGCGGGCTGGTGTTGACGCAGAAGTTCATGGTCAGCGTCGGCTCGTCGACCTTCAGCATCGGCAGCGGTGCCGGCGTGGCCGGGTCGGTGACCGTGACGCCGATGCCGATGTCGGCGATGCCGTTGATCAGCACGATCTCGCCCGGGCCGGCCTCGGTGGCCTGCACGCGCTCCAGGCCCTGGAAGGTCAGCACCTGGTTGACCCGGCCCTTGATCGCCTTGCCGTCCGGGCCTTCCATCACGACCACGTCCATCATCGGCTTGATCGTGCCCTGGCTGATGCGGCCGACACCGATGCGACCGACGAAGGTCGAGAAGTCGAGCGCCGAGATCTGCAACTGCAGCGGCGCCTTCGGGTCGCCGGTCTGCGACGGCACGTGGTTCAGGATGGTGTCGAACAGGGCCGACATGTCGGGACCCCACTGCTCGCCCTGGCCGCCCTCCTCCAGCGATGACCAGCCGTTGATGCCCGAGGCGTAGACCACCGGGAAGTCGAGCTGTTCGTCGGTCGCGCCGAGCTTGTCGAACAGGTCGAAGGCGGCGTTGACCACGTAGTCGGGGCGCGCGCCGGGCTTGTCGACCTTGTTGACCACCAGGATCGGCTTCAGGCCGAGCGCCAGCGCCTTCTTGGTGACGAAGCGGGTCTGCGGCATCGGGCCTTCCTGGGCGTCGATCAGCAGCACGACGCCGTCGACCATCGACAGCGCGCGCTCGACCTCGCCGCCGAAGTCCGCGTGGCCCGGGGTGTCGACGATGTTGATGTGCGTGCCCTTCCAGGTCACGGCGCAGTTCTTGGCCAGGATGGTGATGCCGCGTTCTTTCTCGATCGCGTTGTTGTCCATCACGGTGTCGACCACCTTCTCGTGCTCGGCGAAGGTGCCCGACTGGCGCAGCAGCTGGTCGACCATCGTGGTCTTGCCATGGTCCACGTGGGCGATGATGGCGATGTTGCGAATCTGGTTGGTGCTCATGGTGTCGCTTCGGTCAAAGGTAATGTCTGCTGGATTTCGATGGGGCTCAGCAAGCGCCCCGGAATGAGTTCGCCGGCCTTCACGTGGGCCGTGCCAAGAAAGGCTTCGGGGTCGCGGCCGAACACCGCGACGGCATCGGCATCGGCCCAGTCGCCGCGTCGGCGCAGGCCGGACAGGAAGCGGCCTGCATCTTCCATGCCGAGCGTGACGCGGGTGTGATTCGCGACCAGCGCCTCGGCAGGCAGCAACGCCGCCAGCCGCTCGTCCTCGGTCATCGCCTCGAGGGCTTCGAGCGTCACGCATTGCGCCGCCTCGAAGTCGCCGGTGGCGGTGCGCCGCAGGAAGCTCAGGTGGGCGCCGCAGCCGAGTGCCTCGCCGATGTCTTCGCCCAGGGTGCGGATATAGGTGCCCTTGCTCACGCGGGCGACGATGCGCAGTTCGTTGTCAGAGATGCGCTCGAGCGCGAGCGAATGGATCACCACGTCGCGCACCGCCCGTTCGACCTCGATGCCTTCGCGCGCGTATTCGTAGAGCGGCTTGCCGTCCTTCTTGAGCGCGCTGTGCATCGGCGGCAACTGTCGGATCGGGCCGGTGAACCGGGCCCGCACGCGTGCCAGGTCGTCGGCGTCGAGGGCCACCGGGCGCTCGGAGATCACCTCGCCCTCGGCGTCGCCGGTGGCGGTCTTCACGCCCAGGCGGGCGATCGCCTCGTAGGTCTTGTCGGCGTCCAGGTGCAGTTGGCTGAACTTGGTGGCCGAACCGAAGCACAGCGGCAGCACGCCGGTCGCCAGCGGATCGAGCGTGCCGGTGTGGCCGGCCTTTTCGGCGCGCAGCAACCACTTGGCCTTCTGCAAGGCCTGGTTGCTGGAGAGACCCAGCGGTTTGTCGAGCAGCAGCACCCCGTGCACAGGGCGCCGCGGCACCCTGGTGCGTGGCGCGTTCATCTTCAGTCGTCTTTGGAACGTGAAGCGACGGCCTGGGCAATCAGCGCATTCATGTCGGCCGCACGCTCGGTGGTGCGGTCGAACTGGAAGTGCAGGGTCGGCACGGTGTGGATGTGCAGGCGCTTGAAGAGCCCGTTGCGCAGGAAGCCGGCCGCCTGGTTGAGCGCCTCGGTGGTCTCCACCGGGTCGCCCACCAGGAGGCTGAAGAAGACCTTCGCATGCGCGTAGTCGGGCGTGACCTCGACCGCCTGGATCGTCACCATGCCCACCCGCGGGTCCTTCAACTCGCGCGCGATCAGCTCCGTCAGATCGCGCTGGATCTGATCGGCGACCTTGAACGCGCGGTTCGGCGCTGCGGCTTTTCTCTTGGGCATGGCCCGGGTCGCATCGGTCGCCTTACAGCGTCCGCGCGATCTCCTTGATCTCGAAGAACTCCAGCTGATCACCTTCCTTGATGTCGTTGTAGTTCTTGAGCTTGATACCGCACTCGAAGCCTTCGCGCACTTCGCGGACGTCGTCCTTCATGCGCTTGAGCGAATCGATCTCGCCGGTGTAGATGACCACGTTGTCGCGCAGCAGGCGGAAATGCGCGCTGCGGTTGACCAGGCCGGCGGTGACCATACAGCCGGCCACCGTGCCGATCTTCGAGGCCACGAACACGGTGCGGATCTCGGCCGAGCCGATGACTTCCTCGCGCCGCTCGGGTGCCAGCATGCCGGACATCGCCACCTTGATCTCGTCCACGGCGTCGTAAATGATGCTGTAGTAGTTGATCTGGATGCCGTTGCTCTCGGCCAGCTTGCGCGCACCGCTGTCAGCCCGCACGTTGAAGCCGATCACGATCGCCTTCGAGGCGATGGCCAGGTTGATGTCGCTCTCGCTGATGCCGCCGACGCCGGCGTACACCATCTGCACCTTGACCTCTTCGGTCGCCAGCTTGAGCAGCGATTGCGACAGCGCTTCCTGCGAGCCCTGCACGTCGGCCTTGATGATGATGCGCAAGGTCTGCACTTCGCCCGCCGACAGGTCGGTGAACATGTTCTGCAGATTCGCGGCCTGGGCCTTCGCCAGCTTGGTGTTGCGGAACTTGCCGGCGCGGTAGGTCGCGATCTCGCGGGCCCGGCGCTCGTCGCCCATGACCATGAACTCGTCGCCGGCTTGCGGCACTTCGGTCAGGCCCTGGATCTCGACCGGGATCGACGGACCGGCCGTCTTGGTGGCCTTGCCGTCCTCGTCGATCATGGCGCGCACGCGGCCATAGGTCGAGCCGGCCAGCACCACGTCGCCGGTCTTGAGCGTGCCGGATTGCACCAGCACGGTCGCCACCGGGCCGCGGCCCTTGTCGAGCTGCGCTTCGATGACCAGGCCCTTGGCGGCGGCATCGACCGGCGCCTTCAGTTCCAGCACTTCGGCCTGCAGCAGCACCTGCTCGAGCAGCGCGTCGACGCCCTCGCCGGTCTTGGCCGACACGCCCACGAAGGGCACGTCGCCGCCGTACTCTTCTGGCACCACCTCTTCGGCGACCAGCTCCTGCTTGACGCGGTCGAGGTTGGCGTCCGGCTTGTCGATCTTGTTGATCGCAACCACGATCGGCACACCCGCCGCCTTCGCGTGCTTGATGGCTTCCTTGGTCTGCGGCATGACGCCGTCGTCGGCCGCCACCACCAGGATGACGATGTCGGTGGC
This sequence comes from Xenophilus sp. L33, assembly GCF_009765735.1. GTDB lineage: Bacteria > Pseudomonadota > Gammaproteobacteria > Burkholderiales > Burkholderiaceae_C > Variovorax. Next base: position 57,814 of record NZ_LMUW01000026.1, read on the forward strand.
CTGCGCACCGCGGGCCCGCATGGCGGTGAACGCCTCGTGGCCCGGGGTGTCAAGGAAGGACACCATGCCGCGCTCGGTCTGCACGTGGTAGGCGCCGATGTGCTGCGTGATGCCGCCGGCTTCGCCCGCGGCCACCTTGGCACGGCGGATGTAGTCGAGCAGCGAGGTCTTGCCGTGGTCGACGTGGCCCATGACGGTCACGACCGGTGCGCGCGGCAGCGCTTCGGCGGTCTGCGCCGAGACGTCGTCGTCGGTGAAGGCTTCCGGATCGTCCAGCGCGGCGACCACGGCCGTGTGGCCCATGTCTTCCACGATGATCATCGCGGTGTCCTGGTCGAGCGACTGGTTGATGGTCGCCATCTGGCCGAGCTTCATCAGCTGCTTGATGACTTCCGAGGCCTTGACCGCCATCTTGTGCGCGAGCTCGGAGACCGTGATGGTTTCCGGCACGTGCACTTCGAGCACGCGCGCCTCCACCGGCGCGGCCTGCACCCGTTCTTCCTGTCCGCCGCGATCGCCGCGGCGGCCGCGCGGGCCTCCGCGCCAGTTGCCGCGTCCGACGCCGCCGCTGGCATCGCCGCGGGTCTTGATTTCCTTCTTCTTGGCGGTGTCGCCGGCCCAGCTGGAGGACAGCTTGGCCGACTTGACTTCCTTGCCGGCACCGGGCGCGGCAGGGGCGCCGGGCGTCGCGGGCGCGCCGGGGCGGGCCGGCGGCGTGGCCGGCTTGTGCAGCGTGCCCTTGACGGCGGCCTTGGCTTCGGGCGCCGGCTTCTCGGGCGCCTTGTGCGGCACCAGCACGCGGGCCGGCGCATTCATCATGGCGCGGATGGCCTCGGCCTCGGCCAGGGCCTTGCGGCGGCGTTCGTCCAGGTCCTTGGCGCGGGCGGCTTCCTCGTCGGCGCGAGCCTTCGATTCGGCGGCGGCCTTGGCCTTGGCGTCGTCCTTGGCCTGCGTGGCCGCGGCTTCGGCGGCGGCCTTGCGGTCGGTCACGGCCGGCGCTTCCTCGGGCGCTTCGGGCGCGCCCTCGGTCACCACGGCGGCGGCCTCGGCGGCCTTCTTGCTGGCGGCGCGGGCTTCCTTCTCGGCCTGTTCGGCCTGCTCGGCACGTTCGACCTTCTCACGCTCGCGGGCTTCGGCCTCTTCGCGCAGACGCCGCTTCTCGACCAGTTCTTCTTCCTGGCGGCGGATCAGCTCGGCCTGGCGGCGTGCGTCTTCCTCGCGGCGGGCCAGTTCGGCCTCGTCGATGCGGGGCGCGGCGGGCGCGGCGGCGATTGGTTGCTCCTCGACCTCGGGCGCGGATTCGGGCACGGCCGGGTGGCCTTCATCGCGCTGGATGAAGGTGCGCTTCTTGCGCACTTCGACCTGGATGGTGCGGGCTCGGCCGGTGGCGTCGGCCTGCTTGATCTCGCTGGTCGACTTCTTGGTCAGCGTGATCTTCTTGCGCTCGGGCTCGAGCGTGCCGTGGCTGGCCTTCAGGAAGCCGAGCAGGCGTTGCTTGTCGGCCTCGCTGAGCGCGTCGGTGGGTGCCTGCTTGGGCACGCCTGCGCTCTTGAGCTGGTCAAGCAGGGTTTCGGGAGTCTTCTTGAGTTCGTTCGCGAACTCGGCGACAGTGGTACTGGACATATTGGTTTCGTGCCTCCATGACCGTCACTCTTGGCCGGCGAACCAATGTTCGCGGGCTTTCAAGATCAGGTGCTTGGCCTCATCGGCGCTCTGGCCGGTGATTTCGGTGAGTTCATCGACCGCGAGGTCGGCCAGGTCGTCGCGGGTGTGCACGCCCGCCTCGGCCAATTTCGGGATGAGGGCCGCATCGAGCCCGTCGAGGTCGCGCAGGTCCTGCGAGACGCTCTCGACGTTTTCTTCACGGGCGATTTCGGCGGTCAACAGCGCATCCTTGGCGCGCGAGCGCAGCTCGTTGATGGTGTCTTCGTCGAAGCTCTCGATCTCCAGCAGTTCGGAGATCGGCACGTAGGCCACTTCTTCGAGGCTGGTGAAACCTTCGTTGATCAGGATGTCGGCGATTTCCTCGTCGACGTCGAGCTTCTCCATGAAGAGCTTGCGGCTGGCGTCGGTCTCGCTCGCCTGCTTCTGGGCCGACTCGTTGGCGTCCATGATGTTGATCTTCCAGCCGGTCAGGTCGGAGGCGAGCCTCACGTTCTGGCCGCCGCGGCCGATCGCGATCGCGAGGTTCTCCTCGTCGACCACCACGTCCATCGCGTGCTTTTCCTCGTCGACCACGATCGACGAGACATTGGCCGGCGCCAGGGCGCCGATCACGAACTGGGCCGGGTCCTCGCTCCACAGCACGATGTCGACGCGCTCGCCGGCCAGCTCGTTGGTGACCGCGTTCACGCGGGTGCCGCGCACGCCGACGCAGGTGCCGATCGGGTCGACCCGCTTGTCGTGCGAGAGCACCGCGATCTTGGCGCGCGAACCGGGGTCGCGGGCGCAGCTCTTGATCTCGAGCAGGCCCTGCTCGATCTCGGGCACTTCCTGGCGGAACAGCTCGATCATGAATTCGGGTGCCGAGCGCGACAGGATGATCGGCGCGCCGCGCAGCGTCAGGTCGACTTCCATGATCATGGCCCGCACGCGGTCGCCGTTGCGCAGGTTTTCCTTGGCGATCATCTCGCTGCGGCGCAGGCGCCCTTCGACGCGGCCGGCCTCCACGATGATGTCGCCCTTGTCCAGGCGCTTGACGGTGCCGGTGAAGATCTTCTCGCCGCGCGACATGAAGTCGTTGAGCAGCATCTCGCGCTCGGCGTCGCGGATCTTCTGCAGGATCACCTGCTTGGCGGCCATGGCGCCGATGCGGCCGATCGGCACGGAGTCGACCGCTTCCTCGATGTATTCGTCGACCAGGATGTCGGGCATCTCTTCCTTGGCCTCGAACAGCAGGATTTCCTGGTCGGGCAGCTGCAGGCCGGCCTCGTCCGGCACCACGTGCCAGCGGCGGAAGGTCTCGTAGTCGCCGCTGTCACGGTCGACGGCGACGCGAATGTCCACGTCGCCCTGATAGAGCTTCTTGGTGGCTTGCGCCAAGGCGGACTCGACCGCGCCGAAGACCACGTCGCGTTCGACGTTCTTCTCGCGCGAGATCGCATCCACCAACATCAACATTTCGCGATTCATGCCACCACTCTCCTCGTTCAGTCCGACACCTGCGTGTCAGGTTTGGGCCTGCGCCCATTGAAATCCACTATCGGGGCCAGCCGCGCGTCGCGCAGCTCGTCCAATGCAAAACCGAGCGCCTGCAACGGTGCGGGCACGCGCTTCTTGCTGATCTTCTGTCCGGGCTTTGCGGCCGGTTCCTCGCTCCAGACGATCTGCCATCCGGGCGTGCCGTCTGCGGCTGCGACGCGCTCCAGCGTGCCGCGAAACTTCTTGCGGTTGGCCGCCACCTGGCCGCCGGCCGCCGCGCCCATCGGCGCCTTCAGCGTGATGTCGACCACCTGGCCGGCGAAACGCTCGAAATCCTGTTCGTGACGCAACGGCCGATCGATGCCTGGCGATGACACCTCGAGCCGCTTGTAGTCGGCGCCGTCGACCTCCAGGGCGAACTGCAGCTGCCGCGTGACCTTCTCGCAATCCTCGACCGTGACGGAAGCCTCTGCAACGGCGTCGGAAGTACCACCTTCGGAACTGGGGGCGGTCCAGGGCAAATCAATCGTGACGCGCAGCAATCCCCCGGCCGACCGTTCGATCTCGACCAGGTCGTAGCCGAGGCCGGCCACGGTTTGTTCCACTGTCTGCTGCAATGCCACGTGTCTTTGTTCGCCTTTTGGTTTGCTCCCGGTTCGCCGCACCGGTGAAATGCATCGACCAAAAAAAACGGGCGGTTGGTACCCGCCCGTTTGGTCGTGAGCCTCGAATTATATGCCAAATGCTTAACGAAGCTGGGGTTTCTACGCCCGCAAACCCGCTTGCGGCGCCCTCGCACGCCCGCCGACCCATGCAAAAAGCAGGGCCCCGAGCGCCAGCGCCGCCGCGGCGACGAGCAGCGGCAGCGCAAAAGTACCGGTCTTTTGCGCCAGCGGTGCAGCAAAAAGCGGGCCCAGGATCTGGCCGACGCCGTAGGACGCGGTCGCGTACCCCATGAGCCCGGCCGAGGCGTTGCCGCGGAGCCGACGCGATTCGCGCATCGCGTACAGGGTGATGGCGGTGAAGGGCGCCCCCAGCAGCACGCTGGCCAGCATGAAGCCGGCCACCGTCGGCCAGACCACCGACAGCAGCACGCCGATCGCCTGCAGCGTGTAGCCGGCGGCCATCAGCCAGCGGTTGTCCCAGTGCAGCGGCGCCCGCGCGCCGATCAGCGCGCCGACGATGATCGCCAGCCCGACCAGCGGCCAGAAGAGATCCGGCCAGGGCGAACCCGGCAGCGCCTGCCGGGCGATCACCGGCAGGAAGGTGGCGCTGATGATGTAGCCGAAGCCGGCGATGCCGTAGAGGGCGATCAGCCAGCGGGCGTCGTTGCGGGCAGCCGGTGCGATCGCGGCCGTGGCCGGAGCGGCTTGGGCCGCCGGCGTGGCAGCGGCAGGCAGGGCCGCCCCCGCCCCGTCCCCGAACACCCGCCAGATCCCCGCCAGCGCCAACAGCGACAGCAGCCCGAAGGCGATCCAGCCCGCGCTCGATCCCCAGCGGTCGACCGCGCCGCCGAGCAGCCCGGTGACCACGATTCCGACGCCCGGCCCGGTGTAGATCACGCCTGCCAGCGCCGGCGAGCCGGTCTCCGCCAGCCGCCTGAGGCCCCAGCCGGAGGCGAAGACGAAGGTCCAGGCGCTGACGATGCCGGCGGCGCCGCGCAGCGCGCCCCAGAGCGTGAGGTGCTGCACCAGACCCATGCCGATCAGGAGCGCGGCGGTGGCGACCAGGCCGCTGCGCACCATGCCGGCCGGCCGGGCGCGGATCCAGGCGCAGCTGAGCGCGCCGACGAAGTAGCCCAGGTAGTTGAGCGAAGCCAGCACGCCGCCGGCGGCGAGGTCCAGCTTGCCTTCGTGCAGCATGATCGGCAGCAGCGGCGTGAAGGCGAAGCGGCCGAAGCCCATCGCCACCGCCAGGGCCAGCATGCAGGCCATCGCCGCGCGCCAGGCGCCGCGCCTGTCGTAGCCGGTCGTCGTCATGTCCGGGCCTTCACAGCAGCGCGGCGGCGACCAGCTGCCGGGTGTAGGGATGCGTCGGCGCGTCCAGCACCCGGTCGACCGGGCCCGATTCCAGGATGGCGCCGTCCTTCATGACGATCACCTCGTGGGCCATCGCCCGGATCACCTCCACGTCGTGGGTGATCAGCAGGTAGCTGAGGCCCAGTTCGCGCTGCAGCCGCTGCAGGAGGCCCAGCACCTGCTTCTGGATGGTGACGTCGAGCGCGCTGGTCGGCTCGTCCAGCACCAGCAGCTTCGGCTCGACGATCAGCGCCCGGGCGATCGCCAGCCGCTGGCGCTGGCCGCCGGAGAATTCGTGCGGATAGCGCGCCAGCAGGGCCGGGAACTGCGCCTCGCCGAGGCCGACCGCGTCCAGCGCCTCCAGCGCGCGGGCGCGGCGGGCGGCGGTCGTCAGGCGCGGGCCGTGCACCGTTAGGCCCTCGCCGACGATCTCCTCGACCGTCATGCGCGGCGACAGCGACGAGAACGGATCCTGGAACACCACCTGCATCAGCCGCCGCAGCGACCGGTCGCTGGCGCCGCCTTCGGCCCAGCGGCGACCCGCGACCTGCAGGCTGCCCTGGTGCTTCAGGAGGCCCAGCGCCGCCAGCGCCAGGGTCGACTTGCCGGAGCCGGATTCGCCGACCACCCCGAGCGTCTGCCCCGGCGCGATCGAGAAGTCGGCGCCCTGCACCGCCACGAATTCGCCCTTGCGGAACCAGCCGGCGAAGCCCGGCCGCGGCACCGGATAGATCACCCGCAGCGCCTTCGCCTCCAGCACCGGCTCGCCGCCGATCGCGACCGGCGCGACGTCGCGGGTCGGACGGCTGTCGATCAGCCGGCGGGTGTAGGGATGCTGCGGCGCGCCGAACACCGTGTCGACGGCGCCATGCTCCACGATGAAGCCGTTCTCCATCACCGCCACGCGGTCGGCGAAGCGATGCACCAGGTTGAGGTCGTGCGTGATCAGCAGCACCGCCATGCCGTACTTGTGCTGCAGGCCGGCCAGCAGCTCGAGGATCTGGGCGCGCACCGTGACGTCGAGCGCGGTGGTCGGTTCGTCGGCCAGCAGCAGCCGCGGCCGGCAGGCCAATGCCATCGCGATCATCGCGCGCTGCCGCTGGCCGCCCGACAGCTGGTGCGGATAGGCCCGCGCCCGCCGCGCCGGCTCCGGGATGCCGGTGTCGGCCAGGAGCTGCACCGCCGCCTCGTGGGCCTCGCGGGACGACATCGCCTGGTGCAGCTCCAGCACCTCGGCGATCTGATCGCCGATGGTGTAGAGCGCGTTCAGCGCGGTCATCGGTTCCTGGAAGATCATCGCGATCTCCTTGCCGCGGACCGCGCGCAGTTCGCGTTCGGGCAGGGCCAGGAGGTCGCGCGGCGCACCCTCGCCTTCGAACATCGCCCGCCCCGACAGCCGCGCGTTCTGCGCCAGCCGCAGCAGGCTCAGCGCGGTCACCGTCTTGCCGGAGCCCGATTCGCCGACCAGCGCCAGCTTCTCGCCCGGCGCGATCGCGAAGTCGATGCCGTGCACCACCTCCTTGTCGCCGAAGGCGATGCGCAAGCCCTCGACCTGCAACAGGCTGGCGCTCATCGGTCGGCCTTGCGCGGATCGAGCGCGTCGCGCAGCGCGTCGCCCATGAAGGTGAGCAGCATCAGGGTCAGCACCAGCACCGCGAAGGTGGAAAGGGAGATCCACCAGGCGTCGATGTTGGCCTTGCCCTGGCTCAACAGCTCGCCGAGCGACGGCGTGCCGGGCGGAACGCCGAGGCCGAGGAAGTCGAGCGAGGTCAGCGCCAGGATCGCGCCGCTCATGCGAAACGGCAGGAAGGTCACCACCGGCGTCATGCTGTTGGGCAGGATGTGCTTCCACATGATCTGCAGGTTGCCGACACCGAGCGCGCGGGCGGCGCGCACGTAGTCCATCTGCCGGTTGCGCAGGAATTCGGCGCGCACGTAGTCCGACAGGCCCATCCAGCCGAACAGGCTCAGCAGGATCACCAGCAGCGCCACGTTCTGCGCGAAGATCGCCGCGAAGATGATCAGCAGGTACAGCTCCGGCATCGAGCTCCAGATCTCGATGACGCGCTGGAAGCCCAGGTCGATCCAGCCGGCGAAGAAGCCCTGCACCGCGCCCGCCGCGACGCCCAGCACGGTGCCGATCGCGGTCAGCGCCAGACCGAAGAGCACGCTCACCCGAAAGCCGTAGATCAGCTGCGCCAGCAGGTCGCGGCCGCGGTCGTCGGTGCCGAGCCAGTTGTCGCGCGTCGGCGGCGCCGGGCTCGGCGATTTGGCGAAGTAGTTGATCGTGCTCGGGCCGTAAGTGTTGGGCGCGTAGACCGCCCAGTTGCCGTGGGTCGTGATGCGCTCGCGGATGAACGGGTCGAGGTAGTCGGCGGGCGTCTCGAAGTCGCCGCCGAAGGTCTTCTCCGAATAGGCGTGGAACACCGGGAAGTAGACCTGGCCTTCGTAGCGCATCACCAGCGGCCGGTCGGTCGACAGCACTTCGGCGAACAGGCTCGCCACCACCATCACGACGAACAGCACCAGGCTCCAGTAGCCCAGCCGGTTGCGCTTGAAACGCTGCCAGGCGCGACGGCCCGGGCTGAGGGACACCGGCGCGTCAGTCAAACTTCACCCTCGGATCGACCCAGACGTAGCAGAGATCGGACACCAGCTTGGTGAACAGGCCGATCAAGGTGAACACGTAGAGCGTGCCCAGCACCACCGGGTAGTCGCGCCGGATCACGCTCTCGTAGCCCAGCAGGCCCAGGCCGTCGAGCGAGAACAGCGTCTCGATCAGCAGCGAGCCGGCGAAGAAGGCACCGACGAAGGCCGCCGGCAGGCCTGTGATGATCGGGATCAGCGCATTGCGAAAGACGTGCTTCCACAGCACCTGCCGCTCGCCCAGGCCCTTGGCGCGCGCGGTCAGCACGTATTGCTTGCGGATCTCTTCGAGGAAGGCGTTCTTGGTGAGCATCGCGGTCACCGCGAAGCTGCCGATCACCATGGCGGTCACCGGCAGCGTGATGTGCCAGAGGTAGTCGACGATGCGCGCGCCCCAGTTCATCTCGTCCCAGTTGGCCGAGGTCAGCCCGCGCAGCGGGAACCACTGCAGCTGCCCGCCGAAGACCACCAGCAGCGCCACGCCCAGCACGAAGCCCGGTATCGCGTAGCCGACCAGGATCAGCAAGGTGGTCGCCAGGTCGAAGCGCGTGCCGGCGCGCACCGCCTTGGCCACGCCCAGCGGCACCGCCACGCCGTAGCTGATGAAGAAGGTCCACATGCCCAGGCTGATCGACACCGGCAGCTTCTCGAGGATCAGGCTCCAGACGCTCTTGTTCTGGAAGAAGCTCTTGCCCAGGTCGAAGCGCACGTACTGCCGCAGCATGATCCAGAGGCGCTCGGGCGCCGACTTGTCGAAGCCGTAGAGCGCCTTGATCTCGGCCAGCCGCTTCGGATCGACGCCCTGGCTGCCGCGGTAGTTGGAGCCGCCCGACTCGACGCCGCCGCGGGTGCCGGCACGCGCCTCGGCCATGTACTGCTCGACCGGTCCGCCCGGCACGAACTGGGTCACCACGAAGGTCACTACCAGCACCCCGAGCAGGGTCGGGATGAACAGCAGCAGGCGCTTGAGGATGTAGGCGAACATGCGGTCCTATTTTGCCCACCAGGTGTTGATCACCCAGTCTTCGCCCGAGGCGTAGGGCGGCATCGGCGCCTTGTAGGCCAGCCGCCAGGCGTTGTAGGCGATGCGGTGCGCGGTCAGCGTCCACTGCGGGATCAGGTAGTGGCTGTGCATGATCACGCGGTCGAGCGCGTGGCAGGCCGGCAGCAGCTCGGCCTTGGTGTCGGCCGCCGCGATGCGGCTCACCAGCGCATCGACCGCGGGGCTGCGCACGCCGAAGTAGTTGCCCGAGCTTTCGGTGTCGGCCGCCTTGCTGCCGAAGATGTCGGCCAGCTGCTGGCCCGGGTTGTTGGTGCCGGGGAAGTTGATCGTCGTGATGTCGAACTCGAACTTGTCCAGCCGCTGCTGGTAGAGCGCGAAATCGACCGAGGCGAACTTCAGCCCGATGCCGAGCTTCTCGAGGTTGCGGGCCCAGGGCGCGACGGTGCGCACGCCGCCTTCCTTGCTGTCGAGGTATTCGAGGACCATCGGCTCGCCCTTGGCGTTGCGCAGCGCCCCGTCGCGGTAGGTCCAGCCGGCCTGCTCCAGCAGGTCGCGGGCGTGGCGCAGGTTGCTGCGCAGCGACTGGCCCTCGCCTTCGGTCACCGGCGGCTGGTACATCGGGCCGAAGACCGCATCGGGCACCTTGCCGCGCCAGGGTTCCAGCAGCTTCGCTTCCTCCGGCGACGGCGAGCCGGTGGCCTCGCAGTCGGTGTTGCCGAAGAGGTCGTGCACCCGCGGATAGCCGCCGTAGAACATCTGCCGGTTCATCCACTCGTAGTCGAGCGCCAGGCCGAGCGCCTCGCGCACCCGCGGGTCGGAAAGCAGCGGCCGCCGGCTGTTGAGCACGAAGCTCTGGAAGCCCGAGGGCAGCCGGTGCTGGAACTCCTTCTTGACCAGCTCGCCGCTGTCGAACTTCTTGCCGGTGACGCGGCGGGCCCAGTCGCCGGCCGAGTAGAAGCTCATCATGTCGAACTCGCCGGCCTTGAGGGCTTCGAGGCGGGCCGTGTTGTCCTGGTAGATCTTGACCGTGACCCGGTCGAAGTTGTTGCTGCCGCGCCGGACGTTCAGCTCGCGCGCCCAGTAGTCCGGATCGCGCACGTAGGTGATGTCCTTGCCGAAGCGCACCGGGCCGATCTTGTAGGGACCGCTGCCGATCGGGATGTCGGTCACGATCTGGTCGAAGGGCTTCGTCCTGCCGTTCTCCATGCCCCAGTGGCGGCTGAAGATCGGCAGGCCGCCGACGATCAGCGGTACCTCGCGGTTGGGCTTCCTGAAGTTGAAGCGCACGGTGCGCGCGTCGATCACCTCCACGCCCTCGACGTCCTCCAGCGAGGTCTTGAAGGCGGGCGAGACGAAGGGACCGACCAGCGTGTCGTAGCTGTACTTGACGTCGGCCGCCTCGACCGGCGAGCCGTCGTGGAAGCGTGCCTCGGGCCGCAGGCGGAAGGTGGCGCTCATGCGGTCCGGCGGCACCGTCACGTCCTCGGCCAGCAGGCCGTAGCCGGAGGCGGTCTCGTCCATCGAGCCGGCCAGCAAGGTGTCGAACATGAGGCTGGCCAGATAGGCCGGCGGCGCGCCCTTGATGGTGAACGGGTTGTACTTGTCGAAGGTGGAGTAGCGCTGGTTGCTCACCAGGCGCAGCTCGCCGCCCTTGGGCGCATCGACGTTGACGTAGTCGAAAGCCTTGAAGCCGGCCGGGTACTTCAGGTCGTCCCACATCGCGTAGCCATGGGCGGCCCAGGCGGGAATCGCACAGAAAAGCCAGCAGCAGAACCAGAGAACCCGCATGCGAGAATTCTGCCCAAGATTTACACGAGGTCGTTCCATGGGCTTTCTTTCCGGCAAAAAACTTCTGATCACCGGCGTGCTGAGCAACCGCTCGATCGCCTACGGCATCGCGCGCGCCTGCCACGAGCAGGGTGCGGAACTCGCCTTCAGCTATGTCGGCGAACGCTTCAAGGACCGCATCACCGAATTCGCGGCGGAGTTCGATTCGAAGCTGATCTTCGACTGCGACGTCGGCGACGACGCCCAGATCGAGCAGCTCTTCGTCGACCTGGCCAAGGCCTGGCCCAAGTTCGACGGCTTCGTGCACAGCATCGGCTTCGCGCCGCGCGAGGCGATCGCCGGCGACTTCCTCGAAGGCCTGTCGCGCGAAGGCTTCAAGATCGCCCACGACATCAGCGCCTACAGCTTCCCGGCGATGGCCAAGGCGGCCCTGCCCTACCTCAACGACAAGTCGGCGCTGCTCACCCTCACCTATCTCGGCTCGGTGCGCGCGCTGCCCAACTACAACACCATGGGCCTGGCCAAGGCCTCGCTCGAGGCCTCGGTGCGCTACCTGGCCGAGTCGCTGGGCCCCAAGGGCATGCGGGTCAACGGCATCAGCGCCGGCCCGATCAAGACGCTGGCGGCCAGCGGCATCAAGGACTTCGGCAAGCTCCTGTCCTCGGTCACCAAGATGGCGCCGATCCGCCGCAACGTGACCATCTCCGAAGTCGGCAACGTCGCCGCCTTCCTCCTGAGCGACCTGGCCAGCGGCGTCACCGCCGAGATCACCTACGTCGACGGCGGCTTCAGCCAGGTGGTCGGCGGCCTCACGGAGCTCTGACCTTTCCCGGGCCGCCTGCGGACAGCGCGCCGCGGCCGCTGCGTCTGGCAAGCTCCCTGCGATGAGCAAGACGATGATGATGGATCGACGACGCGCCCTCGCGATGGGCTTCTTCGCGCTGATCGCGCCGGCCGTTTCGACGCGCGCCGCGGCCGCGACGACCGCACCGGCTGCCACCGGCACGGCGCCGCCCTTGATGCTCGCCGAGGTCTACCGGCGCGGCATGTCGCTCGACGACTACTGGGTCAGCGAAAAATACGACGGCGTGCGCGCCTTCTGGGACGGCAAGCAGCTCTGGAGCCGCACCGGCGTACGCATTCCGGCGCCTGCCTGGTTCGTCGCGCCGCTGCCGCAGGTGCCGATGGACGGCGAACTCTGGGCCGGCCGCGAGCGCTTCGCCCAGAGCGTGTCGACCGTGCGCAGCCAGAAGCCGGTCGACCGGGCCTGGCGCGAAATGAAGTTCATGGTCTTCGACCTGCCGACCACGCCGGGCGACTTCACCACGCGTCTGGCCGTCCTGCGCAAGCTGCTGCCGGTCACCGACGCGCCCTGGCTGGTGCCGGTGCCGCAGCAGCGCGCCACCACCGCCGACGACCTGCAGGCGCTGCTCGTCAAGACGGTCCGCATGGGCGGCGAGGGCCTGATGCTGCACCGCGGCGCCTCGCCCTACCGGGCCGAGCGCAGCAACGACCTGCTCAAGGTCAAGCCCTACGACGACGCCGAGGCCAAGGTCACCGGCTATGTGGCCGGCACAGGAAAGCATGCCGGCCGCATGGGCGCGCTCCGTGTCGAGACGCCGGACGGCAAGCGCTTCAAGATCGGCACCGGCTTCTCCGATGCCGAGCGCGAACAGCCGCCGGCCATCGGCAGCTGGGTCACCTACCGCTACAACGGCACCACGTCGAGCGGCTTGCCGCGCTTCGCGCGCTTCGTGCGGGTCAGGGACGAAGACGCCGCGTCCTGAGCGGTGATCACCACGCTGTCGGCCTCCGGCACCGGCGCGGCAACGGCTTCCATGCCGCGCACGCAGTCGGCGTAGTAGCGCTTGACGCCCTTCTCGTCGACGCGGGCGACCAGGCCGTGGATGTCGGTCTCGAAGCCCGGGCAGTCCTTGTTGAACTCGCGCGCGAACTTCAGGTAGTCGACGATCTTCTTGTTGAAGACCTCGCCCGGGATCAGCAGCGGAATGCCCGGCGGATACGGCGTGATCAGGCTGGTCGTGATGCGGCCTTCGAGATGGTCGATCTCCACGCGCTCGGTCTTGCGGTGCGCGATGTGGGCGAAGGCGTCGCTCGGCTTCATCGCCGGCGTCAGGTCGCTCAGGTACATCTCGGTGGTCAGCCGCGCGACGTCGAAGCGCGCATACAGCTCGTGGATGCGGTCGCACAGGTCGCGCATGCCCAGGCGCTCGTAGCCCGGATGCGCCTGGCAGAACTCGGGCATCGTGCGCCACATCGGCTGGTTGCGGGCGTAGTCGTCCTTGAACTGCTGCAGCGCCGTCAGGAGCGTGTTCCAGCGGCCCTTGGTGATGCCGATGGTGAACATGATGAAGAAGCTGTAGAGGCCCGTCTTCTCCACGATCACCCCGTGCTCGGCCAGGAACTTGGTCACCACGCTGGCCGGGATGCCGGTCTTGGCGAACTTGCCGTTCAGGTCGAGGCCCGGGGTCACGATGGTCGACTTGATCGGGTCGAGCATGTTGAAGCCGTCGGCCAGCTTGCCGAAGCCGTGCCACTTCGCGGTGCGCGACTCGCCCTTGATGATCCAGTCGTCGGCCCGGCCGATGCCTTCCTCGACCAGCTTCTCGGGGCCCCAGACCTTGAACCACCATTCGTTCTTGCCGAACTCGCCCTCGATCTTGCGCATGGCGCGACGGAAGTCGAGCGCTTCAAGGATGCTCTCCTCGACCAGCGCGGTACCACCGGGCGGCTCCATCATCGCGGCGGCGACGTCGCAGCTGGCGATGATCGCGTACTGCGGGCTGGTCGACGAGTGCATCAGGTAGGCCTCGTTGAAGAGGTCGCGGTCGAGCGCACGGTTCTGCGAATCCTGCACCAGCACGTGGCTGGCCTGGCTGATGCCGGCCAAGAGCTTGTGGGTCGACTGGGTCGCGAAGACCAGCGAATCCTTCGGCCGCACCCGGCGCTTGCCCATCGCGTGATAGGCGCCGTAGAAGGGATGGAAGGCCGCGTGCGGCAGCCAGGCCTCGTCGAAGTGCAAGGTGTCGACGTAGCCGTCGAGCATGTTCTTGATGGTCTCGGTGTTGTAGATCACGCCGTCGTAGGTCGACTGGGTGAGCGTCATCACGCGCGGCTTGACCGTTTCCGGATCGACGTGCGCCAGCAGCGGATTGGCCGCAATCTTGGCCTTGATCGCCTCCGGCTCGAATTCGCTCTTCGGGATCGGGCCGATGATGCCGAAGTGGTTGCGCGTCGGCTTCATGAAGACCGGGATGGCCCCGGTCATGATGATCGCGTGCAGGATCGACTTGTGGCAGTTGCGGTCGACCACCACCACGTCGTCCGGCGCCACCGTGTGGTGCCAGACCATCTTGTTGCTGGTGCTGGTGCCGTTGGTGACGAAGAAGCAGTGGTCGGCGTTGAAGATGCGCGCCGCGTTGCGCTCGCTGGCCGCCACCGGGCCGGTGTGATCGAGCAGCTGCCCCAGTTCCTCCACCGCGTTGCAGACGTCGGCGCGCAGCATGTTCTCGCCGAAGAACTGGTGGAACATCTGGCCGACCGGGCTCTTCAGGAAGGCGACGCCGCCCGAGTGGCCCGGGCAATGCCACGAATAGGAGCCGTCCTCGGCGTAGTCGATCAGCGCCTTGAAGAACGGCGGCTGCACGCCTTCGAGGTAGCTCTTGGCCTCGCGCATGATGTGGCGCGCCACGAACTCCGGCGTGTCCTCGAACATGTGGATGAAGCCGTGCAGCTCGCGCAGGATGTCGTTCGGGATGTGGCGCGAGGTCTTGGTCTCGCCGTAGATGTAGATCGGCACGTCGGCGTTCTTGCGCCGCACTTCCTCGATGAAGGTGCGCAGGCTCAGCACCGCCGGATCGAGGTCCGGCCCGGGCGTGAATTCCTCGTCGTCGATCGACAGGATGAAGGCGCTGGCGCGACTTTGCTGCTGCGCGAACTGGCTCAGGTCGCCGTAGCTGGTGGCGCCCAGCACCTCGAAGCCCTCTGTCTCGAACGCCTGGGCCAGCGCGCGGATGCCGAGCCCGGAGGTGTTCTCGGAGCGGAAGTCCTCGTCGATGATGACGATGGGGAAGCGGAATTTCATGAGCAAGGCTCCGGACAGGCAAATAGGCGCGAAGTGTACGGAATTCAAATGACGCGCGCGGTCAGGTTGGAGTGCATGTTTTGACGTGCGTTCGCGCCGGGAGCCGCGGTTTCTCACTGCTACAATCGAGGGCTTCGGAGCGGTGGATGAGCGGTTTAAGTCGCACGCCTGGAAAGCGTGTGAGGGTTAACAGCCCTCCGCGGGTTCGAATCCCGCCTGCTCCGCCAGACACCCCACATGTCTGCCCAGACATTCCATGTCTTCAAGGAACCGCGCAATGCCCGGAGCCAATCAAGGATCGACTCAGGAACTGCCGCCCGAGCGCATGCCGCTCGAGCACGCGGCCGGCACGACGCACAAGGTCGCGGCCGACGTCCAGAGCGCCTCCGACGACCTGCTGGTCATCAACACGGTCCTCGAGCAGGAACTGCCCGACGAACTGCAGGTCGGCGAGGTCGCCCAGGCGATCGAGCACACCGGCCAACTCGAGAAGAAGCTGGCCGAGTCGGCCGAAAGCCTCGCCGAGGTGCACGCGGCCCTGAAGGTCGAGATCGAGAAGCGCAAGGCGGTCACCGCCGAACGCGACGCCAAGCAGGCGCTGGTCGACAAGCTCAAGAACGAGCAATCCCGGAACGATTCGACCGGCGGCTGAACCCCTTGAGGGTTGGAAGGTCCGAAGGTCGGACCTTTCGTCGACGCCGCATCGCGGTGTCCGCTTTCTCCTACGTCAGTGCAGGCGTTCGGCCCGGAGCCAGCGGCCACGCCTCGGACTACGATGGGTGCTTGTAGTTCCAGGATGTGGCATGGCCCTCTTGACATACCTTGTCGAAGACAACAGGACCATTCGCGACAACCTCGTCCCCGCGCTCGAAGAGATGATCTCGGCGCGGGTCATCGGTTTCGCCGAGACCGAGTCCGATGCCATGGCATGGCTGGCGGCGCACCCGGACGACTGGCAATTGCTCATCGTCGACCTGTTCCTGCGCGAAGGCTCCGGCCTCGGCGTGCTGCGCAGCGCTCGCAAGCGATCCGGCCGCCAGCGCGCGGTGGTGCTCAGCAATTTCGTCGGTGCCGACATCCGGGCGCGCTGCATGGCGCTCGGTGCCGATGCGGTGTTCGACAAGTCGCGCGAACTCGACGCCTTCTTCGACTACTGCACCAACCCGAAGAACTGGCAATGAAAAAAGGGCCCGAAGGCCCTTTTCTGCTGGAAGCGCGAGACGCTCAACGCACGACGGCGAGTTGCGTGCGCTGGCCACCCTTGTAGGTGTACAGCGTGAGGGCGCCGTTCTTGATGTCGCCCTTCTCGTCGAAGGCGATCGGACCGGTCAGGCCCTTGTAGTTGGTCTTGGCGACTTCAGGCAGGTAGACGGCCGGGTCCGACGAACCGGCACGGACCATCGAGTCGGCCAGGATCTCGACCGAGTCGTAGACGTACGGTGCATAGATCTGCACTTCGACGCCGTTCTTCTGCTTGAACGCGGCCTTCCAGGCTTCGAGCGGTGCCTTGAAGTCACCCTCGACGCCGCCGGCTTCGGCGCAGACCACCATGTCTTCGCCGATCGCGTCGCCGGCCAGGTTGGCCAGTTCGGCGGTGCACAGCCCGTCGCCGCCCATGAACTTGACGTTCATGCCGAGTTGCTTGACCTGCTTGAGCATCGGGCCGCCGACGGCGTCCATGCCGCCGAAGAACAGGATGTCCGGGTTCTGACCCTTGAGCTTGGTCAGGATGGCGTTGAAGTCGGTCGACTTGTCGGTCGTGAACTCGTGGCCGACGATCGTGCCGCCGGCGGCCTTGGCGGCCTTCTCGAATTCTTCGGCGACGCCCTGGCCGTAGGCGGTGCGGTCGTCGATCACGGCGATGTTCTTGCCCTTGAGCGTCTCGACCGCGTACTTGCCCAGCGTGCCGCCGAGTTGCGTGTCGTCAGCCACCACGCGGAAGGCCGTCTTGAAGCCTTGGCGCGTGTATTTCGGGTTGGTCGCCGACGGCGAGATCTGCGGGATGCCGGCATCGCTGTAGATCTTGGAAGCCGGGATCGTGGTGCCCGAATTCAAGTGACCGACCACGCCGTTGACCTTGCTGTCGACCAGCTTCTGGGCCACTGCGGTGCCTTGCTTGGGGTCGCCCGCGTCGTCTTCGGCCTGGAGCACGAAGTGAGCGGTCTTGCCACCGATCTTGAGGTTCTTGGAATTGAGGTCTTCGATCGCCATCTGGGCGCCGAGCTCGTTGTCCTTGCCGAGGTGGGCGATGGCGCCGCTGGTCGGGGCCACGTGGCCGATCTTGACTTCGATGGTGTCGCCGGTCGGAGCCGGGGCCGGAGCGGCCGCAGGCGCTGCTGCGGTCGGTGCGGGTGCCGCCGCGGGTGCGGCCGGTTCTTCTTTCTGTCCGCAAGCTGCGAGAGCGAAAGCAGCCAGGGCGACGGCAGTCCATTTCAATTGCATGGGAAACCTCTTGAACATTGATAAACGAGTTGAAAACCGGTCTTTGGATCCGGGCACGTTGTGTGAGCAAGTATCGCGCCGCGGATGCGCAGCGCCCTCGCGCTTTTCGACCCGGGCGCAGTTTAGCCCAACGTTCAAGGGCCGAATGCTGGCGTTGACCCGGGGTTGTTGTCCGAAAGCTCGCGGGAAAGCGCCTCGCTGACCAGCGCTCGCAAGACACTTTCGATTTCCTTGCGCAACGCCGGAATCATAGAGTCGAGGTGAACCTGAACAGCACCTGACACCGCGTCGCTCACCCGCTCTTCCAGGGACAGGTCGACCCGTTGCAGCACGCGATGCAGCAGTTGCTCCTCGAGCCGGAAGGCGTCGGCTTCGCTCAGCTTGGCCAGCGGGTCGAGGGCGATGGCCTGCGAGGTTTCGACCGCCTCGGGCGCCGCCTCGGGCAGCGGCGCCGGCTCGGCCGGTGCCGGCGCGGGCGGCAGGTCGAGCACCGTGGTCAACGTGGGCACGAAGCGCGGCGGCGTGCGCGGCGGCGGGGTGGCCATCAGCTCGCGCCTCCGCCGTAGGGATGGGTGCGGATCGCGTAGCCGCGGTCCTTGTAGTGACGCCAGCGCGCGCGCCCGGCCAGCTTGTCGGCTTCCTCGCTGCCGACGATGTCGATCAGACGCTCGAAGCGCTCGAAGCGCGGCGGCAGTTCGGCGCCGAGATTCACCAGGATCGGCCGGTCGGGCAGCACGCCGTCGCTGCCGTCGGCCAGCACCACCGGCGAGCGCTCGAGCACGTGCGGCTCGTCGCCGGCACGGCAGTGCGCCACGAAGTCGGTCGGCGACAGTTTCCACAGGGCCTGGTCGAGCGTGTCGAGCAGCGCGCCGTCGGCAATCACCACCAGCCGCGCCCCATGCGCGGCCACCGCCTTGCGCAGCAGCCGGCAGGCGTACCCGACCTTGTCGGGCATGTTGTAGTGGCCGTCGATCTCGGTCACGCCGCCGACCGCGCCTTGCGCGACTTGCCGCCCTTGGCCTTGCCGCCGGCGGCGGCCGGCGCGCGCGCCAGGATGTATTCCAGCAACAGGCCGACCGGCCGGCCGGTCGACCCCTTGGCCGCGCCGCTCTTCCAGGCAGTGCCGGCGATGTCCAGGTGCGCCCACGGATAGTCGGCGGTGAAGCGCTGCAGGAACTTGGCCGCGGTGATCGCGCCGCCGGCACGGCCGGCGATGTTGGCGACGTCAGCGAAGTTGCTCTTCAGGCCCTCGGCGTAGTCGTCGTCCAGCGGCAGTCGCCAGCAGCGGTCCTGCGCCGCCTCGCCGGCCGCCTCGAGCGCACCGGCCAGGGCTTCGTCGGCCGAGAACATGCCGCTGCGGATGTTGCCCAGCGCCACCACGCAGGCGCCGGTCAGGGTCGCGATGTCGATCACCGCCGCCGGCGCGAAGCGCTTGGCGTAGGTCAGCGCGTCGCACAGGATCAGCCGGCCTTCGGCGTCGGTGTTGAGCACCTCGATGGTCTGGCCGCTCATGCTGGTGACCACGTCGCCGGGCTTGACTGCATGGCCGTCGTTCATGTTCTCGCAGGACGGCACCAGGCCGACCACGTTGACCGCCGGCTGCAGCTCGCCCAGCGTGCGGAACACGCCAAGCACGCTGGCCGCACCGCACATGTCGAACTTCATCTCGTCCATCTCGGCGGCGGGCTTGAGCGAGACGCCGCCGGTGTCGAAGGTGATGCCCTTGCCGACCAGCACCACCGGCGCCTGGTCCTTGGGGCCGCCGTTGTAGCGCAGGACGATGAAGCGCAGCGGCTCGCTCGAGCCCTGCGCCACGGCGGAGAACGAGCCCATGCCGAGCTTGGCGACTTCCTTCGGCCCGAGCACCTCGACCTTGAGCTTGGGCAGCTTCGCCAGCTCGGTGGCGGCGTCGGCCAGCATGCTCGGGGTGCAGTAGTTGGCCGGCCGGTTGCCCCATTCCTTGGCCAGTTCGATGCCCAGCACGGTGGCCGAGGCCCGCTCGAAGGCCGGGCGCAGCGCATTCGCCTCGGGCACGCCCACCAGCACCTGGCGCAGGCTGCGCGGCTCGGCCTTGGACTTGGAGGCGGAGTAGACGTAGCTCGCGTCGGCGGCCGCCAGCACCGCGGCGGCGAGGCCGGCCGGTTCGACCGCCTGCGCGAAGGCGATCACCAGCCGCTTGGGGTTCGAGGCCTTGGCGGCGCCGACCGCGGCAGCGACCGCCGAGCGCACCGCCTGCGGCTTGCCGTCGCCGAGCGCGACGAGCAGGACGCGGCGTGCGGCGACGCCGGCCTGGCCGTAGAGGGCCAGCAGCTTGCCGGGTTTCTCGGGCTTGTCGGGCAGGTCGCCAGCCTTGACCGCGGCGGCGGCCAGTTGCGACAGCGGGTCGCTCGCTTCGGGGGATCCGGGCGCGACGAGCACGATCAGCACATCGGCTTTCTCGGCGGCGGCCTGGGCGATGGAGAGGGTCTTGAGTTGAAAGTCCATAATCCTTTTTTTCCCTCGACGATGTTATTCCATTCCACTATTCGCAAGGAGCTGTGGCGCAGCTTCGGTGCCACGCTGGTGGTGCTGGTCACGATCATGATGACCATGATGCTGATCCGCACGCTCGGCCTGGCCGCCAAGGGCAGCGTCAATCCCTCCGAGGTCTTCCAGGTGATGACCTATACCGTGCTCGGCTACATGCCGACCGTGCTGAGCATGTGCCTGTTCATCGCGATCATCGCCAGCCTGTCGCGCATGTACCGCGACAGCGAGATGGCGATCTGGTTCTCCAGCGGCCGCAGCCTGACGAACTTCGTGCGGCCGCTGTTCCGTTTCGCCTGGCCCATCCTGCTCCTGATCGCCCTCTTCTCGCTGATCGGCTGGCCCTGGTCCAACTCGCAGACGATCAACCTGCGCTCGCGCTTCGAGAAGCGCAGCGACATCGAGCGGGTGGCGCCGGGCGAGTTCCGTGAATCGGCCGGTCGCATGCGCGTGTTCTTCATCGACAAGGACGCGCCCGACAGCTCGACCGCCAGCAACGTCTTCATTTCCTCGATCGAGCGCAACCTGCGCATCATCACGTCGGCCCGCAGCGGCCGGATGGAAGACATGGACGGCAGCCGCTTCCTGCTTCTGAACAACGGCCGCCGCATCGAGCAACCGCTGACGCCCACGCCGGGGGGCACCGGCATCAAGGTGAGCGAGTTCCAGACCTACGGCGCCCGCTCCGGCAACGACCCGGACAACGCCGACGACACCACGCCGATGCAGGCGCGCAGCACGCTCACGCTGCTGCGCGAGCCGACCGCGATCAACCGCGGCGAGCTGGCATGGCGCCTCGGCATGGTCTTTGCCGCGGCCAACCTGGTGCTGCTGGCGCTGACGCTCTCGAGCGTCAACCCGCGGGTGACCCGCAGCGGCAACCTGCTCTTCGGCCTGTTCGCCTTCGTCCTCTACTACAACATGCTCAACCTGGGGCAGAACTGGGTCGGCTCCGGACGACTCGGCGCGGGTGCGTTCAGTCTCGCCCTGCATGGCGGGGTGCTTCTGCTCGGCCTGCTCTGGCTGGCCAAGCGGCACTACAACTGGAGCCGCCCGCGCCTGCGCGGCCGCCACCGCGAGCGCATCGAACCGGCAGCGAATCCTTGAAAACCATCCGTCGACTGATCTATTCGGAGGTGCTGAAGTCGGTCGCCTTCGTCACCCTCGGCTTCCTGTGCCTGTTCTTCTTCTTCGACTTCGTCGATGAACTGCAGGCCATCAACAAGCCCGATTCCAACGGCTACGGCGCACCCCAGGCGCTGCTGTACGTGGCGCTGCTGATCCCGAGCCACCTCTACGAGCTGCTGCCGATCGCGGTGCTGATCGGCACCATCTTCGTGATGTCGCGGCTGGCGCAGAGCTCCGAATTCACCATCCTGCGCACCAGCGGCCTCGGGCCCTGGCGGGCGCTGCAGACCCTGCTGCTGCTGGCGGTCGGCTTCGTGGTGCTGACCTTCGCGGTCGGCGACTACCTGGCGCCGGTGACCGACCGGGCGGCGCAGCTGCTCAAGGTGCGCTACCAGGGCGCGGTCGGGCTGATCGGCAACACCGGCGCCTGGCTGAAGGAACGGCAAGGCGACATCTCGTACGCGGTGAACGTCACCTCGCTGGGGCGCGACGGCACCCTGAAGCAGCCGCGCATCTTCGAGTTCGATGCGCAGGGCTTCCTGGCGGCGCAGGTGAGCGCGCCGGTGGCCACGGTCGACCGCGGCCACTGGACCCTGCTCGGCGCCCAGCGCGAGGCCTACGACATGCGCGACCCGGCCAATCCGCGGATCGTCACCACGACCCAGCCGACCCTGCAATGGCCGACCACGCTGAGCACCGAAATGGTGTCGGTCGCGCTGCTCCGGCCCGACCGCATGCGCACGCTCGACCTGTTCGACTACATCCGCCACCTGGATGCCAACGGCCAGGCGGCGCAGCGCTACGAGATCGAGTTCTGGCGCAAGGTCTTCTACCCGCTCTCGTGCATCGTGATGATCGTGCTGGCGCTGCCCTTCGCCTACCTGCACTTCCGGCAGTCGGGCATCGCCACCTTCGTGTTCATCGGCGTGATGATCGGCATCAGCTTCTTCCTGCTGAACAACGTGTTCGGCTACCTCGGCAACCTCAACAACTGGGTGCCGTGGATCACCGCCGCGGCGCCGGGGATCATCTATTCGCTGATGTCGCTGGCGGCCTTCACCTGGCTGGTCCTGCGAAGGTAGCGATGGCCGCGACGCTGGGCATCGTGGTCTTCGCGCACGGTTCGCGCGACGCGCGCTGGCGGGCGCCGGTGGAGGCGGTCGCGGCGCGGGCGGCGGCGCTCGATCCGGCGGCGAAGGTCGAATGCGCCTACCTCGACATGGTCGAGCCCGACCTGGTCACGGCGGTCGAGCGACTGGTCGCGGCGGGCGTGGCGGCGGTACGGGTGGTACCGCTCTTCCTCGGCGTGGGCAAGCATCTGCGCGAAGATCTGCCGCGCCTGGTGGACGATCTGCGCGGGCGGCATCCCGGCATCCAGGTCACGCTGCGCGAGGCGGTCGGCGAAGATCCGGACGTGATCGAATTGCTGGCCCGCAAGGCACTCGAAATGTAATTCCGGCGATATCGATAGATTCCGTAGGCATAATGAATGCAAAAATGATACGGAATCCGTTATGAATCTTCATCAATTCAAGTTCGTCCAGGAAGCGGTGCGACGCAACCTGAACCTGACCGAGGCCGCCAAGGCGCTGCACACCTCGCAGCCCGGCGTCTCCAAGGCCATCATCGAACTCGAAGAGGAACTCGGCGTCGAGATCTTCGCGCGCCACGGCAAGCGCCTGAAGCGCGTGACCGAACCCGGCCAGCACGTGCTGGCCAGCATCGAACTGATCATGCGCGAGGTCGGCAACCTCAAGCGCATCGGCGAACAGTTCAGCGCCCAGGACAGCGGCACCCTGTCGATCGCCACCACCCACACGCAGGCCCGCTACGTGCTGCCGGTACCGGTGGCGAAACTGCGCGAGGCCTATCCGAAGGTCAACGTCAGCCTGCATCAGGGCTCGCCCGACCAGGTGGCGCGGATGGTGATGGACGAGGTCGCCGAGATCGGCATCGCCACTGAATCGCTGGCCGACTATCCCGACCTGGTGACCCTGCCCTGCTACGAATGGCAGCACGTGCTGGTGCTGCCCCAAGGCCATCCGCTGGCGGCCAAGGAACGCATCTCGCTGGAAGACCTGGCGGCCGAGCCGATCATCACCTACCACCCGTCCTTCACCGGCCGCACGCGCATCGACCATGCCTTCGCGCAGAAGAAGCTGACGCCGCGCATCGCGCTGGAGGCGATCGATTCCGACGTCATCAAGACCTACGTGCGGCTCGGCCTAGGCGTCGGCATCGTGGCCGAGATGGCGGTGCGCGACGACACCAACAACGACCTGGTGGTGCGGCCGATGGGCCAGATCTTCGGCGTGAACATCGCGCGGGTCGCCTTCAAGCGCAGCGCCTACCTGCGCAACTTCGTCTTCAAATTCGCCGAGCTGCTCTCCGACCGGCTCGACCGCAACCTGATCGCCAAGGCATTGAGCGGTCATCAACAGGACTACGAACTGTGAGCAACACGGCCATCCGCACGCCCGACCTCGAGACCAAGCTGCCGGCGGTCGGCACCACCATCTTCACCGTGATGTCGGCGCTCGCCGCCGAGAAGAACGCGGTCAACCTGGGTCAGGGCTTCCCGGACTTCGGTTGCGACCCGAAGCTCTTGCAGGCCGTGACCGACGCGATGGCGGCCGGCCACAACCAGTACCCGCCGATGCCCGGCATCCCGGCGCTGCGCGAGGCCATCGCCGGCAAGATCGAGGCGCTCTACGGCCATCGCCACGACCCGGCGACCGAGATCACGGTCACAGCCGGCGCGACGCAGGCGATCATCACCGCCATCCTGGCCGTGGTGCGCGCCGGCGACGATGTGATCGTGCTGGAGCCCTGCTACGACAGCTACGTGCCGAACATCGAGCTGGCCGGCGGCCGCGTGGTGCGCGTGCCGCTGACGCCCGGCAGCTTCCGCCCCGACTTCGACAAGATCGCCGCCGCGCTGACGCCGCGCACCCGCGCGATCCTGGTCAACTCGCCGCACAACCCGAGCGCCACCGTCTGGACCGAGGCCGAGATGCGCCGCCTCGAAGAGCTGCTGGCACCGACCGACGTGCTGGTGATCAGCGACGAGGTCTACGAGCACATGGTCTTCGACGGCGCGCGCCACGAGAGCGCGGCCCGCTTCCCGGGCCTGGCGGCGCGCAGCTTCATCGTCAGCAGCTTCGGCAAGACCTACCACGTGACCGGCTGGAAGGTCGGCTACGTGGCCGCGCCGGCCAGCCTGAGCGCGGAGTTCCGCAAGGTGCACCAGTTCAACGTGTTCACGGTCAACACGCCGATGCAGCACGCGCTGGCCCGCTACATGGCCGACCCGGCGCCCTACCTCGACCTGCCGGCCTTCTATCAGAGGAAGCGCGACCTGTTCGCCGCGGGCCTCGCGAAGACCCGCTTCAAGCTGCTGCCGAGCGCCGGCAGCTACTTCCAGTGCGTCGACATCAGCGCGGTGAGCGACCTCGACGAATCGGAGTTCTGCCTGTGGCTCACCCGCGAGATCGGCGTCGCGGCGATCCCGCTGTCGGCCTTCTACGGCGACGCCTTCGACCAGCGGGTGGTTCGCTTCTGCTTCGCCAAGAAGGACGAGACGCTGCAGCAGGCCCTGGAGCGACTGGCGCGGCTCTGACAGCGGCCGTAGGCGAGACCTGACCGGCGAAGGGGGCCGCTTCCCGCGCAGCGGCGCCGCGCCGACACCCAGGATATGGACTTCAAAACATTCGCCCTAGGAGAAGTTCCATGTCCATCTCATTGGTTGTGCTGATCATCGTGATCCTGCTGCTGGTCGGCGCGCTGCCGAGCTGGGGCTACAGCCGCAGCTGGGGCTACGGTCCGAGCGGTGGCCTGGGACTGGTGCTGGTCGTGGTCATCGTGCTGCTGCTGATGGGTCGCATATAGCCTGACTCGCAGCTGACTCGGCAAGGACGAAAGGCCCGCTTCGGCGGGCCTTTTGCTGCGCGCTCGACGCTCGATGTTCAGTGCTCCAGCTGCGCCCAGAGCTTGTCCAGCCGCTTGACGCTGACCGGTTGCGGCGTGCGCAGCTCCTGCGCGAAGAAGCTCACCCGCAGCTCTTCGAGCAGCCAGCGGAATTCGCTCATCCGCTCGTCGACCACGCCCTTGCGCTCGGCCAGGAGGCGCCAGTAGCGCTGCTCCTGCGGCCGCAGCTCGCCCAGCCGCTGGGTGTCGCGGGCCGGGTCGGCACGCAGCTTGTCCAGCCGCAGGGTGATCGCCTTGAGGTAGCGCGAGAGGTGCTGCAGCCGCAGCCACGGCGTGTCGGCGATGAAGCGCTTGCCGACCAGCCGCTGCAGCTGCTGCTGGGCATCGGCGGTGGCGTCGGGCTGCGACTTGGTGTCCTTGATCTTGCGCACCGCCTGCGCGTAGTCGACGAGGATCGTGCCCGCGAGCCGCGCGACCTCGTTGGCGATCAGGGTCAGGCGGCCGCGCCCTTCGTCCAGCCGGCGCTTGAACGACGCCTCGTCGGCCGGCAGCGGCTCCTGCAGGAAGGCGCGGTCGATCGCCACCTCGACGATCTGGGCGCGCAGCTCCTCGGCGGTGCCGAGCGGCATGTAGGCGACCGCCATCTTCTGCAGCTCGGGGATGTTCTTCTCCAGGTACTTGAGCGCGTCCTTCAGCTGCAGCGCGAAGAGGCGGCGCAGGCCCGCGCGGTGCTTGGCCGCCGCCACCGCGGGTTCGTCGAAGACCTCGATCGTCACCGCGTCGCCGCCGTCGATCAGCGCCGGAAAGCCGACCAGCGACTGCGGGCCGCGCCGCACTTCCATCAGCTCAGGCAGTTCGCCGAAGGTCCAGGCGGTGTAGCGCTGGCCGGCCGGCAGGGAAGCCGGCGGCGCGGCGTCGTTGCGCGCGCGGCCGGCCGCCGGCGCCGGGGCTTGCGGCACGGCTTCCGCCGCCGGTGCCGATCGGACCTCCAGCGCCGCCAGCGCCTGGAAGGCGCCGCGTGCCTGCGTGCCCCACTCGGCCTTCAGCGCGCCGAGGCTGCGCCCCATGCCGAGCTGGCGGCCATGCTCGTCGACCACCCGCAGGTTCATGAAGAGATGCGGCGCCAGCATGTCGAGCTTGAAGTCGGTGCGCTTGACGTCCAGGCTGGTCTGGTCGCGCACGCGCTTCAACAGCGCATCGGTGAGCGATCCGTGGCCGAAGACCTCGGGTGCCGACATCAGCTCGGCATAGCGCGACGCCGTCTCCGGCAGCGGCACCAACCGCGAGCGCGGGCGCTGCGGCAGGCTCTTGAGCAGCGCCTGCAGCTTGTCCTTGAGCATGCCGGTGACCAGCCATTCGCAGCGCTCGTCGCTCACCTGGTTCAAGACGAAGAGCGGCACCGTGACGGTCAGGCCGTCCTTCGCATCGCCCGGCTCGTGCAGGTAGGTGGCGGCGCAGTCGACGCCGCCGAGGCGCACCGTCGGCGGGAAGGACTGGGTCGTGATGCCGGCCGCCTGGTGCCGCATCAGCTCGTCGCGGGTCAGGAACAGGAGCCGAGGCTCGCCCTTGGCGCGCTCGCGGTACCAATGCTCGAAGCTGGCGCCGCTGGCGATCTCGGGCGGCAGCTGGGCGTCGTAGAAGGCGTAGATCAGCTCCTCGTCGACCAGCACGTCCTGGCGCCGCGCCTTGTGCTCCAGGCCTTCCACCTCGCGCACCAGCTTGCGGTTGGCCGCCAGGAAGGGCAGCTTGCTTTCCCACTGGCCGCCGACCAGCGCCTCGCGGATGAAGATCTCGCGCGCCGCCACCGGATCGACCCGGCCGAAGTCGACCCGCCGGCCGCTGTACACCACCAGCCCGTACAAGGTCGCGCGCTCCAGGGCCGCGACCTGCGCGCCCTTCTTCTCCCAGTGCGGATCGAGCAGCTGCTTCTTGAGCAGGTGGCCGGCGACCTGCTCGAGCCACTGCGGCTCGATGTTGGCGATGCCGCGGCCGAACAGGCGCGTGGTCTCCACCAGCTCGGCGCAGACGATCCAGCGACCGGGCTTCTTCTTCAGATGCGCGCCCGGGTGCTTGTAGAACTTGATGCCGCGGGCGCCGAGGTAGGCCTCGTCGTCCTCCATCTTCCAGCCGATGTTGCCGAGCAGGCCCGACAGCATCGACAGGTGCAGCGGCTCGTAGCCGGCCGGCTCGGCGTTCAGGCGCCACTTGTGCTCGGCCACCACCGAGAGCAACTGCGAATGGATGTCGCGCCATTCGCGCACCCGGCGGATGTTGATGAAGTTCTGGCGCAGCAGCTGCTCGTGCTGCCGGTTGCTGAGCTTGTGGGTGTCCCCGTGGCCGCCGCGCGCTTCCTGCAGCCACTTCCAAAGCCGCAGGTAGCCGCTGAATTCGCTCTTCTCGTCATCGAACTTCGAATGGGCCTGGTCGGCCTGCTGCTGCATCTCCATCGGCCGGTCGCGCACGTCCTGCACCGACAGCGCGCTGGCGATCACCAGCACCTCTTCGAGCGCGCCACGGCCGCGCGCCTCGATGATCATCCGTGCCACCCGCGGGTCGAGCGGCAGTCGCGCCAGCTCGGCGCCCATCGGCGTCAGCTCGTTGGCGTCGTCGACCGCGCCGAGTTCGTTCAGCAGTTGGTAGCCGTCGGCGATCGCGCGCCGCTGCGGCGCCTCCAGGAAGGGGAAGCGCTCGACGTCGCCCAGGTGCAGCGACTTCATGCGCAGGATAACGGCGGCCAGCGACGAACGCAGGATCTCGGGGTCGGTGAAGCGCGGCCGGCTGTCGAAGTCCTTTTCGTCGTAGAGCCGGATGCAGATGCCGTCGGCCACCCGGCCGCAGCGGCCGGCGCGCTGGTTGGCCGCGGCCTGGCTGATCGGCTCGACCAGCAGCTGCTCGACCTTGCTGCGGAAGGAATAGCGCTTCACGCGGGCGGTGCCGGCATCGATCACGTAGCGGATGCCGGGCACGGTCAACGAGGTCTCGGCCACGTTGGTGGCAAGCACGATGCGGCGGCCGGTGTGGCCGTCGAAGATGCGCTCCTGCTCGGCCGCCGACAGCCGCGCGAACAGCGGCAGCACCTCGGCGTTGCGCATCAGCGGCTGATGCGTGAGGTGCCGGCGCAGGTGGTCGGCAGCCTCGCGGATCTCGCGTTCGCCGGGCAGGAAGACCAGGATGTCGCCCGCATGGTGCGGATCGCGCCAGAGTTCGTCGACGCCGTCGGCGATCGCGTCGTTCAGGTCGTGGTCGCGCGATTCCTCGAAGGGGCGGTAGCGCTGCTCGACCGGATAGGTCCGGCCGGAAACCATGATGGTCGGCGCCGGCCCCTTGGCCGAAGCGAAATGCTGCGCGAAGCGGTCCGCGTCGATGGTCGCCGAGGTCACGATCACCTTCAGGTCGGGCCGGCGCGGCAGGATCTCGCGCAGGTAGCCCAGCAGGAAGTCGATGTTGAGCGAACGCTCGTGGGCCTCGTCGATGATGATCGTGTCGTAGGCCTTCAGGAGCGGATCGGTCTGGGTCTCGGCCAGCAGGATGCCGTCGGTCATCAGCTTGACCGAGGCGTCGCGCGACAGCCGGTCCTGGAAGCGCACCTTGAAGCCGACCACTTCGCCCAGCGGGGTCTTCAGTTCCTCCGCGATGCGCTTGGCCACCGAGGTGGCGGCGATGCGCCGCGGCTGCGTGTGGCCGATCAGCCGGCCCTTGCCGGGCGGCGCGTTGAGCTTGCCGCGGCCCAGCGCCAGCACGATCTTGGGCAGCTGCGTGGTCTTGCCCGAGCCGGTCTCGCCGCAGACGATCACGACCTGGTGGGCCTGGATGGCGGCGCTGATTTCGTCGCGCCGGGCCGACACCGGCAGGCTTTCCGGGAATTCGATTCGAAGAGGTGGCGAAGACAAGGGGCAGTTCAGGGAAAATCCTCGATTATCTTGCGCCCGGCAATTCCGCCCCGACCCACCCCGCCAATGTCCGCTGTCTTCAATTTCACCTTCGTGCCCTGGTTCCGTTCGGTGGCGCCCTATATCCACATGCATCGCGGCAAGACCTTCGTGGTCGCGATGGCCGGCGAAGCCATCGCCGCCGGCAAGCTGCCGAACATCGCGCAGGACCTGGCGCTGATCCAGAGCATGGGCGTCAAGGTGGTGCTGGTGCACGGCTTCCGCCCGCAGGTCAACGAGCAGCTGCAGGCCAAGGGGCACCAGGCCAAGTATTCGCACGGCATCCGCATCACCGACGAGGTCGCGCTCGACTGCGCCCAGGAAGCTGCCGGCCAGCTGCGCTACGAGATCGAGGCCGCCTTCAGCCAGGGCCTGCCCAACACGCCGATGGCCGGCTCGACCATCCGCGTCATCTCGGGCAACTTCATCACCGCCCGGCCGGTCGGCGTGGTCGACGGCGTCGACTTCCAGCATTCGGGCCTGGTGCGCAAGGTCGACAGCGCCGGCATCCGGCGCGCGCTCGACTTCGGCGCGATGGTGCTGATGTCGCCCTTCGGCTTCTCGCCCACCGGCGAGGCCTTCAACCTGACGATGGAAGAGGTCGCCACCAGCGTCGCCATCTCGATCCAGGCCGACAAGCTGATCTTCCTGACCGAGGTGCCGGGCATCGCGCAGGACACCCAGCTGCCGGTCAGCGAAGACAACCCGATCGACACCGAGCTGCCGCTGGACGAAGCCCGCAAGCTCCTGGCCTCGCTGCCGCCGGCGCAGCGGCCGACCGACACCGCCTTCTACCTGCAGCACTGCGTCAAGGCCTGCGAGGCCGGCATCGAGCGCAACCACATCCTGCCCTTCGCGGTCGATGGCTCGCTGCTGCTGGAGGTCTACGTGCACGACGGCATCGGCACCATGATCATCGACGAGAAGCTCGAGTCCCTGCGCGAGGCGACGGTCGACGACATCGGCGGCATCCTGCAGCTGATCGAGCCCTTCGAGCGCGACGGCACGCTGGTCAAGCGCAGCCGCACCGAGATCGAGCGCGACGTCGCCCAATACACCGTGATCGAGCACGACGGCGTGATCTTCGGCTGCGCCGCGCTCTACCCCTATCCGGAAGCACGCACCGCCGAGATGGCGGCGCTCACCGTCTCGCCGCAGTCGCAGGGCCAGGGCGACGGCGAAAGCATCCTGCGACGCGTCGAGCACCGCGCCAAGGCCTCGGGCCTTGAAAGCATCTTCGTGCTCACCACCCGCACGATGCACTGGTTCCTGAAGCGCGGTTTCCAGCAGGTCAACCCCGACTGGCTGCCCGAGGCCCGCAAGCGCAAGTACAACTGGGACCGCAAGAGCCAGGTGCTGGTCAAGAAGCTGTAGCGCGGGCCGCCGGATAATCCAGCCCATGAATCCCCTGCTCGCCAAACTGCAGCCCTACCCCTTCGAGCGGCTGCGCCAACTGTTCGCCGACGTCCGGCCGAATCCGGAATTCGCACCGATCAGCCTGGGCATAGGCGAACCCAAGCACGCCACGCCCGCGTTCATCAAGGACGCATTGACCTCCAGCCTCGGCGCGCTGGCCGCCTATCCGGCGACCGCCGGCACGCCGGCCCTGCGCGAATCCTTCACCGGCTGGCTGCAGCGCCGCTACGGCCTGGCGCTCGACCCCGCGACCCAGGTGCTGCCGATCAACGGATCGCGCGAGGCGCTGTTCGCGCTCTGCCAGACGGTCGTGGACGCGAGCCGCGTGCCCACGCCGGCGGTGCTGTCGCCGAATCCGTTCTATCAAATCTACGAAGGCGCGGCCCTGCTCACGGGCGCCGAGCCGTGGTACGTGCCGAGCGTGCCCGAGCGCAACTTCGCGGTCGACTGGGACAGCGTGCCGGCCGAGGTCTGGGCCCGCGCGCAGTTGGTCTTCGTCTGCTCGCCCGGCAACCCGACCGGCGCGGTGATGCCGCTGCCCGAGTGGAAGAAGCTCTTCGAGCTGTCGGACCGCCACGGCTTCGTGATCGCCTCCGACGAGTGCTACAGCGAGATCTACTTCCGCGACGAGCCGCCGCTGGCCGGGCTCGAGGCGGCCTCGGCGCTCGGCCGCCACGACTTCCGCAACCTGATCGCGCTCACCTCGCTGTCCAAGCGCAGCAACGTGCCGGGCCTGCGCAGCGGCTTCGTGGCCGGCGACGCCGCGATCATCAAGGCCTTCCTGCTCTACCGCACCTACCACGGCAGCGCGATGAGCGGCTCGGTGGCGGCCGCCAGCATCGCCGCCTGGAACGACGAGACCCATGTCGTCGACAACCGCGCCATGTACCGCACCAAGTTCGCCGCGGTCACGCCGCTGCTCGAGGCGGTGCTCGACGTGCGGCTGCCCGACGCCGCCTTCTACCTGTGGGCCGGCGTGCCCGCCGCCTGGCAGGGCGACGACGCGGCCTTCGCTCGCGCGCTCTACGCTCAATACAATGTGACGGTTCTGCCCGGCAGCTACCTCGCCCGCGAGGTCAACGGCGTCAATCCGGGCCGCGGCCGCATCCGCATGGCGCTCGTGGCCGACACCGCCGAATGCACCGAAGCCGCGCAACGCATCGTCAGATTCATCCAGGACCAGAGACTCTCCACATGACCCAGCAACTCCAGCAGACCATCGAAGCCGCGTGGGAAGACCGCGCCAACCTCTCCGCCGCCGACGCGCCGCAAGAGGTCCGCGACGCGGTCGAGCACGTGATCGTCGAACTCAACAACGGCAGCCTGCGCGTCGCCACCCGCGAGGCCGTCGGCCAGTGGACGGTGCACCAGTGGATCAAGAAGGCGGTGCTGCTGTCCTTCCGCCTGAAGGACAACGAGCAGATGCAGGCCGGCTCGCTCGGCTTCTACGACAAGGTGCCGACCAAGTTCTCGCACCTGTCGGCCCACGAGCTGAAGGAAGCCGGCGTGCGCATCGTGCCGCCGGCGGTGGCGCGGCGCGGCAGTTTCATCGCCAAGGGCGCGATCCTGATGCCGTCGTACGTGAACATCGGCGCCTACGTCGGCGAAGGCACCATGGTCGACACCTGGGCCACCGTCGGCTCCTGCGCCCAGATCGGTGCCAACGTGCACCTCTCGGGCGGCGTCGGCATCGGCGGCGTGCTCGAGCCGCTGCAGGCCGGCCCGACCATCATCGAGGACAACTGCTTCATCGGTGCCCGCTCCGAGGTGGTCGAAGGCGTGGTGGTCGAAGAGAACTCGGTGCTGTCGATGGGCGTCTTCATCGGCCAGAGCACGCCCATCTACGACCGCGCCACCGACACCGTCAGCTACGGCCGCGTGCCCGCCGGCTCGGTGGTGGTGGCCGGCACGCTGCCCAAGCCGGGCGGCAAGTACAACACCTACGCCGCGATCATCATGAAGAAGGTCGACGCCAAGACGCGCTCGACCACTTCCCTGAACGAGCTGCTGCGCGACTGACGACCACGCGCCGTCCGCCAGGGATGGCCCGGAAGCCTTTCACAACCACGACGCTGAGGAGAAGAGCCTGTGAACACGATGGAGCGAATTCTTCGACTGATGGCCGAGCGCAAGGCTTCCGATATCTACCTGTCGGCCAACTGCCCGGCCCTGATCCGCATCAACGGCAACTGCATGCCGATCAACGGCCAGGTGCTGCCGCCGGATTCGCCCTTCAACCTCCTCGCCGAAGTGGTGCACGAAAGCCGCATCGCCGAACTGCAGCGCACCGGCGAGCTCAACATGGCGATCGCGCTGCCGGGCGCGGGCAACTTCCGCATCAGCGCGATGCGCCAGCGCGGCACCTACGCGGTGGTGGTGCGGCACATCGCCTCGGTCATTCCGTCCTTCGAGGAACTGAACCTGCCCGAGATCCTGAAGACGCTGGTGATGGAGAAGCGCGGCCTCATCCTCATGGTCGGCTCCACCGGCGCCGGCAAGAGCACCACGCTGGCCTCGATGCTCGACTACCGCAACGAGAACGCCACCGGCCACATCCTCACGGTCGAGGAGCCGATCGAGTTCACCTTCACCAACAAGAAGTCGATGGTCAACCAGCGCGACGTCGGCAGCGACACCCAGTCGCTGCAGATCGCGCTCAAGAACGCGCTGCGCCAGGCGCCCGACGTGATCCAGATCGGCGAGATCCGCGACCGCGAGACCATGACCGCTGCGATCGCCTATGCGCAGTCGGGCCACCTCTGCGTGGCCACGCTGCACGCCAACAACAGCTACCGCGCGCTCAACCGCATCCTGAGCTTCTATCCGGTCGAGGTGCGCGCCACGCTGCTGGGCGACCTCGGCGGTGCGCTGCGCGCGATCGTGGCCCAGCGCCTGCTGCGCACGCCCAACGGCGCGCGCGTGCCGGCGCTCGAGGTGCTGCTGAACACCGCGCTGGTGGCCGAACTGATCGGCAAGGGCGACTTCTCGGCGGTCAAGGAAGCCATGGAGCAGTCGATGGCCGAAGGCTCGCAGACCTTCGAGGAAGACATCGCGCGCCTGATCACCGAAGACCTGGTCAGCCGCGAGGAAGGCCTGGCCCAGGCCGACTCGCCGACCAACCTCATGTGGCGCCTGCAGAACCGCAGCGCGCCGCCGCCGACCAAGCAGGACCGCGCCCTGCTCGACCAGGCCGAGGAACCCACCTTCACCGACATCACGCTCGACGTGCGTCACTGACCTTTTTTCCCCGATGTCCCGAACGCTGCAGCTTGCCGAACAACTGATCTCCCGCCCGTCGGTCACGCCGGACGACGCGGGCTGCCAGCAGATCCTCGGCGAGCGGCTGGGGCGGCTCGGCTTCAGGCTCGAGACGATCGAGAGCGGCCCGGCCGACTTCCGGGTCACCAACCTGTGGGCGGTGCGGCCGGGCGCGGGTCCGCAAAGCCGCACCCTCGCCTTCGCCGGCCACACCGACGTGGTGCCGACCGGGCCGCTCGAGCAGTGGACCTCGCCGCCCTTCACGCCGACGCACCGCGACGGCCGCCTCTATGGCCGCGGTGCCTGCGACATGAAGACATCGATCGCGGCCTTCGTCGTCGCGATCGAGGAATTCCTGGCCGCCAAGCCGGCACCGCGCCTGACGCTCGCGCTGCTCGTCACCAGCGACGAGGAAGGCCCCGGCGTCGACGGCACGGTGGTGGTCTGCAACGCGCTGGCGGCGCGCGCCGAGCCGGTCGACTACTGCATCGTCGGCGAGCCGACCTCGGTGGAGCGCTGCGGCGACATGATCAAGAACGGCCGCCGCGGAACCATGAGCGGCAAGCTCACGGTCAAGGGCGTGCAGGGCCACATCGCCTATCCGCACCTGGCGAAGAACCCGGTGCACGCGCTGGCGCCGGCGCTGGCCGAGTTGGTAGGCATCAACGCCGCCGCCGGCTGGGACGGCGGCAACGACCACTTCCAGCCGACCAGCTGGCAGGTCAGCAACTTTCATTCGGGCACCGGCGCCGGCAACGTCATTCCGGGCTCGGCGGTGGTCGACTTCAACTTCCGCTTCTCGACCGAATCGACGCCCGAATCGCTGCAGCAGCGGGTGCACGGCGTGCTCGATGCGCACGGCCTCGACTACACGCTGGCCTGGACGGTCGGCGGCCTGCCCTTCCTCACGCATCCGGGCCAGCTGGTCGAGGCGGTGCAAGAGGCGATCCGCGACGAGACCGGCATCGCCACCGAGCTGTCGACCAGCGGCGGCACCAGCGACGCGCGCTTCATCGCCAAGATCTGCAAGCAGGTGATCGAGCTCGGCCCGGTCAACGCCAGCATCCACAAGATCGACGAGCACATCGCGGTGGCCGAGATCGATCCGCTGAAGAACATCTACCGCCGCACCATCGAGCGGCTCGAGGCGCTCGAAACCCGACCGGTGCCGCGATGAGCACCGTCCGCGAACTGATCGAGTCCGGCGCCGCCCGGCTCGACGCGGCCGGCGTCGCCTTCGGCCACGGCACCGACAACGCCTTCGACGAAGCGGTCTGGCTGGTGCTGTGGCGACTCGGCCTGCCGCTGGACGAGCTCGACGAGGTTGCCGGACGGCCGGTGTCGCCGGCCGACGCGGCCCGCATCGAAGCGCTCCTCGCCGAGCGCATCGCCAGCCGCAAGCCGGCCGCCTACCTGACGCGCGAGGCCTGGCTGCAAGGCGTGCCCTTCTATGTCGACGAGCGCGCCATCGTGCCGCGCAGCTTCATTGCCGAATTGCTGGCCGACGGCAGCATCGACCCCTGGCTCGACGCCGACACGCGCCGGGTGCTCGACCTGTGCACCGGCAACGGCAGCCTGGCGGTGCTGGCGGCACTCACCTACCCCGAGATCGAGATCGACGCGGCCGACCTGTCGCGGGAAGCCCTCGAGGTCGCGGCCATCAACGTCACCCGCCACCAGCTCGATGCGCGCATCCGGCTGGTCGAATCCGACGGCCTGGCGCAAGTGCCCGGGCCCTACGACCTCATCCTTTGCAACCCGCCGTACGTCAACGCGCGCAGCATGCAGGCGCTGCCGGCCGAATATTGCGCCGAGCCCGCGCTGGCGCTGGCCGGCGGTGCCGACGGCATGGATTTCATCCGCCGCCTCTTGGCCGAAGCCCCCGCGCACATGACCGAATCGGCGGTGCTGGTGCTTGAAATCGGCAACGAGCGCCCCCATTTCGAAGCTGCATTTCCGCAGCTCGAAGCCGTCTGGCTGGCGACCAGCGCGGGCGACGACCAGGTCCTGCTGGTCACGCGCGAATCCCTCACCTGAAGCTGCCCGCCGCACGGCGGGCAAAGAAATGATCACTCTCAAGAACGTCATCCTGCGTCGCAGCGCCAAAGTGCTGCTCGACGGCGCCAGCGTCACCATCAACCCCGGCGAGAAGGTCGGGCTGGTCGGGCGCAACGGCGCCGGCAAGTCGACCCTGTTCGCACTCTTCAACGGCACGCTGCACGAGGACGGCGGCGACTTCTCGGTGCCGAAGCAGTGGCGCATGGCGCAGGTCGCGCAGGACATGCCTGAGACCGAGCAGGGCGCCACAGAATTCGTGGTCGGCGGCGATACCCGCCTGGTCGAACTGCGCGAGCAGCTCGCCGCCGCCGAGGCCGGCCACGAGGCCGACCCGGACGACCACGACATGGGCATGGCGCTCGCCCACGCCTACACCGACCTGGCCGACGCCGGCGAGCACGACGCGGTGCCGCGGGCGCAGGCGCTGATCCTCGGCCTGGGCTTCAAGTCTCACGAGCTGGACCAGCCGGTCAACAGCTTCTCCGGCGGCTGGCGCATGCGGCTGCAGTTGGCCCGCGCCCTGATGTGCCCGAGCGACCTCCTGCTGCTCGACGAACCCACCAACCACCTGGACCTGGACGCGCTCGTCTGGCTCGAAGCCTGGCTGCAGAAATACGCCGGCACCATGATCGTGATCAGCCACGACCGCGAATTCCTCGACGCGGTGACCGACGTCACGCTGCACATCGCCAACGCCCAACTCACGCGCTACGGCGGCAACTACAGCAAGTTCGAGGACATGCGGGCGCTCCAGATGTCGCAGCAGCAGGTCGCCTTCGCCAAGCAGCAGGACAAGATCGCCCACCTGCAGAAGTTCATCGACCGCTTCAAGGCCAAGGCCAGCAAGGCCAAGCAGGCGCAAAGCCGGGTCAAGGCGCTGGAACGCATGGAGAAGGTCGCGCCGCTGCTGGCCGAGGCCGACTTCACCTTCGAATTCAAGGAGCCGGGCAACATCCCGAACCCGATGCTGTCGATCAGCGGCGCGGCCTTCGGCTACAAGGCCGAGGTCGAGGGCGAGGAGCCGAAGACCATCCTGCGCGGCGTCAACCGCTCGGTGCTGGCCGGCCAGCGCATCGGCATCCTGGGCGCCAACGGCCAGGGCAAGTCGACCCTGGTGAAGACGGTCGCGCGCGAGATGGGCGCGCTCGCCGGCACCGTCACCGAAGGCAAGGGCCTGAACATCGGCTACTTCGCCCAGCAGGAACTGGACGTGCTGCGGCCGCAGGACAACCCGCTGGAGCACATGGTCCGCATGGCCCGCGAACTGGGCGCGAGTGTCAAGGAGCGCACCGGCGAGCAGGACCTGCGCGGCTTCCTCGGCAGCTTCAATTTCAGCGGCGACATGGTCAAGCAGCCGGTCGGCACGATGAGCGGCGGCGAGAAGGCGCGCCTGGTGCTGGCGATGATGGTCTGGCAGCGCCCCAACCTGCTGCTGCTCGACGAACCGACCAACCACCTGGACCTGGCCACCCGTGAGGCGCTGGCGGTGGCGCTCAACGAATTCGAAGGCACCCTGATGCTGGTCAGCCACGACCGGGCGCTGCTGCGCTCGGTCTGCGACGAATTCTGGCTGGTCGGGCGCGGCGTCGTCGCCGACTTCGACGGCGACCTCGACGACTACCAGCGCTACCTGCTGGACGAAGCCAAGCGTCTGCGCGAGGAAGCCAAGATCGCCAACCGGGACGCGGCGCTGGCCCAGACCGCACCGGTGGTTGCGGCGCCGGCCGTGGCGTTGGCGGTAAAGGCCGAGCCGAAGCCGGCGGTCGCGCCCCGCGCTGCCGAAGCGGGCATCGCCGGCAGTGGCGGAAGCGCTGGCGGCGGCAAGAACCAGCGCAAGCACGACGCCCAGGAGCGCCAGCAGCGCAGCGAGCAGGCCAAGCCGCTCAAGCGCGAACTGGCCCGGATCGACGAGCTGCTGGCGGCCGCCGGCGGCGAGAAGGCCGAGATCGAAGGCCGCCTGGCGCAGCCCCTGCCGGCCGCCGAGATCGCCGAGGCCGGCAAGCGCCTGAAGTCGCTGGCCGACGAGATCGCGCTGCTGGAGGAACGCTGGCTTTCCCTCTCGGACCAGCTGGAATCGCTGGCCGCCTGATAATGCAAGCGGAATGTCTTCCGCCATCGACCTCGCCCAGGGCGACCCCCAGCTGATCGCCGCCATCCGGCGCAGCCGCCGGCTGCTCGGCCGCAAGGCGATGCTGGCGGCCGCCGCCGGCACCATCCCGCTGCCGGGCATCGACTGGGCCGCCGACGCCGCCCTGCTGTCGCGCGTGGTGCCCCAGATCAGCGCCGAATTCGGCCTCTCGGCCACCCAGCTCGACCGGATGGCGCCGCAGGACCGCGAACGCATCCGCAAGGCCGCCGCCACCATCGGCGCCCTGCTGGTCGGCCGCTTCGTCACCCGCGAGCTTTTGATCAAGCTGGCCCGCCACGCGGGCGTGCGCCTGACCGCGCAACAGGCGGTCAAATATGTGCCGATCGCCGGCCAGCTGGTGTCCGCGACCATGAGCTACGCCGCGATGCGGACATTGGGCGAATTGCATATCCGGGATTGCGTGCGGGTCGCGCAGTCGGTGCGTCACCTGTTGCCGGCGCCCGGCTCGGTCGATGCGGGGGCGGCCCGGTGGGCGGAACACGGCGAGAAAATTCGGCGGCCTGGCCGCCTGGGCGCGACCTGGAACCGGCTCCGACTTCGCTGATTTGGGCTGACCCGGCCGCTTTCCACCAGCCGGCATTGACCCTGATGGGTTGTTGGACT
Source organism: Xenophilus sp. L33 (assembly GCF_009765735.1). Taxonomy (GTDB): domain Bacteria; phylum Pseudomonadota; class Gammaproteobacteria; order Burkholderiales; family Burkholderiaceae_C; genus Variovorax. The sequence goes on from NZ_LMUW01000026.1 coordinate 95,951, forward strand.
ACCACGACATTGGGAAAATAGCAATTGTGCGCTCGGCCGATAATGCACAGACTTATCCAGTCGTGAGGGCTGGGTGGCTGCAAATCGATGACAGTTTGAGAAGACTGAGGTGACAGCCCAACCAAGGTCGTTTCCGCACGACTGATCCGGAGGAGCGGAAAGATGAACGAGACAGACCTCGCAGCGGCAGTCGAGCGGCTCATGGGCCGCATCGACTACTACCTGCACTGTGAGTTGGACGAAGAGTACGACCATGACAAGCCGGAAACCGCTCGCCGGCTGCTGGAATCCGCCCTGCGACAGGAACTCCTGCGCGCGGGTGCCGTCGGCATGGTCACTGCCATCGCGGGTGCGCGTCTCAATGGATCGGATGAAGTCGAAGTGAGCTGATTGCCCTTTGCGGGCGACTGTTGCAAGCAAGGCCGTCGTCGACGGCCTTTTTCATGGGCGGGAGAAACTGGGTAGCGGTCCTACGGCCGCGCGCAACGCCGGCGCACATGCGCCGTGGCCGCGGCGGGCATCCTCGCGGTGACGACACAGCCGACACCCGATGACCGCCCGCATCCTCCCCTTCCCCGCCCGTCGCCGTGCCACCACCGACTCGGCCGGCGAAGTGATCGTCTTCGCCTCGCTCGACGAGGTGGAGATGCTGCTTCGGGATTCGTTGAACTGGGAAGACCCGACCTTGCTGATTCGCGCGGTCTGCGGCATCGCGCGCATGCTGCTGAGCGATTCGTTCACCGAGGCGGCAGCCGGTGCGGGCGGATGGGCCAGCCTGGCGGCTGCGAGGCGGCGCGGCTTCGACATGCTGCAGATCGTGGCGTCGCTGCCGGCAGCGCGGCGCGTGACACGTTGAAGTCGTGAACGCGTCTGCGAGCTTTCCGAATGCTTGGTAGGACGTACTGGATTCGAACCAGTGACCAACGGATTAAAAGTCCGCTGCTCTACCAACTGAGCTAACGTCCCCTACCAGAAACCAATTAGAAACTTCGCCGCGAGCGGCAAAGCCCACGATTATATCGCGACGGATCGCGCGATCCGATCCAGCACCCAACCGGCTGCGCATTGACCGAAGGTCGCCGTCACGCTCACCACCGAGCCGTAGCCGTGGCAGTTGAGCGAGCCGTCGCCGTCGATCGCGCAGGACGGGTCCGGCGGCGCCACGCTCTCGCGGCTGAAGACGCAGGCCACGCCGATCTTGCGGCCTTCGCGCGGCGCGCCGTGCGACTTGCGCAGCCGCTGTCGAAGCTGGGCCAGCAGCGGATCGTGCGTCACGACCGACAGGTCCTCGATCTCGACCTTGTGCGCCAGCCGCTTGCCGCCGGCCGCGCCGACGGTGATGAAGCCGGCGCCGCTCTCGCGGGCCCAGGCGGCCATCGCGAGCTTGGCCTTCACCTGGTCGCAGGCGTCGACGACCGCATCGAGCGGGCCGTTCGCGGCCTCGGCCGCGGCCCGCAGGGCCTGCCAGTTGTCCGGCTCGACGAAGTCGTCGATCGTCAGCACCCGGCAGGAAGGATTGATGTGGGCGATGCGCTCGCGCATGGCCTCGACCTTGGCCTGGCCGACGGTCGAATCGAGCGCGTGGATCTGCCGGTTGATGTTCGACTCGGCGATGTGGTCGAGGTCGACCAGGGTGAGCCTACCGACGCCGCTGCGGGCCAGCGCCTCGACCGCCCAGGAGCCGACGCCGCCGATGCCGGCGACCAGCACGTGGGCAACGCGGATGCGTGCCGCACCGGCCACGCCGTAGAGCCGCTCGAGTCCGCCGAAGCGCCGTTCCAGGTCGGCGGAAGCGTCGGACGGATCGGGCTCGGCAACCCGGTCCACCTGTTCGACCGCGACGATGGAAGACATGGCGGCCCGCCGGGCTACTTGAGCCGCGCCAGCCGCTCGCGGCCGGCCGCTGCAGCCTCCGATTGCGGATAGGCCTTGGTCAGGTCGTCGAGCGTCTTGCGCGCGGCCTTGGTGTCCTTGAGTTCGATCTGGCAATTGGCGATCGACAGCACCGCCTCGGGCGCCTTCGCATGGTCGGGCGCCAGAGAGAGCATCGACCTGAAATTGGCGATCGCCTCGTTGTAGTTGCGGGTCGCGTATTGCGCGTTGCCGAGCCAGAACAGCGCCGAGGCGTTGTAGCCGCTCTGGGGGTAGCGCTTGACGAAGTCGGCGAAGGCGGTCTGCGCCTGCGCGAACTGGCCGGCCCGGAAGACGCCGAGCGCCGACTCGAAGTCGGCCTTCTCCTTCGGGTCGGCGGTGAATTCGCGGCCGTCGACCGAGACGGTCGAGGGCGCGTTCTGCTTGGCCTGGTCGTCGGCCGCCTGCTTCTGCTGCTGCAACTCGCTCAGGCTGCGTTGGAGCTGCTCGTTCTGGCCGGTCATCTTGGCCATGTCGCCGCGCATCTGCTCGATCTGGTTCTGCAGGTCGAGCAGGCTGCGCCGCAACTGGGCGCTCTCGTCACTGGCGCGCTGTTCGCTCTGCTGGCGCATCGTCTCGACCCGCTGGCGCAGGTCGAGGATGGCCTTGCGAGCCTCGTCGTCCTCGAACAGCGCGGCGTTCGCACCGACCGAGAGACAGGCCAGCGCGGCCGCGAGGACGGGCCCTCGCCACAAGACAGGTCGCATGATCAGCGGTAGCTGATTTCAGCGAAGCGGTTCTGCGCCCAGACGTCTTCGCCGCTGCCGGTGGCGACCGGCTTTTCCTTGCCGAAGCTCACCGCCTCGATCTGGGAGTCGCTCACGCCGAGCAGGACCAGCGACTTGCGCACCGCCTCCGAACGCTTCTGGCCCAGGGCCAGGTTGTATTCGCGGCCGCCGCGCTCGTCGGTGTGGCCTTCGATGGACACGTGACGCTGCGGGTTGGCCTTCAGGAAGCGGGCATGGCCATCGATGATGGCCTGGAATTCGGGCTTGACCGTGTAGCTGTCGAAGTCGAAATAGACGATCCGCGCGACGCCGACCGGACCCTGCGCGGTCTGTGCGTTCGGGTCGATCGTGACCGGCGCGACGCCGCTGGCCGAGCCCGAGCCATTCATCGCGCCGCTGTCGACCACCGGCGCGTTGTTCAGCTTGGTGCCCGACGAGCAGCCGGCGATGAGGGCCACGATGGCCAGTGAATAAATCGTGCGTTTCAACATTTTCGGACTCCTCAGGTTAATCATTGCTTTTGAAACGGACCCCAGTCCGGTTCGCGGATGTCGCCCGCCTGGCCCGCCAGGCGGGCCTTGATCTTTCCGTCCAGCGTGGTCGTCATCAGCGCTTCCTTGCCCTGCAGGCGGGTCGCGTAGACGATCAGCTTGCTGTTCGGGGCAAAGCTGGGTCGCTCGTCCGCCGTGGTGTCGGTGAGCGATTGGACGTTGCCGGTTGCGAGCTCCATGACGTGCAATTTGAACCCGCCGCCGACGCGCGAGATGTAGGCCAACCACCGGCCATCGGGGCTGATCGACGGAGAAATGTTGTAGTTTCCGTCGAAGGTGACCCGCGTCGGGTTGCCGCCGGTGGATCCCATCTTGTAGATCTGCGGCGCGCCGCCGCGATCGCTGGTGAAGTAGATCGTGCCGCCGTCCGCCGAGAACACCGGCTCGGTGTCGATGCTGCTGCTCTCGGTGAGGCGGCGCGGCTCGCCGCCGTTGGACGAGATGGTGTAGAGCTGCGAGCCGCCGTCGCGGCTCAGGGTGACCGCCAGCGTGCTGCCGTCCGGCGCCCAGGCCGGCGCGCTGTTCGAACCCTTGAAGTTCGCCACCAGCCGGCGCTGGCCGCTGGCGACGTTGTGCACGTAGACCACGGGCTTGCGCGATTCGAAGGACACGTAGGCCAGCTGCGTGCCGTTGGACGACCAGCGCGGCGAGATGATCGGCTCCGGGCTGGCCAGCGCGGCCTGCGCGTTCTCGCCGTCGGCGTCGGCCACCCACAGGGTGAAGCGGCTGCCGTTCTTGGTGACGTAGGCGATGCGCGTGGAGAAGATGCCGCGTTCGCCGGTGAGCTTCTCGTAGACGTAGTCGGCGATGCGGTGGGCCGCCAGGCGCAGGTCGCCCTGCGGCACGGTGTAGCTCTGGCCACCGAGGTCCGAGCCCTTGACCACGTCCCAGAGCCTGAAGTTGACGTTGAAGCGGCCATCGCCCTGACGGGTTACGCTGCCGGCGACCAGCGAGTCGGCGGTGCGCTGGCGCCAGAGGCTGAGGTCGGGCCGCGAGGTTTCATCGAGTGCCTGGCCCGACGCATCGACGCCGCGGAACTGGCCGCTGCGTTCGAGGTCGGCCTGCACGATCGCCGAGATCTTTTGAGGAGAACTTTCTTCTCCCTTGAACGGCGCAATCGCGATCGGCAACTGCGTCACGCCCACGCCGGAGACCTCGACCCGAAACTGGGCCAGCACCGGAAGCGCGGGGGAGGCAGCAAGGGCCGCAATCAAGGCGCGGCGTGCGAAAAACGATGAAGAAGGGGTTGGGGAAAAGTCTGGCAACGGCTTTTTCATGCAGTTCGGAGAGGTTTCCGAGGATTTAGTTTCTTGTCTCGGACGCAACGAGGCCCAATGGTACACATTGCGATGCGTGCATCGTCACAAAAGGTATATCAGCCGGCTCAGTCCTACATCGACACGGCTCGTAGAATGCGCCGCCATGCAGCCTTTCCCCGCCGCCGACGAGGCGCGCCCTCCCCTGACCCGCCGACTCGCGCGGCTGATGACCTGGTTCGGAGGCTCGCGCAACTGGTGGGCACTCGGCATCTTCACCGCCGCCATCGCAGCGCTGACCGAACCGCTGATGGCCGCGCTGCTCAAGCCATTGCTGGATCGCGGTTTCACCCGTGGCCAATTGGCGTTGTGGACCGTGCCAGTGGCCATCATCCTGATCTTCCTGGTGCGCGGCGTGGCGCAATTCATTTCCCAATACGCATTGGCGCGGATCGCCAACGAAGGCATGCAGGGCCTGCGCCGCATGCTGTTCCAGCGCGTGCTCGAAGCCGAGCTGAACCTCTTCTCGCGACAGTCGGCCAGCGCCTTGTCGAACACCGTCGTCTACGAGGTGCAGACCGGCGCGATGCTGCTGGTGCAGGCGCTCTTGAGCCTGTCGCGCGACGGCTTCGTGCTGATCGCGCTGCTGCTCTATCTCGTCTACCTCAACTGGAAGCTGACCCTCATCGTCGGTGCGCTGGTGCCGGGCGTGGCCTGGATCATGAAGGTGCTTTCGAAGCGGCTCTACCACCTCACGCGGCTCGGCCAGCATGCGACCGACGAGCTGGCGTACGTCGTCGAGGAGAACGTGCTGGCCCACAAGATGGTGCGGCTGCACCAGGCCGAGACGAGCCAGGGCGAGCGCTTCGAGCGGCTCAGCCACAGCCTCAACCGGCTGGCGGTGAAGTCGACCATCGCGCAGGCCGCGATGACGCCGCTGACGCAGCTGTTCGCCTCCTTCGCCGTGTCGCTGGTGGTCATGATCGCGCTCTGGCAGAGCGGCGAGCAGGGCCTGACCGTCGGCGGCTTCGTCTCCTACATCACCGCCATGCTGATGCTGGTGGCGCCGATCCGGCGGCTGGCCGACATGGCCAACCCGATCACGCGCGGCCTGGCGGCACTGGAGCGCGGGCTGGCGTTGATCGACGACGTGGCGCCCGAGAACCAGGGGCGCTTTCGCATGGCACGCGCCGAAGGCCACATCGAGCTGCGCGACGTGCAGGTCAACTACCGCGGCGACGACGAGGCCCGCGCGCTCGACGGCGTCAGCATCGCGATCGAGCCGGGCGAGGTGATCGCCTTCGTCGGCCCGTCGGGCTCGGGCAAGACCACCTTGGTGAACCTGCTGCCGCGCTTCGTGCTGCCGAGCGCCGGCCAGGTGCTGCTGGACGGCCACGAGGTCGGCGAATGGGAACTGGCCAGCCTGCGCTCGCAGTTCGCGATGGTCAGCCAGGACGTGGTGATGCTCAACGACAGCCTGGCGGCCAACGTGGCGCTGGGCGCGGCGATCGACCGCGACCGGGTGCTCGACGCCGTCTCGGCGGCCAATCTCGCGGTGCATGTCGAAGGCCTGCCGCAGGGCATCGACACGGTGCTCGGCCATAACGCGACCCAGCTGTCGGGCGGCCAGCGCCAGCGGCTGGCGATCGCTCGCGCGCTCTACAAGAACGCGCCGATCCTGCTGCTGGACGAGGCGACCTCGGCGCTCGACACCGAATCCGAACGGCTGGTGCAGGAAGCCCTGCAGCGCCTCATGCGCGGGCGCACCACGCTGATCGTGGCGCATCGCCTGTCGACCATCCAGCATGCCGACCGCATCGTGGTGATGGAGCACGGCCGCATCGCCGAGCACGGCACGCACGAGCAGCTGATGGTGCTCGACGGCCTTTATGCGCGGCTGCAGACGACCGCGGTGCGCACCGCGCCGGCGGGCCAGGCCGCCACGCTCTGAGCGCTAGAGAAGAACGATGTCGTACTGGCCCTGCCCCATCGCGGGCTCGGCCTGCAGCGAGATGGGCTTGCCGATGAAGTCGCTCAGGCCCGCCAGATGCTGGCTCTCCTCGTCGAGGAACAGCTCGATAACCTGCGGCGAGGAGACGATGCGGAACTCGCGCGGCGTGAACTGCCGCGCCTCTCGCAGGATCTCGCGCAGCACGTCGTAGGCGACGCTGCGCGCGGTCTTGACGATGCCCTGCCCGTTGCAGGCGATGCAGGGCTCGCACAGCATGTGGGCCAGCGATTCGCGGGTGCGCTTGCGCGTCATCTCGACCAGGCCGAGCTGCGAGAAGCCGCCGGCGGTGGTCTTGACGCGGTCGCGCGCCAGCTGCTTCCTGAACTCGGCCAGCACCTGCTCGCGGTGGTCGTCGCGCGCCATGTCGATGAAGTCGACGATCACGATGCCGCCGAGGTTGCGCAGCCGCAGCTGCCGCGCGATCGCCTGCGCGGCTTCCAGGTTGGTCTTGAAGATCGTGTCGTCGAAATTGCGTGCGCCGACGAAGCCGCCGGTGTTGACGTCGACCGTGGTCAGCGCCTCGGTCTGGTCGACCACCAGGTAGCCGCCGGACTTGAGGTCGACGCGGCGGCCGAGCGCCTTGGCGATCTCCTCGTCGATCGCGTAGAGGTCGAAGATCGGCCGCTCGCCCTTGTAGAGCTGCAGCTTGCCGGCTGCCTGCGGCATGAATTCGAGGCCGAACTTGAGCAGCGCGTCGAACTGCTCGCGCGAGTCGATGCGGATGGTCTGCGTCGCCTCGCTGGTCATGTCGCGCAGCACCCGCTGCAGCAGGCTCAGGTCCTGGTGCAGCAGCGACATCGCGGGCAACCGGGTCGACAGCTCGCGGATGCGGGTCCAGGTCTTGCGCAGGTAGGCGATGTCCTCGGCCAGCTCGGCGTCGGTCGAATCCTCGCCGTTGGTGCGCAGGATGAAGCCGCCGGTGTTGACCGGCAGCACGCCGCCGCTCTCGGCCGCAGCGGCGGCCTCGATCAACGCCTGCATGCGCGTGCGCAGCGCGTCGCGCAGGTCGGGCGGGATCTTCTGCGAGACGCCGACATGGTTGTCCTGCGGCAGGAAGACCAGGAGGCGCCCTGCGATGCTGATCTGGGTCGACAGCCGCGCGCCCTTGGTGCCGATCGGGTCCTTGATCACCTGCACCAGCAGCGACTGGCCCTCGAACACCTGCTTCTCGATCGGCACCATGGCGCCGCCGCCGCGGTGGTCGCGCTCCGGCGCCGGAGCGCTCGGCCGCGAGCCGGGCGTGAACGGCGCCACGATGTCGGCCACGTGCAGGAAGGCGGTGCGGTCCAGGCCGATGTCGATGAAGGCCGACTGCATGCCCGGCAGCACCCGCGACACCTTGCCGAGGTAGACGTTGCCGACGAGGCCGCGCTCCAGCGTGCGCTCGACGTGAAGTTCCTGGACGGCGCCGTGCTCGACCAGCGCGACGCGGGTCTCCTGGGGAGACCAGTTGATCAGGATGTCTTGCATTTCTAGAGGTCGAAGCCGGCCGCGCGCAGCAGCTGGGTTGTCTCGAACATGGGGAGGCCCATGATGCCCGAATGCGAGCCGCTGATGTGCGCGATAAAGCCGGCGGCGCGGCCCTGGATGGCGTACGCACCGGCCTTGCCGAGCGGCTCGCCGGTGGCGACGTAGGCGGCGATGCGGGCCGCGTCGACCGGCGCGAAGCGCACCTGCGAGACGCTCAGCGCGGCATGGCGGCTGTCGCCGGCCTGCAGCGCCACCGCGGTCAGCACCCGGTGCGTGCGGCCCGAGAGCGAGGCCAGCATGCGCCCGGCGTCCTGCGCGTCCTCCGGCTTGCCGAGGATCTCGCGGCCCAGCGCCACGGTGGTGTCGGCGCACAGGATCGGCGCCGGCGACAGGCCGAGCCGCTCGCGCCGCGCCACGGCGGCGTCGAGCTTGAGCGCGGTCACCCGCTGCACGTAGCGCGTGGGCGACTCACCGCGCAGCACGGCCTCGAGCGATTCGGCGTCCTCGTCCGGCGTCGCCAGCAGCAAGGCATGGCACACGCCGAGCTGGCCCAGCAGCTGGGCGCGGCGCGGGCTCTGCGAGGCCAGGTAGATGAAGTCGGGCGTCATTCCCGGTGGTAGGGATGGCCGGCGTTGACCGACCAGGCGCGGTAGAGCTGCTCGACCAGCAGCACCCGCGCCATCGCATGCGGCAGGGTCAGGTCGGACAGGCGGATGCGTTCGTGGGCGGCGGCCTTGAAGGTCGGGTCAAGGCCGTCGGGTCCGCCGATAACCAGCGCGACGTCGTCACCCTCACCTTGCCAGGCTTGCAGGCGGGCGGCCAGCGCCTTGGTGGTGAGCGCGGTGCCGCGCTCGTCGAGCGCCACGATGCGCATGCCCTTGGCGATGGCGCCCTCGATGCGCTCGCGCTCGGCGGCATACAGCGTCTCGAGCGTCTTGGAGCCGCGCGGCTCGGTCTTGACCGCGCGCAGTTCGAGCTTCAATTCCGGCGGGAAGCGCTTGGCGTAGTCGTCCCAGGCGGTCTGTGCCCAGTCGGGCATGCGTTGCCCGACCGCGACCACCAGCAGCTTCATGCCCGCCTCACGCGCGTGGGGCGGCGGTCTTGCGCGCGGTCTTCTTGGCCGCCGGCGCGGTCTTGCGGGCCGGCGCCTTGTTGACCACGACGGTCTTCACGGTGGACTTGGCGGCGGCCTTCTTCGCGGGCGCCTTGGCCGGGGCACCGGCGGCCGTCTTGCGGGTCGCGGTCTTGCGCGGTGGCTTGCCGTCGGCCTTCTCGGCCTTCGCGGCCTGCTCGGCGGCGCGGATCGCGGTCTTGGCGGCGCTCGAACGGCGCAGCGACGGTGTCTTGGCGGGCGCCTTGGCCGCGGGCTTGTCGGCGCCGTCGGCAGTTTCGGACGCGGCAGCCGCCGGCCTGGCGGCGCCGAGCCGGGTGCGCACCGGCTTGTCGCCCCAGATTTCCTCGAGGTGGTAGTAGCGCCGGATGGCCGGCTGCATGATGTGCGCCACCGCCGCGCCGCAGTCGACGATGATCCATTCGCCGTTCACCTCGCCTTCCACCCGCGGCTTGCCGAAGCCGGCCTCGCGCACCGCGTCGCGCACGCTGGACGCCAGCGCCTTGGTCTGCCGGTTGGAGGTGCCCGAAGCCACGATCACGCGCTCGAAGAGCGGCGACAGATGCTCGGTGTCGAAAACCTGGATGTCCTGCGCCTTGACGTCCTCCAGCCCGTCGACGATCGCCCTCTGGAGTTTCTGGATGTCTTTTTTCGCGGCGGCTTCAGTGGTCATCAGGTGGAACGGTAAAGATGGTGTTTGTCAATATAGCCTGCAACCGCCGCAGGAACCAGACCGTCCAGGGCGTCGCCGCGCGCGGCGCGGGTGCGGATGTCGGTCGCACTGGTGTCCATCGGGGGGAGAACGAGCTTCTCGAAGCGCGCGCCGGGCGGCAGGGGCGCCAGCATGGCGGGGTCGAAGGGGCCCGAAAGGACCGCAGCGCCTTCGGAGGCGCTGCCTTCGGAATTGGCGCGGTCGGCGACCGAAATTATAGCCATCGAGGCAATCTCGGCCCAACCGTGCCAGCCGGGGAGCGATTCGGCCTGGTCGGCGCCGACGATCAGCAGCAGCTGCGCGGCCGGGTTCTCGGCCTGCAGTTCGCGCAAGGTGTCCAGGGTGTAGGTCGGTCCGGCGCGAAGGATCTCGCGGTCGTCGACCACCGCGCCCGGCAGCCCGTCGAAGGCCAGCCGGCACATCGCAAGCCGGTCCGCCGCCGGGCTCAGGCCGCGCTGCTTGTGCCAGGCCTGGCCGGTCGGGAAGATCCGCAACTGCACCAGGTCGAGCTGCGCCAGCGCGGCGTTCACCAGCGCCAGGTGCGCCTCGTGCGGCGGATCGAAGGCGCCGCCGAAGACGCCGATGCGGGGCGCGCCGGGAGCGGTCACAGCCATTCGCGCCGGACGATGAAGTCGCTGTAGAGCGCCGCCTCGGCGCTCCCCGGCTCGGGCTGCCGGCGATAGGCCCAGCCGGCCAGCGGCGGCATCGACAGCAGGATCGATTCGGTCCGGCCGCCCGACTGCAGCCCGAAGTGGGTGCCGCGGTCCCAGACCAGGTTGAATTCGACGTAGCGCCCGCGCCGGTAGAGCTGGAAGGCTCGCTCGCGCTCGCCGTGCGCCATGCCGCGGCGCCGTTCGACGATCGGCAGGTAGGCGCCGAGGAAGGCGTCGCCGACCGAGCGCATCAGCGCGAAGCCGTTGTCGAAGCCGCCTTCGGCGAAGTCGTCGAAGAAGATGCCGCCGACGCCGCGCTGCTCGTTGCGGTGCTTGAGCACGAAGTAGTCGTCGCACCAGGTCTTGAAGCGCGGGTACTTGTCGTCGCCGAACGGCGCCAGCGTGTCGCGGCAGGCGCGGTGGAAATGCACCGCGTCCTCCTCGAAGCCGTAGATGGGCGTGAGGTCCATGCCGCCGCCGAACCAGCACACGGGCGCGCCGTCGACCGGCAGCGCGGCCAGCATGCGCACGTTCATGTGCACGATCGGCACGTAGGGGTTGCGCGGATGGAAGACCAGCGACACGCCCATCGCCTCGAAGGGCGCGCCGGCCAGCTCGGGCCGGTGCTGCGTGGCGGACGGCGGCAGCTTCGGACCGCGCACCTGCGAGAAGCCGCAGCCGGCGCGCTCGAACAGCGCGCCGCCTTCGAGGATGCAGGTGAGGCCGCTGCCCTGCAGCGGTTCGCCCGGCTCCTTCTGCCACGGGTCGCTGTGGAAACGGCCGCCGTCGGCCGCCTCGATCGCGGCCACGATGCGCTGCTGCAGGTCGCGCAAGTAGCGCTCGACCGCTGCCGGCGCGCCGTCTGCCGTGTCTTGCATCAGGACTGCGAACCGCGCGCGTGGACGGCGCGGTGCCCGATGTCCTTGCGGTATTGCGCGCCGTCGAACTGGATGCGCGCCGCGATCGGGTAGACGCGCTGCTGCGCCAGCTTGACGCTGTCGGCCAGCACGGTCACGCACAACACCCGCCCGCCGCTGGTGACCAGTTCGCCGTTCTCGAGCGCGGTGCCGGCATGGAAGACCACGGCGTCGGCCGCCTCGGCAGGGATGCCGGTGATGCGGTCGCCCTTGCGCGGCGCCAGCGGATAGTCGTGCGCCGCCATGACGACGCCGAGTGCCACGCGCCGGTCCCAGTCGAGCTCGACCTGGTCGAGCGTGCCGTCGGTGGCATGCAGGAAGACCTCGAGCAGGTCGGACTTCAGCCGCATCATGATCGGCTGGGTCTCGGGGTCGCCCATGCGGCAGTTGAATTCGAGCGTCTTCGGGTGGCCGCCGGCGTCGATCATCAGGCCGGCGTAGAGGAAGCCGGTGTAGGGAATGCCGTCTTTCTCCATGCCGCGGATGGTCGGCAGGATGATCTCGCGCATCGCCTTGGCGTGGATCTCGGCGGTCACCACCGGTGCCGGCGAATAGGCGCCCATGCCGCCGGTGTTGGGACCCGTGTCGCCGTCGAGCAGGCGCTTGTGGTCCTGGCTGGTGGCCAGCGCGGTGACGTTCTTGCCGTCGCACATGACGATGAAGCTGGCCTCCTCGCCTTGCAGGAATTCCTCGATCACCACGCGCGCGCCGCCGTCGTTGTGGGCGACGCCGAACTTGTTGTCGACCAGCATGAAGTCGATCGCCTCGTGCGCCTCGGCCAGCGTGGTGGCGACCACGACGCCCTTGCCGGCCGCCAGGCCGTCGGCCTTGACCACGATCGGCGCGCCCTTGGCGTCGACGTAGGCATGGGCCGCGGCGGCATCGGTGAAGGCCTCGTATTCGGCGGTCGGGATGCCATGGCGCTTCATGAAGGCCTTGGAGAAGGCCTTGGAGCTTTCGAGCTGGGCCGCGGCCTGGGTCGGGCCGAAGATGCGCAGGCCGTGGGCCCGGAATTCGTCGACCACGCCGGCGGCCAACGGCGCCTCGGGGCCGACCACCGTCAGCGCGATCTTTTCCTGCTGGGCCCAGGCGCGCAGCGCGGCAGGCTCGGTGATGTCGATGCACTCGTAGCGCCGGTCGGCGCGGGTGCCGCCATTGCCGGGCGCCATGTAGATCCGGCTGACCCGCCGGGACTGTTCCAGCCGCCAGGCCAGCGCATGTTCGCGGCCGCCGCCGCCGATGACCAGGACCTTCATCGACGGGCTTTCGTGGGTGCTTGCATGGGTGCCTTCGGGGCGGGGTTGGTCATTCGCTCAGTGCCGCGTTGTGATAGACGTCCTGGACGTCGTCGAGGTCCTCGATGACGTCGAGCAGCTTCTGCATGCGCGCGGCGTCCTCGCCGGCCAGCTCGATCGTGTTCTCGGCCCGCATCGTGACCTCGGCCACCTCGGGCTTCAGGCCCGCGGCCTCCAGGGCGTTGCGCACCGCCTCGAAGTCGGCGACCGCGGTCAGCACCTCGATGGCGCCCTCCTCGTCGGTCACCACGTCTTCGGCGCCGGCCTCGAGCGCCACTTCCATGACCTTGTCTTCGTCGGTGCCGGGCGCGAAGACCAGCTGGCCGCAGTGCTTGAACTGGAAGGCCACCGAGCCTTCGGTGCCCATGTTGCCGCCGTGCTTGGAGAAGGCGTGCCGGACCTCGGCCACGGTGCGCACCCGGTTGTCGGTCATGGTGTCGACGATGATCGCGGCGCCGCCGATGCCGTAGCCTTCGTAGCGGATTTCCTCGTAGCTGACGCCTTCGAGGTTGCCGGTGGCCTTGTCGATGTTGCGCTTGACGGTGTCGGCCGGCAGGTTGACCGCCTTGGCCTTCTCGACCGCCAGCCGCAGCCGGGGATTGGCGCTGAGGTCACCGCCGCCGGTGCGGGCGGCCACCGTGATCTCGCGGATCGCGCGGGTCCAGAGCTTGCCGCGCTTCTCGTCCTGCCGCCCTTTCCGGTGCTGAATATTCGCCCATTTGCTGTGTCCGGCCATGGCTCAGTTTCTCGCTGTCTTTGTGAATTCAATCCAGGGAGCGAGTTTACTGTCCGGCGCACGCAACGGCCGGGCTTGTCCGACAAGGGACGCAGATGCCTTTTTGGGATAATCCGCCGCTGATGCGCCCGAGCGCGACCCTATCCATTTCGGAAATCTCCACTGGAAACACAAACGTCCAAGCGCATGAATATTCCGACGGCGAACCCCGAGGCCTCCGACTTCCAACAACAAAGCTGCGATGTGCTCGTGATCGGCGGCGGCCCGGCCGGCGCCACCGCCGCCGCGCTGCTGGCCGAACAGGGTCGCGACGTGGTGCTGCTCGAGAAGGCCCACCATCCGCGCTTCCACATCGGTGAGTCGCTGCTGCCGGCCAACGTGGCGCTGTTCGACAAGCTGGGCCTGCGCGACGAGCTGGAACGCATCGGCATGCCCAAGTGGGGCGTCGAATTCGTCTCGCCGGACCACGACCATTCGGTGCGGCTCGAATTCTCCGAGGCCTGGGACAAGACCATGCCCTACGCCTGGCAGGTGCGCCGCTCGGAGATGGACGAGATCCTGTTCCGCAACGCCGGCCGCCGCGGCGCCCGCACGGTCGAGGGCTGCCGCGTGCGCGACGTCGCCTTCGACGACGAAGGCGCCACGGTGCAGGCGGTGCTGGACGACGGCGCCAAGCGCCAGTGGCGCGCCAGATACGTGATCGATGCCTCCGGCCGCGACACCTTCCTGGCCACCAAGTTCAAGGCCAAGCAGAAGAACCCGCGCCACAACAGCTCGGCGCTGTTCGGCCACTACACCGGCGCCGAGCGCGGCGTCGGCAAGCTGGAAGGCAACATCACGATCTTCTGGTTCGCGCATGGCTGGTTCTGGTATATCCCGCTCGCCGACGGCAGCACCAGCATCGGCTGCGTCTGCTGGCCCTATTACCTCAAGTCGCGCAACGGCAGGCCGCTGGCCGAGTTCTTCGCCGAGACCGTCGCCATGTGCCCGCAGCTGACCGCGCGGCTGGCCAACGCCACGCTGGTGGACGACAAGATCTACGCCACGGGCAACTACTCCTACACCAGCAGTCACAGCAGCGGCGAACGCTACCTGCTGCTGGGCGATGCCTACAGCTTCATCGACCCGGTGTTCTCGTCCGGCGTTTACCTCGCGATGCACAGCGCCTTCGAGGGCGCCGAGGTGGTGGCCGCGGCGCTCGACCAGCCGGCCCGCGTGGGCGCCTTGCGGCGCCGCTTCGAGCGCGACATGCGCTTCGGACCGCGCGAGTTCTCGTGGTTCATCTTCCGGGTGACCAATCCGACGATGCGCGAATTCTTCATGTACCCGCAGAACCCGATGCGGGTGAAGGAAGCGCTGATGTCGCTGCTGGCCGGCGACATCCATGGCAAGACGCCGATCTGGCGTTCGCTGGCGATCCTCAAGACCATCTACTTCGCGGTCAGCGCGGCGCATCCGAAACGCACCTGGCACGCCTGGCAGCGGCGGCGGCGCAACATCCGCGACCTCGGGCCGCTTGCCGGCGAAAACATCGTCGAGGCCCAGTGACGGCCCGGCTCGCGCTCGACGCGCCGCCGCTGCGCGTGCAGCGCCTTTCCCTCGCCGAGAGCTTAAAGCTCGCCGACGGCGGCCGCACGCCCTTCGGTGGCCTCGGCTACGGCACGCCCGAGAGCCTGGCCTGGATGCCCGGCGTCGACGCCCGCGTGCTGTCCGGCGGCGGCCCGATGGCCGATGTCTGGCTGGCCGGCGAGCACATCGAATCCGGCATCACCGGCGCGGTGCGCTGGCGCAGCGACGGCCACTGGACGCTCGGCGCGATCGAGCTGGAAGAGGCCTTCGAGCGGCAAGGTGTCGCGGCGCTCGCCGAGCGGGCCTACCGCGACCTCTTCGCCACGCTCGAGGAAACCGGCTGCAACCACCTGCAGCGCATCTGGAACTACCTGCCGCAGATCAACGGCGACGGCGGCGGCATGGAGCGCTACCGGCAGTTCAACGCCGGGCGCCAGCAGGCCTTCGTCGAGGCCGGCCAGGCCGCCTTCGAGGGCGCGCCGGCCGCCTGCGCGCTCGGCATCCATCAGGGCGCCCTGGCGATCCGCTTCCTGGCCGGCCGCAGCGCGCCGCTGGCGATCGAGAACCCGCGGCAGGTCTCGGCCTACCGCTATCCGACCCTGTACGGTCCGCGCGCCCCGACCTTCTCGCGGGCCGCGCTGGCGGACATCGGCGCGGGCGACCTGGCGCTCTTCGTCTCGGGCACCGCCAGCATCGTCGGCCACGAGACGCAGCACCTCGGCGACGTGGTGGCGCAAACGCAGGAGACGCTGCGCAACCTGCGCGCAGTGGTCGCCGAGGCCAACGCGCGCGGCAGCGCGGTCTTCGACGTGGCGAACCTGGACATCGTGGCCTACGTGCGGCACGCGGCCGATGCGCCCACCGTGCGTCATGAACTCGAAGCCGCGCTCGGTGCGGAAGCCGGCACGCTGCAAGGCGCCGTCTTCCTCGAAGCCGACATCTGCCGCCAGGACCTGCTGGTGGAGATCGAGGCGCATGCGGTGGCCGCCGGCAGCCTGAACGTCCTGGACGCCGCGGCCGCCTGAGCAGGCCGGCGTCCGATGAACCGTATGCTGCTGTCGATCCTGTTCGCGCCTCCGCTGTACCTGCTGCTGCTCATGCTCGGGCTGATCTCGCTGGCCTGGAACCTGGTCGCGATGCTGCTCTTCCCGCTGCTGCCGCTGGCATACGGCCGCACGCTGGGGCGCCGCGTGATCGCGGGGGCCTACCGCTTCTTCTGGGCGGCGGCCTCGGCCAGCGGGATGATGCGCATCGACGCCGGCTGCCTGGACGCCCTGCGCGACGAGCGCGGACTGATCCTGGCGGCCAACCATCCGACCATGCTCGACGCGCTCCTGCTGGTGGCGCGGCTGCCGCGCAGCGCCTGCATCATGAAGGCCGACCTGATGCGCAACATCTTCCTCGGCTCGGGTGCGCGGCTGGCGCGCTACATCCGCAACGACTCGGCGCGCACCATGGTCCGGCTCGCGATGGAAGACCTGAAGAACGGCGGCCAGCTGGTGATCTTTCCCGAGGGCACGCGCACCGTGACGCCGCCGCTCAACAGCTTCCGCCCGGGCATCACCCTGATCGCCAAGCTGGCGCAGGCGCCGATCCAGACCGTCTTCATCGACACCGACTCCCCCTACCTCGGCAAGGGCTGGCCGCTGTGGCGGGTGCCGCCGCTGCCGATCGTCTTCCGGCTGCGGCTGGGCGAGCGCTTCATGCCTTCGCAGGACAGCACCGCGCTGCTGCAGCAGATCGAACATTACTTTCGCCACTCCATGGAACAGCGCGCCCCCGCGGCGCAGTCCGAATGCCAGACCTCTCGCGCACCCACCTTGTCCTGATTCCGAGCTACGACACGGGTGAGCGGCTGTTTTCGACGGTGAGCGCCGCCCGGGCGCAGTGGAACCCGGTCTGGGTGGTGGTGGACGGCAGCACCGACGGCACCGGCGAGCGGCTGGCGAAGATCGCCGAGACCGACCCGGGCCTCAAGGTCTGGCTGCTGCCGCGCAACCAGGGCAAGGGCGCCGCGGTGCTGCACGGCCTGCGCGCCGCGCGCGAGGCCGGCTACACGCACGCGCTCACGATGGATTCGGACGGCCAACATCCGGCCGAGCTGATCCCGGCCTTCATGCGTGCCTCCGAGGCGCGGCCGGAGGCGATGGTGCTGGGGCGGCCGGTGTTCGACGCCAGCGCGCCGCTGCTGCGGGTGCGCGGACGCCGGGTGTCCAACGGCTGGACCCAGCTGGAAACGCTCTTCGCCGGCATCGGCGACTCGCTTTACGGCTTTCGCGTCTACCCGGTCGAAGGCCTGATCGCGGTGATGCAGCGGCAGCCCTGGATGCGCCGCTTCGACTTCGACACCGAGGCCGCGGTGCGGCTGGCCTGGCGCGGCGTCAAGCCGATCAACATCGACGCGCCGGTGAAATACCTCAGCGCCGAGGAAGGCGGCGTGTCGCACTTCCGCTATGGCCGCGACAACGCGCTGCTGACCTGGATGCACGCCCGCCTGATGGTGGAATTCGTGCTGCGCCTGCCCGGCCTCGCCTGGCGCAAGCTGCGCGGCGCGCCGCCCTTCCAGGCTTGAGGTTCAGATCATCCCGCCGTTGATCGAGATCACCTGCCCGGTGATGTAGGCGGCCTCGTCGCTGGCCAGGAAGCCGGCCAGCGCGGCCACCTCGGCCGGCGTGCCGGCGCGCTTGGCGGGCACCAGCTGGGCGATCATCGCGGCGTCGAAGGTGCCGTCGGCCATCGGCGAGGCGATGATGCCCGGCGCGATCGCGTTCACGGTCACGCCGCGGGCCGCCACCTCCAGCGAGAGCGCCTTGGTCGCGCTGTTGAGCGCGCCCTTGGCGGCCGCGTAGTTGACCTGGCCGCGATTGCCGGTGAGCGAGGCCACCGACGAGATGTTGAGGATGCGGCCCCAGCGGGTGCGCAGCATCGGCAGCAGGAGCGGCTGCGTGACGCGGAAGAAGCCGTTGAGCGACACGTCGATCACCTTGTGCCATTGCTCCGGCCGCATGCCCGGCAGCACCGCGTCGTCGTGCACGCCGGCGTTGTTGACGATCACCTGCACCGGCCCGTCGGCCAGGAGGCGCTCGCAAGCGGCCTTGGCGGCTTCGTCGCTGCGCAGGTCGAAGACCACGCTCTCGGCCTTGCCGCCGGCCGCCTTCAGCGTCTCGGCCAGCTGCTCGACAGCTTCGGGCCGCGAGTTGGCATGCAGGATCACCGTGGCGCCGTCGCGCGCCAGGCGCTCGGCGATGGCGGTACCGAGGGCGCCGCTGGCGCCGGTGACGAGGGCGCGTTTTCCTTGAAGGCTCATGACTTGGTTTCCGTGGCAAGCGGTGTGTTGAGGACGACCACGGCACGGCCTTCGGCCAGCGCCCTGCCCTCGCCGTCCTGCACCGCGAATTCGTAGAGGACCTGGCTGGCATCGCCGGCCGCGCGCTTGGCGTGGACCTGCAGCCAGCCGGGGATGTCGTCGATGCGGTCGACCGCCAGCCGCACGTTGCGCACGCTGGCCAGGTAGCCGGCCGAAGGCTCGCTGTCTACCGGCGCCAGGAGGCCGCCGTGCAGCGCCATCGCCTGCGCCGCGATCTCGATGAGCGTGGGCGACAGCAGGCCGTCGGCGGTGCGCATCGGATGGTCGGCGCGGGTGTGGGTGTCGGTGCTGCAGTGGATGCTGTCGGCGTCCCAGGCTTCGAGTCTTTGCAGGAGGCACATGCTGCCCTGGTGCGGGATGCGCCGGGCGATGCCGGCATGGTCGAGGGTTTGCGGAGCGGTCATTCCATCCATTCAGGTGTCGAGGTCGGCGATCAGCAGCACGTTTGCGAAGGGCGTGCCCTGGCTCATCGGCATGGCCTGCACCGAGAAGCCGAGCTGGCGCAGCAGCACCTTCCAGTCGGCCAGCGGCCGGCCCCAAGTCGGCGAGACGCGATGGCCGCGGATGCGGGTGACGGTGCGGTCGACCCACTGGCTGATCGCGAAGCCGCGGGCGTCAGCCGCGTCGCCGATGCGCAGCAGCAGGCGGCCGCGCGGCAGCAGCGCGTCGCGCACCCGGCGCAGCACCGCGGCCTGGGCCTCGAGGTCGACGTAGTGCAGCACGTCGAAGATCACGACCAGGTCGCAGGGCGGCAGGTCGGCGGTGCGCATGTCGCCGCGCAGCACCCGCGAGGCCGGCTGCAGATGGCCGATGGCGGTCTGCGCGCGTGCCACGTCGCGCGGCATCAGCTCGATGCCGGTGTAGCTGGCGACCTCGGGCGTGCCGTGCCAGGCGGCCGGCCATTCCCCCGGGCGGGACTGCATCGCGCTCATCGCGGCCAGCAGGCTGGCGAACAGGCCCTGGCCGCAGCCGATGTCGACCACGCGGGCGCGGCCCGGGCCGATGAGCCCGCGCTCGACGATGCCGCGGAACACCGGATCGCGGCCGAGCTTGCCGCGGGCGAAATGCCAGGCGAAGCGGCCGGCGTGGCGGTAGGGCGCGCTGGCGCTTTCGTGCAGGCGGCGCCAGGCCTTGGCGTGTGTCTTTCTCATGGAAGTGTCTTTGAGGGAAGTCCGCGTTTCAAGCCGCCATCGCCTCGGGCAGGGTCACCGCGTGGAGCCCGGCGGCGCGCACCTCGGCGAGCAGCTTCGGCAGCACCTCCAGCACCACCGGCCGGCCGGCCGCGGTGCGGGCGGCATGGCCGTCGTGCAGCAGCAGGATGTCGCCGGCGGCGAGGCCGCGCAGCAGCCGCGCCAGCACGGTGGCCGGGTCGCGCTCGCGAGTGTCGAAGCCGCGCCGGGTCCAGCTCACCAGCGACAAGCCCAGCCGATGCAGCACCGGCGCGAGGAAGGGATTGCGCAGCCCCGCCGGCGCCCGAAAGCAGCTCGGCCGCTCGCCGGTGGCCGCTTCGAGCAGCTGCTGCGCACGCGCGATCTCGGTGGCGAAGCCGCGCGGGCCGAGCAGCGAGAAGTCGTGGCGGTGCCGCGCCGTGTGGTTCTGGATGCTGTGGCCGCGCGCGACGATCGCCCGCGCCAGCGCCGGCTCTGCGGCCACCCGCTCGGCGATGCAGAAGAAGGTGGCGCGCTGGCCGTGGGCGTCGAGCAGGTCGAGCACCTGCGGCGTCACTTCCGGGTCGGGGCCGTCGTCGATGGTGATCGCGACCTCGCGCCGGGCCACCGCGGCCGCGGGCAGGCGGGTCATGTTGGGGCCGAGCAGCCGGCTGCGTGGCGTCAGGCCGGCGGCGGTGATGAGCACGTGGTTCAGCACGATCGCGCCGATCGCCCAGGGCCAGGCGCCCGGCACGAGGAGCGCCAAGCCGATCGCCAGCAGGTGCCAGCCGACGCTCGCGAGCATCACCGGCGGCCAGGGCCAGCGTGCGGGCAGCGGAGTCGGGAGCGCTCGGGACATGGCCGGATTTTCTCTCAGCGCGAAGGCCCCGAAGCGGCGGCGGCCGGCACCCGCGCGAAGGCCGCCGACAGGATGAGAGCCAGCAGCGCGCCCGGCGCGACCACCCGGCCGATCGACGACAGCGCCGGGATGTCCGAGATCGCGATCAGCCCGAAGGAGATGACGGTCGTGAGGTTGGCCAGCATCAGCGAGGCCAGCGTGTCCTCGTCGGCGCGGCCGGTCTCGCGCAGCTGGTCGAAGAAGAGCGCGTAGTTGGAGCCGACCGCCACGATCAGCAGCAGCCCCACCAGGTGCAGGATGCCCAGCGCCATCTGCAGCGCCGCCATGCCGCCGAGGACCAGCATCACCGCCACCACCAGCGGCTGGCAGACCGCGAGCAGGCGCCGCCCCGAGCGCAGCCACGCGGCCAGCAGCAGCACCACCGCCACCGCGCCGAGCATCACCTGCACGAAGGCCTCGTGCAGGTAGCGCTGGTAGAGACCGGCCAGCTCGTCGCCGACGTTCACCACCTGCACGTCGGCCATGCCGTCGAGCGCGGCGGCGAGGCGGCCGGCGTCGAAGCTCGCGCCGGGGTGCAGCGAGATCAGGGTCGACCAGCCGCCATTCGTCCGCTCGAACATCAGCGCGCCGACCAGCGCGCCGAGCGGGCCGCCCTGCAGGCCCTCGCGCTCGATCATCGGCTGCGCCCTGGCCGCCTCGACCTCGGCGATGAAGGGTTCCAGCCGCGCCGCCGGCAGCGGCAGTCCCTGCGTGGCCTCGGCCAGGCGGGCGCGCAAGGTGGCCGCGTCCGGCAGGCTGGCGATGCGCGCGGCCTGCGCGGCCTCGCTCGGCAGGATGCGCGAGACGGTCTCGAAGCCGGCCAGGTCGCCCTTGTCGACCAGCGCCTGCAGGCGCTCGCCGGCGGCCTCGGTGCTGCGCAGGGTCGACTGGATGTCGGCGCCGTGGACCACGATCAGGGTGCCGCCGTCGCTGGCGCCGATGTCGCCGCGCAGTTGCTCGTCGAGCGCCTGCGCCGCCTTCGGCACCGGGCTCATCGCGCCGAGGTTGGCCCGCCACAGGTGCGCGCCCTGCCACAGCACCAGCGCCAGGGCCGCCACGCCGAGGCCGCTGAAGACCCAGCGCAGCCGCGGCAGCGCCCGCACGCCGAAGCCGGCCAGCTGCGCCATCTGGCGCCGCAGGCCCATGCCGCTGGCGCCGTCGGGCGCCAGCACCGGCAGGACGAAGCGCGCCACCAGCGCCGCCGCGATCAGGCCGGCGAGCGAGAAGACGCCCAGCTGCGCCAGCCCCGGAAAGCCCGAGAAGACCAGCGCCGCGAAGCCGCAGACCGAGGTCAGCAGCCCGAGCCGCACCGTCGGCCAGTGGGTGTCGCGCCATCGCATCCAGCCGGTGCCGGGCACCGCCGCGCCGCGCGCCTGGATCAGGTAGTAGATGGCGTAGTCGACCGTCTCGCCGATCAGCGTGCTGCCGAAGCCCATCGTCAGCCCGTGCACCTGGCCGAACACCAGGCTCACCGCCGCGGTGCCGCCGACCACGCCGGTGGCCACCGGCAGCACCGCCAGCAACAGCGCCTTGGGCGAGGCGAACGCCAGCATCAGCAGCAGCCCGACCACGACCGCGCCGAAGACCGCCAGGTGCGTCGCCTCCAGCTTGATCTGGTCGCGGCTCCCGACCGAGAACACCGGCGCGCCGGTCATCTCCAGCCGCGGCGCGTCGGCCAGGCCGTGGGTGGCGGCATCGAAGGCCGACTGCACCTGCACGATCGCGACGGCGACCGCGTCCAGGTCGCTGCCGGCCGCGTGCGTGCTGGCCAGGATCAGCGCCCGCGGCGCGCTGCGCGAGACCCAGACGCCCGCCTCGCTGCGCGGCGAGCTGGCCGGGATCAGGCCCTCGGCGATGCCCTGGGTCTCGCCGGTCGGATCGCGCTCCAGCAGCGGCTTGAGCGCGTTGCCGGCCGGCGTGCCGAGCATCGACAGCGTGTCGACGATCGCATCGCGCAGGCCGGCCGCGGTGAAGCGCTCCGGGTTCACGTTCGGCGACAGGCGGTAGCGGTGGTCGAAGACCCAGGTGCCGGTGTCCTGCCAGGCGCTGGTGTCGCCGTTCTGGACCTGGTCGAAGAGGCCGCCGGCGCGCATCGCCGCGGCCACCGCGCGCGAGACGTCGGCGCGCTGGGCCGCGTCCTTGCCGCCCTCGATGCCGATGAACATCGTGCGCGAGGCGATGCCGCTCTGCAGCTGCTCGATCAGCAAGCGCTGCCGGGCGTCGGGGCTGGCCGGCAGGAAGGCCGACAGGTCGGCGCTGAAATGGGTGCGGGCGATCAGCCCGACGCCGAGCGCCAGCGCCAGCAGCCAGACGCCGAGCGCCAGTGCGCCGCGCCGCCGGCCGGGCGTGGCGGCGGCGTTCACGGCGCGGCGGCCG
>NZ_LMUW01000212.1:0-333 GCF_009765735.1 Xenophilus sp. L33
CTGCCAGCTTCTGGCTCGAAGCCGGCCTGAACAACAACAACGGCACGGGCGCAGCCACCGGCGGCGGCCTGAACTTCAACCGTCGTTCGACGGTCAGCCTGTCCGGCGCCTTCGGTGAAGTCCGCCTCGGCAAGGACTACACCCCGACCTTCTGGTCCGACACCGTGTTCGATCCGTTCGGCACCAACGGCGTGGGCACCAACCTGATCACCAACGCCAGCGGCTTCTCGAGCGCCGGCCAGATCGCCACCGGCTTCCAGGGCAACCCGAGCTACGTGCGTGCCATCAACTCGGTCGGCTACTTCCTGCCGCCGAACCTGGGCGGCTTCTACG
>NZ_LMUW01000212.1:343-12593 GCF_009765735.1 Xenophilus sp. L33
CCCTCGACATCTGGAACGTCGGTGCCTCCTACGACTTCGGCGTCGCCAAGCTGTTCGGTGAATATTCGAACAACAAGGAAAAGACCGACCTGGCCAACAACACGCTCAACCCCTTCGGCATCGCCCACCCGGGCGCCAACGGTGGCCTGATCGGCGTGAAGGTGCCGGTCGGCGTGGGCATCATCCGCGCGTCGTACGGCATCGTGAAGTACAACAACATCAACAACCTGAACTTCACAAACATCAACCCGAACCCGGAAGCCGACAAGTTCTCGATCGGCTACATCTACAACCTGTCCAAGCGGACCTCGCTGTACGCCACCTTCGCCTACCTGAAGAACAAGCACGGCGCCGACCTGACGGTCAACGGCGGCCCGGTGCCCTACACCGGCACGATCCCCGGCGGCATCGGCGCCGCGGTGCCGAACAAGTCGATGGGCTACGACCTGGGCATCAGCCACGCCTTCTGACCGGAAGCCGGCGCAAGCCGGCTGAGAAGGTCATGAGAGCCACCCGTCCTTCCGGCGGGTGGCTTTTTCGTGGCGCGCGAGCGCGAGACAAGCCAACCCGATGTACCGGAGACAGACATGCACCACAGCCTGCTGGCCGCCGCGATGGCGCAGCCCATGCTCGATCTCAACGATTTGCGCGTCTTTGCCTACGTGGCATCGCTCAAGAGTTTCTCGTTGGCCGCCGATGAACTGGACATCAACAAGTCGAGTGTCAGCCGCAGTGTCAGCCGGCTCGAGCGACTGCTGAATGCGCCTTTGCTCCAGCGCACCACCCGCAAGGTGCACCTGACTCGCTACGGCACCGCCCTGCAGCAACGCTGCGACGAAATGCTGACCCGCGTGAACGAGTCGATCAGCTGTGTCGAGAAAGCCGATTCCCGGGCGCAGAACCGACTCACCATCTGCATCGACAGCGGACTCGGACTGGCCGCCTCTCTGCAGAACAAGCTGCTGCCGCGTTTTCAGGCGGCGCACCGCGAGATCCGCCTGTGCCTGCGCTACAGCAGCAGCCGGCCCGAACTCCGGGCCAGCGACGTCGACGTTTCCGTCTTCCTGGACACCTCCTCCTCCGCGCGCCGGTGGGGCAGCGTCTCCCAACATTTCTATGCGACGCCCGCCTATCTCGAGCGTCGCGGCCAACCCGCCTCCTTCGACGATCTGCAGGCGCACGACATCGTGGCCACCGCCGACGGGGAAGGCGTCGCGGCCGCCATTGCGCCTCGCGCCGGCATGGGCCGCGTCACCTCCAAGGAGCCGCTGGCGGTGCATGGCCTGGTGCTGGCCGGCGTCGGCATCGGCTGCCTGCCGGACCCGCTCTGCCAGCAGGACGTGCAGGCCGGTCGCCTGACACGCCTCCTGCCCGAGATGCATTTGCCGCCGCTGGGCATCGAGGTCGCCTACCCGAGCAATCGCCAGGCGGCGCCGGCGGTCGAGGCCTTCGTCGAATTGCTGCAGGCGGACATGAAGGCGCAGGCCGCCTGACACCCGGCCGGCCCGCAGGCCCGGCCGGCCGCCTTCAACGACAGAACGTGGTCGTCCCGATCGGACGGCAGGTCTTGCCGTTGGCCGCCTGGTAGCGATCGACCTGACCGGCCCGGTTGTAGTGGTTGCCGAGCGTGTCCAGGCAGCCGCTGGCGTCGCACTTGCGCATCTGCGGCCGCATGTCGGGCAGCGGCGCGCCGGGCGCGTAGCCGCCTGCGTACGGATAGGGATAGGGGTAGGCGCTGCCGTCGTCGGCGACCGTGGCGTCACCCGGCGCCACGCCCTGCCCCTGCGGATAGCCCCCGGCATAGCCCTGCGGAACGACAGGCGCGGGCACGGGCATGCTCGGTGGTGCCTGCACGGCCGCGGCACGGCTGTCGGCGCTTGAGGGCAAAACGGACGGCACGGCGCCCAGCGGCGATGGCGGCGGCGGATCCGGAATCTCGATGCGTCCCACCAGCGCAGAGCCCGGCGGGCAGGACTTGTCGGTGTAGCTCACGGCGCCGTTGGCGTCCGCGCAGCGAATCACCTGCGCATGCAGCGGCGCGCCGAAAGAGACGGCGATCGCGGCAAGGGTGGCGAGTCGTTGAACGGGGCGCATGGCCAGCGATTGTGCGCCGCGCCTGCCGCCGACGCCATCTCGCGCGTCAGTCTACGCCGACAGCCGCTGGCGGCTTTGCCGGCCACGCTGCCCACCAGGGACGCGCAGCATTCGTCGATCGAACGGCCAACCAAGGAGACACCATGACGCACCCCGAAATCACGAAGCCCGGCCCCGACGAGGAGCCGGCACCGACCGCCGAGGAGTCGGTCCCGACCGACGGCAAGGACGCCGAAGGCGAGAAGATGATGGAAGACCTGGGCCGGCAGCGCCAGGCGCAGGACGCCAAGGGCGCGCCGGCGCCCACCGGCAAGCGATCCGGCTGACCCGCACGGCAGCCTGCACGATCGTCGGCGCTGAAGTAGATTCAGGCTCTTTGCATCGGAGCCGGACCATGCCTGACTTGTTCGAGAACCCCATGGGCCTGATGGGATTCGAGTTCCTGGAATTCGCCTCCCCCACGCCCGACACGCTGGAGCCCTTCTTCGAGAAGCTCGGCTTCACGCTGGTCGCCCGCCACCGCTCCAAGGACGTGGTGCTCTACCGCCAGGGCGACATCAACTTCATCGTCAACCGCGAGCCGAAGAGCCCGGCCGCCTACTTCGCGGCCGAGCATGGCGCCGCGGCCTGCGGCATGGCCTTTCGCGTGAAGGACTCGCACAAGGCCTATGCCCGGGCGCTGGAACTGGGCGCCCAGCCGATCGAGATCGAGACCGGACCGATGGAGCTGCGCCTGCCGGCGATCAAGGGCATCGGCGGTGCGCCGCTCTACCTGATCGACCGCTACGAGGACGGCAAGTCGATCTACGACATCGACTTCGAATTTCTCGACGGCGTCGAGCGGCATCCCGCCGGCCACGGCCTGAAGCTGATCGACCACCTGACCCACAACGTGTATCGCGGCCGCATGACCTTCTGGGCCAACTTCTACGAGAAGCTCTTCAACTTCCGCGAGATCCGCTACTTCGACATCCAGGGCGAATACACCGGCCTCACTTCCAAGGCGCTGACCGCGCCGGACGGTCTCATCCGCATCCCGCTGAACGAGGAATCCTCCAAGGGCTCCGGCCAGATCGAGGAGTTCCTGATGAAGTTCAACGGCGAGGGCATCCAGCACATCGCGCTCCTGAGCGACAACCTGATCGAGACCATCGACCATCTGGGTCTGGCCGGCGTGCCGCTCCTGACCGCGCCGAACGACGTCTATTACGAGATGCTCGAAACCCGCCTGCCCGGCCACGGCGAACCGGTGGGCGACCTGCAGGCCCGCGGCATCCTGCTGGACGGCACCACCGAAGGCGGCACGCCGCGGTTGCTGCTGCAGATCTTCTCGGAGACGGCCTTCGGCGGGCCGGTGTTCTTCGAGTTCATCCAGCGCAAGGGCGACTACAGCGACGGCTTCGGGGAAGGCAACTTCAAGGCGCTGTTCCAGTCGATCGAGCGCGACCAGGTGCGCCGGGGCGTGCTGCAGGCCGAATAGGCCGAATAGGCCGAATAGGCCGAATAGGCCGAACAGGCCGAATGGGCCGCCCGCCCTGCCCGTCATGCAGGCCGGGCTTCTCGCCGCTAGACTCCACGCCGGATGCGCCGCCGGCGCGTCGAACCACTGCTCGCTGAAGGCAGGTGCCCATGGCTGTGTCCCGCTCTCGGTCTCCCTCTGGGAAGGCGCCGCGCGCCGGCCGTGCGAGTCCGCGCGATGCGCTGGACGAGATGCAGCAGGCCCTGGCCTGCCAGGAAGCCGCGTCGGAGGTGCTGCAGGTCATCGGCGCCTCGATGGCCGATCCCGGGCCGGTGTTCGACAAGATCCTCGAATGCTGCGAGCGACTGTTCGACGGGAGCTCCTTCACCTTGATGAGGGTCGACGCGCCGGACGACCGCCGGGGGCCCAAGACAGCGCTGGCCGAGGCGATGGCCGAGCGCCCGTTGCGCACCGGCGAACCGGTCGAGATCGCCGACGTGCTGGACGACCCGGCAGCCCCTGACGCCCTGCGTCGCCACGCCACCGAAACCGACCGCAGCTTCTCGACGCTGACGGTGCCCCTGGTCTGGGAAGGCCGCGGCATCGGCGTGCTGGGCATGCAGCGGCCCGAGGTCGGCCCCTTCGCGCCGGCCGAGCGGGCGCTGCTCAAGACCTTCGCCAGCCAGGCCGTCATCGCGATCCGCAACGCCCACCTGTTCAACGAGACGCAGGAGGCGATGCACAAGGTCGAGGAGCGCACCGCCGAGCTGACCGAGTCGCTCGAATACCAGACCGCAGTGAGCGACATCCTGCGCGTCATCAGCGAATCGCCGACCGACGTGATGCCGGTGTTCGAGGCCATCCTGGACTGCACCATGTGGCTGTTCGAGGGTCCGACCGCCGCCATCTTCACCTTCGACGGCCAGCAGGTGCACCTGGTCGCCAACCGCAACTGGTCGGCGCAGGCGCTCGAGGCGGCACGGCAGCTGTGGCCGGCGGCGCCCGA
This sequence comes from Xenophilus sp. L33, assembly GCF_009765735.1. Classification (GTDB taxonomy): domain Bacteria; phylum Pseudomonadota; class Gammaproteobacteria; order Burkholderiales; family Burkholderiaceae_C; genus Variovorax. Next base: position 4,903 of record NZ_LMUW01000212.1, read on the forward strand.
TCCGCAGCACATGAACGGCCGCGCGATCCTCGAGCGCCGCGCGATCACCAACGAGGACGCCTGGGCCGACCCCGCCTACGACCGCACCATGGCCAGCACCGGCAACCGGCGCCGGATGATCGCGGCGCCGATGCTCAAGGACGGCGTGCCGATCGGCGCGATCACCACCGCCTGGCCCGAGCCCGGCCCGACGCCGCAGCGGCAGATCGACCTCCTGCGCATGTTCGCCGACCAGGCCGTGATCGCGACCGAGAACGTCCGGCTGATCCACGAGACCCGCGACGCGCTCGAGCGCCAGACCGCCACCGCCGACGTGCTGCAGGTCATCAGCGAATCGATGGCCGACGCCCGGCCGGTCTTCGACAAGATCCTGGAGAGCTGCGAGCGCCTGTTCACGGGCACACAGATCGGCATCTCGCTGATCGGCGATGACGGCCTGGTGCATCTCGGCGCGCACCGCGGCTCGGCGCGGGAAACGCTGGAGCACTTCTATCCGCGGCCGACCCTGCCGTGGCACACCGGCGACGGCGAGGCCGCCACCGAGTGCCTGCACATCCCCGACGTGCTGGCCGCGCCGGAGCTGCCCGCCTTCATGCACGAGGTCGCGAAAAGCATGGGCAACTACGCGATCATGGTCGCGCCTTTGATCTGGGAAGGCCGGAGCATCGGCTCGATCCATGTCACGCGGCAGCCGCCGCGTCCGTTCGCCGAGAAGGAGACCGAGCTCCTGGAGACCTTCGCCGACCAGGCGGTGATCGCGATTCAGAACGCCCGCCTCTTCAACGAGAACCAGGCCGCCCGCGCCGCCGCCGAGGCCACCAACGAGGCCAAGAGCGCCTTTCTGGCCACGATGAGCCACGAGATCCGCACGCCGATGAACGCGGTGATCGGCATGAGCGGACTGCTGCTCGACACGCCGCTCGACGCCGAGCAGCAGGACTACGTGGCCACCATCCGCGAGTCGGGCGACGCGCTGCTGACCATCATCGACGACATCCTCGACTACTCGAAGATCGAGGCCGGCCGGATGGACCTGGAGTCGCATCCCTTCGACCTGCGCGAATGCGTCGAGTCGTCGCTCGATCTCATCAGCACCCGCGCCACCGAGAAGCACCTGGACATCGCCTACGTCTTCGAGGGCGAGGTGCCGGCCGGCCTGAGCGGCGACCTGACGCGGCTGCGGCAGATCCTCCTGAACCTGCTGAGCAACGCGGTGAAGTTCACCGAGGCCGGCGAGGTGGTCGTGACGGTCAGCGCCGAGCCACTGGCCGCCGAGGGCTGCAAGGCCGGCAAGGTGGGCCTCGCCTTCGCGGTGCGCGACACCGGCATCGGGCTTTCGCCGGAAGGCATCGGGCGGCTGTTCCAGTCCTTCTCGCAGGCCGATTCGAGCACCACCCGCAAGTACGGCGGCACCGGCCTCGGGCTGGCGATCAGCAAGCGGCTGGCCGAACTGATGGGCGGCACGATGTGGGTCGAAAGCGGCGGTCCCGGCACCGGCTCGACCTTCCACTTCACCATCGCGCTGCCGCCGGCCGAGCTGCCGCCGAACAAGCGCCGCGTCTTCATCGGCGTGCAGGAAGAGCTGCAGGGCCGGCGCGTGCTGGTGGTCGACGACAACGCCACCAACCGCCGGGTGCTGACCCTGCAGAGCGGCAAGTGGGGCATGGCGTCGCGCGACACCGAGTCGCCGCTCGAAGCGCTGCGCTGGCTCCAGGAAGGCGAGCGCTTCGATCTCGTCATTCTCGACATGCACATGCCGGAGATGGACGGCATCGAATTGGCGCGACGCATTCGCGCCAATCATTCCGATTTGCCGCTGGTGCTGTTCACTTCACTCGGCCGGCGTGAAGCGGGCGATGCCGAATCATTGTTCGGCGCCTATTTGTCCAAGCCGATTCACCAGTCCCAATTGTTCGACACATTGGTCAATCTGCTGGCGCACCAGCCGGTCGCCAAGCCGGCGCCGCGGGTAATCAAGCCGCAACTCGACCCGACCATCGCCGAGCGCCATCCGCTGCGCATCCTGCTGGCCGAGGACAACGCGGTGAACCAGAAGCTCGCCCTGCGACTCCTGCAGCAGATGGGCTACCAGGCCGACCTGGCGGTCAACGGCCTGCAGGCGGTCGAGTCGGTCCAGCGCCAGACCTACGACGTGGTGCTGATGGACGTGCAGATGCCCGAGCTGGACGGCCTGGATGCCACCCGCCGCATCTGCAGCCTCTACGAGCCCGGCAGCCGCCCGCGCATCGTCGCCATGACCGCCAATGCGATGCAGGGCGACCAGGACCTGTGCTTCGCCGCCGGCATGGACGACTACCTGACCAAGCCGATCCGCGTCGAGCGTCTGGTGGAGGCTCTCCGCAACGTTCCGGCCCGCGCGGCGGAGTGAAGTCGCAAGTCCTCATTCCAATGGATGAGGGAGATATCGACGCGCTACAAAATGTGGCGTAAGCTAGAAGAAGGTTCTACTCGTTGACTATTGAGGCTTCTTGTTTTGAATAAAGAACAAGAGTGAACAGAACCGATCCCATCGACATCGATTGCGGAGCACACATGGAGCTGAGGAGCGAGCAACTCGCCGACGGGGTTGAGAAGATCAGCCTTGTCGGGCGCATGGACAGCATCGGCGGTCACGACATCAACATGCGCTTCGCGGCGCTGGTCGCGACGCGCAAGCTGCTCGCCGTCGTCGACATGTCGGAAGTGTCTTTCCTCGCCTCCATCGGCATCCGCACCCTGGTCGTCAATGCAAGAGCGCAGTCGTCGCGTGGTGGCGTGATGGCGCTGGCGAATCCACAGCCCCTGGTGGCGGAGGTGCTCAAGATGGCAGGCATCGACACGATCATCCCGATCTATCCCGACGTCCACACCGCCGCCAGCGCGCTGACGGCTGCAGCCGAGAGCCGCTGATGTCCGCCCCGAACGGGCAACCGCAGGACTCGCTGACGGTCGGCAGCGAATTGCGCGAACTCTCTCGCGTCAGTGCCTGGGTGCACGACTGGGCCGAATGTCACCGACTGCCCGAACGGGTGGCGTTGAACCTCGATCTCTGCTCGACCGAGGTGGTCACGAACATCATGAATTACGGCTCGATCAACGGCGAGCAGCACATCCAGCTGCGCCTGGGCTGGCAGGGCGACGAAGTGGCGCTGGAAGTCGAGGACGAAGGCAACGAGTTCGACCCGCGGCAGGTCGCCGAACCGGCGCGCGCCACCAGCGTGCACGACGCGCGCATCGGCGGCTGGGGCATTCCGATCGTGCGCCGTTTCTCCGACGGGCTGCGCTACCGGCACGAAGCCGGCCGCAATTGCCTGACGCTCCTGTTCCGCGCCACCGCGCCGCCGCCCTGAGCGCGCGCCCCGCCACCGTTTCTCGACCTTCACCCACCACCAGGAGATATTCGATATGGCAACGGCAGCCAAACCCATGAGCATCGATACCCAGAGCGCCCTCGCCGCCCAGGCGGCATTGGCCGGCCAGGCCAACGGGCAAGGCGAAACGTCCGGCGTCGACAAGATGCGCGAATTGCTGTTCGGCAACCAGATGCAGGACTACGACAAGCGCTTCTCGATCCTCGAGGACCGCTTCCAGCAGCGCATGCGCGACATGGAAGCCGAATCGTCGCGCGGCCTGAGCAGCCTCGAGACGACGATGAAGAAGCAGCTCGAATCCGTCGCCAGCCAGTTCCGCGAGGAAAAGGACCTGCGCTCGGAAGCCGACAAGGAACTCGAGCGCAGCCAGCGCGAGCACACCCAGACGCTCGAGAAGCGCCTGGCCCAGGTGTCCGACCAGCTGGCGCGCCACGAGCGCGACTTCACCGACCGCCTGGCGCACGAGATCCAGGGCCTGCGCGAGGAGATGCGGCGCCGCCAGGACGACGCCCGCGCCACCACCGAGCGCATGTTCGCCGAACTGAGCAACGTCAAGACCGATCGCAACCTGCTTGCGGGCCTGTTCGTCGAGATCGCCAAATGCCTCAACCAGGACGTGACGCCCAAGCTCAACGGCAACGGCGGCTGAACGCCGCCGCCATGCCCGGCCCGACGCTGCACCGAAGCCTCCCGACGGAGGCGCGGTGAATGCTCGCCTGTCGCTGGCGGCGACCGGCGGCCCCGCTGCCAACGACGAGCAGAGCCGGCGCCTGGCCGGCCTGCTGCTGGAGCTGGCCCGCTGCGTCGATCCGGAGATGGCGGCCCGGCTGCCGAGCCGGCTGGAAGACGACCCGCGGCTGGAGGCCATGCGCGGCGTGCTGCTCGAACGCGAGCAGGTGGCGCTGGCGCAGCTGCAGCGCAAGTTCGACGATCCGCAGGAATTCGCCGGCGCCGTCGGCGCGGTGCTGCCCGCCGCCTTCACGGTGGCGGCGGCGCACGGCGACAGCCTCGGGCAGGTGATGGCGCCGACGGTCGAGCGCGCGACGCAGGCGTCGATCCGCAAGAACCCGGGCACGATGGTCGACATCCTGTATCCGGTGATGGGCCCGGCGATCCGCAAGGCGATCGCCGAGACGCTCGAAGGCACCTTCCAGTCGCTCAACCTGACGCTCAAGCACAGCCTGTCGTGGCGCGGCCTGCGCTGGCGGCTGCAGGCCTGGCGCAGCGGCAGCAGCTTCGCCGACGTGGTGCTCAGCCACACGGCCGAATTCCGGGTCGAGCACCTGTTCCTGATCCATCGCAAGACAGGCCTCCTGATCGCGCACGCGGCGCGCGAGGACGCGACCTCGCAGGACCCGCAGCTGGTCTCGGCGATGCTCTCGGCGATCCAGGATTTCGTGCGCGACTCCTTCGACGAGAGCGCGACGGGCGCCACCGGCAGCAGCAGCGGACGCGGCATCGACAGCCTGCGCCTGGGCGACCTGCTGCTGTGGTGCGAGGAAGGCCCGTCGGCCTTCCTGGCCGCGGTGATCCACGGCAGCCCGCCGGCGATGCTGCGCACCCGGCTCGGCGAGGCCACCGGCGCGGTGCACGAACAATGGCGCGGCCCGCTGGCCGACTTCGACGGCGACACCGCGCCGCTGGCCGGCATCGAGGAACGGCTGCGGCCCTGCCTGCTGGCGCAGACCGCCGACACCCGCAAGAAGATGTCGCCCCTGATGTGGCTGATCCCGCTGCTGCTGCTCGGCGCCCTCGGCTGGTGGATCGGCCAGCGGGTGATCGAGCACCGGCGCATCGACCGCTACATCGCCGCGCTGCAGGAGCAGCCCGGCATCGTGGTCACCGCCGCCGAGCGCCACGACGACGGCAAGTGGTGGGTGTCGGGTCTGCGCGACCCGCTGGCCATCGACCCGCAGGACCTGCTGGCCAAGGCCCACCTGGAGAAGGCCGGCGTGGTCGGCCGGTGGGAGCCCTACCAGGCGCTCAGCACTGCGATGACGCTCAAGCGGCTGCAGGCGACCTTGCAGCCGCCGCCCACCGTGACCCTGACGCAGGACGCCAACGACATCCGCGCCACCGGCAGCGCGCCGCAGCATTGGGTGGACCTGGCGCGGTCCTTCATCCAGACCCTGCCGGCCGGCTCGCCCAAGGTCGACCTGAGCGCGTTGCAGGACATCCAGGACCCCGACTACATCCGGCTGCGCGACGCGATCCAGGCGCAGCTCATCCATTTCGACTTCAGCGTGCCACGGCCGGCCGCCGACCAGGACGCCAAGCTCGACGCGGTCGCCGCCGACATGCGCGAGCTGGTGCAGGTGGCGCGCGCCCAGAGCTTCCCGGTCAAGGTGACGATCGTCGGCCACGCCGACGCCACCGGCAAGGACATGTCGAACCTGGCGCTCAGCGTCGGCCGTGCCGAGGTGGTGCGCTCCATGCTGCGTGCGCGCGGCGTCGACCCGGCCCTGCTGACCGTGCGCGGCGCCGGCCCGCTCGAACCCCTGCGACCCGGCGCCACCGAGGATGAACTGTCGATGAACCGGCGCGTGTCCTTCGCCGTGACCACCGGCGACTGAGATCGAGACTCCATGCTTCAAAAGAAGATCTGCCTGCTCGGTGCCTTCGGGGTCGGCAAGACCAGCCTGGTGCGCCGCTACGTGCACACCATCTTCTCGGACAACTACCTGACCACGGTCGGCGTGAAGATCGACAAGAAGGTGCTGAACGTCGGCGGCGAGGAGCTGGCGCTGATCCTCTGGGACATCGCCGGCGAGGACGAGGTCGCGGCGGTGCGGGTGAGCTACCTGCGCGGCGCCGCCGGCTACCTGCTGGTGGTCGACGGCACGCGGCCGGAGACGCTCGAGACCGCGGCCTCGATCCAGACCCGCATCGTGGCCGAGGTCGGCGCCGTGCCCTTCTTCGTGCTGCTCAACAAGGCCGACCTGGTGGACGACTGGCGGCTGCAGCCCGAGCGCATCGAGCAGCTCGAGGCCGAGGGCTGGATCTTCCGCCGCACCAGCGCCAAGACCGGCGACAACGTCGAGGCGACCTTCGCCGACCTGGCGGCGCGTCTGGCGAGGTAGCCCCATGCTCGACCTGCCGCCGCGCATCTCCGACTCGCTGCTGATGCTGCTGCATGCGCAGCGCACCCTGGCCCACCTGGTCATCGACGGCTCGGAGAACCTGCTGCAGGCCGGCGGCCACCTGGCCCACTACGGGCTCGAAGGCCTGCAGACCGGCGGCCGCGCCGGCGACCAGATGTATTTCCTCGAAGGCCTGCTGCCGCTGGCCGAAACGCCGTTCCTCATCCGCTCGATGGAGATGCCCAGCGGCAGGGTGGCCGACATCCATTTCTTCGCCGACGGCGAGGTGGTCTGGGTGCTGCTGCTCGACGTCACCGCCGAATACGAGGAAGCCCGGCTGGTGCAGCAGAAGGCCTACGACATGACCTTGCTGAGCCAGCGCGAGGCCCGGCTGATCGCCCAGCTCGAAGCGGCCAATCACGAGCTGACCGTCGCACATGAGGACCTCGCCGCCTCGCGCGAGGCCCTGCAGCGCACCCACGACCGGCTGCAGCAGGAACTGCGCGACGCCGAGGGTTACGTGCGCGCCATCCTGCCGGAGCCGCTGAACGCACCGCTGGTGGTCGACTGGCGCTTCGTGCCATCGACCGAACTGGGCGGCGACTCCTTCGGCTACCACTGGATCGACGACCAGCATTTCGCGCTCTACCTGATCGACGTCTGCGGCCACGGCGTCGGCTCGGCCCTGCTGTCGATCGCGGTCGCCGACACCCTGCGCTCCGAGGCCTTGCAGCACACCGACTTCCGCGAACCGGCGCAGGTGCTCGGCGCGCTCAACCAGGCCTACCAGATGGAGCGGCATGGCGAGCTGTTCAGTACCGTCTGGTACGGCGTCTACCAGCCGGCCAGCGGGCGGCTGCGCTATGCCTCGGCCGGACATCCGCCGGCGATCCTGGTGAACGGCAACGGCGGCCAGCCGCTGGAGGCCTCGGGCGCCTGCATCGGGCTGTCGCCGGCGGCGCGCTACAAGGACGCGGAATGCGTCGTGCAGGCGCCGGCGCGGCTCTTCGTCTTCAGCGACGGCACCTACGAGATCCATCGGCCGGACGGCTCGGCGCTGGCCTTCTCCGACTTCACCGAGATGCTGGCGCAGCCGGTGCGCAACGGCCAGTCGGAGCTCGACCGCCTGCTGGACTACGCACGCGAGGGGCACGGCCCCGGCGTGCTGGAAGCCGACTTCGCGATCAGCAAGCTGGAACTGGCCTGAGCCCCTGGCTCGGCCTCGCCTCAGGGCGTGTCG
>NZ_LMUW01000213.1:0-129 GCF_009765735.1 Xenophilus sp. L33
CCACGCCGCGGGTGTTGCGGTCGATGCCCGCCCGGTGCGCCCATTCGAGCCACGAAGGAAGATGGTGGGTGCCGAGCGCGTCGTCCAGCACCAGCTTGAGCGGCCAGGGGGCGGCCAGGCTCATCAGCA
>NZ_LMUW01000213.1:139-723 GCF_009765735.1 Xenophilus sp. L33
TGGCGCCGTTGATCGCGTCGATGAGGGGCTTGGAGGTGTCGTCCGGCAGGACGATCAATCGGTGGGACATGGATGCTTGCCTTCTCTTCAAGCCGACGCGGCGTGTGTCTCGCCTTGCGTCTGGTACTGGATGCGGTGCAGCTCGGCATAGACGCCGCCGAGCGCGATCAGTTCGTCGTTCGGGCCTTCCTCGACCACCACGCCGTCCTTGAGCACGATGATCTTGTCGGCGTCGCGGATGGTGCTCAGGCGGTGCGCGATCATGATCACGGTGCGGCCCTTCATGAGCCGGGTGAGGCCTTCGATCACCAGCCGCTCCGATTCGGTGTCGAGCGCGGCGGTCGGCTCGTCCAGGATCATGATCGGGCTGTTGCGGATCACCGCGCGGGCGATGCCGATGCGCTGGCGCTGGCCACCCGAGAGCGTGTCGCCGCGTTCGCCGACCATCGAGGCGTAGCCGTTGGGCATCTTGCTGATGAACTCCTCGGCGTTCGCCAGTTGGGCCGCGGCGATGATCTCTTCCTGCGTCGCCCCGGGCTTGCCGTAGGCGATGTTCTCGGCGATGGTGCCGCGGAACAGCACCG
>NZ_LMUW01000213.1:733-2016 GCF_009765735.1 Xenophilus sp. L33
GAGCACGAAGCCGATCTGCGAGCGCAGCGCCGCCAGCTTCATGCGGCTGATGTCGACGCCGTCGATCAGCACGCGGCCGCCGCTCGGGTCGTAGAAGCGCGGCATCAGGCTCACCACGGTCGACTTGCCGCTGCCGGTCGGACCGACGATGCCCACCACCTGGCCGGGCCGGATATTGAAGGACACGTCGCGCAGCACCGGCGGCTCGTCGGCGCCGTAGCCGAAGGCCACGTGCTCGAAGGTGATCGCGCCCTCGGTGCGGCCCGGATCGAGCGCGTCCGGCGCCTCGTGGATGATCTCGTCGGCGCCGAGGATCTTCTGGATCCGCTCCAGCGCCACCGTGGTCTGGGCAATGGTGCTGGCCATGCTGGCCAGGTCCTTCACCGGCTTGAAGAACTTGCTGAGGTAGGCGAGGTAGACGGTCAGCGCGCCGGCGGTCATCACGCCGCTGGTGATGAGCGAGGTGCCGCGCCACAACACGATGCCGGTGCAGAAGGCGACCACGATCGCCACCACCGGCGACAGCAGCGACTTGATGCGGCGGGCCTTCAGCGCGGCTTCGGTGCTCGCATGGCTGGCCGCAGTCATGTGCGCGACCTCCAGGTCCTGGCGGCCGAAGGCCTTGATCGCTCGCACCGAGCCGAGGCCTTCCTGCACCACCGCGACGATCTCGCTCTGCTTGATGCGCACCTCGCGCGTCACTTCCTTGACCGCCTTCTTGAAGCGGAAGACGAAGAGCAGCAGGAAGGGCATCACCGCCACCGCGATCAAGGTGAAGTCCCAGTCGAGCCAGACCATGAGGCCCAGCATGAAGGCGATTGTCACGACGTCGACCGTGATGTCCAGCGTCGACGACGAGGCGAAGTTCTGCACCGTCGCGACGTCGCTGGTGATGGTCGACATCAGGCTGCCGGTCTTGGCGTGGTCGTAGAAGGCCAGCGACAGCCGATGCAGGTGCTCGTAGATGCGCAGGCGCAGGTCGTTGGCCACCCACTGGCCGATGCTGGTGGTGTAGTAGTTGTCGATGTAGGTCGCGATGCTGCCGATGACCGCGATCAGGATGGTCGCGACGCCGGCGAAGAGCGCCACGCCGCGGGTGTTGCGGTCGATGCCCGCCCGGTGCGCCCATTCGAGCCAGGACGGCAGGTGGTGGGTGCCGAGCGCGTCGTCCAGCACCAGCTTGAGCGGCCAGGGCGCGGCCAGGCTCATCAGCACCTCCACCAGCATCGCCGCCAGCACGATCGCCAGCCAGCCGTGGTAGGGCTTGAGCAAGCTCAACACCA
>NZ_LMUW01000213.1:2026-4134 GCF_009765735.1 Xenophilus sp. L33
TGCGTCGTCCAGCACCAGCTTGAGCGGCCAGGGGGCGGCCAGGCTCATCAGCACCTCGATCAGCATCGCCGCCAGCACGATCGCCAGCCAGCCGTGGTAGGGCTTGACCAGGTCGAGCACCAGGTGGCCGGTGGGGCGGCCTGGCACCCGCGCGGCGCGGGTCGCCAGCACGGTTGCCGAGTGCGGCCGGTCGGTCGCCGGCGGGCTGGCTGCGGGATTCGGTAGCGGAGTGGACATTCGGATCGGGATGGAGGATCGGGCGGTGTGCCGGAGCGCCTCGGATTTGATCGTAGCCGCTCGGCCATTGCAAGAAGAGCGGCAAGGCGGACAGGAAGCCCGGCAGGCGCGAGACAATCGGCCACCCACGCAGCAACTCACCGATGGCAGGCCCGACCATGTACATGCCCCCCCAGTTCAATTCCAAGGACCGCGCGATCGCGGTGCAGCTGATGCGCGAGCATCCGTTCGCCACGCTGATCTCCAACGACGAGGACGGCCTGCCGTTCCTCAGCCATCTGCCGCTGGTGGTGGACGAGCGCGCGGCCGATCGGCTGGTGCTGCTCGGCCACTGCGCCAAACCCAATCCGCACTGGCGCTACCTGCAGGACCGGCCGCGGGCGGTGGTCGCCTTCATGGGGCCGCATGCCTACCTGTCGCCGAGCGTCTACCCCGACCTGGCGCGGGTGCCGACCTGGAACTACCTGGCGGTGCATTGCACCGTCGAAGCCCGGCTGGTCGAGACACCCGAAGCCAAGGACGCGCTGCTCAAGCGCCTGATCGCCGAGCACGAGCCGGCCTATGCCCAGCAGTGGCGTGACCTCGGCGAGGAATTCCAGCACAAGATGCTGGCCGGCATCATGGGCTTCGAACTCGAGGTGAGCGCGCTGCAGTGCAAGGTCAAGCTCAACCAGCACCGGCCGGAGTCGCACCAGGCCATGTACGCCCGATACAGCGAAGGCAGCAGCGACGAACAGGCGCTCGCCGCGTGGATGACCCGGCTCGGCATGGTCGGCGCCGCCGCGGAAGCGCGTTGAGATGCGCGCGCTCGGCCTGGTCGGCCTGCTGCTCGCGTTGCTGATCGTCGGGCTGCTGGTCAAGAAGCAGATGGGCGGCGCCGGCGCGGCGGACGCGCCGGCGCCCGTTGCCGCGCCGGCCCAGCAGGTGCAGCAGTTCAAGCGGTCGCTCGACAAGGCGATGCAGCGGCCGCCGATGCCCGACGACGGCAACCAATGATTTCGGATGCCGATTGGATGGGCCTTGCGCTGGAAGAGGCGCGGCTCGCAGCGGCCGCCGGCGAAGTGCCTGTCGGCGCCGTCGTCGTCCGGGCGGGCAAGGTCATCGCCAGCGGACGCAACGCCCCGGTGGCCTCGCACGACCCGAGCGCCCATGCCGAGATCGCCGCGCTGCGGGCGGCTGGTGCCGCGCTCGGCAACTACCGGCTCGACGGCTGCGAGCTCTTCGTCACCCTTGAGCCCTGCGCGATGTGCATGGGCGCGAGCCTGCATGCGCGGATCGGCCGGGTCGTCTTCGGCGCGGCCGATCCGAAGACCGGCGCCGCCGGCTCGGTGATCGACCTGGCGGCCCGGCCGGAACTCAATCACCAGACCCGCGTCGAGGGCGGCCTGCGCGCCGCCGAATGCCAGGCGCTGCTGCAGGACTTCTTCCGCCAGCGCCGCGGCGAGGCCCGCGACGCGGCTCAGCCGCTGCGCGACGATGCGCTGCGCACGCCGGCCGAGCGCTTCGCCGGGCTCGCGGATTTCGACTTCGAGCCCCGCTACGTGGGTGACCTGCCGGGTCAGCACGGCTGGCGCATGCACCACCTGTCGAGCGGCTTCGAAGGCGAGGCCGCCTGCCTGTGCCTGCACGGCCCCGGCGAATGGAGCTACCTCTTTCGCCACCTGTTCGCCCAATCGACGCCGGGACTGCGCCTCCTGGCGCCCGACCTGATCGGCTTCGGCCGCAGCGACAAGCCCAAGCGCGAATCGGCGCACAGCCTGGCCTGGCACCGCGACCTGCTGCTGGCATGGCTGGACCGGTTGCAGACGGCCGAGGTGCTGCTGCTCCACAGCGCCGGCGCGACGCCGCTGGCCGAGGCGCTGCAGGCCGCG
>NZ_LMUW01000213.1:4144-18754 GCF_009765735.1 Xenophilus sp. L33
CGACGAGCCCCGGCGACACGCGCCGGACTCCGCCGGTCGCGTCAAAGCGCTCGCACGAGGATGCCGAGGAAAATGAACAGACCGGCCGCCGACATGATCAAGGCCATGACGAACGACGGTTGCACCACGCGCAGCACGCGGGCGCTACGCAGCGCCTTGAGGCGATACCAGTATTCGATGGTGCCCATGATCATCGCGACCGTGCCGAGTCCGGTCAGGAACAGCCCGATGTCACGCGGCGTGGTCGCGCGGCGAAAGTGCTCGCCCGACTGTTCGAATCCCTCGAGCAGCTTGTAGATCGTGAAGCCGAAGCTGATCATGGACAGCGCGGTGCGCACCCAAGCCATCAACGAGCGATCTGCCGCCATCAGGGTGCGGTCGATGGCCAGGTTGGTGTTGAATTGCGCCATTTCGCTCGAGCTCATCGACGGCAGTGCGGGGCTCGGCGGAGAAGAAGATGGGCTGTTCATTCGCAAGATCCTCGACTTCGGATCCGCCGTCACCGGCGGCTCATGATGCGGTTCACGATGCCGCGCAGGAAGAGGTACGGCACCACGGCCAACAGGATCGCCATCATCAAGGCCTGCCCGATGTAGATCCAGCGCAATTCGATCGCCTGGTAGATGGAATCCATCACGACCGCCAGCACGAACACCTTGCCGATGTGCTTCCAACCCTCTTCCATCAGGTAGATGCGGTGTCGCGGGTCGTGGATCAGCGCCCAGAGGAAGAAGGGCCGTCCCTCGCGTGCGTCCCGCCGGCCGTCGCGGATGGCGAAAAAGGTCGCCACCGCAGGCTGCAAGACGAAACGAAACGCGAGCGGCGCGTGCGGGCCACCGGCAATGTCGGCCCACGTGCGCAGGAACGGATCCAGAAGGTCATGCAGCACCGCGCGGCTCTCCGGGGTATCGGACGGCTCGAACGCGCCGGGTTGACGGGTCGGGTCGAGCGGGACTCTGCATCAGTTGCCGCTGCCGCGACTCCCCGCCTGCAACATGCTCAGCGCCTTCTCGACGCTGAGCGAACCGGACACCTGGCTGGGCGGGTAGTCCTTGAAGGTGCCGAGGAACTGCCCGACGATGCCGACCGCCGGAATCATGGTCCAGAGCTTCTCGCCCCACCAGCGGCCATACAGCAGGCTCTCGTCCTGGTAGCGCTCCCATGGGTCCTGTCGCAGGTTCGTCACCAACGGAACATTGGTCGAATCCGGCTTGCCGTTGAAGAGGTTGCCTTCGATGGTCTTGAAGCTGACCTTCCAGGCGTTGTACCGGACCGCCATCAGGTCGGCGTTGTCGCTGAAATAGAAGAACTCATGCCGCGGCGCGGGTGCCTCGCCCTTGAAGTAGGGCATGAAGTTGTATCCGTCGAGATGGTTCTTGAAGGTCTTCGCGCCGGCCTTGTGGCCGACCAGCAGCTTCTCCTTGATCTGTGGCTCACCGGCCGCCGCCACCAGGGTCGGCAGCCAGTCTTCCGCGGCCACGATGTCGTTGACGATCGTGCCCGGCTTGATCACACCCGGCCACTTGGCCACCATCGGCACCCGGAAGCCGCCTTCGAACACCGTTCCCTTCTCGCCGCGGAAGGGATGGTTGCCGCCATCGGGCCAACTGAATATCTCGGCGCCGTTGTCGCTGGTGAACATCACGATGGTGTTGTCGGCGATGCCTTCGTCGTCCAGCTTCTGGAGGATCTCGCCGACGATCCAGTCCATCTCCATCATCGCGTCCGCATAGAGACCGAAGCCGCTCTTGTCCTTCCACTTCGGGCTCAGGTGCGTCCAGACATGGCAGCGGGTGGAGTTGTGCCACAGGAAGAAGGGCTTGTCGGCCTTGACGGAGCGGTCGATGAAGTCGATGGAGCGCCGCACCAGTTCGGCATCGACATCCTCCATGTTGAACTTGGCGGTCGGATCCAGGCCCGGACCTGGCGGCAAGGGTCCGGCGTCGGTGATCTTCTGCTTGCCGACCCGGCCCCACCGCGGCTCCTCGGTCGGGTCGTCGACGTCGGTGGCAACGGACTCGATGATGTTGCGCGGACCGAACTGCTCGTGAAAGCCGGGCATCTTCGGATACTCGCCGTCGTACGGCTCCTCCATGGCGTTCAGGTGATAGAGGATCCCGTAGAACTCGTCGAAGCCATGCACCGTGGGCAGGTATTCGTTTCGATCGCCCAGGTGGTTCTTGCCGATCTGCGCCGTCGCGTAGCCCATCGGCTTGAGGAGTTCGGCGATTGTCGGATCGCCGTCCTGCAGCCCTTGCTTGGCGGCCGGCATGCCGACCTTCAGCAAGCCGGTGCGAAACGGGGTCTGGCCGAGGATGAAGGCGGCTCGGCCCGCAGTGCACGACTGCTGACCGTAGTAGTCCGTGAAGAGCGCGCCTTCGCGCGCGATGCGATCGATGTTGGGCGTGCTGCCGCCCATCATGCCGCGGTGATAGCAGCTCAGGTTCCAGATGCCGACGTCGTCGGCCATGATCATCACGATGTTGGGTGGTTTGTTCGCCATGGTCGGTTCCGTGTGAAAAGCCTGCGTCGGTGCATCGACCAACGCCGCTGCTCATCATGGCTGCGGGCTTGCCGGTGGCAATAGGGCGAAAGGGCAACGCGGTTGCCCGAAAGGGAAGCGCCTGGCCAGGCACAAGGACGCATGCCGGATGGCTGAGCGCGCCGGCCGCGATCCAGAGGATCAGGAAGCTTTGCCGTCCCGTGTTACCCCGTAGCGTTCAGCATTCGCGAGATTCAACGCTCTCATCGCTTCTTCAATTGATCCAGACCGCCAATGCCTTCGCAAACGGATCAGCGCTCATGCTTGGCGGGGTCATTTTCCGGAACCATGCAGAAGTTGGCGTAAAGCGACTGTAGGCGGGCCCATGACCCGAGTCTGAATGCTGCCCGATGAGCGTCGATGCGCACGAAGGTGGTGCGCGTGAGCTCGACCGAAGGAATCGGGACTGCAGCGCGCGTGGAGTTGCCGCGTCAAGAGTCTCGCGGTCAACTGCCATCACCCGTTGCAACTTGGCGATCAGCGTCGCTCGCTCGTCGGACGAAAGTGGCACCCGGCGAGTCATGCCGCGAGGTATGCGTCCCGCAACTCGGCCGGAGCCTCGTCGACGAGCGTGTTCGCCCGCGCAGGGTTCCCTGTGCACGCCGCCAATACTTGCATGCAACTTCCCGCCGTATGTTTTTTCCGGCTCGTCGCTTGGCAAGAATCGGGCTGTGTCCAATACAAAACGGAGGGGTTCCCTTGTAGGCAAAGTGCTCGAAATGACTGAACTAGGCCGAACAGCCTAGGTCGGAGTTGAGTCGTCGGTATTACTGTGCACAGGTTGTACGGGAGTACCGCAATGGCATTGGCGATAACGCCCGGCAGCAATTGTCTGTTGGACGCCTTGGTCCGGATCGCTCCGGGACCGTGGCAGCACGAGGTGCAATGGGTGACGCTGTCACCCGGACAAATCTTGCATCAGCCCCATGCGGCTCGCCGGTACGTCTATTTTCCAGTGACGGCCGTGGTGTCGATGCTCTACGTTCTCAGTGATGGCGACACGACCGAGCTCTGCGTCATCGGCAACGAAGGTGTCGTTGGCATGTCGAGCTTGATGAGCGACAGGACCACGGCGAGTTGTGCGATCGTTCAATCGGGAGGCAAAGCGCTGCGGCTCAGTGCCGCATTGCTGCAAGGCGAATTCGCTGGCAAGGCGGCGGTGGCCGAGTTGCTGCTGCGTTACACGCAGGCGCTGGTCGTGCAGTTGGCTCAGACTGCCGTGTGCAATCGCTACCACTCGATCGACGAGCAACTGTGCCGCTGGATCCTGATTATCCTCGATCGTCTTCCCGGCAATTCCATCGCCACGACGCAAGACGTGGTCGCTGCGATGCTTGGCGTTGGTCGCGCCAGCGTGAATCTGGCGGCGATGCAACTGCAGCGCGAAGGCCTGATCACCCTGAGTCGCGGAAACGTCACCGTGACCAACCGAAGGGGCGTGGAAGCGCGGGCGTGCGAGTGCTATGCGGTCATCAATTTCGAGTACAGCCGCCTGGGAGCCGCTTTTGATGCGGTAGCGGCCGACCGCTCAGCGCCGACGCTCCGCACGGACAGAGACCGCCTCGCGTTGCTTAATCTGCTGGGCATCCTGGATTCACCCTCCGAGAAGGTCTTCGACGACATCGCGGCGAGTGCGAGCCAAGCGCTTTCAGCGCCGATCGCCATGATCAGCTTTCTCGACAAAGACAGAGACTGGTTCAAGTCCTTTGTCGGATTCGATGCAACCGAGTCGCCCGCTGACATCTCCTTCTCCGACGTGTTCTTCGACGCGCCGGACAACACGGTGGTGGTGGAGAGCACTCTGGACGACGCTCGGTTTTCGGATCATCCGCTGGTGCGGGGCATGCCCTTCATTCGCTTCTTCGCCGCGGTTCGCTTGACCGTGCACGGCCATACCTTGGGGACACTGTGCGTCTACGACTTCAAGGAGCGTCACCTGGACCTGACACAGGTGCACGCGCTCGAATCGTTGGCGTCGGAAATCGAGGACCTGCTGGTTGTTCGCCGAGAGCGTCGCGAGCTGTCGATCGAGAATTGAAACGGTCAGGCAGATGCCGGCCGAAAGGTTGGGACTGTCGCAGTGCAGGCTGGCGGCTTCCTGAAGAACGCCCGAGCCAAAGAGGAAGCTCGAAGCGGCGGGGGCAAGGCCAGGAGTGACCGGGTAAGGCGGCAACAACGACGGTTGGCCCGCGAGTCGATGCGCCAGGCACGTATCGAATCGAACCCGCATTCGCGCACCAGCCCGAAAGGGCCGTTGACGCTGAGCGTCCGCATGCTCAAATGAATGACCTTTCCGATGATTGAATCGCCATCCCTGAACGTCGCCGTCGTCGACGACGATCCAAGCCTCTGCCGCTCGTTGGGCCGCCTGTTGCGCGTCTCGGGAATGCAGTCGCGCAGCTACGAATCGGCCGAAAGCTTTCTCGCTGACACGGACGCGCGCTTCGACTGCCTCCTGCTCGACATCCAGCTTGGCGGAATGTCGGGCCTCGAGCTCGCGAGACAACTGTCCGAGGCAGGAAGCCGCGTGCCCTTCATCTTCGTCACCGCCTGCGACGACGAAGAGGCAATGGCCTCGGCCCGCGCGCTGGGTTGCGCCGGTTACTTCAGCAAGCGCACTGCCGGCGCGACTGTGGTCGAAGCCATCCGACGCCTGGCCTGAGCAGTTCGAGCCGATGCGTCCACGACAGAAAAAAGCCCGCCGAAGCGGGCTTTGAGCTTTGGAGCTTTCGCGAATCAGCTGACCTTCTTGACGGACGGCGGAGTCCAGGTCTTGTTGAGGATCGACGGCGTGGTCGGCTTGGGCCAGTACATCCGGATCATCGGGATGAACTCGCCCTTCGGCGCGGGCAGCCAGTTGTTCTCGAGGTCCTTGCCCGGCGACTCGTTCTGCATGTAGACCGTCAACGAGCCGTCCGGGTTGAGCTTCGGGTGGTTGCGCGGGCTCATGGTGAAGCGGTTCAGCGGGTTCGGCACGAACCACCAGCCACCGTCGACCATGTACATCGTGATCGACCAGAAGCCATTGACCGGCGGGGTCTTGCCCTTCGGGAAGGTCAGCGTGTACTTGTGGTCGCCGGTCAGCTTGTTGCCGTCGGAGTCGGTCAGCGTGTAGGGATACACGGCGTCCTGCTCCAGGTTGGCGGGCCAGCCGTAGGCGGCCACGGTCGCACGCAACAGATAGTCCGTCTTGTAGACGCCCAGTCCCGTGCCGACCTGCCAGCCATTGGCCTTGTAGCCAAGCTTGTCCTGGTTGCCTTCGATGCGTGCCATGCCGGCCTTGCCGACATCGGCGAGAGCGGCCTGCACGTCCGCGGGCAACTTGGTCATGTCGAAGGGCTTGCAGGGCACGATGCCGAGCTTGGCCATGCGCGCGAGGATCGGGCCGTCGTACGGCGCCGGCGGCGCGTCCTTGCACATCAACGAGGCCATCTTGTTGAAGTAGGCCGAGGTGTCCATCGCATCGATGACTTCCTGCGGCTTGGCCTTCATGTCGTAGGTGGTCTGCTCGACCGGCGGCGCCTGGTAGGTGTAGTCCTTGCCCCAGGACGAGAGCGCACGACCTTGTATTGCGCCTGCAGATCGTTGACTGTCTTGTAATCCGCGTCGGTGCCGTCCGCATAGGTGCGTCCGAGGATCACCATGTAGCGCGTGGCCGACTCGATGTGCTTCATGCCCGGCGGTACGGTGCCCTTCCAGCCCGGGCTGGTCAGCAGGTAGTTGGCTGCGCCGTCACCCGCCGTGCGCAGCCCCGGCGTGTTGAAGTCGATCATCCAGAGATTGGTCATCTCGAAGAGATAGAAGCGCTTGTCCATCGCCGGGTGGCTGAAGACTTGAGGCTCCGTGAGGTCGACCCAGGCGAGCGAATACAGGGTGTCGGCGTTCGGTGCGGAGACGCCGCGGTAATCCGCCGGCGGATAGCGCGGCACGTTGATGAACTGGCCCAGCGGCGCGGTCAGGCCCTCGGCCTTCGGCACGTTGCTCATCTGGATGCGCGTCACGTCGGTGGTGATCAGCGAATAGCCGTAGACGAAGGCGTCGACAGCGATTGCCTTGGCTTCCGCGGCGCTGAGTTGACCGGCGGCGTGGACGGGCATCGCCAGGGGTGCAAGGAGCGGCAGCACGCAGGCAGCCAGCTTGAGTTTCCGGAGGTTCATGGTCGAGGCAGGGTGGGTGATGCAGGTGCGCCGGAGTCTAGTGAGAGATCGGCAAATCGGAACCGTCTTCTTAGGGACATTGATGTGCCGCCGAAGGCACTTCTGCCGGCGCTCGCTCAGCGGCGTCAGCCTTCCTCGTTCGGACCGAGGCAGCCATCGTGGCCACCCGCTCCGGCGGCGCAGCGTGCGAACCAGATTGAAAAGGCGCCGACCGCGGCGATGAGCAGCCAGCTCCTACGCACGCCTTCGTCCCAGGTAGGCAGGAGCAACCTCGTCGAGCGCCGCTGGCTGGATTCCCAAAGCATCCAAGGTCGGAAGTCGCCCGCTGAGCACATTCGGAGTCTGCATGGACTGCAGGTTGTCGCGCGACATGAGCGGCTCGCCCGGCAAGTGTTCCATGACGGCTGCCTGAAGTGTTCCAAGGGCCTTCGGGAGGGCCAACACTGACCGTTCATGACCGGACCATCGGCCAGCAAGTTTGACCAGCTTCGCCAAGGTCAGGACTTCGGGGCCGGCACATTCAAACGTCTGGCCTGCGGTCTCCGGCCGCGCAAGACAGGCGACGATCGCCCTGACGACGTCTTCGACCCACACCGGCTGGAACCTCGCATCCGCGCAGGCCAGCGGAAGAATCGGAATGAACGTGGAGAGGCGCGCGAACATGTTCAGAAAGCGATCCTGCTCACCGTAGATCACCGATGGGCGCAGCACGGTCACGTCCAGGCCCGAGCCTTTGAGCACAGCCTCACCAGCTGCCTTCGAACGCAGGTAGCGGCTCGGCCTGTCGCTGTCCACGCCAAGCGCACTCACGTGGACGATTCGCCGCACACCGGTCGCCTTGCATGCTTCAACCAACGATCGAACCAGCTCGACATGTACCCGAGCAAACTCGGCGGCGTCTCCGTGCAAGATCGCGATCAGGTTCACTATCGCTGTCTTGCCCTGGACGAGTTCGACGAGTCGACTCGGAACTCCAACGTCGGCGGCGACCAGATCGACTGCCTCCGGCATCAGCGGCCGTGCCTCGCCCGACATGTTCCGGGTCGGCACAGTGAGCTTCGGCGGATCGGCCGAAGCGAGCATCAATGCGCAGAGGCTTTTCCCGACGAAGCCGGTACCGCCGAGTATCAGGATGTCTTGCATGGGTGCCCTGCGGCGGCTGGCGCCTTTGTCGGCAGCGGAAATATGTCCGCACCGGAACTAGGCGCGAGTGACAGTGGCCATGAAGTCGCCGGACTACGCCGACAGGCGTAAGGCTTCCTCCCGCAACGCGTGCCAATCCGCACCGACTTGAGCAGCTCGGCAAGCTCGCGGCACACTCCCGCCGTCCCAGAACAGAGGCACCTGACATGACCGACGATCCTGGCAAGATCCCGCTCAACGACAGGCGGGTTACTCTCGACACGCTGCACAACTTGCAGGCGTGGATGACCCCAGGCAACAGACAGGGCGATCGAGATCCAGAAAGCCAATCGCCTCAAGGGGAAGTCGCGTCCGGCAGGGTCTTCACTTGCAGCGGACAGCCGTTCCGTGGTCTGCGGCTTCACCGGGTCTGCAGAGGATCGAAGTATTTCGAGTCTTCGCGCGCAAAGACACACGCCGGTGCTCGGCAATCGCTTGCCCTCGGTCTACCGCGCTGCCGACCCAGCCGCCATCGACGCCTCGACCCGCTGGCGAATCGCATCGCCCATGCCCGGCGTGTCCGGATCCCAGCTGTGCCGCGGGCCGACCAGCATGCCGCCGTCGACCAGCAGGTGGGTGCCGGTGACGAAGGCTGCGTCGCCGCTGGCCAGGTAGCTCACGGCGGCCGCGACGTCCTCGGCGGTGCCGGCGCGTGCCACGGGCTGGGCCTTGGCGGCCATCGTGGCGACGAGTTCGTCGACGGTGGCCTTCACCGGGTCGGGAACCCCGAGCGACGCCGTGAAGATGCCGGTATGGATGAAGCCCGGGCAGATCGCGTTGACGCGGATCCGGTGCCGCGCCAGGTCGGCGGCCGCGGCCTTCGACAGATGCAGGACGCCGGCCTTGGCCACCGAATAGGCGGTCGGCGCCATGCCCGTGGACAGCGCCGCCACGCTCGCGGTGTTGACGATGGCGCCGCCGCCACGCGCGATCATGTGCGGCACCGCGTGGCGGATGCCCATGGAAACGGAGCGCAGCAGCAGGTTCATCGTGCGGTCCCAGGCCTCGGCGTCGATCTCGTCGATGCGCCCCAGCGCACCGCTGGCACCGGCGTTGTTGAACAGCACGTCGATGCCGCCGGAGCGCCCTGCCGCGAAGTCCATCAGCGCGCGGATCTGGTCGACCTCGCAGACGTCGGTGTGCTTGAACACGATGCGTCCCGCCGACTGCGCGGCCAGTGCTTCGCCGCCCGCGGCATCGATGTCGGCCGCGACCACCTGCGCGCCCTCGGCCGCGAAGCGCAGCGCGCTCGCCCGGCCGATGCCCGATGCGGCGCCCGTGACCACGACTGTCTTGCCTTCGAATCGCATGTCGTCTCCTCCCCTGCCTGCTCGGCGTTTGCGGCCCAGGATGATGCGCGCCCGGCACGGCGCCGCAAACCCTCGCAAACCCGCCTGCCGGTCGCGGTGTCGACCAGGGTAGACAAGGCGCCGCCAATGCACGGCTGGACGATGTCTGCCCGAGAATGCAGGGTCCATCCCTTCGAATCGAGGAGCCCTCCGTGCCAACCACGCAGCAGATGAGCATCAAGTCGCAGACCGACTCGGCGGACGCCGCGAGGAACCATGTGCGACGCGTTCTTCGTTCGATCGTCGGCACGATGGTCGTCTCGACGCTGGCGGCCTGCCAGCATCCGACGCCGACGCCGACGCCGACACCGAGTCCGTCGATCGGCGTCGGCAATCCCTTCCCAATCAGCAGCTACGTTTGCGGCGGGACACGCCTGGATGTGCGCTTGATGGGTGAGAGCGCCTCGGTCTCCGTCGACGGCGCGGCCGCCGTCGACCTGCCCGCGCTCGGCAAGTCGGGGACCACGTTCTCCAACGGGCGCCAGACCTTGCTCATCGATCAGGGACGCACGTCGTGGGCCCCGGGACGCGCCATGCCGGTGGCTTGCACCGGCGGATAGAACTGCGGCGCCTCGCGCCGATCGTCCATCGCGTAGTCGCGGATGACGCGCACCTGGCGATGCCGCAAGCCCTTCGCCGCCTTCGCAGCCTTCGCAGCCTCTGCGGGCTGCCATCGCGTGGCAGCCGCGGCGTCGGTCCACGCGGCCAGCAGCAGCAGCTTGCCGGGCGCGTAGAGGCTGTCGAAGACCTCGTGCGAGACCAGGCCGGCGCTGCCGTCGGCGGGCAGGGCGAGCGCGGCGACCGGGTCGCCGAACGCGGGCTGGCCGTCGACCGGATCGGCTTCAGTGAGGGTCAGCGCCCGCGCGGCGCCGACCTCGGTCTCGTCCAGCCGCTGCGCCGGCAAGGCGTCGCTGGCGGCCGAATCGGCGCTGATCTCGCCAACACGCAGGTGGTAGTGCGCGAGGATCTCGTCCCGGCCCTGCGCCTGCACCCGATGGTGGGCCGCGACGGTGCGCCAGCGCACCAGCGCCTTCTCGTCGCGCCAGGTCGAGAGCGAGAGCACGCGTCCCCCGGACTGCCGGCTCGCGAAGCGCTCGTTGTCGATGAAGCCCTCGACCCGCTCCAGCTCGGGCTTGAGCATCCTGGCGAGGCCGAGGTAGTCGTCGAACCGCGCGGCCCGGGGTTGGACTTCGAAGATGACTGCGAACATGGGGGATCCTTTCAGGCGTCTTGGTTTCGTCATGCGGCGCCGGTAGCGTGGCGCCTCACCGAACCGGAAGAACGCAGTCTGGCCGCCGGCGATCCGCCACGCTTCGTTCGCGGGCGAAATGCCGAAGCCATCTTCGGGCACCTCCGAATTGCGCTAAGTTCGACGCCACCATGCAAGCCCTTCGACAGATCGACCTCTCCTCGCTGCTCGACAGCTTCGTCGCGCTCGCCGTCGCCTTCCTGCTGGGCAGCGTCATCGGCTTCGAGCGGCAGGTGCGCCAGCGCACCGCGGGCCTGCGCACCAACACGCTGGTGGCGGTCGGCGCGGCGGTGTTCGTCAACATGGCCGAGCGGCTGTCGGGCCACGACGGCGCGGTGCGGGTGGTGGCCTACGTGGTGTCCGGAATCGGCTTCCTCGGCGCCGGCGCGATCATGAAGGAAGGCGCCAACATCAGCGGCCTGAACACCGCCGCGACGCTCTGGGGCTCGGCCGCGGTCGGCGCCTGTGCCGGCGCCGAGCTGATCGGCGAGGCGGTGCTGGCGGCTCTCTTCGTGCTGGCCAGCAACACGCTGCTGCGTCCGGTGGTCAACCGCATCAACCGCCAGCCGGTGAAGGAGGAGAACGCCGAGGCGGCCTACACGGTCATCGTGGTCTGCCAGCGCGAGCTGCTCGCCGACGTGCTGGAGAAGACGGTCGAGCTGCTCGAAGCCGCCAACTACCCGGTGCGCGACGTCGACCAGCGCGCCTTCGGCCAGCACGACAGCCAGATCGAGGCCAAGCTCTACGCCACCGCGATCGATGCCGACGAACTCGACCAGGTGATGACGCTGGTGGAGGCGGAGCCGGGCGTGTCGCAGGCGTTCTGGAATGCGAGTGCGGAAGACTGACGCGCTGGCAGCGATCGCACTGGCGATCGGTCTCGGCCTCGGCCTTGGCCCGGCCGCCGACGCGCAGGCCGCCGCGCCGGTGCGCATCAAGCTCATCGCGATCAACGACTACCACGGCAACCTGCAGTCGCCCGGTCGCTTCGGCGAGAACGCGCTGGCACCGAAGGTGCCGGTCGGCGGTGCCGATGCGCTCGCGGCCTCGGTGGCGCGGCTGAAGGCGGCCAATCCGCTCAACGTGGTGGTCGGCGCGGGCGACCTCGTGGGTGCCTCGCCGATGATCTCCGCCCTCTTCTTCGACGAGCCGGCGGTGGAGACGCTGAACGCGGTCGGCCTGGAGATCAGCTCGGTCGGCAACCACGAGTTCGACAAGGGCGCGGCCGAATTGAAGCGCCTGCAGCACGGCGGCTGCCGCATCACCGGAGGCCGCCCCGATCCGCACAGCTGCCTCGGCCTGGGCTCGGCCGCGCCGGGCCGCTTCGACGGCGCGCGCTTCCAGTGGCTGGCCGCCAACGTGGTCGATCGCGCGAGCGGCGAGCCGCTGCTGCCGGCGATCGCGGTCAAGCGCCTGGGCGGCGTGAAGCTGGGCTTCATCGGCCTGACCCTGCGCGGCACCGCGACCATGGTGCCGCCGGCGGGCGTCGCCAGCCTCGACTTCCGCGACGAGGCGGCGACGGTGAACGAATGGGTGCGGCGACTGCATGCGCAGGGCGTGCACGCGATCGTGGTGCTGGTGCACCAGGGCGGCTATCCGACGCCGCCGAGCCTGGGCGGCATCAACAGCTGCGACGGCAACCTCAGGCGCCCCGACGGCGGCGATTCCGAGATCGGCAAGATCGTGGCCGGCTTCGAGCCCGGCGTCGACCTCGTGCTCAGCGGCCACACGCACGCGGCCTACAACTGCTCGGCCGACACGGTCGACCTGCGCGACGTCGGCGGCACGGTGACGCGCACGCCGCGGCCGACCGGCCTGCCCGATCGAAGTGGCCGGCTGCTGCCGGTGCTCAGCGCCAGCGCCTTCGGCCGCGTGCTGAGCGACATCGACCTGGGCATCGATCCGCGCTCGGGCCGGGTGGTCGCGTTCAGCGCCACCAACCGGCTGGTGGATGCCAGCGACCCGATGATCGAGGGCGCGATCCTCGCCAACCCCGGCGTGCGCAAGATCGTCGAGGGCTACGCGGCACGGGTGGCGCCGGTGGCCGACCAGGTCATCGGCACGATCGCGGTGCCCCTGTCGAACGCGGTCGGCAGCACCGGCGAGATGCAGACCGGCGACCTGGTGGCCGACGCCCAGTTGCGGGCCGCGCAGCTCGCGGCGCCGGGTGGCGCGTCGATCGCCTTCGTCAACGCGGGCGGGGTGCGCGATGCCGGGCTGGGCGCGGGCGCGGCCTATCCGCTCGACGTGCGCTACGGCCAGGCCTTCATGGCGCAGCCCTACGGCAACAACATGGTGACCCTGAGCCTCAGCAGCCGGCAGCTCAAGGACCTGCTCGAGCAGCAGTTCCCGGGCTGCAGGGGCCAGACGGCGCCGCGCATGCTGCAGGTGTCGAACGGCCTGCGCTACGCCTGGAGCGCGTCGGCGCCGCCCTGCGCCCGCATCGTCGACATGGTGCTGACGCCGACCGACCTGCGCACGACGCCGCCGGTGGTCGTCGGCGCGCCCGAGACGCTGGTGGCGCACGGCGAGGTGCTGCAGCCGGACCGGCGCTGGCGGGTCACGGTCAACGACTTCATGGCCGCCGGCGGCGACGGCTTCAGCGTGCTGCGCGAAGGCGCCGATCCGGTCGGCGGCGCGCCGGGGGTCGATGCGCTGGCGGACTACTTCAAGGCCGGCTACCGCGCGCCGCAGCCGCCCTACGACCCGGCCCTGCCGGCGCTGGGCATCCCGCGCATCACCCGGCTCCCATAGCCTGGGCGCCTGCAGCGAATCCGCTGCCATGTCATCATCGGCGCCGCCTGAAAAAGACGGAAACCCTTTCATGACCCAAGCCCTCGACACCGCCGCCCTGGCGACCCTCTTCACCGAAGCCCGCACCCACAACGGCTGGACCTCCGAGCCGGTGTCCGACGCCCAGCTGCGCCAGCTCTACGACATCGCCCGCATGGGCCCGACCTCGGCCAACTGCTCGCCGGCGCGCTTCGTCTTCGTGCGCACGCCCGAGGGCAAGGCCCGCCTCAAGCCTTCGCTCTCGGCCAACAACGCCGAGAAGACGATGGCCGCGCCGGTGACGGTGATCGTCGCCACCGACAAGCTCTTCTACGACCGCCTGCCCACCCTGTTCCCGCACGCGGACGCGCGCAGCTGGTTCACCAGCAGCCCCGAGCTGGCGCAAGAGACCGCCTTTCGCAACAGCACGCTGCAGGGCGCCTACCTGATCCTCGCGGCCCGTTCGCTCGGCCTGGACGCCGGCCCGATGTCGGGTTTCGACAAGGCCAAGGTGGACGCCGAATTCTTCACCGGCACGAACTTCACCTCGAACTTCCTGGTCAACCTCGGCCACGGCGACAGCAGCAAGCTCTTCGGCCGCCTGCCGCGCCTCGCCTTCGAGGACGCCTGCCAGCTGGCCTGACCGCGCTTCAGCCCGCCAGCAGCCGCGCCAGCATCGCGGGCCGCAGTCCGCCGCCGGCGACCAGGCCGACCTGGGGCGATCCGAAGATGCGGCGGGCGCTGTCCAGGCCTGCTTCCTCCAGCACCAGCGCGACGCAGCGCACGCCCGCCAGGCGCGCGGTGCGCACCGCCTGCCGGGCGTCCTCGACCAGGTAGCGCGGATCGTGGATGTCGATGTCGTGGACCTCGCCGTCGCCCATCGCCAGCAGCAGGCGGCGGTCGGCGACCTGCGCCAGCAGCGCGTCGGTGGCGTGGCGCAGCACCCCGCCCAGCCGGGTCGAGAGGCCGCTCTCCAGGCCGCCGAGGCGCTGCAGCGCGGCCTCGTCCCATGCTTCGTCGAAGCCCTTGATGCGCCGGACCTCGACCGCATGCCGACCGTCGGAATCGAAGCCGTGCAACGCGAAGCGCCAGCCGGCTTCGGTCATGGCGTCGGCGAGCAGGCGCGCGTGGTGCTGCTGCCAGGCCAGCCGCGTGAGGCCGCCGTCCCCGTGCGGCGCCGCGCTGGAGGCCGAGCAGTCGATCAGCAGCACCGCGGCGACGCGCTCGCCCGTGCGCTGCAAGCGGCGATGCACGCGCTCGTCGCCGGCTTCGCCGCTGCGCGCGGCGAGCGCGACGTGCAGCGCCTCGTCGACCTCGATGTCGTCGCCCTCGCGTTCGCGGCGGCGCCAGCCGGGCGCG
>NZ_LMUW01000025.1 GCF_009765735.1 Xenophilus sp. L33
GCAGCAGCGCAGCGGTCGGCGGCACGGCGGCGCCGAGCGGCAGGCACAAGGGGCAGTCGAGGTGGCTGCTGCCGACGTCGCGGCTGCCGTCGGCACCCAGCACGATCCATTTGCCGGCGGCACCGGCGCCGGCGCCGGAGCAGACCAGCTCGAAAGCCTGCCGATGGACGATCGGCGAGGCGACCGCGATGCCCAGCGACAGCGCGAAGCAGGCGAGCACCCAGCGGATCAGCCGCCGGCCGTCCGCACGCGCGCCGCCGGGCCCGGCAGGGTGGCGAAAGCGCGTCGGGGCGGACATGGGGCGGGATTATCAACCAGCGCTCGCCACGGAACCCCGGCTTGTGGACAATGGCGAATGGACACAGACTGACACACAAAGTCACACAGGTCCGCTCCTTGCTCACCTCCCGACGCATGAAGCCCTTCGCCTCCCGGTGCCCGTTGCCGATGCGCCCGCCACTCCTGGCGATGGCGGCGCTGTCGGCCGGCCTGTGGCTCGGCCTGGCGCCGGCCGCCCGCGCCGCCGGCCAGGACTGCGACGTCAACGGCGTGCCGGTGAACCTGTCGATCGCCAGCACGGTCGCCGGCAAGACCGGGCTGATGCGCTGCAAGGACCACGACACCGGCGCGCTGGTCGGCGAGCAGCAGATCCAGGGTGGCAGCTTCGTCGGCGCGGTGCGCATCTACGAGAACGGCGCGCTGGTCAAGGAACAGAGCGTCAACGCCAGCGGCAACCTCGACGGCAAGGCGCGCGAATTCTCGACCGGCGGCCAGCTGCTGCGCGACGCCACCTACGAGGACGGCCACGAGGTCGGCCTGGTGCGCAACTACCACCCGACCGGCCAGCTGCGCCGGGTCACCTACTTCGCCGACTCGGGCGGCGAGAGCGCCTCGGTCGAATTCAACGTCCGCGGCCAGCTGACCGCGCTGCGCTGCGGCGAAAAGCCGGTGCTGGCGCCGGCCGCCGACGACACGCGACTGTGCGGCTTCGACAACAAGCCCTCGCAGGTCGAGCTGTTCGACGACCGCGGCATGCTGCGCTCGCGCCTGTCCTACCTGGTCGGCAAGCGGGTGCGCAGCGAGGACCTCTACGACAACGGCCGCACCGCCTCGCAGGACGAGATCGCCGGCAACCAGCGCACCGAGCGGCGCTTCTCGTCCGAAGGCGTGAAGCGGCTCGAGGTGGTCTCGCTGGTCGGCGACCGCGGTACGGTCAAGCAGCGCGAGCAGGAGTTTTCCGAGAAAGGCGTGCTGCTGCACGACCAGCGCTGGAACGCCGCCGGCGAGCTGCTGGTCGACGAGAGCTTCTACCTCGAAGGGCAGCCCCGCAGCAGGGCGGTGCACGGCGTGGACGGCAATCCGCGGCTGATCGAGGTGACCGAGTTCTATCCGAACGGCCAGCGCGCCGCGATCGGCCGCTACCTGGCGCGCGACCGCTTCAACCAGGTGCCGGTGGGCACCCACCAGCGCTTCACCGACAAGGGCGCGGTGATCGCCGAATCGGTCTACGACGACCGCGGCGGCGTGCTGCGCGAACGCACCTGGGACGCCAACGGCAAGGTCGAGCGCGACGAGCAGGTGCTGGTCGATTCGCGCAAGCCGCCCTCGCCCCAGTGATCAGTCCAGCTTGATGCCGGCGGCCTGGATGATCGGGCCCCAGCGCTGCGACTCGGCCCGCGCCAGCGCCGCGAACTGCTGAGGCGAACCGGGCATCGCCTCCATGCCGAAGTCGTTGAAGCGCTTCTGCACCGCCGGCGTGCTGAAGGCCTTGTTGAGGTCGCCGTTGAGCCGGGCGACCACCGGCGCCGGCAGGCCGGCCGGGCCGAGCAGGCCCTGGAAGGCGAACACCTCGGTGTCGGGCACGCCGACCTCGGCCAGGGTCGGCACGTCCGGCAGCAGCTTGGTGCGCGCGGCGGTGCCGATCGCCAGCACCCGCACCTTGCCGCTCTGCATCACCGACAGGCCCGAGGCCAGGTCGAGGAACATGCACGGCACCTGGCCGCCCATGACGTCGGCCATCGCCGGCGCCGCGCCGCGATAGGGAATGTGGGTGATGTGGGTGCCGGTGTGGAGCTTGAACATCTCCATCGCCAGGTGGTGCGGCGAGCCGTTGCCCGGCGAGGCGTAGTTGACCTTGCCCGGATTGGCCTTGACGTAGGCCAGGAAGGACTTGAAGTCCGGCGTCGGGAAGTCCGGCGTCACCACCAGCGCCATCGGGAACTTGCCGATCGCGCCGATGTAGGTGAAGTCCTTTTCGGGGTTGAACGGCAGCTTGCTGTAGAGGTGCTCGTTGAAGGCCAGCAGCGCGTTGTCGGCCGACATGATCGTGTAGCCGTCCGGCCGGGACTTGGCCAGCAGTTCGGCGCCGATGTTGGTGGAGGCGCCCGGCCGGTTGTCCACGATGATCTGCTGGTTCAGCGTGATCCGCATCGCCTCGGCCAGGGTGCGGGCGATCACGTCGGTGCCGCCGCCTGCCGGATACGGAACGATCCAGCGGATCTGCTGGTCGGGGTAGCCGTCGGCGCGGGCCCAGGGGGCGGCGGCGGTGGCCGCGGTGGCGGCCAGGGCGGCGAGCAGGGTTCTGCGATCCATCTTCGTTGTCTCCTGTTTTTCTGGTTGAGGGCGAGGGGTATCAGGATGTGGACAGGGACGGCATCGGCAGACCGTCCAACGCCTGCGTCAGCGCGGCGCGGCAGCGCTCCTCGTCGCCGACCTGCTCGAAGAGCAGCAGCGCCAGACGCGCCAGGAACAGCGATTCGCGCGCCTCGCCGGCCTCGGTGACGGCGCGCGCGCATTCGGCGTAGACGCGATCGCGGGTGTCGTCGGTCCAGCCGTTCATGCCGCGGCTCCTTCGGCGACGCCAACGATCGCGGCGGCGCGCGCCAGGGCCCGGCGCAGCGCGCCCGGCGGCGGCCGGCGCCAGCGTGCCGCCACGTGGCCGTCGGGCCGCAGCAGGTAGACCGC
>NZ_LMUW01000027.1 GCF_009765735.1 Xenophilus sp. L33
GCGACCGCCGGCGCCTACGCCGACGTCTGCTCGACCGGCCTCAGGCTGGAGAGCGCCCGGAAGTCGGTGCAGCTGCAGCGCGAGGCGCTGGACATCTCCGAGCGGCTGCAGACCGCCGGCCGCGCCAGCGTGCTCGACGCCACCCGCTCGCGCGCCCAGCTCGACCAGCTCACCGCCGCCCTGCCACCGCTGCAGGCCCGGCGCCAGGCCGCGCTCTACAAGCTGGCGACGCTCACCGGCGCACTGCCGCAGGACTTCCCGCGCGAGGTCGCCGACTGCGTCACGCCGCCGCGGGTCGCCGGCCTGCTGCCCACCGGCGACGGCGCGGCGCTGCTGCGCCGGCGCCCCGACATCCGGCAGGCCGAGCGCAGCCTGGCGGCGGCGACCGCCAACATCGGCGTGGCCACGGCCGAGCTCTATCCGCACGTCAGCCTGGGCCTCACCGGCGGCAGCGCCAGCCTGGGCAACGACGTCGGCGGCGGCGACTCCTACAGCTGGAGCGTCGGCCCGCTCATTTCATGGACCCTGCCGAACAACGGCGCGGCGCACGCACGTATCGCGCAGGCCGAGGCCGGCACCCGCGGCGCCCTGGCGCATTTCGACGGCACCGTGCTCACCGCGCTGCGCGAGACCGAGACCGCGCTGGACGCCTACGCCCGCGAACTCGACCGCCACGCGGCCCTGCAGCAGGCCCGCGACCAGAGCGCGATCGCGGCCAACCAGGCCCAGAAGCTCTACCAGAACGGCCGCACCGCCGCGCTCGACGCGCTGGAGGCCGAACGCGTGCTGGCCACCAACGAGGCGGCGCTGGCCAGCTCCGATGCGGACTTGTCGAGCGATCAGGTGGCGCTGTTCCTGGCGCTGGGGGGCGGCTGGGAGAAGGAGTGAGAGAAGGAGTGAGAGAGTCGCTTCAGGCCGCCGCGGCCCGCCGCCACAGCCGCCACACCAGCAGCAGCCCGGCCAGCGAGGTGCCGACGATCACGTAGCCGATCACCTCGAAGTGCTGCAGCCGGCCGTCGGCGCCGAAGGACACGATGTGTCCGGCGACGACCGAGGCGATACCGCCCGACAGCTGCTGGATCGACGCGCTGATCGCGTTGAACGAGCCGCGCTGCTGGGTCGCCGGCACCGACGACACCATCGCCTGGAACGGGATCATGCGCGAGAAGATGCCCACGAACATGACCGAGTTGACGACCACCAGCCCGACCAGGCCGATCGGCCCGAAGGCGCCGAGGTGGGTGTAGACCAGCACCATCACGATCGACAGCGCGGTGCCAATCATGAAGACGCGGAACTTGCCCAGCGCGTCGGCCGCGCGGCCGATCAGCGGGCCGAAGACGATGGTGCTGAGGCCGGTCACCAGGTAGACCGTCGGCAGGTGGTGCAGGTCGATGCCGAGGTTGTTCACCACGAAGGCGCTGCTGAAGGGCATCAGCATGAAGCCGCCGGTCGTCAGGAAGGCGGTCGCGGCGAAGGCCATCAGGTAGCGCGGCTCGACCAGGGTGTGCAGCAGGTGCATCCACGGGCTGCGTTCCTGCGGGATGCGCAGGTGCTCCACCACCGGCTCCATGCGCCAGCTGACGAACAGGCCGCCGGCCAGGCCGAGCGCCGCCATCGCCAGGAAGGGGAAGTGCCAGTCCCAGCGGTTCGACAGGTACAGGCCGATCGGGATGCCCAGCACCTGGCTGGCGGCGAAGGCGGTCTGGATGAAGCCCATCACCCGGCCGCGCATCTGCGGCGGGAACAGGTCGGTCGAGATGGCCAGCACGATCGAGCCGATCACGCCGCCGAAGAGGCCGGTGACGATGCGCGCGATCAGGAGCGATTCGAAGGTCTGCGCCAGGCCGCACCACAGCGTGCCGAGGATGAAGCCGGTGTAGAAGAAGAGCAGCAGGCGCTTGCGGTCGAAGCGGTCGGCGAAGCCGGCGGTGAGCAGGCCCGAGATGCCGGCGCTGAACGCGTAGGCGGAGACCACCAGGCCGAACTGCCTGGGCTCGATGGCCAGCGCCGGCATGATCATCGCGCCCAGCGGCGACATCAGCATGAAGTCGAGGATGACGGCGAACTGCAGGAACGCCAGCATGCCGACCACGGACTTCTGGTAACGGGAGAACGGCAGGGGAAGCGCGAGCGTGCTGGTGGTCATGGGGTTTTTATAGGTGCCTATGCATTTTAGCATAGTATCCTATGCACATGGATCCGACGCCCAATCCCATGAAGCTCATCGGCCGCGCGGCCAAGGGCTTCGCCCGCATCGCCGACGCCGAGCTGCGCCACTACGGTTTCGCGACCGGTCAACTGCCCGTGCTGGTGGCGCTCAAGGGCGGCAAGGCCCTGTCGCAGGCCGAGCTGACCCGCATCGCCCGGGTCGAGCAATCGAGCATGGCCCAGCTGCTCAACCGCATGGAGCGCGACGGCATCGTCGAGCGCCTGCCCGACCCGGCCGACGGGCGCAGCCGGCTGATCTCGCTCAGGCCGGAGGCGGCCCGGCGCCTGCCCAAGGCCAAGGCCCGAATGGATGCGCTGGCCGCCGGCGTGCTGGCGGCCCTGGCGCCGCAGGACGTGGCGCACCTGACGGCGCTGCTGCAGCAGATCACCGAGCGGCTCGATGCCCTCGTCGACGCCGGCGCGGACTCCTGAAGCTCAGGCGCTCGACGCGACCGCCGATTCGCCGGCCTGCATCCGCTGCAGGGTGCGCCGCATGTGGATGCGCGCCGCGTCGGAGACGATGTCCACCAGCCTGTCCTCGCCGGTCACGCTCAGCGACGCCTGCTGCGCCTCGACGATCGCCTTGTCCTCGGTGAAGGCGTTGGCGATCTCCGCGAACAGCTGCTCGGTGGCTTCGGGCTCGTCCTGCCGGTAGCCGTTGCAGGTCGACCAGAAATAGAAGCAGCTGCTCTCGGTCTCGGGCGTCAGGCCGTGGAAGAGGCGCAGCGAGAAGCCGCCGTCCTGATCGCGCCGGTCCTGCGCGCCGCGGCCGACGTCGAGCGCGCCGCTCCATTGCACGACGCTGCTCGGCGCGATGAATTCGAATTCCTGCCAGCGGTCGACGTGGCCCTTGAAGGACACCGCCTTCTTGTAGGTGGGCGGCGCGTCGCAGTCGAGCATCCAGCGCAGGTAGTGCAGGCCGGTGTCCTTGGGCGTCACCTTCATCTGCGCATTGACGTGGATCTTCGCGTTGCTGCCGCCGATGGTGCTCTTGTGCACGTAGGCCAGGTGCGTGAGGTCCATCAGGTTGTCGACCATCAGCTCGTAGCCGGCCGCGATGTGATAGACGGTGTGCTTGTGCGGCCACTTCGCGTGGTCGTTGTGGAAGGGATAGTCGAGGATCTTCGAGGTGTCGGCTTCGCTCGCCTCGCCCATCCAGATCCACAGGAACTCGTCCTTCTCGACGATGGGGTAGCTCCTCACGCAGGCCTTGGCCGGGATCTTCGTCTGCCCCGGGATGCTCACGCAGGCGCCGGAGCCGTCGAAGACCAGGCCGTGGTAGCCGCATTGGAGGCCGCCCTCGACCACCTCGCCGAAGCGCAGCGGCGTGCCGCGGTGGCAGCAGCGGTCTTCGAGCGCGCCGACCCGGCCTTCGTGGTCGCGGAACAGGACGAGTGCGTCTCCCAGGATGGTTCGGGCCAGGGGCTGCGGGCCGACCTCGTCGGCCCAGGCGGCGATGTACCAGGCGTTGCGGATGAACATGGATGTCTCCTTCTTCGTGGGTGGTGAATCTTTCGCCGCGCTTCGCGCTTGTCAGCGGCGCCGCGGCGGAACCGGCAACTGGTCGAAGGCCTTCTTCACCATCTGCCGCAGCCAGCGGTTGGCCGGGTCGTGATGGAAGCGCGGATGCCAATATTGCCGCAGCATGAAGGTCGGCAGCGCGACCGGCGGCTCGACCATGCGCACCACGCCATGCTCGGCGAAGGCCATGCCCAGCGACCGCGGAACGGTCGCGATGTATTCCGGGTGCTGGTCGAGCAGCAGCGGGATGACCAGGAAATGCGGCACGAGGATGCGCAGGTCGCGGCGGATGCCGGCGTCCTCGACGGCGTGGTCGTAGGGCATGCGCGGCTGGCCGGTCAGGGTCACCGCGATGTGCGGCATGGCGCTGTACGCTTCCTTGGTGAGCGTCCTGCCCACGCTCTTGTTCTTCACGCTCAGGATGCAGACGAAGGTGTGCGAGAAGAGGTCGTCCTGGAACAGGCCTTCGCTCGCGTTGACCGCCGTGCCCATCGCCAGGTCGCCCTCGCCCGAGGCGAGCACCGCCGGCAGCCGGTCCGGCAGCACCTGCATGGTGTTGATGCGGCAATGCGGCGCGCGCTCCTTGAGCATCGACATCAGGGTCGGCAGGAAGACCAGTTCGCCCATGTCGCTCATGCAGAAGTTGAAGGTGCGGCGGGCCCGCAAGGGGTCGAAGCTCGCCTCCGACAGCACCCGGTCGCGGATCGTCCCCATCACGTCGAGCACCACCGCCGACAGCCCCTCGCACTTGGCGGTCGGCACGATGCCGCGTCCCGACTTGACGAAGAGCGGGTCGTCGAAATAGGCCCGCAGCCGCGTCAACGCGTGGCTGACCGCGCTCTGGGTGAGGCCGAGCGTCTTGCCGGCGCGGGTGACGCTCCGGTCGCGCAGCAGCGCGTCGAAGACGATGAGCAGGTTCAGATCGAGGCGCTCGACCGGCGCGTCCGCCTTCATGCGATGGCCGGGCTGGGCTCGCGCGATGCGGCCTCCTCCTTGAGCGTCTTCTGCACCAGCCATCGGAAGCGGCCGAGCGCCTCGTCGGCCCGGATCGGCTGCATCCTGAAATCGGGACGCAGCGCCAGGCTGCGCGACTGCAGCGTGATCATGGTGCGGTCTTCCTCGAAGGCGTCGACCACGCTCTGGTGGATCGAGCGGGTCACCTCAGGCCGGTCGATCGCGAAGTTGTGCGGATGCGCGAAGAAGTAGTGGGTCGAATGCGCGGTCTCGGGCGTGAGCGCCTGGCAGCCGTGGAACATGGCCGCGCCTTCGCGGTTGCCGTCCGGCGCGCCGTGGCCGGCATCGAGCATGCCGGAGTCCATCACGAAGATGCCGGGCAGCAGGAAGTCGTAGTGGTTCCAGCGGTCGACCTTGCCGGCGAAGGGCTTGACCTTCTGCACGAAGGCCGGCGGCGCGGTGCCGAGCGTCCAGCGCTCCACGTGCACGCCGCGCTCCAGCATCGTGATCCTGGGCTGGGTCGCCGCGTAGTCCTCGGAGCCGCCGAGCGTGGTCGGATGCACGTAGGGCAGGTGCGCCAGGTCGAGCAGGTTGTCGGCGATCAGCAGGTAGGGCGTGTCGTAGTGCGTGTAGCCCTGCAGCGAGCGCCACTGCGGGTCGTCGAGCCAATGGGTGTCCGGCACCAGCGACGGGTCGGCCTTCTCCGCATCGCCCATCCAGACCCAGAGCCAGCGGCTGCGCTCGATGACCGGGAAGGTCCTGACGCGCGTGTTCGGCGGAATGCGGGCCTGCCCCGGGATCTCGACGCAGGCGCCGCTGTCGTCGAACTTGAGGCCGTGGTACATGCAGCGCACGCAGTCGCCTTCGCGCCGACCGGCCGAGAGCGGCGCGCCGCGGTGGCAGCACATGTCCTCGAAGGCCACCACTTCGCCGGAGGCCTTGCGCCAGAGCGCCAGCGGCACGTCGATGACGGTGCGCTTCAGGAAGTTGTCGGCCCCGACCTCATCGGCCCAGCCGGCCACGTACCAGCAGTTCTGGATGAACATCGCTTGTCTCCTCGTTGTGGAGAAAGCATAGGGCGCGGGTCGGCATGGATCAAGCGCATGATCGACATGCTGTGAATGAGCGGTGTGCATGCGTCGCACGCCGCCGCGGAATGCCTCCGGCTAACCCGCGAAGGCCCGATCGAAGAAGGCGCCCGCGCGCGCCGCACTGCGTCGGGCCCGCTCCAGCAGCGGCAAGGACGCATCCGCCACCACCGGCGTCTCGCACTCGACCTCCAGCCCGGCTGGCAAGGCGGCAAGGAAATCCGCCAGCGGCAGCTGGCCGTCGCCCGGGTAGAGGCGACCGGTCATCGCCTCGTCGAACAGGGTCGAGCCCGGCGCCAGTTGCGCCGGCGCATCGCAGATCTGCACCAGGCACAGCCGCTCCGGTGCCAGCGCGCGCAGGGTGTCGGCGCCGCCCTGGGAGCGGGCCAGGTGCAGGGTGTCGATCACCAGGCCGACCTCCGGGCGGCCGGCCTCGGCGATCAGCGCCTCGGCCATGGCCGCGGTCTTCACCGCGCTCATCGGCATGAATTCGATGCCGATGCGGATGCCCGCCGCGGTGGCCGCCGCGCCGTAGTCGCGCAGCAGCACCGCGACCCGCGCCAGGTCGTCGTCGAAGCAGCCCTGCACGATCAGCGGCGTGCCGAGCCTGCGAGCCGCGTCGACGTTGGCCTGCAGGTGTGCGGCCGTGGTCTTCGGCGTGATGTAGCAGCCCGAGGTGCTCGACAGGCGCACGCCGCGCCGTTGCGCCTGCGCTCGCAGCTTCTCGAAGGCCTGCGGATCGCCGTCGACCGATGGCCACGGGTCGCCGGGATGACGGCCGCTGATGCGCAGGCCGGCCGCCGCGAAGCCGGCGTCGGCCGCGGCGTCGATGACGTCGAAGGGCGACGGCGCCGCGCCCAGCGTGAGGAAGCCCAGCGTCAGTTGCGAGGGCTGGCGATGCCGCGCGTTCATGAGGGCAGCACCCGCTGCTCCTGCAGCTCGCGCAGGCGTTCGACGAAGACCTCGTCGGTCTCGATGCATTCGTGGAAGCCGGCGCGCCGGATCTTGCCGGTCTCGAGCACCACATCGTGCTCCATGCGCAGCATGTAGTCGACCCAGCCCCAGTTGACGATGCGCTCGATCTGCACCGGCCGCAGCCCGGCGCGCTCGCTGATGCGGCTCCACAGCGCGCCCTGCTCCGGCATGACGTCGGCCAGCGGCATCGTCTTGGGCGCCGCGACCTCCATGCCGAAGTGCGCCGCGATGCCCGGCCAACTGCGGCTCCAGCGGATCGGGTCGCCGTTGGTCACGTTGAAGGCCTGGTTGGCGGACTGCGCGCTGCAGGCGGCCCAGGCCGCGGCGGCGCCGATCTGCTTCGCATCGGCGATCTGGTGCAGCGACTCGTAGGCCCGCGCCGAACCCGGGAAGCGCAGCGGCAGCCCCATCGCCTTCGACACCGCCGCATAGATGCCGACGCCGAGCACCAGGTTCATCGGATTGCCGACGGCGTAGCCCGACACGAAGGGCGGGATCAGGTTGCACCACGACCAGCGCTGTCCGCGCTGCGCCTGGCGCAGGAAGTCTTCCTGGTCGTAGTAGAAGTTCGGCGGCAGCTGGCGCGGATCGCTTTCCCGGCACGGCGTCTGGGTCGCGCCCCACTGGATGCCGTAGAACTTGGCGCCGGTCACCAGCACCACCCGCCGCAGCGAAGGCGCCAGTTCGGAGGCGGCCTCGACCAGGTTGCGCAGCATCGCCAGGTTCGGCGCCACCTCGGCCGCGCGGCTCGGGGCGGCCACGTAGGCGGCGAAGAAGACGTGGGTGATGTCGGTGTGCGCGGCCAGTGCGCGGGCGCAGTCGGCCGGGTCGCCGAGGTCGACCTTCAGGCCGGTGGTGCCCGGCAGGCCGCCGCCGCCGGAGCGCGAGGCGCAGACCACGGTCCAGCCGTCCTCGACCAGCCGGCGGGCGATGCCGGTGCCGACGATGCCGCTGGCGCCGGCCACCAGAGCAATGCGGGGCAATGTGGGCAAGCTTGTCTCCTGCGGCGCGTCCCGCGCCGTCATGTTAATGGTACGACCATTATACGCAGGGGTCGGCGGAGGCCCGGATCCGGGCCCTTGCGGGCGTCTCGGGCGCGTGTCAGGCGACCTCGGCCACCTGCTGCCTCATGCGCCGCGAGGCCACCCAGAACGACAACTGCGCCACGATGCCGGCGCCGGTCAGCACCAGCCCGGCCGCCAGCGCGGGGTTGCTGCCGAGCGCGGCCAGCGAGGTGCAGAAGGCGCCGACCGTCATCTGCGCGAAGCCGTAGAGGCCCGAGGCCGAGCCGATCACCCGCGGGTCGACGCTGATCGCCTGGGTCAGCGCGGTCGGCGCCGCCATGCCGACGCCGACCGTGAAGATGAAGATCGTGACGATGGTGAAGACCACCGACAGGTGGCCGCTCAACACACCGGCCAGGAACACCGCCGCGGCGGCCACGCTCGCGAGATTGGCCCGGACCAGCAGTTTCTCGACCGACACCTTCGAGATGAGGTGGCTGGTCAATGCGCTGCCGAGCCAGATGCCCGAGACCAGCAGCGCGATGCAGATGCTGGCCTCGTGGATCGACCGGTGCAATTGGTCGACGAAGATGAAGGGCGCCGCCGCGATGAAGGCGTACATCGAGGTGGTGGCGCAGCCGCCGCCCACCGAATAGCCGAGGAAGGCCGGCGAGGCCAGCAGCTGGCCGTAGTTGCGCATCAGCACGCGCACGTTGGTGTTGGCGCCCGGCTGGCTGGTCTCGGGCAAAAGCAGCCACGAGCAGACCAGGCCGGTAAGCCCGAGCGCGAAGAGGAAGTAGAAGACCGAGCGCCAGCCGAAGCCGCTCGCCAGCAGGCCGCCGACCAGCGGCGCCACGCTCGGGCCGACGGTGACCATCAGGTTCATCAGCGCGAGCCGCTTGGCGGCCTCGCCCGGCGCCGCGGTGTCGCGCACGATGGCCCGCCCCAGCACCAGCCCGGCGCAGCCGCCGAAGGCCTGGAAGAGGCGCGCCAGCACCAGCGCGTGGGCCTGCGGCGCCAGCGCCGCGGCCAGGCCCGACACGGTGTAGAGGGCCAGGCCACCCATCAGCACCGAGCGGCGGCCGTAGCGGTCCGACAGCGGCCCGTAGACCAGCTGCCCCGCCGCCAGGCCGAGGATGTAGAGGGTCACGGCCCATTGCATCGTGCCGGCGCTGGCACCGAGGTCGACCGCCGCGCTCGGCAGCGCCGGCACGAAGATGTGCATGCCCAGCGTGCCGCTGAAGACCATCAGCGCAAGCAGCCACAAGGGTGCGTGCGGTGTCTTCTCGGACAGCACTCGGCTCATTGCCTATCCGCCCTGCCCCATGCACCCGGAATCACGCAATCCAGCCGCTGCTCGAGCGTGGCGAAGACGCGCAGGCAGGCGGCGACGTCGGCGTCGGGCACGCCCTGGAACAGGCTGGCGCGCAGGCCGTGCAACACGTGCTCGATGCGGGCCTGGGCCTCGACGCCCGCGGGCGTCAGGTGCAGCGTCTTGGCGCGGCGGTCGGCCGGGTCGTCGCGGCGCTGCACCAGCTCCGCCGCCACCAGCTGGTCGAGCAGCCGCACCAGCGAAGGCCCTTCGATCCCGAGCATCTCGGCGATCGCGCCCTGGCGCGCGCCGTTGCCCTGCCGGCCGATCACCAGCAGCGGCCAGGCCAGCGCATGGGACAAGCCGATGTGCGCCACCGCCCGGTCGGCCGAGGACCGGTAGGCGCGCTGCAGCACCGACAACAGCATGGTGACCGCCATCAGGGAGCGCTCGCGCTCGGTGGCGTCGGTGGCGACAAGCTGGCTCACGTGGGTTCGTCCTTCATGTAGATAGCTCACTATCGATGGAGTCGCGGCAGCATATCGGAAAAAGGCCGCTGCCCCGCCACGCGGGCAAGGCAGCGGCCTCGGTCGCCGCTGTCAGGTCGTCTTGATCCAGACGGCCTTGGTCTGCAGGAACTCGTCCATGTGCTCGGTGCCCGACTCGCGGCCGTAGCCGCTCATCTTGTAGCCGCCGAAGGGCACCGCCGGGTCCATCGCCTGGTAGCAGTTGATCCAAACCGTGCCGGCGCGCAGGCCCTTGGCCACCTTCTGCGCGTTGTTGATGTTGCGCGTCCAGACGCCGCTGCCCAGGCCGTATTCGGTGTCGTTGCCGCGGCGGATGACCTCGTCGATGTCGTCGAAGGGCATCGCCGAGATCACCGGGCCGAAGATTTCCTCGCGGGCGATCGCCATGCTGTCGACCACGTTCGAGAACACGGTCGGCGCCACGAAATAGCCCTCGGCCAGCGCCGCGTCGGTGATGCGGTTGCCGCCGGCCACCGCCTCGGCGCCGTCGGTCTTGCCGCGCTGCAGGTAGCCGGTGACCCGCTCGAGCTGCGTGTCGCTCACCAGCGGCCCGAGCTGCGTGGTCGGGTCGAGCGGGTCGCCGACCTTCAGCGTCTTCGCGAACTTGGCGAGCTTCTCGACGAATTCGTCGTGCACCTTGCGTTCGACGAAGAGCCGCGTGCCGGCGCTGCAGATCTGGCCCGAGTTGGCGAACACCGCCATCGCGGCGCCCGGCACCGCGGCGTCCAGGTCGGCGTCGGCGAAGACGATGTTGGGCGACTTGCCGCCCAGCTCCAGCGAGACCCGCTTCAGATTGCCGGCCGAGGCCCGGATGATGTGCTGGCCGACTTCGGTCGAGCCGGTGAAGGCGATCTTGTCGACGCCCGGATGGGCCGCCAGCGCGGCACCGGCCTCGCCGAACCCGGCCACCACGTTGACCACGCCCGGCGGGATGCCGGCTTCCAGGCACAGCTCGCCCAGCCGCAGCGGCGACAGCGGCGCCTGCTCGGCGGGCTTGAGCACCACGGTGCAGCCGCAGGCCAGCGCCGGCGCCAGCTTCCAGATGGCCAGGCCGAGCGGGCCGTTCCAGGGGTTGATCGCGGCGACCACGCCGACCGGTTCCTTCACGGTGTACGAGAACACCTCGCCCGCCATCGAGTTCTCGATGGTCTGGCCGTGCGTCGAGGTCGCGAGACCGGCATAGAAGCGCAGCAGGCCGACCGCGCGCTTGCGCTTGGCGGCGGTGCCGGCGATCGGGCCGCCCATGTCGAGCGTGTCGAGCATGGCCAGTTCGTCGAAGTGCTTGTCGACCAGTTCGGCGAGCTTGAGCAGCACGGCCTGGCGGTCGAAGGCCTTCCACTTGCTCCACGGGCCCTCGAAGGCGCGGCGGGCCGCGGCGACGGCCAGGTCGATGTCGGCCGGGCCGGCTTCGGCGATCTCGGCCAGCACCTTGCCGGTGGCCGGGTTGATCGACTTGAAGGTGCGGCCGGACTTGGCCGGCACCAGCTTGCCGTCGATCAGGAGCAGCTTGGGCTTGCCGTCGAGGAAGGCCGGCAGCACGGCCTGTTCATTGAGAATTCCCATGATGATTCCTTGAAGTGGTTGATTGAAGAAGGATCAGCGCGCGGTGAAGCCGCCGTCGACCGGTAGTGTGATGCCGGTCACGAAAGAAGACTCGTCGGAGGCCAGCCACAGCGCGGCGTTGGCCACCTCGATCGCCTGGCCCATGCGGCCCAGCGGGATCGCGGCGACGGTCTTGGCCTGGGCCTCGGCCGCCACTTCCTTGCTGGCGTTCGGGTCGAAGAACTGCGGGAACATCGGCGTCTCGATCGGGCCCGGACAGACCACGTTCACGCGGATCTTCTCGGTCGCGTAGCGCAGCGCCAGCGACTTGCCCATGCCGACCACGCCGAACTTGGCGGCCGAATACACCGGGCTCACCGACGCGCCCACCAGGCCGGCCGTCGACGCGGTGAAGATCACCGAGCCGCCACCGCGCTTTCTCATGTGCGGGATGGCGGCGCCGGTCATGACCAGGCCGGTGCGGATGTTCAGGTCCATCGAGCGGGCGTATTCGACCAGGTCGAGGTTCTCGACGTCGCGCAGGCCCGGGATGCCGGCGTGGTTCCAGATCACGTCGATGCCGCCCATCTGGGCCGCGGCCTTCTCGATGGCATCGCGGCAGACCGCCGGATCCAGCAGGTCGGCCACCAGGCCGAAGGCCTTGCCGCCGGCCTTCTCGACGCTGGCGACCACGTCGTCGAGGCGCTTCTGGTCGATGTCGATCGCGAACACGGTGGCGCCTTCGCGGGCGAACACCTCGCAGCCGGCGCGGCCCATGCCGGAGGCGGCGGCGGTGATGACGGCGAGCTTGTTCTTCAGTCTCATTGGGGTCTCCTGCTTGAAAGTGAGTGGGAATGCGTCGCCGTTCAGACCGGCGGGCGCTTCATCTGGCAGCTGGTCGGCAGGGCCGACACGTAGGGGTCGAAGGTCTGCTGGGTCTTCCAGCCGTAACCGGTCTTCTCGAGGTCGTACTTCACGTCCTTGCCGTTGGCCTTGGTCCAGCTCGACACCACCTGCGCCTGCTGGATCTGGTGGTCCGACTTGCGCATCTCGACCTGCCCGTTGAGGCTCGGCACCTTGAGGCCCTCCATCGCGAAGGCGACCTTGACCGGGTCCCAGCTCTTGGCGTTGTCCGCGGCCTGCGTCAGGAGGCGCACGGTCGCGTAGTAGGGCAGCACCACGAAGTCGTCGTTGTACTTGGCCTTGAAGGGCTCGATCACCGCCTTGGAAGTCGACGGATCGTCGTTCGGGTTCCAGTAGGTCACCAGCTTGACGTTGGTCGCGCCGGCGGCGGCCAGCGCGGTCGGCACGCCGGTGGTTGCGGCGTTGTAGGTGTAGAACGGCGTGTTGAGGCCGGAGTCCTTCGCCGCCTTCAGGAGCAGCGTCAGGTCGGCGCTCCAGTTGGCGGTCACCACCACGTCGGGGTTGGCCGCCTTGATCTTCGCGATGTAGGGCGAGAAGTCCTTCACCGCCAGCATCGGATGCAGGTCGTCGCCGACGATCTCGATGTCCGGGCGCTTCTTCTTGAGCTCGGCCTTCACGCCGACGCTGGTCTGCTGGCCGGTCGAGTAGTTCTGGTTGATCAGGTAGACCCGCTTGATCTTCGGATCGGCCGCCAGGAAGGTCACCAGCGCCTGCGTCTTCATGTCC
Organism: Xenophilus sp. L33; assembly: GCF_009765735.1. Classification (GTDB taxonomy): domain Bacteria; phylum Pseudomonadota; class Gammaproteobacteria; order Burkholderiales; family Burkholderiaceae_C; genus Variovorax. The sequence continues at coordinate 12,785 of NZ_LMUW01000027.1, forward strand.
TGGTTGGAGTCGAAGCGGAAGTGCCAGAAGCTGCACTTCTCGTTGGTCAACTCGGGTGCGCCGTTGGTGACGTCGAGGTACACCACTTCCTTGCCGGGGTTGCGGTCGTTGTAGCGGTTCACCGCCTCGATCAGCGCCAGCCCGACCGCCGAGCTGTGGGCCTGCACGATGTAGCGCACGCCCTGGTCGATCGCGGTGTTCAGCTGCTGGATCGATTCGGCCGGGCTGCCCTTGCCGTCGAAGTTCACGACCTCCAACGTGTTGTTGCCGGCCCAATGCTCCTTGTTGGCAATCTCGACCACCTGCCGGAGCGAGTTGTTGGCGTTGGTGACGATGCCCGCGGCCGGTCCGGAGAACGGATCGATGTGCGCCAGCTTGATGGTCTCGGCCGTGGCGGCGCCGCCCCAAAGCGCCAGCGTCGCGGCGGCGCAGGCCACCATGGAAATCCGGAAAGTCATGAATGGAAGCCCTCTGTCTCGCATGGATGTATGAAGCGGGCACGCGCCAGGTTGTCCTGCGCGAGGCAGTGCGATCGGGGCCGCGTGTCGCCGCGGCAGCGTTGGAATGCCTGGCTGTTTTGGCTCAGGGATTCAATGGTCTGTCCAATGTCGATTATTCACCGATCCGCTGCACGGGACATCGGGCTAACCCTGTTGCCAACCGAGGCAATCGGCGCCAGACAAAGAAAAACGGCGCCCTCGGGCGCCGTTTCGATGTTCGGGAAGTAGAAGTGCGTGCTGCTGCGATCAGGCGACGCTGCCGCCCTGCGCGACCGGATGGCCTTGACGGCCCTGATGCTCGCGCACCGCATCGACGCTGCTCAGCGCCGCGTCGCGCACCACGCCGGCGAAAAGCGCCATCGCGCCGACCGCGCTCAGCCAGAGCACCGCCCAAGCGCTGAAGTCGCCGTCGCCGCTGCGCAGCGACAGCAGCACCGAGACCGCGAACACGACCGCCAGCGCCACCGGCGCAAGCAGCAGCAGCATGGCGTTGCGCCGGCCACGGCCGCCGCGCACCTGGCGGGCGGAAAGCGCCTCGGCGGCGTGGGTCGACAGGGAATTCAGGGCGGATGCAGTGACGGTCATGGACGGCTCCAGGAAAGCGGGGCGAAGGCCCGACCGCCGCAGTCTAGGTGTAAACCCTTAGATTCGTCCAGTTGATTCAGGTGATATGAACCATTCGCGCCGCTGATGAGCACGGTCCACGGCTGCTAGGAGCTCGCGCGCGGACGCTCGCGGTCGAGCAGCTTGCCCACCATACGCGCCGCCATGCGCAGCCGGCCGATGTCGCGCTCGGTGAGCGCCTCGTCGGGCGAATAGCTGAAGCAGCACAGCGTGCCGTACACGCGGCCGTCGGCAAGCACGATCGGCGTGCTCAGGTGCGCGCCGATCGGAAACGAGGTCGACGGCAGTTCGGCGAAGTTCGGCAGCTTGGCGACGTCACGGACCATTTCCGGCAGGCGCCCGTCGAGCACCCGCTTGCAGAAACTGACCTCGAGCGGATCGGCGCCGCCGACCGCGATCACCTCGGCGGCACCCGGCGCGAAGTCGACATCCCTGAAGACCCGCTCGCCCTCGACGAACTGCGACACGAAGGCCACGTCCATCTGCAACACGTCGCGCACCACGCGAAGCACTTCGCTCACGCCGTCCTCGAAGGCCGGATCACTGCCGTCGGCAGTGGCCGCGGCCAGGCGGGACATCAAGCCATCGAATGGGTCGGCATTGATCCCATTGCTGCGAAATGACATCGAACTCCTTTTCAGCGCAAAGGCACTGGGCGGAATTTTGCACAAACGTGGCCTTTCGCGTGCAGTTGTGTGGCGCACCTGTCATTAATGATGGGTAGGTCCGACCTTTATTCGCCCTTGCCGTCGACGCTGCCTTGCGGCGCTTCCCAGCCGCCACCGATCGCCCGGAACAGCGCGACCTGGTCCGCCGCCACCTGCGCCTTGACGCTGGCCAGCGCGAGCGCCGCATTGGCCGAGGTGCGCTCGGCGTCGAGGGTCGAGAGCGTCGCGCTGCGGCCGGCGTCCTGCAGGGTGTGGGCGTCGGTGGCGGTGCGGCTCGCGTCGTCGAAGGCCGCGGCCAGTGCCGCCTGCCGGTCGAGGTCGTGGCGGTAGGCGTTCAAGGCGCTTTCCGTCTCGCGCAGCGCGCCGAGCACCACCGCATCGAAGCGGGCCAGCGCGGCCTGCTGCGTCGCGTTGCCGGCGGCGATCTTGGCGCGGGTCGCGCTCTGGTTGAGCTGCCAGGAAATGACCGGCCCGACACCCCAGGTGTTGGTCCGGCGCAGCAGGAAGTCGTCGGTGGTGCCGACGGAGCCGGCCGAGACGCGCAGGCCGATGCGCGGATAGAGGTCGGCGGTGGCGACGCCGATCTCGGCGGTCGAGGCCGCCAGCCGCCGCTCGGCGGCGCGGATGTCGGGCCGGCGCTTGAGCAGCGCGGCACCGTCGCCGACCGGGATCGGCGCGACCACCGGCGGTGCGCTGCGGCATTGCGCCAGCGCCGCGTCGTAGTCGCCGGGCGGCTTGCCGGTGAGCACGGCCAGCTGGTAGAGCGCATCGCGCCGCTTGCTCTCGATCGGCGGGATGGTCGCCTGCAGCTGATGCACCAGGGTGCTCGAGCGGCGGGTGTCGAGCCGGGTCGCGCGGCCGCCGGCGAGAAGGCGCTGCGTGAGGTCGAGGTTGTGCTGCTGCAGGTCGACGAGCTGGGTCGCGACGTTCAGCTCGTCGCCGCCCGAGCAGAGGTCGAGGTAGGCCTTGGTCACGTCGGCCGCCACCGTGACGCGCACCCAGTCCCGTGCCGCCTGCACCGCCTCGTCGTCCGCCTTGGCGGCCTCGATGCCGCGCCGGATGCGGCCGAACAGGTCCAGCTCGTAGGAGGCGGTGAGACTCACCGTGTAGAGGTTCATCACGGGCAGGTCGGCCTCCGAGAGGTATTGCTCCGCCGAGATGAGTCCGCGCTCGACGCCGCCTTCCAGCCCGAGCTGCGGCTGGCCCTGCGCGCTCGCGGCGCGGACCATCGCCCGGCTGCGCTCCAGGTTGGCATTGGCGATGCGCAGGTCGGTGTTGGCCTGCAGGGCCTCGTCGACCAGCCGGTCGAGCGGCTCGCTGCGGTAGAGATGCCACCAGGCGCCTTGCGGCAGCGCATCGCTCACCACCGGGTTGTCGCGGGCACCGACGAAGGGCTGCTGCGCGGCCGGCGCGTTGAACGCGGCCTCCTTCGGCAGCTGGTAGTCCGGCCCCACCGCGCAGCCGGCCAGCGCGACGGTGGCGATGGCTGCAGGCCAGCCGAAGCCGCGGCCCATCCGATTCATTTCGCGGCCTCCCCCGCGTTGGCCGTCTTGGCCGCCTTGCTCGCTTCCGCCGGATGGATCGACACCGTGGCCGTACGGCCCGCGATCAGCATCGCGTCGCCCGGCGCATCGTCCAGGCGGATGCGCACCGGGATGCGCTGCGCCAGCCGCACCCAGTTGAAGGTCGGATTGACGTTGGCCAGCAGCTCGCCGCTGGGCGAGCGTTCGCGGTCGGCGATGCCCGGCGCGATGCTTTCGACGCGGCCGGTGAAGCGCTTGTCGTCGCCCATGAGCTCGACGGTCGCGCTGTCGCCGACCCTTATGTGCCGGAGCTTGGTTTCCTCGAAGTAGCCGTCGACGTGCAGCGAGGCCGCGTCGACCACGCCGAAGGCCGGGCGGCCCGCGGTCACGTAGTTGCCGGGCCGCAACTGCACGTTGGCCGCGACGCCGTCCACCGGCGCCAGCACCGTGGTGCGCTGCAGGTTGAGGTGCGCGGTGGCCAGGGCCGCCTTCGCCTGCACCAGCGTCGCCTCGGCCTGGCTGCGCGCCGCCTTGGCCTGCGCGATGCCGGCGCCCGCCTGGCTGACGGCGGCCTGCGCCTGGATCACGCCGGCCTCCAGCTGCGCCACCTTGGCGCTGCCCTGCTGCACCGCCTCGGTGGTCACCAGGTCGCCCAGCTTGACGTTGCGCGCGTCTTCCTTGCGGGCCTCGGCCAGCACCGTCTGCTGCGCGCGCACCGCGGCCTGCGCCTGCTGCTGCGCCGCCATGGCCTGGCCGATGCCGGCCTCGGCCCGCTCCAGCGCGGCGGCATCCTGCTGCACCGTCGCCTCGGCCTGCTGCACCGCCAGCTTGAAGCGCTCGGTGTCGATGGTGAAGAGCGGCTGGCCCTTGCGGACCGGCATGTTGTCGACCACGTCGACCTGCGTGACCAGCCCCGAGACGTCCGGCGCGACGTCGGCGACGTCGAAGCGCACCCGGCCGTCGCGGGTCCATGGCTCGGTCTCGTAGTAGTTCCAGAGCCAGATCGCCGCCACCACCGCGACCGCCACGATGACGGCGGTGACCACGATGCGCCAGAGCTGCTGGCGGTTGTCCGATGGGTTCGCTGTGTCTGCCAATTCGACCTCCGTCGTCAAAGCTTCGAGAAGATGCCGGCGATGCAGGCCCAGGCGATCGTGAAAAGAGCGATGTCCACCAGCGGCCGGTGCGCCACCCACTTGTAGAAACCCGCGGTGCGCAAGAGGCGCGTCACGACGAGCATGACCAGCGCGGCGATCACCGCGGTGATCAGCGCGCCGCTCAGGTACACGCCGTCAAGGTTGAACTCGGACATGGTCGGAAGGCCTCCAGCTTCGGCTCGGGAGATCGGGGAGCAGCGCCCGGCGCACGGTCGCCAGCGCGGTGATGCCGGCGCGACGCTCGGCCTGGGTCTCCAGCCCCAGCATGGTCGCGGCCGCGATGTCGAGGCGATCGACCAGCTGCTCGGGGGCCGTTGCGCTGCCCTCCTCGGCCAGCTGGCTGAAATGCGCCGCGAGGTCCTGCAGGGTGGCGTCGATCTCCGGTCGCAGGGCCGAGCGCGGGTCGGTGCGCAGCTTCGCCAGTTCGACCAGCGCATCCGCCAGCGCGGCATTGCGCAGCATGTCGCCCGAGCGCGCCGGCGGCGGGCCCTGCACCTGCTGCAGGCGCGGCACCAGCAGGCCGGCCCGGTCGACCATGCGGCTCCTCAGGTGGCGGCCTTCGGCGGCGCCGCCGAGGTTGCGCGCATGGTCGGCCATCTCCAGCCAGCCGGCCTGCAGGATGCGGGCGATCGAGCGCTCGGCCGGGATCACGCGAATGAGGCCGATCACCGCCAGCGCCGTGATCGCGCCCAACGCCACCGCGAAGTACAGGTTGAGCAGCGTGGCCAGGTCCGAGTTGAAGCGCGGCTGCAGCGCGAGCCCGGCCGAGAAGCCGGCCAGCATGCCGAGCGCGCGCAAGGTGTACTTGGGCAGGTTGGCCGCGACGCCCAGCGGCAGCAGCACCGGCAGCAGCGACAGGCCGAGCAGCGGGAAGCCGTCCAGCTTGGGCAGCACCGCGAACTGGTAGAGGAAGAGCACCGGGAAGATCGCCAGCAGCCCGAAGACGAGGTCTCGGGTCATCGGCCGCGGATCGTCGGCGAAGGCGAAGAGCGAACACGGGATGGCGGCGATGCCCATCGCGTAGACGCCGGCCTCCCAGCGGGTCGCGATGCTGAAGACGCCCAGCAGCACCAGCGTCAGCATGGCGACGAAGCCCGACAGGGCCGCCTGCCGCAGGTCGGTGTGCAGCTCGCGCGACGGCACGTCCTCGATCTGCCGCAGCGCCGGGTCGGGCACCGCGTCGTCGGGCCCGGCGATGAAGCCCGCCAGCAGCCGGCAGTCGGACCAGCGCCGCACCAGCAGCAGCAGCTGGGTCACGACGCTGGCGCGCAGCAGCGCCTCGGCGCTCGAGTCCGGCGCCAGGGCCGGGGTGGCTCCCTCGATGTCCGCCTCGATCGCCGGGCGGGCCGCGGCCTGTGTCGCGGCGTCCGATTCGACCCATGCGCCGACGCGCTGCGCGAGCGCGCTCATGTCGTTCTCCGGGCCCGGCAAGGTGTGCAGGTCGGCCATGCCGTCGCCGACGGCGGCGATGGTCGGCAGCAGCGCGACCAGCCGCTCTTCCAGTGCCGACAGCGCGCGGCGCTTCGGCGCGGTCAGCGTGCCTTCGAAGCGCCAGTCGGAGGCCAGCGAATGGATCGCCGACAGCTCGACCGCCAGGCCGTTGGCGGTCGCACCGACCTGGCCGCTCAGCGCGCTGCCGACGATCCAGTGGCGCATGTCGCCCATCACCGCGCGCAGCCGCGCGTTGGCCGCGTCGGCGACGCTCAGCGGGAAGAAGACGCTCTGCACCAGCGCCACCGCCAGCACGCCGATCAGGATCTCCTCGATGCGCGAGACCATCACGTCGAAGATGCCGGCCGGCTCGAAGGCCGCAGGCAGCGCGGTCAGCACCACCGTGTAGCCGGCCAGCAGGAAGAAGTAGGCGCGCGGCGAGCGGTCGAGCACGCCGACGAAGGTGCACAGGCCCAGCCAGCCGCTCACTGCCAGCAGCAGCAGCGCGGGCGAGTCGGCGAGGTTGGGAATGATCGCGATGCCGACCGCGCCCGCGACGATCGTGCCCGCCGCGCGGTAGAAGGCCTTGGCCCAGATCGCGCCGGTCAGCCGCTGCGGCGGCTGCACGAAGTAGACGGTGAGCATCGCCCACCAGGGGTTCTGCAGGTTGAGCGAGAAGGCCACGTAGAGCGCCAGCAGCACCGAGAAGTAGTTGCTGCCGCCGATGATCAGGGCGCGTCGCGGCAGCCACGCAGGCAAGGCGAGCATCGCGCGCTCCGTCAGCGGCCCACCCGCAAGGCCTTGAACGCGGCCGCCTCGGCGCCCGGCGCCAGCAGCAGTTCCTTGTCGAGCAGCGCGTTCATCTGCAGGACGCGCGCGACGCAGCCGGTCCAGCCGGTCTGGTGGCTGGCGCCGATGCCGGCGCCGGTGTCGCCATGAAAGTATTCGTGGAACTGCAGCAGGTCGCGCCAATGCGGGTCGTCCTTGAAGCGCGGGTCGTCGCCGAAGGCCGGCCGCCGGCCCGCGCCGTCGCGCAGGAAGAGGCCGCCGAGCCGCTCGCCGAGCTCCTTGGCCACGTCCAGCAGGTTCGTCATCCGGCCCGAGCCGGTCGGGCATTCGACCTGGAACTCGTCGCCGTAGTACGCGTAGAGCCGCAGCAGCGAGGTGTAGAGCAGGAAGTTGATCGGCATCCAGACGGGTCCGCGCCAGTTGGAATTGCCGCCGAACATGCCGCTGTCGGAATCGCCCGGCACGTAGTTGACGCTGAAGGACTGGCCGCCGCTCTCGAACACGTAGGGATGCGCGGCATGCACCCGCGAGAGCGCCCGGATGCCATGCGGGCTGAAGAACTCGTTCTCGTCGAGCATGCGCGCCAGGATGCGCCGCAGCTTGGCTTCGCCGGCGATCGCCAGCATGCGCCGGCCCTCGACGCCGGGCTGGCTCGGCAGGTGCATGCCTGTCGCCAGTTCCGGATGGCGGTCGACGAAGAGCCGGGCCCGCTTCACGAAGCTGGGCAGCCGGTCGATGGTGTCCTTCTCGAACACCGCCACCGCGGCCAGCGGCAGCAGCCCGACGATCGAGCGCACCTTCAGCCGGGTGGCCGTGCCGTCGGGCAGGCGCAGCACGTCGTAGAAGAAGCCGTCTTCCTCGTCCCACATCTCGTCCTGCTGGTGGCCGACCCGGTCCATCGCGCCGGCGATGAACATCGTGTGCTGGAAGAACTTCTCGACGAACTCCTCGTAGAGCGGCTCGTGCGTGGCCAGCTCGGAGGCGATGCGCAGCATCTGCTGGCTGAAGAACACCATCCACGCGGTGCCGTCGGCCTGGTCGAGGTAGCCGCCGGTGGGCAGCGCCTTGGAGCGATCAAACACGCCGATGTTGTCCAGCCCGAGGAAGCCGCCTTCGAACACGTTGGCGCCGGTGCGGTCCTTGCGGTTGATCCACCAGGTGAAGTTGACCAGCAGCTTGGAGAACGCGTACTTGAGGAACTCGATGTCGCCGTGGTCGCCGCGGCGCTCCTTGTCGATCAGGTAGAGCTGCATCGTGGCCCAGGCATGCACCGGCGGATTGACGTCGCCGAAGTTCCATTCGTAGGCCGGCAGCTGGCCGTTGGGATGCAGGTAGTCGTTGCGCAGCATCAGGCCGAGCTGGCGCTTGGCGAAGTCGGGGTCGACCATGCCGAGCGGGATCATGTGGAAGGCCAGGTCCCAGGCCGCGTACCACGGGTACTCCCACTTGTCCGGCATCGAGATGATGTCGTCGTTGAACATGTGGCCCCAGGCGCTGTTGCGCACGTCGCGGCGCTTCTGCTGCTCGGGCAGCGCCGAGCCGGCGCCGTGCTCCTCCAGCCAGAGGCCGACGTCGTAGTTGAAATACTGCTTGGTCCACAGCATGCCGGCCAGCGCCTGGCGCAGCACGTTGGCGCGGTCGGCATCGGCCGCGACCGCCGGCGGCGCGATGGAGGCGTAGAAGGCATCGGCCTCGGCCAGGCGCGCCTCGAAGATCGCGTCGAAGTCCTCGAAGCCGCCGGCGGTGGTGCCGAGCCGCAGCCGGATCACCTGCGTCTCTCCTGCCCCGACCACCAACGCGTGATGCCCGGCCATCTTGGTGCCGCGCTCGGCCGGATTCACCGCCGACGCGACGCCGTGCACCAGGTAGTTGTCGAAGGCGTCCTTGACGTAGGGCGAGGCGTTGTCGCTGCCGAAGAGCTTGCGGTTGTTGCTCTCGTTCTCGGTGAAGAGCAGCGGCACCTCGGTATCGAAGGCCAGGTAACAGTCGGCCGCCTGCGGCTCGCCCGGCGCCGCCTCGCCGGCGCGGGCCCGCACCACGCGGCGGCCGCCGGCTTGCAGCACCTCCATCACCGGCTTGACCGTGCCGGGATCGCTGGTCCAGGTGTTGCGGAACCAGAGCGTCGGCAAGAGGTGCAGCGGCGCCGCCTCCGGCCCGCGGTTGCACACGGTGATGCGGATGCACAGGTCGTCCGGCGCCGCCTTCGCGTATTCGACGAAGACGTCGAAGTACCGGTCGCCGTCGAAGACGCCGGTGTCGAGCAGTTCGTATTCGGGCAGCGCGCGGCCGCGCTCTCGGTTGGTGCGGATCAGGTCCTCGTAGGGGTAGGCCGCCTGCGGGTACTTGTACAGGTACTTCATGTACGAGTGGGTCGGCGTCGAGTCGAGGTAGAAGTAATACTCCTTCACGTCCTCGCCGTGATTGCCTTCGGAGTTGGCCAGGCCGAAGGCGCGCTCCTTGATGATCGGATCCTTGCCGTTCCACAGCGCGATCGCGAAGCACAGCAGCTGACGGTCGTCGCTGATGCCGCCCAGGCCGTCCTCGCCCCAGCGGTAGGCGCGCGAGCGGGCCTGGTCGTGGGTGAAGTAGTTCCAGGCGTCGCCGTCCTCGCTGTAGTCCTCGCGCACGGTGCCCCACTGGCGCTCGCTCAGGTAGGGGCCCCATCGCTTCCAGGCGGCATCGCCGGTGCGGGCTTGATCGAGGCGGTTCTTCTCGGCGTCGGTGGTCACTTGCGTGCTCCTTGCAGCGAACGGGTCGCCGGAGTTTAGGCGTCCCGGGCAGAATCGGTTGCCGACCTTCGCACCGCATGAATCCCCAAGATCCCCCGGAACCCCTTGCACTTCCCCGCTATGTCGGCTTCTGGGCCCGCGTGCTGGCCAGCCTCATCGACACCGTGGCGCTCGGCATCGTGCTGGTGCCGCTGGTGCTGCTGTTCGGCGGCTCGACCGCGCTGCTGGCGCCGTCGGCCTCGGTCTCCGGCGACCCCAAGCTGCTGTTCATCAACTGGGGCCTGCCCTTCCTCATCACCGCGCTGTTCTGGCGCCTCTGGCAGGCGACGCCCGGCAAGATGGCGATCGGCGCGCGCATCGTCGACGCGAAAAGCGGCCTGGCGCCCTCGAGCACGCAGCTGGTGGTGCGCTACATCGGCTACTTCGTCTCGACCTTCGCGCTCTGCCTCGGCTTCGTCTGGATCGCCTTCGATGCCCGCAAGCAAGGCTGGCACGACAAGATGGCCGGCACCGTGGTGGTCCGCACGCGCGCCGAAACACGTTGACCGTCCGAAAGGCTCCTAGGTAGAATCCCCGACGGATTCAGGAGAGCGCATGCCCAGCATGCCGCCGAAGGCGCAACCTCCCATACACGCTCAGGCCCCGTACTGGATCCGTTCATCAGCCGACACTGGAGAGTGAGGCGCCATCCTTGCCACGCAAGGTGACGCTTCCGCCGAAGGAGCAAGGTCCCCGCCGCAAGCGAGGTCCGAATCTCTCAGGTACCGAGGACAGCGGGAGCGGCGCGAGAGGGCTTTGGCCTTTTGTCTCGTGCTTTGCCGTCCGACTGCCACCAGTCCGTCCGGCTCCGCTCGATGCGATTGCGCCACGACCTTTCGTTCGTTGCTCGCGTTTCGCTTCGAGAGGTCCTCCATGAAAGTCATCGTTCTCGGCGCCGGTGTCACCGGCATCACTTCGGCCTGGTTCCTGCGCCAGGCCGGCCATGAAGTCACGGTCGTCGACCGCCAGCCGGGCGCCGGCCTGGAAACCAGCTTCGCCAACGGCGGGCAGATCTCGGTCTCGCACGCCGAACCCTGGGCCAACCCGGGCGCGCCGCTGAAGGTGCTCAAGTGGCTCGGCAAGGAAGACTCGCCGCTCCTGTTCCGCCTGCGCCCCGACATGCGGCAATGGCTCTGGGGCCTCGGCTTCCTGCGCGAATGCACGCCCGGCCGCACCCGCCACAACATCCGGCAGATCGTCAACCTGGGCCTCTACAGCCGCTCGACCCTGCAGCAGCTGCGCGGCGACGCCAACCTCGAATACGACCAGCTCAGCCGCGGCATCTTGCACTTCTATACCAGCCAGGCCGAGTTCGACGCCGCCCAGGAGCCGGCCCGCGTGATGCGCGAATTCGGTTGCGAGCTCGACATGAAGACCGCCGACGAATGCGTGGCGATCGAGCCGGCGCTGGCCGCCAGCCGCGACCGCATCGTCGGCGGCAGCATGACGCCGAGCGACGAATCGGGCGATGCCCACCGCTTCACCCAGCAGCTGGCGGCGCGCTGCGCCGAGGCCGGCGTGAATTTCCGCTACGACACCCGCATCGTCGGCATCGAGCGCCAGGCCGGTGCGATCGCCTCGGTGAAGGTGGCCGACGCCAACGGTATCGTCGGCGCGCTGAAGGCCGACCGCTACGTGCTGTGCATGGGCTCGTTCAGTGCCGGCTTCGCGCGGGAGCTGGGCATCTCGCTCAACATCTACCCGGCCAAGGGCTACTCGGTCACGCTGCCGGTGATCGATCCGGCCAAGGCCTACAGCGTGTCGCTCACCGACGACGAATACAAGCTGGTCTTCTCGCGCCTGGGCGACCGCCTGCGCATCGCCGGCACCGCCGAGCTGAACGGCTACGACGCCTCGCTCAACCTGGTGCGCTGCGAGGCGATCGTGCGCCGCACGCGCGAGCTGTTCCCGGAGATGACCGACGGTCGCGACGCCCGCTTCTGGACCGGCCTGCGCCCGGCGACGCCGTCGAACGTGCCCTACATCGGCCGCTCGAAGGTCGAGAACCTGTTCCTCAACACCGGCCACGGCACGCTGGGCTGGACCCATTCGGCCGGCTCGGGCCGGGCGATCGCCGACATCGTCAGCGGCCGGGTGCCCGACCTCGATTTCGCCTTCACCGGCATGCCCGACCGGCGCGCCAAGCCGCTGAGCCTGCAGCCGGCCTGAGCGGGGGGCCCGGGCCAGTAGCGTTCTGGCACACTTTGCAATACCGCGATGCGCGGGGACGCGAAAACAAAAGGCCCTATGAACCCCCAGAACGCCGTCATCGACCAGCTCCTGAACAGCCGCCACGAGCAACTTCTTTCGCAGTGGATCGCCGACGTCAAAGCCTCGGCGCCAATGGGCGCGATCGCCTCCAACGCCGCCGCCGAGGCCGCGGCGCTGATCGATGCGCTGCGCGCCGGCGTGCGCGCCGATGGCAACTTCGCCCGGCTCGATGACGCCGAATGGGGCGCGCTGCGCGAGTTGCTCGAGAAGCTGTCGCGCTCGCGTGCCGCCCAGGGTGCGACCGCCGGCGAGACCAGCCACTTCGTGCTGGCGTTCAAGAAGCCGGTGTTCGCCGAGCTGCAGCAGTCGCTGGCCGCCGATCCGAAAGGCCTGCTCGACGCGGTCTGGTCGGCGTCGGCGCTGGTCGACCAGATGGCGCAGTGGACCGCCACCACCTACCAGACCACCCGGGAAGAAATCATCATGCGCCAGCAGCAGGAGCTGCTGGAGCTGTCGACGCCGGTGGTCAAGCTCTGGGAAGGCGTGCTGGCGGTGCCGATGATCGGCACCCTCGACAGCAGCCGTACCCAGCTGGTGATGGAGTCGCTCCTGCAGCGCATCGTCGAGACCGGCTCGGAGCTGGCAATCATCGACATCACCGGCGTGCCGACGGTCGACACCCTGGTCGCGCAGCACCTCTTGAAGACGGTCGCCGCGATCCGCCTGATGGGCGCCGACTGCATCATCAGCGGCATCCGCCCGCAGATCGCCCAGACCATCGTGCACCTGGGCATCGACCTGCAGGGCATCATCACCAAGGCGTCGCTGGCCGACGCGCTGTCGCTGGCCATGAAGAAGCTCGGCTACGCGGTCACGCGCAAGGCCTGAGCGAGGACGCCGCGATGGAACGCATTCCCATTCTGCAGATGGGCCGCTGCCTGCTGGTGACCATCCAGGTCGACCTGCAGGACCAGGTCGCGCTGCAGCTGCAGGACGACCTGGCCGCCCGCATCGAGAAGACCGGCGCCAACGGCGTGCTGATCGACATCTCGGCGCTGGAGATCGTCGATTCCTTCATCGGCCGGATGCTGTCGAGCATCTCGGGCATTGCCCGGGTGCTTGACGCGACCACGGTGGTGGTCGGCATGCAGCCGGCGGTGGCGATCACGCTGGTCGAGCTGGGCCTGTCGCTGGAGGGCGTGCGCACCGCGCTGAACGTCGAGCGCGGCATGGCGATGCTGCGGCCGGCGGACGAGGCCGATGCGCCCGCCACGCCCGACGCGCCTGCGCAAGGCGAGCCGCACCATGGCTGACGGCAGCATGCCGCTGCGCAGCGAGCACGACATCGTGATGAGCCGGCAGATGGTTCGCAAGCTCGCCCAGGAGCTGAAGTTCTCGCTGGTCGACCAGACCAAGATGATCACCGCGGCCAGCGAGCTGTCGCGCAACACCGTGGTGTACGGCGGTGGCGGCGAGATGCGCTGGAGCTTCGTCAAGCAGGGCCTGAAGAGCGGCCTGCAGCTGGCCTTCGAGGACCACGGACCCGGCATTCCCGACATGGACCTGGCGCTGACCGACGGCTGGACCTCCGGTTCGGGCCTGGGCGTGGGCCTGTCGGGCAGCCGCCGGCTGGTCAACGAATTCGACATCCGCAGCGTCGTGGGCGAAGGCACCTGCGTCACGATCACCCGATGGAAATGAGCTGATGCGCCCGCACCTGTCGATCCCGGTCGTCGAGGCCAGCCAGGTCGGCGAGGCGCGGCGGGTGGCGGCGCGGCTGACCGAGGCGCTCGGCTTCGACGAGCCGACGCGCGGCCGGGCGGCGCTGGTGGTGACCGAGCTCGGCACCAACCTGGTCCGCCATGCCCGCGACGGCGCGCTGCTGCTCGGCGTCGACACCAGTGCCGGCGGCGAGCGGCTGGAGGTGCTGTCGCTCGACCAGGGGCCCGGCATGGCCGACCTGGCACGGCACTTCAGCGACGGCTATTCGACCGGCGGCAGCCCCGGCACCGGCCTCGGTGCGGTGCGCCGCATGTCGGACCAGTTCCTGGTGCATTCGGTGCCGGACAACGGCACGGTGATGGTGGCGCGCATCGGCGCGACACCGGTCACTCCCGCCGCCCCGCCTGCCACGCCGCCGCGCTTCAACATCGCCGGCATCCAGCTTTGCGCCCCGGGCGAGACCGTCTGCGGCGACGACTGGGGCTGGCGGATGCACGACCACAAGGCCTCGGTGATGGTGGCCGATGGGCTCGGCCACGGCCCGGACGCTGCAGAGGCCTCGCAGGCCGCCACGCAGGTCTTCGAGCGCTTCGACGGGCTGCCCCATGCGGTGCTCGAACGCGCCCACGGCCTGATGCGCGCGACCCGCGGCGCGGCGGTGGCGATCGCCGAGCTCGACGACGACACCGGCAGCGTGCTCTTCGCCGGCGCCGGCAACATCACCGGCCGGCTGGTCTCCGGCGTCGACGACCGCACGCTGCTGTCGCAGCACGGCACGCTCGGCCTGCAGATCCGCAAGCTCTCGGATGCGCGCTACGACTGGCCCGAGCATTCGATGCTGGTCATGCATTCCGACGGCATCACCTCGCGCTGGAGCCTGGACGGCGCCCGCGGCGTGATGCAGGCCGATCCGGTGCTGATCGCCGGCTGGCTCATCCGCGGCAACCTGCGCGGCCGCGACGATGCGACCGTGGTGGTGGTCAAGCGTGCGGGAGCCGCCCGATGACCGATTCGATCCCCACGAGCGCCGAGGACCTGGACGGCCGGCTGGCCGAGCAGCAGCAGCTGATCGAGGCGCTGCAGGCCGAGATCGAGGAAACCAACCGCGGCGTGCTCGCCCTCTATGCCGAGCTGGACACGCAGGCCCAGCAGCTGCGGCAGGCGACCGAGCTCAAGAGCCGCTTCCTGGCCTACATGAGCCACGAGTTCCGCACGCCGCTGTCGTCCTTCCGCAGCCTCGCGCGGCTGCTGCTCGACGAGGTCGACGGCCCGCTCAACGCCGAGCAGCGGATCCAGGTCGGCTTCATCCAGAAAACCGCGGGCGAGTTCTCCGACATGGTGGACGACCTGCTCGACCTGGCCAAGGTCGAGGCCGGCCGCATCGACATCTCGCCCGAATGGTTCGAGCTGGTCGACCTGTTCTCGGCCTTGCGCGGCATGTTCAAGCCGGTGCTGACCAACCCGGACGTGACGCTCATCTTCGAGGAGCCGCCGCAGTCGCTGCCGCTCTTCACCGACGACAAGAAGCTGTCGCAGATCCTGCGCAACTTCATCTCCAACGCGCTCAAGTTCACGGTCGCCGGCGAGGTGCGGGTGTCGGCCGCGCACGGCGACGAGGGCATGGTGACCTTCTCGGTCACCGACACCGGCATCGGGGTCGCGCCGCAATTCCACGGCGCGATCTTCCAGGACTTCTCGCAGCTGGACTCGCCGATCCAGAAGCGGCTGCGCGGCACCGGCCTCGGCCTGTCGCTGAGCAAGCGGCTGGCGGAAGTGCTCGGCGGCCACGTCGGCCTCACCAGCGAGCTCGGCCGCGGCTCGACCTTCTTCATCACGCTGCCGCTCCAGCTGCCGCAGGAGCGCCAGTCTTCACCCAGCGAGGGGAGCTCGCCATGAGCGAGGAACAACCCACCACCGAATTCCGGCCGATCGACCGGGCCCAGCACGAACTCCTGATCGTCGACGACGACCCGGCCAGCCGCTACGTCACCGCGCGCACGCTGCGCAGCGCCGGCTTTCGCACCCGCGAGGCCGCGACCGGCGCCGAAGGCCTGCTGGCCGCCGACGACGGCATCTCGGCGATGGTGCTGGACGTGCACCTGCCCGACATCGACGGCTTCGAGCTGTGCCGCCGGCTGCGCTCGCGGCCGGGCACCCGTCGGCTGCCGGTGCTGCACCTGACCGCCGCCTACGTCTCCGACGAGGACAAGGTGCGCGGCCTCGATGCCGGCGCCGACGCCTACCTGACCCGGCCGGTCGAGCCGGCGGTGCTGGTGGCCACGGTGCAGGCGCTGGTGCGCGCGCGCATGGCCGAAGACGCGATGCGCCGCAGCGAATCGAAGTTCCGCGCCATCTACGCGCAGGCCTTGAGCGGCATCGGGCTGCTCGACGAACAGGGCCGCTTTCTGGACGCCAACCCGGCGATGCTGGCGCTGCTCGGCCGCACGGCCGAGGCGGTGGCCGGCCATGCGCTGAGCGAATTCGCGCCGCCCGAATACCGCGCCCAGGTCGACGACTACATGACGAAGGTGAGCGAGATCTCGCCGCGCACCGAATTCCCCGCACTGCGGCCCGACGGCAGCCTGGTGCAGCTCGAATGGAGCGTCTCGCCGCACATCGAGCCCAGGGTGAACATGGCGGTGGCGATCGACATCTCGCAGCGCGTGCTGCTGGAAGAGCAGCGCAAGCAGCTGCTCGATCGCGAGCGTGCCGCGCGCAGCGAGGCCGAGCAGGTCAGCCGCATGAAGGACGACCTGATCGCGGTGCTCTCGCACGAGCTGCGCGCGCCGCTGAACGTCATCATGGGCTGGGTCCACCTGCTGCAGAAGCGCGGCGCCAGCGACGAGATCATGCGCGGGCTCGGCGTGATCGAGCACAACGGACGGGTGCAGGCCAAGCTGATCACCGACCTGCTCGACATGTCGCGCCTGAACCTCGGCAAGCTGCCGCTGATCTTCGAGGAGGTCGATCCGGCCGAGGCGGTGGCCACCGCGATCGAGTCGATGCGGCCGGCCATCGACGAGAGCGCGCACCAGCTGCGGCTCGAACTGGCGCCGCCCTACCGGCCGATCTCGGCCGATCGCGCGCGGCTGCAGCAGATCCTGTGGAACCTGATCAGCAACGCGATCAAGTTCTCGCCGAGCGGCGGCGAGGTGGTGGTGGCGCTGGCCGAATCGGCGGACGGCCTGCTGCTGCAAGTGAGCGACCAGGGCCAGGGCATCGAGCCGAAGTTCCTGCCGCTGGTGTTCGACCGCTTCGCCCAGGGCGACGCCTCGACCAACCGGCTGCGCGGCGGCCTCGGGCTGGGCCTGTCGATCGTCAAGCAGCTGGTCGAGGCGCACGGCGGCACGGTGAACGTGAAGAGCGAAGGCGTCGGCCGCGGCACCTGCTTCGAGGTCTGGCTGCCGGCCGGCGTGCAGCTGGCCCCCTCCGGCGTGGCCGCCGACGAGGACACGCCCGAGGCCGCGGCGCACGACAAGGCCTCGCTGAACGGCGTGATCGTGCTGATCGTCGACGACGAGCGCGATGCCAACGCGATGCTGCAGATGATCCTGACCGACCGCGGCGCGCTGGTGAGCAGCGCCTCCGACTGCGACGGCGCGCTCGCCCTGCTCGAGACCTTGAAGCCGGACATCCTGGTCAGCGACATCGGCATGCCCGGCAAGGACGGCTACGTGCTGATCCGCGAATTGCGCCGGCGCGAGGCCGACAGCGGCCGCCACCTGCCGGCCATCGCCCTCACCGCCTTCGCCCGCGAGCGCGACCAGCAGCAGGCGCTGGAAGCCGGCTTCGACGCCCACTGCGCCAAGCCGCTGCAGCCCTTGAAGCTGGTCTGGCAGATCCAGGCGCTGCTGAAATAGTTCGTCGGGGTCTTATTCGCCGGCGCCGTGCGAGCGCAGCGGATGCTCCGGCAGGAAGCGGATCGTGACCAGTGCCGCCGCCACGATGCAGGCGCCCAGGAAGAAGGTGGTCGCCAGCGCGTGGCGGTAGATCTCGATCACTTCCGGCGGCAGCGCCGCGAAGTCGCGCAGGCCGCCTTCGGCCACCGCATGCAGGGCGTCGCCGGTGCCGGACCCCGCGGCCTCGGCGGCACGCAACTGCCAGTTCACGATGGCGCCCGAGCCGGTGACGCCGACCAGGCCGCCGAGCGACCGGGCAAAGGCCAGGGTCGCGGTGCCGACACCGCGGCGGCTGGCCGGCAGCCGGTTCTGCACCGCGATCGTCATGTTGGGCATGACCAGCCCGAGGCCGAGTCCGAGGCAGAAGATGGCCGACTCGATCGACGCCAGGCCGCGCGCGGTGGCGATGCTCCAGGCCAGCACCGCGAAGGCCGCGGTCGCCAGCGCGAGGCCGCCGACCTGCGCCGGCTTGTAGCGCCCCGAGCGCATCAGCACCCGGCCGTTGACGATCGACGAGATGACGACGCCGACCATCAGCGGCGCAGTGAGCAGGCCCGAGTGGCCGGGGCTGACGCCCATCACCAGCTGGAAGAAGAGCGGGAAGAAGACGCTCGCGCCCAGCAGCCCCATGAAGGTCAGCGCCAGCACCACGCAGGCGATGCTGAAGAGCCGGTCCTGGAACAGGTCGAGCGGCAGCACCGGCTCGGCGGTGCGTCGCGCATGGAAGACGAAGAGCGCCGCCAGCGCGACCGCGGCCGCGGCGCAGAGCAGGACCTGCAGCGAGGCCCACGGCCAGGTCGAGCCACCCAGCGACAGCATCAGCAGGAAGGCGGTGGTCGCGCTGGTGAGCAGCGCCGCGCCGAGGTAGTCGATCGGGCTGTCGCGCCGCGCGTGCGGGCGGCGCAAGGCGCGGGCGATCATGAAGAGCGCGATGCCGCCGATCGGCAGGTTGATGTAGAAGATCCAGTGCCACGACAAGAGGCTGGTGATGGCGCCGCCGAGCACCGGGCCGATGACGCTGCAGGCCGCGAACACGGCGGCGATCGAGCCCTGCTTGGAGCCGCGCTTGGCGGGCGGCACCAGGTCGCCGATGGTGATCTGGCTGAGCGGCAGCAGGCCGCCGGCGCCGAGGCCCTGGATGGCGCGAAAGATGATCAGCTGGGTCAGGTTCTGCGAGAGGCCGCAAAGCACGGAGCCGACCAGGAAGGTGAGCACCGCGACGTAGATCATGGGCTTGCGGCCGTAGTGGTCGCTGAGCTTGCCGTAGAGCGGCATGACGCTGGTCGACGCCAGCACGTAGGCGGTGACGACCCAGGCCAGGTGCCCCAGGCCGCCGAGGTCGCTGACGATGCGCGGCAGCGCGGTGGCGACGATGCTCTGGTCGAGCGCGCCGAGGCCGTTGACGATCATCAGGCCGACGAAGACCGACTGGATTTCCTTGTCGCTGGGTTTGCCGGTGGGGACGGCTCTTGCGGTGGCTGGGGCGCTCATTTTTGTCTGTCGATCCTTGGGGGGTCGATCGTACGCGGGGAGCTTGGTTGGACTCTGCGGAGGGCTGGGTTCCCGCTGGGGGGCGCCCGGCATGCGGTGCGGGTGTCCGGGGCGTCTCTACGGTTTGGCCTGCGCGCTGCGGACAGCTTGCTGGCGGCCGGCCGGGCGCCAGCGATTCATGACGAATCCCACCCCGGCCGGCGCAGGGCACACCACCCGCCCTCACCGACAACCACACTAAACCCGGACCGGCGCAGCCCCCAACTCGGCACGCTTGTCGTGACCGATCATCAAGACCAGCGCGAACGCGACGACGGACAGCAGCGCCAGGAACAGCACCGCATAGAAGTCGTTGCCCATCCGGTCCTTCAGGATGCCGAAGATGGTCGGGCCGATGTAGCCGCCGAGGTTGCCGATGGAGTTGATCCAGGCGATGCCGGCGGCGGCGGCGACGCCGCTCAGGAGTGCGGTCGGGACGGTCCAGAAGACCGGCAGCGCGGTGAAGACGCCGAAGGCGGCGACGGTGAGCGCGGCCATCTTGGGCACCGGCTGGTCGAGCATCGCGGCGCCGACCAGGCCGAGGAAGATGCAGGCCAGCGGGATCAGCAGGAACACCTGGCGCTCCTTGCGGGCGTCGGACCAGCGGGTCCAGTAGACCATCGCGATCGCGCCGACCAGGTACGGGAAGGCGTTGATGAAGCCGATCTCGACGTTGCTCAGGCCGCCGAAGCCCTTGATGATCTGCGGCAGGAAGAAGCTCAGGCCGTACAGCGGCACCGTGATGCCCATGTAGACGAAGCCGAGCGCGATCACGCGCCAGTTCACCAGCGACTGCTTCCACGAGATCTTGTGGATCGATTCGCGGTTGGCCTGCTCGGCAGCCAGCGTGCGCACCAGCCAGTCGCGTTCCTGCGGCTCCAGCCACTTGGCATCCGCCGGACGGTCCGGCAGGTACAGCAGGATGAAGACGGTGAGGATCAGCGACGGGATGGCTTCGAGGATGAACAGCCACTGCCAGCCGTGCATGCCCATCACGCCGTCCATGTTGAGGATGTAGCCGGAGATCGGCGAGCCGATCACGGTCGAGATCGGGATCGCGAACATGAACCAGCCGACGATGCGGGCGCGGTACGCGGCCGGGAACCAGAGCGTGATGTAGAAGATGACGCCGGGGAAGAAGCCCGCCTCGGCGATGCCGAGAAGGAAGCGCACCACGTTGAAGCTGGTCGGCCCGGTGACCCAGGCTTGCGCGGCCGAGAGAATGCCCCAGCTGAACATGATCCGGGCGATCCAGCGGCGCGCGCCGAAGCGCTCCAGCGCCATGTTGCTCGGCACCTCGAACAGGAAGTAGGCGATGAAGAAGATGCCGGCGGCGCTGCCGAAGACGGCGCTGGTGAAGCCGAGGTCCTTGGACATCGACGCGCCGGCGAAGCCGAGATTCACGCGATCGAGGTAGGCGATGAAGTAGCTGATCATCAGCAGCGGCAACAGCCGCCAGCTGACCTTGGACACGGTGGTCTGCTCGATCGAATTCATTCGGTCTCCGTTCATTGTTCTTGGGGGCGCGGCGCGAGCGCGCCGGCTGGGGTTTATACATCGGCCGGCCGCGACGTGCCTGCCGCTTGCGTTACAGGCGATCGCCCGGGCGGCGGCGCCGGCCGACGGGCCGCGCCGGCGCCCGCGGCGCCATGCCCAGCGCCGCGCGCGCCAGCGTATCGGCCTCGGTGTTGCGGCGATGCGGGATCCAGGCCAGACGGATCGAGTCGAAACCGGCGAGCTGGTCACGCGCCGACTCGAACAGCGCCGCCAGCCGCGCGATCGGCCTGGCCGCGCCACCGCCGAGCTGCTCGACCAGGATGCTGTTGTCGGTGTGGATGACCGCCGCGGTCGCACCCCGCGCCTTCAATTCCTGCAGCGCCGCGAGCAGCGCGCGCAACTCGGCCTCGTTGTTGCAGCCCCGCTCGGCCAGCGCCCGCGAGAGCGCATGGCGGGTGCCGTCGGGCGCGACCAGCACCGCGCCGATGCCCATGCGGCCGGGGTTGGGCAGCGCACTGCCGTCGCAATGCACGTTCCAGGCGCCGGTCACGGCGCGGGCTCCGGCGTCACCAGCGATTCCCAGCCGCGCAGCACGTCCAGCTGCTTCCTCAGCCACGCGGGCGGCAGCGACTGGCTGCCCCATTCATGCCGGCGGGTCGCATGCTCGCCCATGAACCACAGGTGCCGCACCGGAACGAAGGCCGCGATCGCCGCCAGGTCCGCCTGCGGCAATTCGCGCTCGCGCACGTAGGCGCCGAGGTAGCGCGCATATTTCTCGCGCGCCGGCGCGTCGAGCTCGCTCTTGCCCAGGTGCTGGCTCCAGAGGAAAACCGCCAGGTCGTAGGCCACGAAGCCGGGCCCCGCGTCGTCGAAGTCGAAGAACCAGGCGACCCGCTGGCCCTGTGCATCCGTGACGACGAAGTTGTTGCCGCCATGGCAGTCGCCGTGGCAGTGCACCCCGGAGAGCTTAGAAAAGCCGTCGATGCGCGCTTCGAGGCGGTCGGCGATCGCGCCGAATTCCGAGGCCATCGCGGCGTCGACGTTGGGCGACTCGAGCAGCCAGGCGAGCGGGCGGCGCAACAGGTGACGCAGATCCAGCCGATAGAGGCTTGCGGGCCCGCGGTAGTCCTCGGCCAGCCGGTGCAACCGGGCGAGCCCACGGCCGGTGGCCTGGATGTCCACCAGTTCCTGCGGCGGCTCGCCGACCAGATGCTCGAAGAGCGCCAGCGTGCGCGGGCCTTCGGCGGCCGCCAGCCGGATCGCCGTCTCGCCGCC
>NZ_LMUW01000216.1 GCF_009765735.1 Xenophilus sp. L33
ATGTCGGCGCCGGTGCGCAGGTCGCGCAGCGCGCCGCTCGCGGCCGCGTCGCGCACCATCGGCGTGGCCTGCGCCAGCCGTGGCATGAGCAGCGAGATGCGGTCGACCATGCGCACCGCATAGGCCTCGTGCGCGGCCCCGGCCCGCGGCGCCGCCGCCAGCGCGCCCAGCTCGCGCCGCACCGACTGCCGGATGCGGTTGGCGCTCCATTCGGCGCCGACCGAACGCACCAGCCGCGTGACCAGCGCCGCGCCGGAAATGCCGACCACCTGGGCCAGGTTGGAATTGAGGAACGAGACCACGTCGACGCTGCCGGTGTCGTGCAGCGCGAGCGTGCCGAGCACGCCGAAGGCCATCACCAGGCCCGGCAGCGAGGTCGACGGCCGCGCGGTCAGGCAGCCGAACACCAGCAGGCTCGGCGCGCAGAGCAGCGCCAGCAGCCCGAAGTCCTGCACGCTCGGCAGCAGCAGCACGTAGACCAGCGAGATCGGCATCGAATAGATCGTGAAGCGAAGGAAGAGGTTGATCGACGGCGACGGATCGTCCAGCCCGGCGAAGAAGCAGCAGAAGACCGCGGCCATCGTGGCTGCGCCGGCGCCCGACGGCCACGCGGTGGCGATCCAGAAGACGCCGCACAGGCAGATCGCCAGCACCGCGGCGAAGGCCGACAGCAGCGCCATGCCGCGATCGCGATGCAGCACGCGGTGGCCGAGGCGCGCCGGGCCGGCGAAGGGCACGGCCGCGCCCTGCAGGCCGGCCTCGACGTTGCGACGCAAGGCCTCGCAGCGCTGCCAGCCGTCGACCAGTTCCTCGAGGCGGACCGCGAGGCCGATGCGCAGCCCGCGGCGCCAGCCCTCGTCGACGGCTTCGGCCGCATCGCTCTCATGTGCGGCCGACTCCGCGTGGCCGAGGGCTTGCAGCGTGGCCCGCAGCGGCGCCAG
>NZ_LMUW01000190.1 GCF_009765735.1 Xenophilus sp. L33
GAGCTGCTGCGCGACACGGCCGCGCGCTGGCAGACGATGAGCCAGATCCGCAATTCCGCCGCCATGGCCACCAACAAGGACCCGGCGATCGCCGCGGCGATGCGGACGCCGCAGGCCGAGGTCTATGCCATCGACGTCTCGTTCTCGGCATTGGCCGACAAGTCCGAAATGGCGTACCTGAACCAGCAGCCGACCACCTTCTCGCTGCCTCCCGAGGCGGTCGACCGGCTGCGCGCGGCGGCCGGCACCATCATCTCTTCGTCGCCCGAATTCAAGCGGCTGCTCAGGGACGTTGGCAGCACGCTGGTGCCCCCGGCGCCGACCTCCGCGGCCGGCGCGATCAGCGCGCCCTGACCACGTCCGAGACGTTGCCGTTCTCGTTGACGGTGCAGTTGACCGGCGGCCGCCC
>NZ_LMUW01000008.1 GCF_009765735.1 Xenophilus sp. L33
CGAAGGCCGGCTCGAGGGACGCGAGCTGCGGCTGGGCAGCGCGCGTTACATGCGCGAGCTGGGCGTCTCGCTCGATCCGCTGGCGGCGCGCGCGGCGCAGCTGGAAGCCGAAGGCCGCACCGTCTCCTGGCTGGCCGAGGTCGACGGCCGCGGCGCGGCGCTGCGCGGCCTGCTCGCCTTCGGCGATCCGCCGAAGGCCGGCGCCGCCGAGGCGGTCCGGCGGCTGCAGGCGCTGGGCATCCGCTGCTGGCTGCTGTCGGGCGACAACCACGGCAGCGTCGCGCAGGTGGCGAAACGACTGGGCATCGACGACTTCCGGGCCGAGGTGCTGCCCGAGGACAAGGCCGAGGTCGTCGCCGGCCTGAAGGCCGAGGGCCGCCGGGTCGCGATGGTCGGCGACGGCCTCAACGACGCGCCGGCGCTGGCGGCGGCCGATGTCGGCATCGCGATGGCCAGCGGCACCGACGTCGCGATGCACGCGGCCGGCATCACCCTGATGCGCGGCGACCCGGCGCTGGTCGGCGACGCGATCGACATCGCCCGACGCACCCACGCCAAGATCCGGCAGAACCTGTTCTGGGCCTTCGCATACAACGTGGTGGGCATTCCGCTGGCGGCCTTCGGGCTGCTCAACCCGGTGATCGCCGGCGCGGCGATGGCCTTCAGCAGCGTCAGCGTGATCGCCAATGCGCTGCTGCTGCGGCGCTGGCAGGGTCAGGCGGCGACGCGCCCGGCCGGAATCGCGCGATGAGCACGACGGCGCCCTTCAACATCGGCCAGGCGGCGGCGCGCTCCGGCGTCTCGGCCAAGATGGTCCGCCACTACGAATTGCTCGGCCTCCTGCCCGAGGTCGCCCGCACCGAATCCGGCTACCGGCAATACAACGACAACGACGTCCACACGCTGCGCTTCATCCGCCGCGCCCGCGACCTCGGCTTCAGCATGGCCGAGATCGCCGAGCTGCTGAAGCTCTGGCAGAACAAGGGCCGCGCCAGCGCCGACGTCAAGCGCATCGCGCTCGACCACGCGGCCGACCTGCACCGCCGCATCGAGGAGATGAGCGCGATGAAGCGCACGCTGGAGCGGCTGGCCGATTGCTGTCACGGCGACGCGCGGCCGGACTGCCCGATCCTGGACGAACTGGCGGACTGAGCCGCACCCGCCGCCGCGTTCGCCGGCGCATGCGCCGCGATCCAGTCCCGCCATTGCGCGGCCGCGGCGCCCCGCGCTGTCGCATCGTTCGAAGCCGGGTCGTAGGCGCCGAGGCGACGCCACAAGCCGCGCCAGTCCTCCACGCCGTGCACCGACGGCGCGACCGCCTCCAGCACCGAGAAGGCCCGCTGGCGCGTCAGCACCGCAGGCGCGTCGAGCAGCGGCGCGATCACCGGCAGCGAGTCGACGCCGCGGGCGATCAGCACGTAGGTCGCCACGGTGTGCGGCGGATGCGCCGCGTCCGGGTGGTCGTCGAGGGTCTGCGCCAGCGCCTGCAGCGCGTCCGGCGCGCCGATCGCGGCCAGGCCCTGGGCGGCGCGGCCGCGCACCAGCGGATCGGCATCGGCGAGCGCCCCGCGCAAGGCCGCGG
>NZ_LMUW01000217.1 GCF_009765735.1 Xenophilus sp. L33
GCCGACATCGTGGCCCTGCAGCGCACGCGCGCCACGTCGCCGGCGATCGGCACGCTCCTTCGCGAACTCGCGGGCGGCCTGCGCGGCCGGCCGGTGCCGAGCCTGCCGGCGCGGCTCGAAGGCCTGCTGTCGAGCCTGCTCGCGACCGGTGCCGATCGCTCGGCCGACGAACGCCGCGCGATCGCCGCGCTGGTCGGGCTGAGGCGCAACCTGCTGCCCGTCCGCCCCGAAGCCCACGCCGGAGCCGCCGCATGATCGGCCAGACCAGCCTCTACGGCCTCTACCTGCCGTGGTTCATGCTGCTGGCCATCGGCGCGCTGGTGCTGCACTGGGGCGTGCGACGCCTGCTCGGCGCGGCCGGTGCCTACCGCTTCATCTGGCATCCGGCGCTCTTCGATGCCGCGCTCTACGTGCTGCTGCTCTACGGGCTGAGCCGGCTTTCCACCGTGGCCCCCTTCCTGCCTTCACTTTCCGCCTGATCGTCCCCATGAATCCAGACCTTCTCGAACGCTACCGCTGGCCGCTGCGCCTCTTGCGGCTGGCCGTGACCCTCGCCATGCTGGCGGCCGCGATCTGGGCCGGCCTGCGCCTGTGGGACCACTACGAGCTGGCGCCCTGGACCCGCGACGGCCGGGTGCGGGCCAACATCGTGCAGATCGCGCCCGACGTCTCGGGCCTGGTCACCGCGGTGCCGATCCAGGACAACCAGCGGGTCGCCGCCGGCGCGCTGCTGTTCGAGATCGACCATGCCCGCTTCGCGCTGGCGCTGCGCCAGGCCGATGCCGCTCTGGACGCGCAACGCGCCGCGCTCGCGCAGCTGCAGCGCGAGAGCGCCCGCAACACCGAACTGGGCAACCTGATCTCGCAGGAGCTGGTCGAGCAGAGCCGGGCCAAGGTCGAGCAGAGCAAGGCCGCGGTGAGCCAGGCGCTGGTGATGCAGGACACCGCCCGCCTCAACCTGGAACGGGCCCAGGTGCGGGCGCCGACGGACGGCCTGGTGACCAACCTCGACCTGCGCAGCGGCAGCTACGCGACGGCCGGCCGGCCGGCGCTGGCGCTGGTCGATCCGGGCTCCTTCTATGTCGAAGGCTATTTCGAGGAGACCAAGCTGCCGCGCATCCATGTCGGCGACCGGGTGCGCGTCAGCTCGATGGGCGGCACCGAGCTGATGGGCACGGTCGACAGCCTCGCCGCCGGCATCGCCGACCGCGACCGCAGCACCGGCGCCAACCTGCTGCCGAGCGTCAACCCGACCTTCAACTGGGTGCGGCTGGCGCAGCGCGTGCCGGTGCGGGTGCGGCTCGATCCGCTGCCCGCCGACGTGTCGCTGGTGGCCGGCGAGACGGTGACCGTGCAGGTGCTCGACAACCGTGCTGCACAGGGCGCGGTGCCGGCCACGGGGCCGTTGGCGGGGCCTTCCGGCGCACCGTCGGTCTCCGGCAAGGGACGCGGCTGATGCACACCCGAAGCTTGCTGGCGCTGGCCGCGGCCGCGCTGCTGGCCGGCTGCGCCGCGGTCGGCCCCGACTACCACCTGCCGCCCGAAGCCGTGGCCAGCCAGCCCGCGGCCGGCGCGCCCTTCGCGTCGGCTGCCGCGGCGCCCTATTCGGCCGCGCCGCTGCCGGACCACTGGTGGCGGCTCTACCACGACCCCGAGCTGGACACGCTGGTGCAGCGCGCGCTGGCGCGCAACACCGACCTGCGCCAGGCGATGGCCAACCTGGAACGCGAACGCGCGATCGAGGAAGGCGTCGAGAGCCGCAAGCGCCCGAGCGTCAAGCTGACGGCCGCGCCGGAATACGGCCACGTCTCCGGCGTCACCTACCTCGACCCGGGCTACGTGCCGCCCAATTCCTTCGAGTACGGCGTCGAGGCCTCGCTGTCCTACGAGATCGACGCGGTCGGCCAGGTGCGTCGCGCG
>NZ_LMUW01000028.1 GCF_009765735.1 Xenophilus sp. L33
CGGCGCGGTCGAGGTCGACGGCCAACGCGTGCCGGTGCGCGCTGCCGCCGGCGGCGGCTTCATCGCCACGATCGACGGCCGCGACGAGCGGCTGCACGCCGCGGCCAATGGCGACGCGGTCTACGTGCAGCTGCGCGGCCGCGCCTGGCGGCTCGACAAGGTCGACCCGACCCGCGGCAGCGGCGCGGCGGCCGCCGGCAGCGCGGGCGCGGCGCTGGCGCCGATGCCCGGTGTCGTCATCTCGCTGCATGCGGCCGAGGGCCAGGCGGTGCGCCGCGGCGATCCGCTGCTGGTGATCGAGAGCATGAAGCTGCAGATGACGATCGAGGCCGCGGCCGACGGCCGCGTGGTCGAGCTGCCCTTCGCGGTCGGCCAGACCTTCCAGCGCGGCGCGCTGCTGGTGCGCACCGCCGCCGAGGAGAACGCCGAATGAAGCGCCTCGAAAGCCGCATCGACACCCGCAGCGAAAGCTACCTGCGCAACCACGCCGCCATGACCGAGCGGGTCGAGGCCTTGCGCGCGAACCAGCACAAGGCGCGCCACGAGCGGCCCGAGCGCGACGTCGAGCGCCTGCACCGGCAGAAGAAGCTGACGGTGCGCGAGCGGCTCGAACTGCTGCTCGACCCCGGCACGCCGTTTCTCGAGCTCAGCACGCTGGCGGCCAACCGCGCCTACGGCGGCGAGGTGCACGGAGCCGGCCAGGTCTCGGGCATCGGCATCATCGAAGGCCGCGAGGTGGTCATCCACGCCGACGACCCGAGCATCAAGGGCGGCGCCTGGTATCCGCTGTCGGTGAAGAAGATCGTCCGCACCCTCGACATCGCGATCGAGAACCGGCTGCCGGTGATCCACCTGTGCGACAGCGCCGGCGGCTTCCTGCCGCTGCAGTCGGAGCTGTTCCCGGACCGCCACGCGGCCGGGCGCATCTTCCGCAACCAGTGCACGCTCTCGAAGATGGGCGTGCCGCAGATCGCGGTGGTGCTCGGCCACTGCACCGCCGGCGGCGCCTACATCCCGGCGCTGTGCGACTACAGCGTGATCGTGCGCGGCAACGGCGGCGTCTTCCTCGGCGGCCCGCCGCTGGTCAAGGCCGCGACCGGCGAGGTGGTGACCGCCGAGGCGCTCGGCGGCGCCGAGATGCACACCACCGTGTCGGGCACCTGCGACTACGCCGCCGACGACGAGCCGCAGGCGATGGCGATGGCGCGCGACATCCTGGCGCAGACCACGCCGATGAAGAAGCAGGCGATCGACCGCATCGAGGCCGAGCCGCCGCACCACGACCCGGCCGAGCTCTACGGCATCGTGCCGACCGACTGGAAGGCCGGCTTCGACATCCGCGAGGTGATCGCGCGCATCGTCGACGGCAGCCGCTTCCACGAATACCAGCCGGGCTACGGCACGACCATGATCTGCGGCTACGCGCGCATCTGGGGCTGCAAGGTCGGCATCCTGGCCAACAACGGCGTGCTGTTCAACGACAGCTCGCTCAAGGCCGCGCACTTCATGCAGCTGTGCGACCGCGACCGCACGCCGCTCGTGTTCCTGCAGAACATCACCGGCTACATGGTCGGCCGCGAATACGAGGAACGCGGCATCACCAAGGACGGCGCGAAGATGATCATGACGCAGGTCGGGGTCACGGTGCCGAAGTTCACCGTGATCGTCGGCGGCTCCTTCGGGGCCGGCAACTACGGCATGTGCGGACGCGCCTTCGACGGCCGCTTCCTGTGGATGTGGCCGCAGTCGCAGATCGCGGTGATGGGCGCCGAGCAGGCCGCCAACACCCTCGCCGAGGTCAAGGTGCGGCAACTGCAGCGCCAGGGCCACGAACTGAGCGCCGAGCAGATCGCGGAGATCCGCGACCCGGTGCTCAAGAGCTTCGAGGCCGAGAGCGACGCCTACTACTCGACCTCCGAGCTGTGGGACGACGGCATCCTCGACCCGGTCGACACCCGCAACGCGCTCGGCATGGCGATCGTCGCCTCGCTCAACGCGCCCTTCAGCGACGACACCGGCTACGGCGTGCTGCGCCTCTGAGCGCGCCGGCCTTCGCACTTGAGGAATCCCATGATCGCGATCGACGAACAGTCCACCCTCGGCGAGACCTTCTTCCGGGCGGCCGACGCCTACGCCGGCAACGCCTTCCTGGCGGTGCCGGCCAATCCGGCGCGGGCCTATGCGCCCCAAGGCGCGGAGATCAGCTACGGCGAAGCGGCCACGCAGGTGCGCGCACTCATGCAGGCCTACCGGGAGGCCGGCTACGGCGTCGGCCACCGCATCGGCCTGCTGCTGGAGAACCGGCCCGAGCACCTCCTGCACAAGCTGGCGATGAACGCGCTCGGCGTGTGCTGCGTGCCGCTCAGCGCCGACCACCGGCCGGGCGAGATGGCCTACGTGATCGGCCATGCGCGCATCGACCTGGTGCTGTGCATCGAGTCGCTGGAGCCGCTGCTGCGCGCCGCCCTGAAGGAAACGCCGCAGCAGCCCGCCGTGCTCACGCTCGGCCGCTTCGGGACCGAGCTGCGACCGGCGGCGCGGCGCGCCGACTCGGCCACGCCCGACAGCCAGTCGCCCGCCAGCGTGCTCTACACCTCGGGGACGACCGGCCGGCCCAAGGGCTGCGTGCTGTCGCACCGCTACGAGCTGGCCGCCGGCGACTGGTATGCCCGCTGCGGCGGCCTCGCCACCTTCGGCGAAGGCACCGAGCGCATCTACAACCCCTTGCCGCTGTTCCACGTCAACGCGTCGATCTTCTCGTTCTATTGCGCGATGCTGAAGGGCAACTGCCAGATCCAGACCGACCGCTTCCAGACCGCGCGCTGGTGGACCGAGGTGCGCGAATCGCGCGCCACCGTCGTGCACTACCTCGGCGTGGTGGTGCCGATGCTGCTCGGCCAGCCGGAAAGCGCCGGCGACCGCGACCACCAGGTGCGCTTCGCGATCGGCGCCGGCGTCGAGCCGCAGCGCCACGCCATCTTCGAGCGCCGCTTCGGCTTCCCGCTGATCGAGATCTGGGGCATGACCGAGATGGTGCGCGCCATGTTCGACAACCAGCTGCCGCGCGAGGTCGGCACCCGCGCCTTCGGCCGCGCGCAGCCCGGCCTGGAAGTGCGGCTGGTCGACGATGCCGACGCCGACGTGCCCGAGGGCGCCGACGGCGAGATGGTGATCCGCTATTCGGCCGAGACGCCGCGCAAGGACTTCTTCAGCGGCTACCTCGACGATCCGCGGGCGACCGAGGAGGCCTGGCGCGGCGGCTGGTTCCACACCGGCGACATCGTGCGGCGCGATGCGACCGGCATGCTGCACTTCGTCGACCGCCGCAAGAACATCATCCGGCGCTCGGGCGAGAACATCGCGGCCTACGAGATCGAGGCCCTGCTGCAGAGCCATCCGCTGGTCGAGAACGTGGCGGTGCTGGCGGTGCGCGACGAGCTGCGCGAAGAAGAGGTGCTCGCCTGCATCGTGCTGCGGCCCGACGCCGGCGATGCCGATGCGGCGGTGCGCACCCTCTTCGACTACTGCAACGAGAAGCTGAGCTACTACAAGGCGCCGGGCTGGGTCTGGCTGACCGACCAGATCCCGACCACCTCGACCCAGAAGATCCAGCGCCACCAGATCTTCCCGGCCGGCACGACCGACCCGCGCACGCTCGCCGGCATGCGCGACCTGCGCGGCCTCAAGAAGCGCAACTGAAGCGGAGCGACACCATGGGCTGGTACTACGAGGACTTCGAACCGGGCCGCGTCATCGAGACGCCCGGCCGCACCGTCACCGAGGCCGACATCGGCGCCTTCGCGGGCCTGAGCGGCGACTTCAACCCGCTGCACACCGACGAGGTGTTCGCGCGCGAGGCCGGCGTCGGCGGCCGCATCGCGCACGGGCCGATGGTGCTGGGCATGGCCTTCGGCCTGGGCGCGCGCGCCGGCCTCTTCGACGAGACCGTGTTCGGCCTGCTGGGCGTGCAATGGACCTTCCAGGCGCCGGTGCGCCCGGGCGACACCCTGCGCGCCTCGATCGTGGTGCTCGAGATGCGCACCACGAAGAAGCCCGACCGCGGCGTCGTCGGCCTGCGCTTCGACCTGCGCAACCAGGACCACACGCAGGTGCAGACCGGGCATTGCCAGATCATGTTCAAGCGCCGTCCGGCCGAGGGCTGAGATGCCGCTGCCCGCGTTGTTCCAGGGTGCGTTGTCGATCCCGGTGATCGGCTCGCCGATGTTCCTGGTGTCCTTCCCGCCGCTGGTCACCGCGCTGTGCAAGGCCGGCGTGGTGGGCACCTTCCCGCACGTCAACGCGCGGCCGACCGCGCAGCTCGACGAATGGCTGACGGCCATCGAGCGCGACCTCGCCGAAGCGAGCGCCGCCGCGCCGCTGGCGACGCCGGCGCCCTACGGCATCAACCTGGTGGTGCATCACAGCAACCCGCGCTTCGAGCCGGACCTGGAGGTGGTGGTGGCGCACCGCGTGCCCTTCGTCATCACCTGCCTGGGCAACCCGGCGCCGGTGGTGCAGGCGGTGCACGGCTACGGCGGCACCGTCTTCTGCGACGTGACCAGCGCCGGGCACGCGCGCAAGTCGGTGCGTGCCGGGGTCGACGGGCTCATCTGCGTCGGCGCCGGCGCGGGTGGCCATGCGTCGTCGCAGAGCGCCTTCTCGCTGGTGCGCGAGATCCGCGAATTCTGGGACGGCTGCCTGGTGCTGGGCGGCGCGATCAACGACGGCTGGCAGGTGCGCGCGGCCGAGACGCTCGGTGCCGACCTGGCCTACGTCGGCACCCGCTTCCTCGCCACGCGCGAGTCGCAGGCGGTGGACGACTACAAGCGGATGGTGGTCGAGGCCGGCGTCGCCGACCTCGTCAACACCGACCGCTTCTCCGGCGTGCCGGCCAACTTCCTGCGCGCCTCGATCGAGCGCTTCGGCATCGACGTCGCCAGCCTGCCGCCCAAGAAGCCCGACATGGCTTCGCTCACCGACAGCAACGCCCGCGTCTGGAAGGACCTCTGGAGCGCCGGCCAGGGCGTCGCGACCATCCACGACATCCCGTCGGTGGCCGAACTGGTCGAGCGCATCGCACGCGAATACCGCGCCGCCTGCGCCCTGCCGCCGAGCGCGGCGCTCAGGGGCTGAGATGACGGCCGCGGCGCCGATCGACTTCTGGTTCGACTTCGCCTCGCCCTACGGCTACCTCATGGCCGAGAAGATCGACGCGCTGGCCGAGCGCCACGGCCGCGCGGTGCGCTGGCGCCCGGTGCTGCTCTTCGCGGTGCTGCGCGCGCTGTCCCTGCCGGCGCCGCTGGAGAGCGCGGTCAAGCGCGACTACATGCTGCGCGACTTCGACCGCTCGGCGCGCCACCTGGGCGTCGCCTTCCGGCTGCCCGAAGGCTTTCCGGCGCCGACGCAGCACCTGGCGCGCGGCTTCTACCTGGTCGATGCGGTCGACCCCGTGGCTGCACGGCGCTTCGCCCTCGCGGCGATGCGCGCCTACTTCACCGAGGGCGCGGCGATCGGCGACATGGCGAACGTGGCGCGATGGATGTCGGCGCAGCGGCCTTCTCTGGGCGACGAAACGGCGTGCCTCGAAGCGCTGCGCGGCGCCGAGGCGAAGGCGCTGCTGGCGCAAGCGGTCGACGAGGCGGTGCGGCAGCGTGTCTTCGGCTCGCCCTTCGTGGTCGTCGACGGCGAGCCCTTCTTCGGCGTGGACCGGCTGCCGCAGATCGCGGCCTGGCTGGAAGGGACGCTTGGGCCGCCCTGAGCCGCGCGTTCTCAGAGGATTCTCGTGGCGGTGCGCGCAATGCGTGCCTAGATTGCGTGGCTTCGCTGCGGATGCAGCCACCACGCTTGCCAGGTCCCGATGAAGAACGATTCCTCCACGCCGCGCCCGTTCCGTCGGGTCGTCCTCGGCATCGCCGCAGCCATGATGGGTTGCGGCGGCGGCGGGACCGGCGGCGACCTGCCGGCCGCGCCGCCCTCCGTCGACGACCGGGTCGCCGCCCCGCCACGGCCGCAGACCGAGGTGCGAGGTCGCGCGGCCCCGCCGCAATCGCTGCGCTATGCGGACGAAGCGGCGGTCTACCCGACCGGCCAGTCGATCCTGCCCAACCGGCCGACCACCACCGGGGGCGAAGTCGCCAGCTTCGGCATCGTGCCGGACCTGCCGCCCGGGCTCGTGTTCGACCCGTCGAACGGCGTCATCAGCGGCACGCCGAGCCTAGCGATGCCGCCGATGCAATTCACGGTGACGGGCAAGAACCGCGACGGCATCGCGGCGACCATGTTGACCATCGAGGTGCGTGAAGCGCTCGAGGCGCCCGACCTTCCGCAACCGGTTCAGGCCTCGCCCGCGTAGAGCCCCGCCCAGGCCACCCGCAGCCGGTACTTCATCACCTTGCCGCCGACCGTCTCCGGCAGCGCATCGACGAAGACCACCTTCTTCGGCGTCTCGAAGCCCGCCAGCCCGGCGCGGGCCCAGTCGATCAATGCCTCTTCGGCCAGCTCGGGCGAACGTCGCACCACGAAGGCGGTGACCGCCTCGTCCCAGCGCGCGTGCGGCAGGCCGACGACCGCGGCCTTCAGCACCTCGGGATGGGCATGCAGGCGGGCCTCGACCCGCAGGCTGGAGACGTTCTCGCCGCCGGACTTCATGATGTCCTTGTAGCGGTCGACCATCGTGCGCACACCGTCCTCGCCGACCATGCAGCTGTCGCCCGAATGGAACCAGCCGCCGGCGAAGGCGCGCGCGGTGGCCTCCGGGTCGCGGTAGTAGCCGGCCATCATCACCGGCGATCGGTAGACCGCCTCGCCCGCCACGCCGTGCACGCCCTGCGTGACCAGGTCGCGCTCGTCGACGTCGCGCACCGTCGAGGCCAGCAGCGGGCTGGGCACGCCGACGTAGTTGATGCTGCTGCCGGCCGACTCGAACTTCTGCCGCTGCTGCACCGGCCAGAAGCGGTGGCAGCTGATCGACTCGGTCTGCCCGAAGATGCCCATCAGCTGGAAGCCCGGCCGGCCCAGCGATTCCAGGCGCGCCAGCACCGCCGGCTCGACCGCGCCCCAGCCATAGATCACGACCGCCAGCGTCTTCTCGGCGGGTGCCAGCGCCTCCAGTGCCACGCTGAACTGCTTCACCAGTTGCGGCGATCCGCCCCACAGCGAAGTCGCGCGGTGCGCGACCACCGCCTCGGCGGTGCGGCGCGGATCGGCCCGGCGGCCGATCACCAGCTTGCCGCCGGCCACCAGCGCCGACATCGACAGCACCTGGTCGCCCACGTGGTAGATCACCGGCAGGAAGACCACGTGCGTCAGCTGCGACTCGGTGGCGACGCCGCGGGTCATCGACAGCGCGAAGCCGTGCGCCGCCAGCAGCGCCGAGTTGTGCGAGAGCATCACCGCCTTCGGCATCGCGGTGGTGCCGGAGGTGAAGAGCAACTCGAAGATGTCGTCGCCATGCACCGTGGCTTCCGGCTCGTCGGCGGCTTGGCGCAGCACCGCTTCGCCGAAGTCCTCGGTGCCCGCCAGCAGCCCGCCCTCGATGCAAATCGTGAGGTCGGCCGGCGCGCCGGCGGCGGCCAGCGCCTCGACCACTTCGGCGCGGGTGCAGGCGTCGGCGATCACGAAGGACGGCGCCACCAGCCCGACCAGGTAGCGCACCACGTCCGCCGCGAAGGACGGATTGAGCGACGCCGGCACCACGCCGATCTTGGCGGCGCCGAGCTTCGCGACATAGGCCTCGACCGAGTTCTCGCAGGCCAGCATCAGCCGGTCGCCGCGCTTCAGGCCGCGGGCGCGCAGGAGGTTCGCGAAGCGGTTCGCGAGCCGGTCGGCCTGGCGCCAGGTGAGGCTCGCGAATTCGGGCGAGGCGTAGGCGCCTTCCCAGCCGACGATCGCGACGTCGTCCGGCCGGCTCCAGGTCATGCGCTCGGTGATGTCGCCGATGCAGACCCGGTCCCAGCGATGGTCGGCTCGGCGGTCGTGGAGGCTCTCGGTGTCGAAGGGCATGCGGCGCTCCTTGTTTGAGTAGGCCTCATGAAACTAGCAGACGACTCTTGCTCGGCTATCCGTGAAAACCATCAAGCGATTTTTGAGCAATGCTCATGACCGGCCGCCCCGCGATCGGTGCAGAATTCGCGCTCTGCCAAGCGCTGGCAGGCAGGAGGTGCCGCGTGAATCCCGACTCCGATCCTTCGACCCTCACGACCGCCGCGATCCGCCGCTGGTCCACCGACGCCGTGCCCACCGGACAGCGGCTGGACTACTGGATCGGCGCCATCTGCGAAGGCTTCCTCGAGATGGAAGCCACCAGCCCGTCGGCCGCCCGTTTCCATTCGAGCCTGGAGTCGGCGCGCCTGGGCGGCATCGGCGTGAACCGGGTGCGCGGCAGCGCGCAGGACGTCTACCGCAGCGCCGGCGCGATCGCCAAGAGCCGCGAGAACCACTAAACTACCTGCTGTCCAAGCCCGACAGCGCCTGGACCGTCGTGCAGGGCCAGCGCAGCGCCCGCATGCTGCCCGGCGATTCGGTGCTGGTCGATTCGCGCCAGCGCTACGAATTCCACTTCCCGCTGTCGGCCGACACGGTGTCACTCGAACTGCCGCGTGCCTGGGTCGACAGCTGGCTGGTGGATGCCGGCCGGCATGTCGGCTGCCGCATCGACGGCAGTTCGGGATGGGGCCAGGTGCTCGGCAGTTTCGTGCGCGAACTCACGCCCGAGGCCGCGGCCGCGCCCCCGCTGCCGGCCGACCTGCTCACCAACCAGCTCGGCTGCCTGCTCGCGCTGGCCACCGGCGGGGGCATGCCCGAGCGCGTGTCGGGCCCGGCTTCGAACGCGCTGTGCCAGCGGGTGCGCGCCGCGATCGACGAACGCCATGCCGAGCCCGGCCTCACCGCCGCCGCCGTGGCCGCCGGGCTCGGCAGCTCGGAGCGCAGCCTGCATCGCTGCCTGGCGCAGGCCGGCCTC
>NZ_LMUW01000137.1 GCF_009765735.1 Xenophilus sp. L33
CTCCGCTTATTGATATGCTTAAGTTCAGCGGGTATCCCCACCTGATCCGAGGTCAACCTTGATAGAAAAAAAGGTATGTTCTGCGGCGGACGTGGCCCGTCTCGAAAACGCTGGAAAGTTATCTCGCTGCGCTCGAAGACGGACGGCGACGCCGAGGGGTTTAAGGCGGGCCCCTAAGGGCTTCACCCAACACCAAGCAGGGCTTGATTTGTGTAATGACGCTCGAACAGGTGTGCCCTCCGGAATACCAGAGGGCGCAATGTGCG
>NZ_LMUW01000219.1 GCF_009765735.1 Xenophilus sp. L33
CGGTTGGCGTCGTATTGGCGGGCTTGGTCGAGCAGGGACTTGATTTCCATGGTTTCTCCGTGATGGGCAGCCGCCGTTGATAACCCCCGGCGCGGAAGTCGACTGTAGGCGAGCGCCGGCAGCTCAGCGGATGCCGTCGCGCTCGGCCACCGAGCGGGCGTCGCGCGACCACGCCTGGAGCAGGAAATCGTCCTCCTCGTGGCGCAGCAGCCGCGGCAGGCCGAGCGCCTCGAGGCTGGCGTGCACCGCCACGGTCGGCAGCGCCCGGGCATCGAAATCGGGCCGCCAATCGCAGGCGACCAGGGTGCCGCCAGCGGTTAGCGATTGCTCGCAGCAACGCGCCAGCCGGGCCATGGCGGCCGCCTCCAGGAAATAGCCGACTTCGCTGAGGACGATCAGGTCGAAGGGGCCGGCCGCGTGCGGCCAGTCCTCGGGCAGCGCCTGGCGCACGACGCGCACCTGGGGCAGGTCGCGGCAGCGCCGGGCGGCGATCGCGACCGCACGCTCCGAGCCGTCGCTGGCGAGAAGATGGTCGGTGCGCTCGGCCAGCAAGGCCGTCAGCTCGCCGACGCCGCAGCCGGGCTCGAAGACCCGGCGGTAGCGGCGCTCGGGCAGCGCGGCGAGCAGCAGCGCGCGCTTGCGTTCCTCGTACCAGCGGGTTCGCAAGGCGTAGGGGTCGTCGCTGGCGCCGTAGAGGCGGTCGAAATAGGCCTCGGTGCCGTTCACGTGAACATCACCTCGAAGTCGCGCGCCGCCCGCTCGACCGTGCTGGCTCGCAGGATCGGACCGGCGCCGGTCGATTCGTCGGGCTGCAGCTGGCTGGCGAAGGCCTGCACCGCGTGGCGCTTGCACTCGGCCGCGTCGGCGTCCAGCGGCAGCCGCCGGGCGCGGTCCCAGGGAAGGCGCGGGTCGCCCGGCGGCGCCCAGTGCCAGGCCCAGACCGGCACCTCGACCAGCCGGGCGCCTGCCCGTGCCGCGGCCAGGGCGCAGGCGTGGCCGCAGGCCTCGTGGTCCGGATGGCCGTCGCCGCGCCAGGTGGTGAAGACCACGTCGCCGTGTCCGAGGAGCGGCAGCAGGCGCTCCGCCAGCAAGGCGGCGAGCGGCTGCAGGCCGCCGTCGGGCAGGCCGAGCCGCACCGGTTCGACGGCGAGGCCGAGCCGCCGCAGTGCCGCCCGGCTCTCGCCCGGACGCTCCCGCACCAGCCGCTCGACCGGCCAGTCGCGCGATGCCGGATGGCTGGCGGTGCCGTCGGTGACCGCGATCACGCGCACCGGCGCCAGACGGCGCGCCAACATCGCCAGCAGGCCGCCGACCGACAGCACCTCGTCGTCCGGATGCGGCGCGACCACGACCGCGCGAGCGCCGGTCGGGACCAGTTCGAAGGCGTCGGTCGGCGCCAGGCGATGGAGGCCGGGCCAGGCGTTCCAGTCGGCTTCGGAGGTGCCCTGGCCGCGGATCGCGCGGTCCCTGCGGGCTTCGGCGATGTCGGCGGTGCCTGCGATCAAAGCGACCATGCGAAGGCCTCCGCGTCGAGCACCTTGGC
>NZ_LMUW01000222.1:0-12539 GCF_009765735.1 Xenophilus sp. L33
CGGCCCGCGCGGCATGCCGGTCGGCACGCCTTCGCGGCGCAGCGACTCGCGCGCGGCGGCGCGGCGCTCGACCAGCTTGGCCCGCGGCCACCACTGCTCGATGCGGTCGGCCGCCCATTCCTTGCCGGCCAGGCCGAAGGCCAGCGCCAGCGCGAAGACGACACCGCCCAGGATGATCAGGAAGCTCTCGCGCACGATGTCGCCGCCGATCTTCACCTGGTCGAGCGCGATCAGCACCACGAACAGCAGGATCGCGTACTGCACCACCTTGCCCAGCAGCAGCGTGTCGCGCATGCCGCTGCTGCGGCCGTAGTTCTGCACCGCCTCGCTGATGAACTTGGCGAAGTAGGCGCCGAAGGCCAGGATCAGCATCGCCACGAACAGGTTCGGCACGAACCACATCACGCGGCCCAGCAGGTCGGTGACGTAGCTCAGGCCCAGGCCGTTGAAGGCGATCACCAGCGCGGCGAGGATCACCATCCAGTAGGCGAGGAAGCCGAAGACCACGGTCGAATCCGAAACCAGCCCGCCCTGGCGCAGGAAATTGTCGATGCCGGCGCGCTCGGTCAGCACGTGGAAGTTGATCGCGCGCAGGCCGCGGATCACCGCGAAGCGCACCACCTTGGCGATCAGCCAGCCGGCGACCAGCACCAGCGCGGCGAAGACCAGCCGCGGCACGTAGCTGCCGATCTGGAACAGGAAGGCGCGCAGCGGCTCCAGGTAGAAGGTGAGGGTGTCCATGGGCGGCTTCTCCAGTGTGTGTCGTTATCGGTTCAGCGACGGCGCGCCGAAGGGTCAGTGCGCTGCGTTGCGCTGGAGCAGGGCCAGGATGCCCTGCAACGGCACCGGCACCCAGTCGGCACGGTTGCCCAGCTCGTAGCGCAGCTCGTAGAAGGCCTTCTCGAGCTCGAACAGCTCCACCAGCTTGTCGTCGACCGGCCCCGCCTCGGGCGCCAGCGCGGCCTTGTAGCCGGCCAGGAAGGCCTCGCGGGTCTCGCGCTCCCATTCGCGCGCCGCGGCGTCCAGCCGGGCCAGCTCGCCGACGTTCTGGGCTGCGCGGCGCAGCGCGCTCCAGCGCGCGTAGTTGAACGAGCGCAGCATGCCGGAGACGTCGCGCAGCGGCGACTGCTTGGCGCGCCGCTCCTCGATCGAGCGGGCCGGCTCGCCCTCGAAGTCGATGATCACGAAGTCGTTGCGCGAGATCAGCACCTGGCCGAGGTGGTAGTCGCCATGGAAGCGGGTGCGCCAACCGTGGCCACCGGTCATCGGCAGCCCGTCGATGAAGGCGTCGATCGCGCCACTCCGGGCCAGGAGGCGCGCGGCGTCTTCCTGGGCCGCCGGCGCCAGGCCGGCCTGGGCCTCGCGCAGCCGGGCGAGGGTGGCATGGCCTTCGCTGCGCACCGTGTCGCGGGCGGTCTTCAGATCGGCCTCGGTCATCGGCTCCGGCTCGAAGGCCGGGTTGCCGGTGCGCTTGGCGAGCGCGTTGTGCAGCTCGGCGGTCCGGCGCCCGAGGATGCCGATCAGCGCCAGGAAGGCGCCGTGCGGGTTGGCGGTCTGCGCATGCTCGGCGTCGCGCAGCTCGGCCAGGAAGCGCTCGAGGTAGGCCAGCGTGTAGGCCCAGCCGTCGCCCTGGTTGGGCACGTAGGCCTGCAGCAGCGCCAAGGTGAAGACGGTGCCGTCGGCGCCCAGGTATTCGATCGCGCCGGCCACCGGCACGCCGTGCAGGAAGCCGGCGTCCTCGGTGAGGAAGCGGCCCATCTCCAGCTCGGGATTGACGCCCACGCGCAGCTGCCGGTAGCCCTTCAGGAACAGCGTCTCGCCGATCGTGACCACGGTGTTGCTGCTGAGCGCGGTCGGCCGGCTCACCGCGAGGTCGGACAGCGCGTCGAGCACCAGCTCGCGCCCGAGCGAGGTCGGCTTGAAGTTCAGGTTGCCGCGTGCGGTCGGCAACTGGGTGTCCTGCACGATCGCCCGCACCACGGCGCGGGCGAAGGCCTCGTCGAAAAAGGCGTCGCCCATCACGCCGACGTTGGCCTGCTGGCGCACCTTGGCGATCGCCGCCGGCTGGATCTGCTTCAGGCGCTCCTCGTCGCGGTCTTCCCAGGCGATCGACAGCGGCATGAAGTACGTCGGCTTCTGCGGCGGGCCTTCCAGTTCGAGCAGCGGCAGCAGCCAGCTCAGGCCGCCGACTTCCCAGATGGCCTGGTCGGCCAGCCGGGCGCGGGTGATGGTCGAGCCCTTGGTCGCGTACCAGCGCTGAGCCTCGATGTGCGGCGGCAGCGTGTCGGTCTCGAACTGCTTGATGAGCCGGTCGGCGAAGCCGATGCGCCACGGCATGACCCGCTCCTTGAGCAGGCTGGTCCAGCCGTCGAAGAGCACGATCACCGGGCGGTCGAGCAGCGCGACGCCTTCCTGGTGCCAGCTCGGCACCGGTGCCTCGTCGGTCAGCCGGAACCAGTAGAAGCCGAAGGAATTCAAGGTCAGCAGGTAGGGCAGGTCGCCCACCGGCGGGAAGGAGGTGCGCCCGAGCATCTCGACCGGCACCCGGCCCTTGAAGGCCGACAGGTCGAGCTCCACCGGCTGCGCCGCGCGCGACAGGTTGAACACCGACAGGATCACGTCGTCGTCGTGCTCGCTGATGTAGGCGAGGATCTTGCGGTTGCCGGGCTTCAGGAAGGTGCGGCGGCCGCGGCCGAAGGCGCGGCTGGTCTTGCGCACCGCCAGCATGCGGCGGGTCCATTGCAGGAGCGAGCTCTTGTCGCGCAGCTGGGTCTCGACGTTGACCGACTCGTAGCCGTACATGGCGTCCATGATCGGCTGCAGGTAGAGCCGCTGCGGGTCGGCGCGCGAGAAGCCGGCGTTGCGGTCGGGGCTCCATTGCATCGGCGTGCGCACGCCGTTGCGGTCGCCGACGAAGACGTTGTCGCCCATGCCGATCTCGTCGCCGTAGTAGATGATCGGCGAGCCCGGCATCGACAGCAGCATGCTGTTCATCAGCTTGATGCGGTCCTTGTCGTTCTCCATCAGCGGTGCCAGGCGCCGGCGGATGCCCAGGTTGATGCGCGCCTGGTGGTCGGCCGCATAGGTGGTGTACATGTAGTCGCGCTCGCGGTTGGTCACCATCTCGAGCGTGAGTTCGTCGTGGTTGCGCAGGAAGATCGCCCACTGGCAGCCTTCGGGCACTTCCGGCGTCTGCTGAAGGATCTCGACGATCGGGTCGCGGTCTTCCTGCGCGATCGCCATGTACATGCGCGGCATCAACGGGAAGTGGTAGGCCATGTGGCACTCGTCGCCGTCGCCGAAATACTCGCGAACGTCTTCCGGCCACATGTTGGCCTCGGCCAGCAGGAAGCGGTCGCGGTAGTTGGCGTCGATCGCGGCGCGCAGCTTCTTGATGACCTGGTGGGTCTCGGGCAGGTTCTCGTTGCTGGTGCCGTCACGCTCGACCAGGTAGGGAATGGCGTCGAGCCGGAAGCCGTCGACGCCCATGTCGAGCCAGAAACGCATGGTGCGGAACACCGCCTCCAGCACCGCCGGGTTGTCGAAGTTGAGGTCCGGCTGGTGGCTGAAGAAGCGGTGCCAGTAGTAGGCCTTGGCGACCGGGTCCCAGGTCCAGTTCGACTTCTCGGTGTCGGTGAAGATGATGCGCGTGCCCTGGTAGAGCTGGTCGGTGTCGCTCCAGACGTAGAAGTCGCGTTCGGGCGATCCGGGCGGCGCGTTGCGCGCGGCCTGGAACCAGGGATGCTGGTCCGAGGTGTGGTTGATGACCAGCTCGGTGATCACGCGAAGCTCGCGCTTGTGGGCTTCGTCGAGCATGTCGCGGAAGTCCTGCAGCGTGCCGTACTGCGGATGCACGTCCTCGTATTCGGAGATGTCGTAGCCGTCGTCGCGCAGCGGCGACGGATAGAAGGGCATCAGCCATATGGTGTTGACGCCCAGGTCCTTCACGTAGTCGAGCCGGCTGGCGACGCCCTTGAAGTCGCCGACGCCGTCGCCGTTGGAGTCCACGTAGGCCTTGACGTTGAGCTGGTAGATGACCGCGTCGCGGTACCAGGTCGGGTCGCCGGAGGTGTCGATCTCGGTGGTTTCGAGCGCCAGTTTGGGCAAGGGTGCGTTCATGTGCTTGCTAGACGTAGTAGTCGAAATCGCGCTCGTCGCGCACGCGGCGACGGACCAGCAATATGTGGGCCGGCACGCGGTGGGGTTCCAGCATGACGTAGTGGCTCTGGCCGCTCCAGGTGAAGCGCTGGTCGCTCAGCAGGTCGTGCATCTGGAAGGGCTGGTCGTCCGGCACGCCGATGTCGTAG
This sequence comes from Xenophilus sp. L33, assembly GCF_009765735.1. Taxonomy (GTDB): domain Bacteria; phylum Pseudomonadota; class Gammaproteobacteria; order Burkholderiales; family Burkholderiaceae_C; genus Variovorax. The sequence continues at coordinate 4,308 of NZ_LMUW01000222.1, forward strand.
GGCTTGAGCGTGAGGTTGCCGGACTGGGTGTTGCGCGGATCGAGGTTGACCACCGTGACCACCACGTTGGTGCCGTCCTCGGATTCCTTGCTGTAGGCGATCAGCTGGTCGTTGTCGATGTCCAGGAACTTGAGGCTGCGGTTGCCGCGCAGCGCCGGCTGCTCGCGCCGGATCTTGTTCACCCGCGTGATGAAGGGCCGCAGGCCCGCCTCGGGGCTCCAGTCCCAGTGGCGCAGCTGGTACTTCTCGGAGTCGAGGTATTCCTCGCTGCCCGGATTGCGCGGCAGGTGCTCCAGCAGCTCGAAGGCCGGCCCGTAGATGCCGTAGTTGGCGGCCAGCGTGGCGGCCAGCACCAGCCGGGCCTTGAACATCGCTTCCTCGCCGCCCTGCAACTGGGCATGCAGGATGTCGGGCGTGTTGGGCCACGGATTGGGGCGGAAATACTCGACGCCGGGCCCTTGCGACAGCTCGGTGAAGTATTCGGTCAGCTCTTCCTTGCTGTTGCGCCAGGTGAAGTAGGTGTAGGACTGGCTGAAGCCGAGCTTGGCCAGCCGATGCATCACCTTGGGGCGGGTGAAGGCCTCGGCCAGGAAGATCGTGCCCGGATGCTCGCGCTTGACCTCGCCGATCGCCCACTCCCAGAACGCGAAGGACTTGGTGTGCGGGTTGTCGACGCGGAAGATGGTCACGCCTTCGGCGATCCAGTGGTCGAACACGCTCTTGAGCTCGCTCCACAGGCCTTCCCAGTCCTCGCTTTCGAAGTTGAAGGGGTAGATGTCCTGGTACTTCTTCGGGGGATTTTCGGCGTATTGCACGCTGCCGTCGGGCCGCCAGCGGAACCACTTCGGATGCGCCTTGACGTACGGATGGTCGGGCGCGCACTGGAAGGCGATGTCGAGCGCCACCTCGAGGCCGTGGTCCTTGGCCGCCGCCACCAGGTGGCGGAAGTCCGCGGCGGTGCCGAGCGCCGGCAGGATGTCCTTGTGGCCGCCTTCGGCCGCGCCGATGGCCCACGGACTGCCGACGTCGCCGGGCTCGGTGACCAGCGCGTTGTTGCGGCCCTTGCGCTGCTCGCGGCCGATCGGATGGATCGGCGGGAAATAAAGCACGTCGAAGCCCATGGCCGCGATCATCGGCAGCCGGGTCTCGACGTCCTTGAAAGTGCCGTGCCTGCCGGGCTCGTCGCCGGCCGAGCGCGGGAAGAGCTCGTACCAGCTGCTGCAGGCGGCGCGTTCGCGGTCCACGATGAGCGGCAACTCGGCGGCGAAGCGGGTCTCGAGCGAGCGGTCGGGGTGGCGGCCGGCGGTGGCGCCGAGGTCGTCGTCGAGCGCCAATGCCTTGAGCGCGGCGACTTCCATGTCGGGATCGGCGGCACCCGCCTCGAGCGCCTTGGCCCAGCCCGCGAGCGCCTCGCGGTCGCCGCCGCTGGCGCGTTCGGCCGCCGCCGCGATCTCGGTCGCGCCGACGCGGGCGGCGAGACGGATGTCGTCGGCGTCGACCCGGCGCTCCAGCTCATGGCGCCATGATTCGAAGGCATCGACCCAGGCCACCACGGTGTAGTGGTACAGGCCGATGGTCGGCGGCACGAAGTCGCCGAGCCATTCGTCGTTGTAGCGCAGCTTCATGGCCAGCTCGTGACGGTTCGGATCGCCGTCCTTCCACCACTGGAGCATGACGCGCGGCGCGTCGTGGCCGTCGGTGAACACATGGGCGGTGATGCGCACGGTGTCGCCCGCGACCCGCTTGACGGCGAAGCGGCCGCCATCGACCACCGGCAGCACGGCGTCGACCACGGCGCGGCTGCGGCCGTCCGTGGTGTCGATCGCCGCAGGGGCGCGCGGCGTGCTCATCCCGGACTGCAGCAGCTGGCTCTTAGACATCGGCATCGACCTTCAGGAAGAGGGTGGACAAGGGCGGCAGGGTCAGGCAGACCGAGTGGGCCCGTCCGTGTGAACGCATCGGCGAGGCTTCGACGGCGCCCAGATTACCCCATCCGGAGCCACCGAAGACGCGCGCGTCGGTATTGAGGATCTCGCGCCAGGTGCCCGCGCTCGGCACACCCACGCAATAGTTGCGCCGCGGAACCGGCGTCATGTTGCTGACCACCAGCACCGCCTCGCCGCTGCGGGCGCGCCGCAGGAAGGCGTAGACGCTCTGGTCCTGGTCGTCGGCCTCGATCCATTCGAAGCCTTCATCGGAGAAGTCCAGTTCGTGCAGCGCCGGCTCGCCGCGCAGCAGCCGGTTGAGCTCGCCGACCAGCTTCTGCATGCCGTGGTGCTCCGGGTATTCGGTAACGAACCATTCGAGCTGGCCCTCGTGCGTCCACTCGCGCCGCTGCGCGAATTCACCGCCCATGAAAAGCAGCTTCTTGCCCGGATGCGCCCACATGAAGCCGAAGAGCGAGCGCAGGTTGGCGAACTGCTGCCAGGCATCGCCCGGCATCTTGTTGATGAGCGACCCCTTGCCGTACACCACCTCGTCGTGCGAGAGCGGCAGCACGAAGTTCTCGCTGAAGGCATAGACCATCGCGAAGGTCATCTGGTGGTGGTGCCAGCGGCGATGGATCGGGTTCTCCTTCATGTAGGCCAGCACGTCGTGCATCCAGCCCATGTTCCACTTCATGCCGAAGCCCAGGCCGCCCATCTCGATCGGCCGCGACACGCGCGGCCAGGAAGTCGATTCCTCTGCCACCGTGAAGGTGTCCGGATGCTCGCGGTAGACCGCGCGGTTGAGTTCCTGCAGGAAGTCGATCGCCTCGAGGTTCTCGCGGCCGCCCCACTTGTTGGGAATCCATTCGCCGTGCTTGCGCGCGTAGTCGAGATACAGCATCGAGGCCACCGCATCGACCCGCAGGCCATCCAGGTGGTAGCGCGACAGCCAGAAGAGCCCCGACGAGATGAGGAAGCTGCGCACCTCGTTGCGACCGTAGTTGAAGATGGCCGAATTCCATTCCGGATGGAATCCCTGGCGCGGGTCTTCATGTTCGTAGAGGTGCGTGCCGTCGAAGGCCGCCAGGCCGTGCGCGTCGGTCGGGAAGTGCGACGGCACCCAGTCGAGCACCACGCCGATGCCGCGCTGGTGCAGGTGGTCGACGAAATACATGAAGTCCTGCGGCGTGCCGTAGCGCGCGGTCGGCGCGAAGTAGCCCGTGGTCTGGTAGCCCCAGGAACCGTAGAACGGATGCTCGGTGATCGGCATCAGCTCCACGTGGGTGAAGCCAAGCGGCACGATGTAGTCGGCCAGCTGGTGCGCCAGTTCGCGATAGTTCGGCAGTTCGTTGTCGCTGCGGCGCCATGAACCGGGATGCAGCTCGTAGATGGAGATGGGTGCGTCCAGCGCGTTGCGGGCGGCGCGGGTGCGCATCCACTCGTCGTCGTTCCATTCGTATTCGAGCGACCACAGGCGCGACGCGGTGGCCGGTGCCGGCTCGCTCCAGAGCGCCAGCGGATCGGCCTTCTCCAGGATCTGGCCGTGGCGGGTCTCGATGCGGTACTTGTAGGCCTGGCCGCGGCGGGCGTTCGGGCAGCGGGCTTCCCAGACGCCGGTGCCGTCGTCGCGCCGGTGCATCGGATCGGCGTGCGCGCTCCAGTAATTCCAGTCGCCGATGACCGAGACCGAACGCGCGTTCGGCGCCCAGACCGCGAAGGTCGCGCCGTCGTCTTCCTTGGCCGCCAGATGGCTGCCGAGGCGTTCGTAGAGCCGCGAATGGGTGCCTTCCTGGAACAGGTAGGCATCGGTTTCGCCGATGGGGTTGGCGGTGGGATGGGGGGTGTTGGCTGGAGTCACGAAGCCTTCTTGGTCACGGGAGGGAGGGCCTTCGGCGGCATGCCCGGCACAGGCCCATGTATAGCCCGGGAGGCACCCGGGCCAGCGCGCCAAAGCAGCCGTCCCCCTGTCGGACAGCGACGCAAGCAGACCTACAAGAAGCGGGGACGAAATTTCAGGGCGCGCGGGGGGTGCGTGGCTGCGTGTCGACGGCCCGTTCGTGGCGAACCGCCTCGATCCGCGGCGCCGCCTTCGCCTTGGCCGAATGGACATACCAGCCGGTCGCACCGAAGCCCAGTACGAAGCCCAGCGCCAGGACGGCGACCCACAGTCCCTTGGATGTGCAGGGCAGGGCGGCCACCCGTGTGCCGCGCGTTCGTCGCGTTCCGCGCGTTCCGGTCGCGCGCCCGATCGCCATCAATGCGGCCCGCGCCGTCGGCACGAAGGTGCGCTCCGCGCCCGGTTCGGGCAGCGTGTGGATGCACTCGATGCAGAACTTCGCGACGGCGCGGTTCTCGGTGTTGCAGTAAGGGCAGACGACGGACGCCATGCCGGCAGTCTGCGCGTCGGGCGCGATTTGCCCGCGTGGATAAATGCACGCCAAGATACAAAAAGTGACAAGCGCCGGCGCCGCATCCGGCCGCTCGAAAGAGGCCGTTGGCTGCACTACCATTGCGCCCCCGCACCGCGCGGACCGACCCGGAGGAAAACAAGATGACCACCCCAGCCGCACTCGACGTGCAGACCTTTCTCAACCGCGAGCGCTTCTCCGGTTTCCAGTGGCTGATCTTCCTGATGTGCTTCGTCATCGTGCTGCTCGATGGCTTCGACACCGCCGCGATCGGTTTCATCGCACCCTCGCTGCTCAACGAATTCCAGGTCGGCAAGCCGGCCCTCGGCCCGGTGCTGAGCGCTGCGCTGTTCGGCCTGGCCTTCGGCGCGCTGGTCGCCGGACCGCTGTCGGACCGGCTTGGCCGGCGGCGGCTGCTGATCGCCTCGGTCACGGTCTTCGGCGTCGCCTGCCTGTGGTCGGCCTTCGCCACCAGCCTCGACGAACTGGCGACGCTGCGCTTCGTCACCGGCGTCGGCCTCGGCGCCGCGATGCCGAACGCGGTCACCCTGATGAGCGAATACTGCCCCGACGGCCGGCGCGCTACCATGACCAATCTCATGTTCTGCGGCTTCCCGCTCGGCGCCGCGTTCGGCGGCTTCCTGGCCGCCTGGATGATTCCGCACTTCGGCTGGCGCAGCGTGCTCGAGCTGGGCGGCATCGTGCCGCTGGTGCTGCTGGTCTTCCTGGTGCTGCTGCTGCCGGAATCGGTGCGCTACATGGTGGCCAAGGGCTACGCGGCCGACCGCATCCGCAAGGTGCTGCTGCGCATCTCGAGGTCCGCGGCCGGCGCGGCCGCCTTCACCATGACCGAGAAGGCCGGGCCCGCCACCGGTGGCAAGACCGGGCTGCGGCTGGTTCTGTCCGGTTCCTACGTGGTCGGCACGCTGATGCTGTGGCTGGCCTATTTCATGGGCCTGGTGATCTTCTATGCGCTGATCAACTGGATGCCGGTGCTGTTCAAGGAAGGCGGGCTCGATCCGCAGACCTCGACCCTGATCGCCGCGCTGTTCCCGCTCGGCGGCGTCGGCGCGGTGCTCTTCGGCTTCCTGATGGACCGCTTCAACCCCAACAGGATCATCGCCATCGGCTATGTGCTGACCGCGATCTCGGTCTGGGCCATCGGCCAGTCGCTCGGCAGCCTCGGCGCGCTGGTGGTCACCGTGTTCGTGGCCGGCGTGCTGATGAACACCGCGCAGTCGTCGCTGCCGGCGCTGGCCGCCGCCTTCTACCCGACGCAGGGCCGCGCCACCGGCGTCTCCTGGATGCTCGGCATGGGCCGCTTCGGCGGCATCGCCGGCTCGCTGCTGGTGGCGGAACTCACCCGCCGCCAGTTCGGCTTCGGCCAGGTCTTCACCGTGGTGGCGGTGGCGGGCCTGGTGTCGGCGGTCGCGCTCTTCATCAAGCAGGCCGTGGCCCCACAATCGACGAATGCTGCGGCATCGCCGCCCGAGCAGGTGCTGGGCCACTGAAGGGCCCGTTCAAAGGAACGCCATGACGCAAGACCTTCAGACGCCGACGCTGGTCGAACAGCCGAGCGCCTTCGATTTCCCGGAGACCTTGCAGCGGATCGTGGCCGCGATCGAATCGAAGGGCTTGCGGGTCTTCGCGCAGATCGACCATGCCGCCGGCGCCGCAGAAGTGGGCCTTTCGATGCCGCCGACGACGGTGCTGGTCTACGGGCACCCGAAAGGCGGCACGCCGATGATGCTGGCCGCGCCGCGCAGCGCGCTGGATCTGCCGTTGCACTTGCTGGTGCGGGTCGACGCCGACGGCAGCACCCGGGTCGCTTTCCATCCGGTGGCCGCGCTGCTGGTCGCCGCCGGCGTGCCCGCCGATCTGGCGGCTAAGCTGGCGCCGGCGCAGGCGCTGGTCCTGGCGGCGATCCAGGGCTGATTCGCTAGGAACGGACGAAGGCGGACGGCGGAGGGCCGCCGAAGCCTTGTGGCACCATGCCCCGCCGGGCCGACGCACGCCCGCGGAGACACGCATGGAGTTCGAAACCAAGGTCGCGATTCTGGTGCTCGACGACCTCGCCACCTGGCAGAAGCTGAACGTCACCGCCTTCCTGGCCACCGGCATCGCCGGCGCGGCGCCCGAGGCGATGGGCGAGCCTTACGTCGATGCCCGCGGACGCGCGTTCGCCCGTTTGCTCGGCCAGCCGGTCATGGTCTACGCCGCGACGGCCGCCGACCTGGCTCGCGCGCATCGCCAGGCGCTGGAACGCGGTCTGACTTGTGCTGCCTATGTGCGCGCGATGTTCACGACCGGCCACGACGCCGCGAACCGGGAGGCCTTCCGGGCCGAATCCGCGGACGCGCCGGACCTGGTCGGCCTCGCGGTGCGAGGGCCGCGCAAGGACGTGGACAAGGCAGTGAAGGGCGCGAAGCTGCATTCCTAGTGGGATCGTTCGAGTGCCCGCCGATGACATAAGTCACGGTGCTGTCAATTTCCGACTCTTGAATTCAATTTGACACGGCTGTCAGATTTTCGAATCGGTGCGCGTGCCCCGTGAGCATCTCCTCACATGGAAACGTCATACGCGCTTGGACGTGGCTTCGTGACTGTCTGGAGGCTGACTTTTCGATAAAGTTTTGCACTCTAGTTACATAAAAACACGAGGGACAGTCTGTGAGATTCGAAAAATGGAGCGTGCTTGCCGGCCTCCGATTCATCCTGGCGACCGTCGTCGCAATCGACCACCTGCAAGACCACATCTCCATCGGGCCCGTCCTTTCCGTCGTTCCCAAGTTCAGCGCCTTCGAGGCCGTCCTCGGCTTCCTGCTCATCAGCGGATTCTCGATCGGCTCGAGCTACATGAAGGAGCCGGGCGGCTTCCTGGTGCGTCGTGCACAGCGGATCTACCCGATCTACGTGGCCAGCGTCGTCCTGGCCGTGGCGGCGGTCGTGATCACGGGGGAAGGGCGGCCGTCGTTCTGGGAACTGCTGGTCAACCTGGTCTTCCTGAACCAGATCGTCACCGACACCTCGTTCCTCGGGCCGGCCTGGAGCCTGGCCCTCGAAGTCTGGTTCTATTGCCTGACGCCGCTGCTTTTCAGGCTGACACCGGGCGCGCTGCAGAAGTGGATCCTGGTGTCCTTCGCGGCCTTCCTGCTGCACACGGTCGGGCGGACCCTCTGGCACTGGCCTTACTACTCCGGCGTCGGCTTCGGGCTGAACCTGGTCTTCCTGGGCTTCGCATGGATGAGCGGGCTCCGGCTCGCTCGCACGCGGGACCACCTCTGGGTCGTCGCCGTCCTGTTCGCCAGCCACATCCTGGCCGACACCGCGATCCAGCTGGGCCACTGCATCAAGCACCACCAGGTCGATTCGTTCATCACCCACGACATTCCCGGCTTGCTGATGCAGGCGACGACGCTGCTGGTGGCCATCCTCGGCATCCGCTACGCCATCAATTCCAGCGGCGGCCAGCCTTCCAAGCTGCTGCGACTGCTGGGGGACATCTCGTTTCCCTTGTTCCTGGTCCACATCCCGGTCTTCATGGTCGCCAAGCAATACGGCTTCCGGAACCCCTGGGGCTTCTACGCCGCGGCGCTGTCGATGTCACTTGCGATGTTCAAGCTGCTCGATCGGTATACGCAGCAGCGCGAGACGAGGCCGGTGATGCCGGGTCCGGAGGAATCACGGCTCGGGGCGCTTTGAGAGGCCGCATGAGCGCGCGCAGGGTCCGGCGACCTCTTCGAGGTCTACATTCATTGTCAACGCCAAGTTCAGATGTCGCATCTGCAGCCAAGTAGAGATGTCGCATTTCTTCGTTCTCGAAGGACTGCAGCGAACGCAGTGGCCGCCTGGCCTTCGTGATCGCACCGGCCTATCGGCCAGCGGCCGGCGCGATG
>NZ_LMUW01000222.1:12549-14639 GCF_009765735.1 Xenophilus sp. L33
ATGCCCGGGGTTGGCCGGCTTCGCAAACCGCGCGTTGAAGTCCGCCATAAAGCGCGGCGCAAAGGCGTTGGCCGCATCGCGCGTGTTGATCCCGCGAAGGCGCAGTTCCTTGACCAGGCGGTCCTGCAGCGTCAGGTTGGCACGCTCGACACGCCCCTTGGCTTGGCTGGTGTCGGCGCACATGATGTCGATGTTCAGCTCGAACAGCGCACGACCGTATTGCGTGGCTCCGCGGCCGAAGTCGGTCGAGGTCTGCACCGCGCGGAAAATGGCGGCCTTGTCGCTTTAGAACGCCACCGGCTTGCCATGCTGCTCGAGGTACGACCGGGTGGCCTCGAAGTACGCGAAGGCCGATTCGGTCGGCACGAAGTGCAGTTGCATCAGACGACTGGTCGCGTCGTCGATGAACACCAGCAGCGTGCAAGCCGGCGCCCGGTCCTCGAACCAAGCGTGGTCACTGCCGTCGATCTGGATCAGTTCGCCCAGGCAGGAACGCCGGTTGCGCGGCTGATGGATCTGGGGAGCGCGCTGCTTGCGAGGCGTCCATAGGCCTGTGGCCACCATCAGCGCCCGAACGGTTTCCTTGCTAAGCACAACGCCGTAACATTCCTCCAGTTTCTCGGCCGCCAGCGTCGGTCCGAAGTCGGCGTAGCGCTCGCGAATGAGTTTGACGGCGCGCTCGGCAATCCCTGGGGCCAGTTGGTTGTTGCTGGGACGCCCGCGCTTGCGTGAGACCAGGCCGGACGGCCCGTCGTCCTGATACCGGCTGACAAGCCGCTCGACCTGCCTGCGGCTCATGCCAAGCCGCTGCGCGGCTTGGCCGACTCGCAGCATCCGGTCGACCACCGCCTGAATCGTCTTGAGCCGATCGGCTTCGCGCATCGTCATAGTGATCGTCGCAGCAGGTGTCGCCATGGCCGTGCCTCCGAACTCGGGGCGGCCAACTTTGCGACATTTGAACTTTGCTGGAATGCGACATTACAACTTTGCTCCCACATTTATTGTCAACGCCAAGTTCAGATGTCGCATCTGCAGCCAAGTAGAGATGTCGCATTTCTTCGTTGTCGAAGGACTTCAGCGAACTCGCTGACCGCCTGGCCTTCGTGATCGCACCGGCCTATCGGCCAGCGGCCGGCGCGATGGTCGATTTCAACGACTCGGCGTTGCTCGCACCAGCTGCTTCTTCGGTTGGCACACCGCCATGACGGCAAGTTCGAGGTCCTCGCAGGAGAACTGCCTTGAGTGTTTCTTGCCTGGAATTGCCCTTTTGGGGGAGGGCGGCTTGCCCTGGTTCGTGCGCGAAGGCGCTCCGAATCGCCTGTTGTCTCGTTGCTCCTGGATCAGCAAGGCGGCCTGCAAGGCATGGCCCAGGCGCTTGTTCTCCACGATCGCCGCGGTGTCCACCCGTGGCAGCCTGTCGTAGCGCTCGTAGGCCAGGCTCAGGCCATCCGCGCGCAGTTCGATGCGCCCATCCGGGTACTCGTAGATGTCGATGTAGCGGTGGATCAGCTTGCGGCTGGCCAGCGTGTCCTTGAGCAGGTAGATCACACGCTCGTGCTGCAGGGTCAGCGAGAGAGACACCTTGCGCTGCAGTCGCCAGGTGAAGATCATGTCCAGGTCCTCGTCCGCGCGCACCGGCCGGTGTGCGTCGAAGTCTCGCAACGCCGGCTTGGCAAAGCGCGCGTTGAATTCGACGATGAAGTGAGGCGCGAAGGCGTTGGCCGCCTCCCGGGTGCTGATCTCGCGCAGGCGCCGCTCCTTCACCAGCCGATCCTGCAGCGTCAAGTTGGCACGCTCGACACGGCCCTTGGCCTGACTGGTGTTGGCGCACATGATGTCGATGTTCAGCTCGAACAATACCCGTCCGTACTGCGTGGTGGCACGGCCGAAGTCGCTCGAGTCGCGCACCGATCGAAAGATGCTGGCCTTGTCGCTGTAAAACGCCACCGGCTTGCCGTGCTCCTCCAGGTACGAGCGCGTCGCCTCGAAATAGGCGAACGAAGATTCGGTGGGCACGAAGTGCAGCTGCATCAACCGGCTGGTCGCGTCGTCGATGAACACCAGCAGCGTGCAAGCCGGCGCCCGGTCCT
>NZ_LMUW01000222.1:14649-41516 GCF_009765735.1 Xenophilus sp. L33
GGCATGGTCGCTGCCGTCGATCTGGATCAGCTCGCCCAGGCAGGCGCGGCGGTTGCGCGGCTGATGGATCCTGGCGGCGCGCTGCTTGCGCGGGACCCAAAGACCCGCGGCGGTCATCAGTCCGCGCAAGGTTTCCACGCCGATCCTGAGGCCGTGAAGTTCGGCCAGCTTCTCGGCCGCCAGCGTCGGGCCGAAGTCGGCATAGCGCTCTTGCACGATCGCCAGTGCCCGATGGGCCACGCCGTTGGCCAACTGGTGATTGCTGGGCCGACCGCGCTCGCGCGAGACCAAACCCTGCGGGCCGTCCTCACGATAGCGCTGCGCCAGGCGCTCGACCTGTCGCACCGTCAGGCCCAGACGCGCCGCTGCTTGTGCGGGCCGCAACATGTGATCCGCCAGCGCTTGCATCGTCTTGATGCGGTCGACCTCGCGCATTGTCATGGTGATCGTCGAACTTGCTTTGCCCATCGTCGTACCCCGCCAATCCACAGACCGGAGGGCGACGATGCGACATTTCTATTCGGGAGAAGCCCGACACTACTACTCGGGGCCTACATTCATGATTCATACAATGTATGTTATGTAAAATAAGGAGCCCAAAGGGTGACGAACATAGGCCTCATGTGATTTGACCGGCACGCGCAACTCAAGGCGCGAGCGCACGCGGACGAAACTCGTGCTCGATCCGCTTTGCTGCTGTCTTCTCGGTCATCTTTAGGTCATAGACACTCTGGATGTTGAGCCACCATTGCGCGCTGCCGCCAAAATAGCAGGTTAGACGCTGCGCCACCAGGGGCGACACACCGCGCTTCTCGCGCACGATGTCGTTGACCGTTGGGGCTGCGACATGCAGTTCCTTCGCGAGCGCGCTGGCGCTCATCTGGATCGGTTCCAGAAAGTCCTCGCGGAGAACTTCGCCGGGATGAACCGGGCGCATTCCATTCTTCAACATAGGCCTCGTACCTTTCTAGCTGGATTTCCCAGCGCCCCAATCGCCGTGGACACCGATCGTGACTGGATGGTCCGGTTTCTCGCGCAACAGTTCGATGATGGTCTTGGGGATCGCCTCGTCGTTGAGCAGGTCAACTTTGGTTTCGTTGTCGGTCAGAATGATTTGTCTCTTCCTCCCGCAATTAAACCTTGGGAAACGCCAGCAACACCGACCGGATGGCCGCAGAGATCACCTCCCGCGGCCCGTGCAGCCTCAGCGCCATCGTCAACTCGATCTGCACGCCAACGCCGCGGCGCCCACGATTGCAATGTTTTTCGGATCGTTTTCCGGGAATTGGTGCCCCTGCAGCCGAGTATCGATACCCAGATCAGCGATGGATTTCGCCACAGCGGCCTTCAAGGGCTCGTCGAGGCCTCCGACAAGGGCCTGTTGAGTGTCGCCAGCGCATCCGTGTAGCGCGACCGCATGATCGCAGCTGGACAGCAACTCCAGACATCGCGGCTCGTCAAACCTATGGCTGGTATGGTGAAGCGCGGCATAGTTGCCGACATGGCGCCTCACGCATCAGGACGCCTTTCGAAGAAGAAACAGTCAGGCAGGATGGCCGGGGCGATGTAGTCGATGTCGTCGGCCGAGACACCACAGGCGAAGAAGCTGTCTCTCCAATGCCTGACGGTATCGACGAGTCGATCGATTTGCCTGCGTGCCTCTTCAGCCGACAAACTAAAGCGCCCCGCCTGCGACAGGAGGTTGTAGATGCTGGCCGTGCGACCGTAGTCGCCGACGGTCAAGGCCAGGTCGCGCCTCTCCAAGCTGACCACAGGTGCTGGCACGAGGTCATAGGCCGGAGACAACCGCCATCCCTTCTGCCTGCGCAGCAGGGCGTGATTGCGCGGATGATCATCGTTGTTGGTCACGGCAGCATTGAAGACCATCCGCCTGAAGAGTTCGGCGCAGTCGGCTTCCGGCTTGTCGGACCAGCGGCGCAAGTTATCGGCCATCAACGGGTAGGACCAACGTTCCCGGTCCAGGTGGCTATCGCCGCAGTCGAGCACGGTCAGGCCACTGACGAGACCAAAGCGCAGGTAACCCTTGTCGGTGTGGTCGCGATCGAACCGCTGCAGCATCAGTACGTCGCTCTCGCCAACCGCCTCCAGCCGGGCTTGTGTGACATTCAGGCCGCATTTGCGTGCCAAGTCGAGCGTCGCGAACTCGACGCGCTGCAGATTGAAGCGATCGTCTCTAGCGGGAAACTTGCCGAGCCAGAGACATTGCGCGTCCTCGATCGTGGCCTTCGGCCGCGCACCACCCATGCTGGTGCCAGGATCGATCTGTTCGAGCAGATGTGCGGCCACTGGGCGACCCTCTTCGATCGCCTGTGTGGCCGCGATCAGCTTGGCCAGCTTGTGCGTGCGGTTGTACTGGCGCTTGGGCGCGGGCGGCTCTGCCTTTAGCCCGAAGCTCAGGTAGCCTGCTCCGTCTTGCGGTCCATGTAGCAGATAGTCGATTTCCTGGAGGTCGGCCGCGTTGCGCTCGAGCTTGTGGTCGATCACGCGTCGTCCCCAGGCGTCTGGGCCGGCGTCTCGAACCGAACCTGGAATCCCCTTGAGTTGAGTGAACTCGAAGACTTCCCTGGCAAGAGGCAGTTGGAACGGATCGAGTGCAACTGCGTCTTGGCGCTGAAGGTAGCGGTCGCCGTAGCGAAATCGCCCTATCTGCGTGCCGTCGGGCAGCGTCTGCACCCTGAGCAGCGCTGCCGGCACCGTTTCCAACGTGCCGGGAATCTGAATGTAGACATAGGCCTCGCGCTCAGAAGTCATAGTCGTCGCTCGTCTTCCGAGCCCTGCCCGCCCGCGTCGGGCGGCGCGACGCTTCGAGCGCCTTGCCGTGGAGGTCGCTGTCGGGATCCGCAACAGCGTCCAGAGACTTGTCCAAGCCGAGTGCCCACAGTACCGTGAAGCACACGCCGACCGCCGTACCTGGCTTACCGAGTTCAAGCGCCGTGAGGGTGTTTCGGTTGATGCCCGCCTTCGTGGCGAGAGCGGCGACCGACCAGCCGCGCCGAATCCTCGCCACCCGGATGCGCTGACCTAGTTGGACAATTCGCTTGGTGGCTTGCAGTGGCATCACGAATTTGCTCATGAAAATAGGCATTCTTCAGACTTAACGCCCGCTATATTAGGCTTCTGCCACATAGAGTGCAAATTGGGCATCCGGAGAAAATCGCCAAATTAGGCAAATAAGCTGATAATGCCCAGTATTTTAGGCATTTTTAGGGCCGGAACAACGTGCTTCTCGTCGCGATGTGACAGGAGCGTGGCGGGGTACGTCCATTCTCAAAAGAACACTGAAGAGGACCCATGGCCGCCATGTTGGATCGTCCTGAAAGACCTAGGGATTGCCCTGCGCCAGATTCACTGCGGGAACGAGATTCACGAACGAGACACCAACCATGGCCCTCATTTTTAGCCCTTGCCCGTTTCAGATGGCGCTGATCACCGCATCTACAGCGCCGACAAGCGTACTTGCCTCGGACCGCAAACTTCCCTTGGACTGTCCTAGGTCTTTGGTTCCTTCAGGTATCCGCGGACTGCACCGTTCGCCGGCGGAAGTCGACTGGCTGCAACCAGTCTGAAGCGGGTCTTTGGGCCGTGCGCGACTACTGCCGTAGTCGACCAACAGCAGACGTTTGCGGGAGCTGAGTCGACGCAGCCCCCTTATCGCGAATCAGACAAGTGCATGCGGAAGAACTCCGCCACGCGCATGTAAGTTTTGACGCGTCGCGCATCGTCGACAGCCGCGTTTCTCTCCGCGCCACGCACCCCCGCAGTTGCCTTCGCGATCGGCTCGGGCCATGGCGCGAGTAGGTCGAGGTGCGAAGCGCCAGGTATCGAGTCGATGCGCACGCAGGCACCGCAGGACTTGAGCACCTGCGCCGAGTGGTAGACGGGATTGAGCATCTGGTCGGCCTGCGCCTCGACAATCCCGACCGGGATCCGGATCGCGGCCAAGCTCGCGGGCGTGAGGATCGCGCCAACGGGTACCGCAGCCACGGCGGCTGCGATGCGAGTGTCACGAGTGCGCATCCCCGCCTCCAGGTCTTCCGCACCTGGCGGCAGCGGCCCTGAATACATGCGCATCAATTGGGCGTCAACTTCCTCCCGCCCGTTGAGGCAAAGGCTCGCGTCGTCGGTCGCGTGCGCCGCGCAATGGCGATAAACGGTCGCGAGGCTCCAGTCCGCGCCCGCCAGCAGTAGCGCGGTCAAGCCGCCCGCGGACATTCCGTAGACGCCTACCTTGTCGGTATTGACCAACGGCCCGAAGCGGGCGTCCCGGCTCACCGCGTCGACAGCGCGGCTGATTTCCCGTGGTCGGCGCTTCCAGGATTCAGGGCCGGCGTCGTCGGTCTCGTGCCAGTTGTCGCCCCGATGTTCGGGAATCGCAACCATGAACCCCGCATGCGCTAGCGTGCTCGCCAATAGAAAATTGGTCATTACCCAGTCGCGCGAGCCATGCGAGATCATGACCAGCAGGCCGTTGCCGCGCCGGGCAGGAGCGTTTAGACCGGCGTCGATCTCGAATGGGCCGAGCCGTAGCACGGTCGTCGGCGCAGCGGTCGGGTAGACGACGGTGATCGGCGCCGTGTCGCCGGGGATTCCCGTGATACCCACTTGGGCGAATGCGTTCGCGCACACCATGATGCTTGTGGCCAATCCGGCGAGCAATGGGAGGCGAAAATTCTGCATCAGTTGTAGAAGAGGGGTCACGTTATAACGTCTTTGGGCCCAGCAAAGTCACTCACACGCGCAGCCCGGGAAGTTCGGCGGCCGGCCAGACGCGGAAGTTCGCCAAGGCCGCTTAGGGGCACGCCAGCCGCCTCAAGACATTCAGAAGAAAGGTTAAATATGGATCAGAGCAGTTGTGAGGCCAGTATTCCAGTTGTCGGCCACTTTGCGCTCCGGTTGCCCGCCACGTTTGGCTTGCAAGATCGCGTACGCAAGAAATCCGGCGCCGCTTGGCAAGGTTTGTTTGTCGGCTGGTACAGCACAAAACTGACCCCCGAAGGCTATGCCGTCGAGTCCGAGGCACACCCGTGCTCGGTACAGATCTATCCTGTGGGCGCGCTTGAACGCGTGGCCTAACCCCAACGAGAGGACGTGCCGACGCCGCCTTCCCAATGTCGGGTTCGTAGAAATCCGTACAGCCGGTTTGGGCCCAAAGCAGCCCTTTAAGATTTCGTCGCAGAAAGCGGAATCAGCAAGCTCACCCACAGGTTCCAACCCGAAGGCCGATTGACCGCGCCGAACTCCTTGTACGCCTTGACGTCGACGTACCACTGCGACTGGTTGACCGCGAAGAAGTGGCCCAGTTGCGGCGCGATGCCGTTCACGCTCGACTTGTGGTCGCCCAGCACCGCACCGGCGCCGCTGTCGCCCGTGAGCTGGCGATAGAAGTACCCGGCGAGCCCGACGTGCGTTTGTTCGGTGACGAAGCGCGATGTCGCCCAATCCAGGTGGGCATCGATGCCGTTTCGATACTGCGTGTCTGTGTTCTCGAAGTTGTAGGTGACACCCAGGACTGCCGAGAACTCGTTCTTCTTGTCGAAGTAGGTGTAGCCGCCGCCCGTGTCCATCGACCAGTGATTGAGCCCGAGGTTCGATAGCCGATCGGATCGATAGGCGCCCAACGGCGCGCCGAACATGCCGTAGACCATGTAGTTGTTCACGCCTTGGTTCCACTTGAGCGTGGCCTGGCCGTAGAGGTCGCTGCCGCCAGACACGGAATCGCTCTGCCGCGCACCGGTCAAGCTCCCGCCCGCGGGCCTGAAGGCGGCACCGACCGATGCATCCATGGAGCCTGGTCCGGCCCCGAGGCCCAGCGCGGCTTGGCCGCCCAGTACCGGTGTCTCGAAGGTGTAGGTCGGAAAGGCGAGCAGGCTGTCTGCGCGAACGTCGACGCCACCGACCACTCCGCCGCCCCGCACTGTGAGCCGACTCACTTCGGAGCTTGCGGAGTTGTGCAGGTACAGCAGCGGCAGCGACCATCCGGGCGTCGTCGGCACGGCGGCAAGGCTGCCGAACTGACCAGGGATCCAGAAGCCGGCGCCGCCTTCGTCGGCCCGCGCCGCAAGCGGCAACGATGCGACCAGGGCCAGCAGGCTGGCGCCGGACTTCGTGTTCATTGCGCGCCGGGCACGTACGGGTCCGGCGTGCCCATCGCGATGGGCGGATGCAGCTTGAGGCTGTGCTGCCAGTCGCTGATGATCTTGCCCATCGGCCTGGCCACCCACGCGGCCTTCGCGGCAACGTCGCGCTGTTCCTTCAGGTCCGCCAGCAGGTTGAAGACGCGCGGCTCCTCCAGCACCTGGGGAGGGTCGTACATGTTCAGCTGCCAGAGGAAGTGCATCTTCCAATCGCGCCATTTCACGCCGTAGAGGCGGTTCGCGACATAGACCGGGAAGCCTTCGCGATTCGACTTGTCCTTCTCGCCCAGAAGAAAGTCCATCTGGTCGACACCGTCGATCGGCCGATCCGACGGCACCTCGGCGCCGCCGGCGATGGCGAGGGTCGTGAACATGTCGGTGATATGGAGGATCTCGTTGCTCACACCGCCCGCGGGGATCTTGCAACTTGCCGAGATGGAAGATCTTGCCCACGCCTCCGCCCAGCGGGACGGTCCAACGCTGGCTGCTCGTGGCTTTCCAGTCGACGGTGATGACCGGCGAGGTCGTCAGGTAGACACCACTCGGCAGGTTGTAGTTGATGAAAGGCTGGATCAGCCCGTTGTTATATGAACCTCCCTCCTTGTTGCTGCTCACCGACCAGATGTTGTTCATCAATGCACCATAGACCCAGGGGTCGCCGTGGTCGAGGTGCAGCACCACAAACGACGGCCCCAGGCCCCAGTTCTTGTTGCCCAGTTCTGCATTGCTGTTGACCGGAATCTGCACGACCGGACCCGCGCCCCAGATCCACTCCCCCCGGGTTCGCTGGCGACAGGAATGCGGTCAACACAGCGTCGCCGACGCCATTCAGGCTTGCGACACCTGGTCCCAGCGCAGGCATCGAGATCACCGGGAGGATGGTGCGAGTGATGACGTTCCAATCTCGATTGACCGAAATCGGGATCACAGGCTGGATGTTCAGGATATTTTGCGTGCCCTTCTCGGGGCCGAAGTTCAGGTTGGTGTTGTTCTGGAACGGAACGCTGACGAGATTGCCGACCGGGTTCTGCGCTAGCTTGGCGAGTTCTTCCGCGCTCATCTCAGCGTGCGCGGATGGCGTGAGCCCGAATGCCGCTGCGCAGGCCGTCGTAGCCACTACCCGGCGCTGTTCAGAGAGGAAGTTCATTTGGGCGGCCCTTGAACGTTTTTCAGGATTTCTCGACGTGACTTTTCAAGCCCTCGCACGCGCTCTTGAACATTGATTCGAAATACATGCGCGAGAACGGACCACCGAGCGCGACGGCCATGTTGGGTTCGAGTGCCACCGTGTACGTGAAGCGAGTCCTTCCCGGCGCGATTTCTTCCAACAGGTAGTCTTCGGCCATCGCATGGGCAAGCGGCATCGATGTGCCGTTGACGTAGAACGAGAAACGGTGATCGGGCTCCCACCGGAAAAAATGCTCTTCGACCGTCACGGCCGCCAACGAAACGGTCCGGGTGGTTCCCACGCCGTAGGGCGCCGCGCTCGTCATCACGACCTTGTGCATCGCGTGAAACCATTCGGGCCAGCTCGGCCCGTCGGCCAGGATCGCAAAAACCCTGGCGGGCGTCGCAACGATCTCGATCGAGTTTTCGAAGCGCATGGGCGCGGATTCAAAGAACGACGCATCCACTGGCCGGCAATCGAAGTGCATGAGGATCTCCTATGTGAAAAGCTGGCGGCGTCAGGCGACACCGCCGATGAGTGCCACACCGAACAGCGCGACGGCACCCCCGGCTGCGCGGGCGACCCAGCGATAGCGCCCCTGCCGCATGGCCCAGCCGAAGGCGATGCCTACGGCGAGCAACGCCACCGTGGAGGCAAGCATTCCCGCTAGCGTGAGGGCGGCATCGTCCGCGCGGGCGAACCCCTGCCCGTGTGCCACGCCATGGAAAAACGCAAAGACACCCGCAAGGCTGCCCGCGGCCCACACGGCAAGTCGAAGTCTCGTCGCCACCAGCAGACCGAAGACCAGCAGAGAGACTGCGATCATCGGCTCCGCCGCCGGCGGCTGCACGCCCAGCAAGCCCGCTGCCGCGCCAGCGATCAGCATGATCAGGAAGCTGGCCGGCGCCCACAGCATATCTGGCCATGCGCGGCGAGCGACAAGTGCGCTCCAGACGCCGAGCGCCAACATGGCGGTCAGATGGTCGGCACCGGTCAGCGGGTGCTGGATGCCGGCCAGGAATCCGTGGTGAAGTCCGCCATCCACGCCGGTATGCGCAAGCGCCGAGATCGGCGTCGCGGCCACCAGAGGGAGCGCGAGTCTGGAGGTCAAATGATTGCGAGGCATGGGAGATTCCTTTACTTTCCGACGGGAGGTGGATGGGTGGCGGAGAGGTTCGCGTAGTAGGCCGCGAGTTGCGAGATTTCCTGCGGCGTGAGCTGGCGCGCAACGGTGCGCATCTGCTCGCTGATGTCGTTGTGGCGTCGCCCCGTTGCGAGCGCCTGGAGTTGCTCCTCGAAGTAGGCGCGTTGCTGGCCGCGCAACTCCGGCGCGCCCGGCGTGACGCCCATCGGCCCGTGACATGCAGCGCATGACGCGATGCCGCGCAGGGGATCTCCGACTTCCACCAGGCGGCGGGCCGGCGAGTCGACCGAACCGGCCTCCGGAGAGGTATGAGTAAAAGCGCTGGGGAAGCCAGCGAAGTAGGCAGCCAGGTCACGCAAGTCTTGCGAGGACAAGGCGTTGACATAGACGCCCATCAGGGCTGCATCGCGCTTGCCGGTCTTGAAGTCTTCCATCTGCTTGTAGATCGCGTCCACGCTCTGCCCAGCCAGATTCGGAAAAATGGCGTCGTCGCTGACCCCGGCGCTTCCGTGGCAGTTGTTGCAGGTGGTCGCCAGGGCGGCGCCATGTGCGGCGTTGCCCTGTGCCAGAAGCAGCCGCGTCTCGGGGGTCCACGCGATGCTCGATGCCGGCTGCCCCGTCACGGTGACCGGGATGCGGGCGTTGCGGTTGGGTAGGCCCACCGCGCTGCAGATCGCGCCCCACAAATCGAGGCCGCTCGCGCCCGCCTGTGCCGATGGCAGCCACACGAAGCCGATCGCGACTGCTGCGATAAAGAGAGTGAGGGTGGTGCCGATCCAGACCGCGAAGCGCGAATCCCGCGACGATGATCGGTCGGGTGTGATCACGGTTGGCCCACCACGTACGGAGGCACGCTGCTGCCCTGAAAGAACAGCAACTGAACGAGCGGAAATCCGTAGTTGGCGAGCGTCAGCGCAAGCACCAGCAGGGTCCACACCCCAAACCCGTTGAGCGACTTCGGCAGGCGCCGGGGCGGATGAACCGCGAGCGAAAACTGAAGCGGCGGGATGGCGGCCGAGCTTTGCCGCGACGAGGCACCCAGCAGGATGAAGATCAACAGCAGCGTAGAGAAAATCAGGACGAATCCGCCGATTACGGAAATCGCGACCCAGATCGCCTGCGGCGCCAGTGCCGGATCGGTGAAGTCGAAGTACGCCATGCGCCTCGGCTGTCCCATGATGCCAACCACGTGCCAGGGAACGGCGACAACCATCATGCCGACAAACCAAGTCCAGAGCTGCAGCCGCACGAGCTTCAGGGGGAGTGCCTTGCCTATAAGGCGCGGCCACAGCTCGTAGGCGATCGCGAAGTACATGATCACGACCGAGCCGCCGTAGATCAGGTGGAAATGTGCGGTGACGAACTGGGTGTTGTGCACGGTCGAATTCAACGCGTAGCTCATGTTGATGAGCCCGCCGGCGCCCCCCAGTCCGAGCATGAGCAGCGAGAAGCCCGAGGCGAGCACCATCGGCCGATCCCAGGGCAGCGCTGCGATCCAGCCGAGCGCGCCGCGCCCGCCACGCAGACGCCCGGCGATCTCCAGCGACGCGCAGATGGTGAAGATGGTGAGCAAGGTCGGCACCGCCACCATCCCTGTGAAGACCGCATGCAGAAACTTGAACCCGGCGCCGATCTGCGGATCGGCGAAAAGGTGGTGGATGCCTATCGGCATCGCAAACACCAGCAATTGCAGGAACGCGATGCGCCCCATCTTGTCGCTGTAGAGGCGGCCGCCGGCGGCTTGCGGCAAGAGGGTATAGAAGGCGATATAGGCCGGCATCAGCCAGAAATAGACGATCGCATGGAGCGTCCACGAGAACAGAAGACGCGCCAATCCCGCATCCAGCGTCGCGCTCCAGCCGAAGGCGTTGGGCAGGATCAGGAAAATGATTTCCGCCCCGACACCCAATGATGTCCAGGCCCAGAGCAGCGCACCGGCCGTCGTCGCGAACATCGCGAGCGGAACAGGCAGCCCGGGGTGCTCCCGCTTCCAGCGCACAAAGTGCCAGACCATCAGAGCGATCCAGATCCAGGAGCCGGCCACCGCGATCAGCACGCCGAGGTAGTACCAGGGGCTACCGATGAGCGGGGGATAAAAGGTGTAGAGCACGGTCGCCTTGCCGGCTGCGACAGTGGCGAGGGCCATGACGGAGCCGCCGATGACCAGCAGCAACGAGAGCCAGGCGAGCGGCATCGCGCGCATCGGCCGACCCAGCGAGGCCGCGCAGACCGCGTAGCCGAACCCCATGACGATCAGCGTCGGAAACACATAGGCGAGCGTGGTGCCATGTGCAGTGACGGCCTCGTAGTACAGCTCCGGATCGATCCACCGGTGCAATGGGCTTCGCACCAGCATCTGCCAAGCGCCAAGGAAGATCGCGATGGTGAAGGCGATGAAGGCTACCCAGAAATGGGCCAGGACGAGGCGGCTACTTCCCTGCACAGGATGCCCTCGCTTGGCTGCCATAGGTCCGGTCGAACTCCAGGCGGTCGACCACCTTGACGCGAGCCCACATGCCCTCGTGCCCTACGCTGCAGTATTCATGGCACGGCATGAGATGGTCACCCGCCTGGTCGAATCGCGTGCGGACCTCGGACACGTAGCCGGGGACCACCATGCTGTTGACGTTGGTTCCTGTCACCAGGAAGCCGTGCACCACGTCCGGACTGGTCACCCGGAAGACGATCTGGGTGTCGGCGGGGACCACGATGCATTGGGGAACGAAGGAATACTGCTGGGCGATCACCCGCACGACGGCAGCTCCGTCGGGCTGCAGCGCGGTGCCAAGATTGGCCTCGACGAACTCACCGGACAGATGCAGCAGGCTGGCATCGATGGGCTCAACGTTGGATGGCGGTGCCGCGACCCAATGCAAGCCCGTGTAGATGATGACGACGAACACCAACCCCACGACCGCCGCGACCACGTAGGCCCATCGCATTTCAGACCGTTCGATGGTGCCGCCGGTCGCGGCTTCGGCACTCTCAGCCAATGGCGCCTCGCGGAAGGAAGATCCAGACGAAGAAGGCGAACCAGATCGCCACCAGGATGAATACCGCTAGGCCGGCAAGCGCCGCGGCACCGCGTGGGCCGGCGCTCACGATCTGCGCGAGCCTGTCGGGCGTGCCGTGGAAGCCGACGTTCTCCGCCAGGGATGCTGCAGAAGCAAAGACTGTGTTGTCTTCGGATTCGGTAGGGCGAGACGTCGCGGTCATGTGGTGGCTTTCAGCGCGGCCAATGCATCCAGCACCACAGTTGGCCGGAAGGGCACCGACCTCAGGCGCACGCCGGTCGCGTCGAACACCGCATTGGCGATCGCGGAGGGGATCGTCGAGGTCGTCGGCTCGCCCGCGCCCCATGGGACTTCGTGCGGTCGGTCGATCAGGTCAATGACGACATCCGGCACGCCAGGGAAGGTCAGGATGGGGTAGCTGCCCCAATCGAGGCTGGTCACGGCACTGTGGTCGAAAGTCAACTGTTCGACGAGTGTTCGGCTTACCGTTTGCACGACGTTTCCTTCGATCTGGTTGCGCAAGCCGTCGGGATTGATGATCTGGCCGCAATCGTGCACGACGAAGACGCGTTCGACTTGGATATGGCCGGTCGCACGGTCGACCGCGACGTCCGCCACCACCCCCACGTAAGTGCGCACGAGTTCATATTTCACGTACGTCACGCCGCGCCCGCGCGCGACGGAACCCGTGTCGCGCGCGCGCTTGCCTCGAGGCTGCCATTGCGAAAGCCGACGCAGGCGTTCGAGAACCTCCTGGCCGCGTGCGTCTTTCAAATTGCCAAGTCGTATGTCGAAAGGGTCGATGCCGGCCACGGCAGCGATCTCGTCCAGGAAGCTTTCGTTGCCAAAGGTGTTCTGCATGCGTCCGGGCGCCCGGATCCAAGCCGCGGGAAGCGGCGTGTCGATGAGCCAGTGGGCCGTCAGCTTGCTGTCTCCAAATGCGTACGGAACGCCGAGGCCGGGGTTGTAGATGCCCGGGCTCGATGGGCCTTCCCTTGGCAACGCCGCCAGCACCGCGCCTAGCAGGGTGACCCCTGAGCGCTTCATGGGCCGTTCCGGCAGGAACATGTCGGCTTCCCACGCAGCGATATGTCCTTCGTCGTCGACGCGGGCCCGGTAGTCCATGAGGGTCGGTGGTCCCTTGGGGTCCCACCCATGTTCGTCCTGGCGCATCCACTGCAGCCGCACCGGGGCGCCGAGCTGCATGGCAATCAGAGCGGCCTCCGATGAACAGTCGTCCGAACCATTGCGCCCGTAGCAACCTGCGCCTTCCATATAGATACAGCGCACACGCTCCTCGGGAAGCGCCAGCATGACGGCCAGTTGCTTTCGCAGCAGGTGACTGGCCTGCGAGGGCGTCCAGACGGTGAGTTTTCCTCCCCTGAATTCCGCCACCGCGCACGATGGGCCGATCGACCCGTGCGTATTCAGTGGCAAATCGTAGCTGGCCCTGAGCGTGTGTCCCTGCCCTGCCAGCGCCGCAGCCGAGTCGCCCGTGCTTTGGAGGACTTCACTGCGGTCCTGCTTCGCGCTGCGCATGTAGGCAGCGAGTTGCTTGTCGTCGGGCAGGCCGGCCCACGGGCTCCATCGGGCGACGATCGCCTTCGAGGCCCGAATCGCCGCCCACTCGCCGGCGGCGACAACCGCGAGGAAGTTGCCTTTGCGGATCGTGCGCCGGTAGCCGGTGATCTTGCGACAAGGCGCGTCGTCGAACGAAAGCAGCGTGGCGCCGGCCGCAGCCGGGTGCACCATGCGCGCGTGGAGCATGCCAGGGAGCTTGAGATCATGAACGTAGCTGAACTGGCCAAAAATCTTGGGCGGCAAATCGACTCTGGCCACCGGAAAGCCGACGATCGTGTACTCGCTCGGGTCCTTAAACCGCGCGCTTGGATCGACCTTGATCGTCAACGGATTGCCGTCCACCAATTGCGCATACGAGAACCCCGCCCCACCCCCCTTGGGCGAGACGACGCCATCCTTTACAGCGAGCAGCGCAGCCGCCACGCTGAGCTTGTGCGCGGCCCGCTCGATCAAGGCTTCCCGCGCCGTGGCCGCGGCCCGCCGGATCTGCATGCCGCCGTCCTGGACGGTGAGGCTGGCGTACGTGGGGTGCTGATCCGGCGTCAGGAGCGTGTCGCCCTGGATCGTGGTAACTCGATCGAAGCGCACCGACAGGTCCTCGGCTGCCATCTGGGTGATGGCGGTCACCGCACCGGTGCCGAGCTCGACCTTGCCACTGTAGAGTGTGACGCGGCCCTGAGCATCGACCGCAATGAAGCCGCTGACCTCATCGGGGTTCACGTCGCGGGCGACCGCTTTGCTGGCCGGAGAAGCGGATGCCGCGGCGGATTCAACCGCCGAGAATGCGGCTCGTGTCGGCAGCACGAAGGTCACCACGAGCGCACATCCTCGTTGCAACAAGGCTCGCCGCAAGGGATCAGTTGTCATCAAAGGCACATCGAACCTCAGGCCGTTTGCGACGCCACGCGCATGACAGCGCGCAGGATTCGCACATGCGTCCCGCATTTGCAGAGGTTGGCCGCGAGTGCCTGCCGCACCTGGTCTTCAGTCGGGTGCTTCTGTGTCGCGAGCAATCCGGCGGCCTGCATGATCATTCCGTTGATGCAATAGCCGCATTGGGCCGCCTGCTCGTCGATGAAAGCCTGTTGCAAGGGATGCGGCCTTTCAGGTGTTCCGAGGCCCTCGAGGGTGACGATCTTTGCGCCGGCGACGGCCGAGATCGGCATCACGCAACTGCGCAGGGGCTCGCCATCGTAGTGCACCGTGCAGGCGCCGCATTGGCCCAGGCCGCATCCGAAGTGCATCCCGTGCAGGCCCAGCTGGTCGCGCAATGCGTAAAGCAACGGCATTTCGGGGTCATCAGTTTGCAGCACTTCTGGCTTGCCGTTGACGGTGAGCTTAATTTGCATGGGCACGTTTTCGTTTCCCTGTAATTTTTCGACTGTCGATGGGGATGCCTATCCTTGTAAGTCATCACAAATCGCCCGATGCGAGCGGGATAGTCGCCTTCGGCCTGTGCGCGCGGACCTTCCGCGGCCGCGCAAGGCCTTACTTACCGCGGAGGATCCATGTCACGAGCGCCCTGGCATCTGCCTCGGAGATCCCGGCCGTTGCAGGCATGGGGATCGAGCCCCACACGCCGGTGCTGCCATGCTGCACCTTTCCGGTGAGCGTCGCGAGGGCCTTCGGATCGCCCGCGTATTTGGCTGCGATCGCGTCGAAGGAGGGCCCGACGATCTTCTGCGTCTGGGAATGACAAGACAAGCAGTTGTACCTGGTCGCCAACGCCTGCTCGTCGGTTGCTGCGTGGATCCCCTGCGCCAGCAGAAAAAGCGCAGCAATCGTGATCAGGCGGGTCGTCGCAAGTCGCTTCATGAAACTACTCCTCTTGGAGCGTGCGCGGTTACGTGGTGGGTCAGCGGCACTGCTTGGTACGTGGGCCTCGCATGGGAAGAATTCAGACGGCCGAGCATGTCGCTCACCGCCAGTTCGCTCGCCACTGCTGGTTGAGTCCGATCCACACATGCTGATTCGTCGGGTCGCCTCCCTCGTCATCCCACCCATGTACCTTGATGGCGGGGGCAGGCGCGTGGTCGACGGCAGTCGACACCGGCGCCGCCAACGCCGAACCCGGTGTCGAGGCGAGCGCAGACACGATTCCGCTAATCGCGGCAAGCCCGGTGCCGACGACGAAGGTTCTACGATCGAGCTGCATGAGCACCGTCCCCAATTGAATCGGCTTTCGCCAGCGATGACTCGCGAAATGCACGCGACGCCCCCCAACGTTGCCGGGCCGCTGCGCGAATGCGCTCTCCGTCATCCGCTTCGCCGGCTTCGATCGCCGCCTTGTGCGCCCGCTCGAATGACCCCATCGTCGGCCGGTTCGCAAGGTCGAGTTTCGCCAGCGCGAAAGCGCGCGCGACATCGTTGCCGCTACCTGAATAAAACTCCGCCGCATGGTCCGCAAACGCGAGAAGATGAGTGTCGAGCAGGCGCTCGAAGCCATCGCGCGCAGCCCGCAAATGATCAGCAGCTTCATCGGTTCGCCCAATACGGATCAATACATCCGCTAGCCGCCAATGGACTTCGGGGTCTTCACTCTCAAGCGCCGGGAGCAGAAGGCCTCGCGCTTCATCAAGATCCTCATCCACCATTCGAATTTCGGCCAGGTGCACCCGGGCCTTGACATAGCCGGGCAGGTAGTCGATCGCCTTTTGGTACCACTGAGCGGCACGTTTTGGTTCAGGCTCGGCAGCTTGCTCGCCCCAAAGCATGCCGAGCTGGAAGCATACCCATGCGAAAGCGAACGGCGAGACATCACGGTAGGCGTCGAGCGCGCAGCGATACGCCCAATCGGCCTCGTCGAATTCATGCAGATCGGCGAGCAGAGCCCCTAGTGGGACCCAGGCCTCGAGTCCCCCACGCCGTGCAACCAGCCTCCGCCGGGCGTCGAGTACCGCGTCGAGCGACGTGCCGCAGGCCTGGTCGATGCTCAATGCCAGTCGATGCGTGGCGTCGGATGGTGCACCTTGCTCGATGGCCCGCGCGAGGCTGAGCCGAGCATCCGCAAACCGGTGTGTAGAGCAGGCGACCTGCGCTTCCAGGAGCGAGGTTCTCGCTGACTGAGTGCCGACATGCGCCAGATGCCGCGCCATCTTCTCGAGACGTAGATACGCCCCGAGGTCGCCGAGGTATTGCGCGTTCAGGAGTTCCATCTCGACGATGCTCTCCGCGATCCCAGGGCGCCCCGGCGCCTGCCAGAATCGTCCCCAGGCTTGCCCGACGACGCTCCGCAGATTGATTGCGGCGATCTCGCCATCGGTCGCCAGCATCGTTGGCGGACGGGCCTGCGTGGCGAGCGCCGAGGCGATCATGTCGTGGCACCAAAGCGCTTTTTCAGGCTCTCGAGACCGGTCTTCAGGAGTGTCGAGGCCATGACCTTCACAAGGAGCGTCGGCTGGCCGCCGGGCATGAATTGCACGCGCCATTCGGCGGTGCTACCGGCGCCTTTCGGCTTGACGTCCAAAGTGCCTACATAGGACACGGCAGGAATGCCCGAGATCATCGTGTACGAGTAGGTGCGCCGCTTTTGGTCTACGACGTCAAGGCGCTCGATCATCTGCTTGCCATCGATGGTCTCGATGGTGCGCAACTGGCCGACACCCGATCCGGTCAATTTCACACTGGCCACCAGTGGATGCCACAGGGCGCCGAACGGGCCGATCAATGCCCAAACGTCGCCGGGTGCGGCTGCCAGGTCGACACTTTCCTCGACGGTCTGCAGTTGTGCATTGGGGGAGGCCAGGTAGGGAAAGCTGGTTGTGCCGGGCTTCGTCGCGCCGGTCGAGCCACCCTGCATGAATTCCCGGTCACGGTTGACCAGCCAGGTGATCAGCATGTCGATCACGTTGGCATTGACGGTGCGACCGCCACCGGTTGCGTAAGGGCGCCCAGCGATCGTGCTCTTCTCGATCTCCAGGTGACTGCCGTCGTCGATCGGTTTGGCGACATCGAAGGTCATGAAGTCGTCGAGAAAGACGTTGGCATTGGCGGCCAGCGCCGCCGGGGCCCAATCGGTTTTTCCGTCGCGCATGTCCCAGTTCTTCAGGCTGTCGAGCATGCGTTGCCGAAACACCGGCAAATGCTCTTCCGCGATGGCGAAGGGGGTCTGCTGATTCCAGAGGTCGCGCACGTCATCCGTGCCGGCCATCGCGTTGTTGTTGAGCCGCATGTTGGTCTGCTCCGGTCGGCCGACCCAATCAAGACGCGGCGGCTCGTGTCCGATAAAGCCGCCCGGCCTTGGGATCGGAACCGTCTCTGCGATGAGGCCGAACAATGAGCCCTTGGACAGGTCGAGTACGCGTCGCGTGTCGAACTCGACCAGGAAGCACAACACGTTGTCGTGCAGCAGAAGGTTGGGGAACCTCTTGAGTTCCTCGACCAGCCAGGCGAGAAAGAACGGGTCCGACCGAAGGCCAGCGAAGACCCGATAGGTCCCGTCAGGACTGGCGGCCCCGTTTTCGTCGCCGACAACGAACTGGACGGTCTGGCCGTCGGGCATCGTGCAGGATCCGCGCTGGATCCGCTTGGCGCCTAACGGCACCCGATCGAGGACGTCGAACTTGAAGCTGAAGCGCAACTCGGCGTCATCCGCCTTGAACTTTGCCGCGTCGCCTACGCCGGCGACCGCGACCCGCCGCACAACGAGATCGTGCTTGATCGCATTCGAGAAAATGGCCTCGGTGCCCGCCGAGGGAAACACGTCCGCGGCCAGCACGGTCCGACTAGAGTCTGCGGGGCTCGTGAAGACGAACAGATCGGTCAGATCAGAAGCAGGGTCCCCGATCTGGCGCGGCCCATCAACGTGGTCGGACATGGCTCAGGCTCCCGGCGTTGCAAATTCAAGCACCACGCGAAGGCCCATCAATACTGCTCCCATTTGCTGGTGCTCTTGACGGCGTTGGGTGGGCCGCCGAACGGTGTGACGCGTCCCGGCTCTTCAGGAATCGACTTCAGGTACTCGACAAGTTCCCAACGCTCTTTGTCAGTGAGCAGCCGGCCGACGACGCCATTGCCGCGCGGGCCGTTCTCAAACGAATGACCTGCGTTGGAATTGCCGCGTAAGGTAGTGTCGAGGAGGAACTTGCCGGTCGTACTCGTAGTGTCGAGGCCGACCTTGACGGGGTCGAATTCCCGGCCGACATAGAACTGCTTGGTGCGTTGCTTGGCCGGAATCAACATCTCGTACAGGTTCGGCACTGAGCCGTTGTGCATGAACGGGGGCGTCGCCCAGACCCCGTCCCGCGGAGCCGCCTTGTAGACGCCTTCATTGGGCAGCGGTAACGGAAACTCGCGGTAGCCGTGCATGTTGTTCGCCTGATCTTCGGTCAGCGTCACGTTTCCGAGCGCGGCTTCAAGAATGCGCTTTTGCAGCACTTCATACAGCACCCCAGTGGGGATAATCGGCTTGTCCTTGAAGGGACCCGGGAGGTAGGGTGCCAGCTGGCCAGTAATTGCATAGGGCCTGAGGTTGTCGAACTGACCCGGGTCCGTGCCGACATATTTGTAGGGCACGAGGCCGACCTGCAGGAAGCGCTTGCCGAACTTGTTTGCCTCGGTCCAGGTATAGGGCCACGCGTTATGACAGCCTGCGCAGTTGTTGGCGAAAAGAGTCTTGCCCGCCGCCGCCTTTTGCCTGTCGATCGTGCCGAAGACCTCCTCCGGCCACTTGGGTGGTGCCAAGTGCTCGAGTTGATTCTCGATTTTCTGCAACGTCGCCAAGTCTGCGCTGGACTGGAAGAGCCCCTCCGCGGGCGTCTTTGAGTGCAGGTCCAAAGGCATGAAAACGCCCATCGCTTCAGTTAGGTTGCGGCCGATTGGATCCTGTTGCGAGCCGCGCCACTGGGTCCAGGACCCCTGCGGGGCATTCCACAAGAAGGGGGGCTTGGTAGGCGCAAGGGGGGTAGACCAGTTTTCAGGGATTCTCGTTTCTATGGACGTCAGGCGGTTGACGATCGAGGCGATCGCGTCGATGCGGGAAGGACCCCAGACAATGGGCGTGGAGAGCGTACGGGTACGGTACGCGTGCACCGGCTCGGCTTGGCTGGCAAAGCGCTTTCCCAATTCATTCTTGGCGTCGGCGCTCATGGCGCCGAGGCGCGAGGCAAGTCGATTGAACTTGTCCTTGTCCGCGAGGGTTGCCTGCATCGCGTCGTCGATGGCACTCACGTAACCCATCATGTCGAAGGTGTTGCCGGCACCTCCATCGATGCGGATGCGCTTGCCCTGATAGTTCAGTTGTGCGTTGTGGCAAGCCGCGCAGGTGAGGCCTACCTGCACATCCGTCACGCCGTCGCCCTTCTTAACTATCGTCTTGCTGATCCCGACCGGAAAGCCATCCGGGTTGGTCGTCGGGTCGGCCGGTTGGGTAATGAGGCCATAGCGGTCGCTGACTTGGTCCGATCGGAACAATTGTTGGCTCGTGGCCTCCTCAAGATTGAGGAAGATGTCGTACGACATCACGGCCGACCCCTGCGAAACCTGGTAATACCAAGCACGCTCGGCGGGAGACCAACCCTGGTTCAGGAAAACTACGGTACCGATGTCGTTCGGTTGAGCCGGCGGGTTCAAGGCGGGACCCGGCGGCGAAATCTGAGAGTGCGCCGATGCGCAAGCAAGCGCAACGCCCAGTGGAATCACAAAATCGAGAGTTCTCTTGGTGCGTTGCATGGCGATTCTCCTGAAGATCCTGAGCGGAGCCGGGGTGAGGATCACACTTCGGCGTTGCTCATTTTTAGTCGTACGCCTTCAACCGCATATCCCGTGAGACACCTAGCTCACGTACGTGGCCGGGGTGACTACTCATGTCCAAGCGCTGACCAGGGTGTCGACCTCGCTCGACATGAATGGAGCGCTATTGCGGCACGACCCGGGCTCCTTCGCCGTTGCCCTGGATAAACACACGCTGACCGACCTGCAGTCCCGGCGTCACTGGTTGAGTCACTTCCACAAGCACGCCGCTGTTGGTGCGCACGAAGATCTGCTGGGCCGGGATCGGCTGGTCATAGCGTTTTGCGACCTCGTTGCCGGCCACTGCGCCGCCAACCGCGCCGACCACCATCGCCACGTCGCGACCCGTTCCGCCGCCGATCAGGCTGCCGATGCCAACACCAGCGAGGCCGCCTAGCACTGCACCGACGCCCGCATGGTGCGAGGAGGCGATAGTGGTCGGCGCAATTTGCTCAATCCTGCCCATTCGGATCTCGGGCGGGACCGCTCCCGGCGCTGCGCAGGCCGTGAGCACAATAGCCATGACGATGGCGAAGACGCGGCCCAAGGGGTTTAGTGACATCGGAATCTCCTCAGTTAGAAAACTCGAAATTGTTATAAACAGACCGCCCTCATCCTCTGGATGCGGTGCATTGGCATTTTGGAGCTAATCGGCGGTCGCACAGGTATTCTTTTCCTACTCGCAAACACGTACGTGGCATGTCGGCCGCCCGGATGGGCGACTGCGATACGAGTGCCCATGATTTCCGAACGGAGCGCGGTGGCCTCTTAAGTATGCTTTCCAGAACTTGAAGAGGCGGCCTGGCACTTCGCGAACCTGACGGACTCACACGATCAGCGCCTTGAGGTCGCTGGGATCAATCGGTCTTTGCGAGTTTGCACCCGATCGCGCTCCCGTGCCATCCCGGCGCCACGTAGTGCTATTTACCTGGCGTAGGTCCGAGCCCGGCAATTGCTCAGCTGCTTCACCGCGATCTTTGAGGCGGGCAAACCTGCTTGCCCGCGGACTCGGCGTGGCCCGCCGGACTGCCGCCTCAACACCCCTGTCAGTCGGCCGGTGGCGGCCGCCATTCTTCCTTCGGAATCACCACCGAAGCGGCCGGCTGCAACACGAAGTGAGGCGACATGATCTGCACCCCAAATTCGTTGAACACATCCTGGATGTGGCCGTGCAGCGTATTCATGGTGTCGTACTTTGGCGCACCAGCGTGCATGAAGACGTTGAGTTCGTATTGCACATAGAAGTCCTGCAACTGGATCTGGCGTACCACCGGCGCCGGCTCGGGAAGCAGCGCAGGCGTGCGGCCGGCGGCCATCAAGAGCATGGCTTCGATCTGGCGCCAAGCGCTGTCGTAGCCGATGGTGACCGAGGTGGCCAGCGAGACGCCGGGCCCCTTGGTGGTGTGGCTGTGATTGATGATGCGCGTGGCCACGACGACCGAGTTGGGCACGGTCACCTCCTGGTCCAGCCGGTTTCGCAGCTTGGTTGAGAGCGCGCCGAGGTCAACCACATAGCCTTCCGATTCGCCGATCTGCACGAAGTCCCCTGGTCGCAGCGCACGAGTGTAGATCAGCACAAGTCCAGCCATGACTTGCGACACCAACCCCGAGGAGCCGAGCGTCACCAAGACGCCGAAGAATACGCTCAGGCCCTTGAAGGCGTCCGAGTTCGAGCCGGGGATGAAGGGATAGGCGACCACCACGGCGAAGAGCCAGATCAGCGCCGCAGTCAGTCGTCGTGTGGCGCCGATGGTGTCCGCCTGCAATGCCGAGAACTTGGCCCCGGTGGCATGCGCCGCGTCGAACAGCGCATGCAGGCCGCGCACTGCCAGGCGGGCGAGAAGGAAGATGACCGCCACAGTGGCCAGGTCGGGCAGCGCATGCAGCATGCCGACAACCACGCGCGAAAGCAGCAGTAGCAGCGAATCGCCAAGTTTTTCGCCCCAGGGATGGGTGTACGGAAAGCGCGTCAGGGTGAAGGCCAGCCACAGGTACGCGGCGAACAGCATCAGGGCGGCCTTGATCCATCGGATCATGGCCACCAGGGCGGACACGAGCATCCGGCGCCAGTCGAACAGAGACCTGCTCGCCACGCTGGCCTGCAAGGTCCGGGTGCGGAATTCGATCCAGCGCGCGATCCGCTGCAGCGCCCAAACGACCGCCGCCAGCACCAGTGTCGCCAGCGCGGCCCAGGCCACCGCCAGCACGATCTGACGGCCGCTGCTCTGCGCCTCCCGCGCTTGCAGGGCCTGGTGCAGTGCTTCGGCCGCATGCGCGGCCACTTGTGGCAACGGCGGGTCGCCGGGTTCGCTATCGCCGGGGAATATGCTGAACAGCGTCTCGCCTTCGATCGTCACCGCGTAACCTTGGACGCCCTGATGCTCGAGCGCGAGGACTTCCACCACCGAGTCCAGCCGTTCCACCGGCAAAGCGGCGATGCGCTGTTCGGCCCGGCTAGCGCGCTGCTCCGGCGAGAGCTCGAACATCGGCACCCGGAAGACGTAGATCTCGCGGTTCCACACCGTCAGCGCCGCGCCAGCGGGCGGCGCCGTCTCCAGCGCCTGGGCGCCAGCCGCCATCGCGACCGTCCAGAGAAGCAGCAGGACAAAGACGTGCCGCGTGCGGCCCCCGAAGTGGCAAAAAACACTTCGGAATCGATGCAGGAGCGCCGCCGTGTATTTGGAAGACGTGGTTGAAGTAATTCCGAATGAACGTTTGCCGCATGGAAGAAAGAGAAAGGTGCATGCAGTCATCACGGTACACGCAGGCGATCCGGGTCGTGAATTGCCATGGACGGAAAAGTTATTTATTGCCGAACGTGATGCTTGCGCGTGCTGCAGGTCAGATCGCAGGACATCTGGCTGCCGCCTTCTTCCTGCGCGCACGCTGGCCGGACTTCGCTGCAAGGGCCCGCGCCGTCAAGAGCGTAGCGATTCTTTTCATTAACTACCCCAGCGCGCGCGAAGCGCTCGGTTTGTCAGGCCGCGAAACACCACGTACGGCAGCACGGCGAGGATCACCGCCACCACAAGCGCCTCGAACGGATAGAACCAACGCACCTGAATGTATTGATAGACGGCGTCCATCACCATGGCGACGACGAAGACCTTGCCGATGTGCTTCCATGCTTCCCTGATGCGTACCTGCCGGTGTGCGGGATCGTTGATCAAGGCGCGCAAGAAGAAAGGCCGCCTGGCCCTGGCGTCCGCAAGCCCTGCCCGGAAAGCGAAAAAGGCTGCCACCCCGGGCTGCAGGATGAATCGAAACGCCAGGGGTGCATGCCTGCCGCTCGTGATGTCAGCCCACACTCGAACAAAGGGGTCCAGCAGTTCATTCGACATGATTCAGATGCGGACCTGGATGTCGCCGTCCTGTTCGCGCACGTCGTAGGTTTCGAGCCGGTCCGTTGCCGGCCCGCGCATGACAGCCCCGGTCGGCAGGTCGAACTGCGAGCCGTCGAACTGCGACATCAGTACCGCGCCGCTCAGCAGGCCACCGGACAGCGGATAGCCCTCATAGAGGTCATCGAACGCGAACAGCTTCCCGCCAACCCGGGCGACCGAAACACGGTGCTTCATTTCTTCGATGTAATAGGCGATGACGTCGTTGTCGCCCAGCCGGCCGGCTTCGCCCAGCGTGCGGAAGTCCGCTTTGCCTGTGTCAGTCTCAGTGGTCATGGGTGCGCTCCTTGCTTGATCGATCGGATCTGGCGGTCAAAACGGATACAGCGGAATGACGTCTTCCTTCTTTGCGTCCAGCCGCAGTTCGCCCGGTGCGCCCTTTGGCACGATCGGCTTGCGCGGCATGACCGGGGCGACGCGCCGGTAGCCCGAACCCAGCGGCGCACGGCCGTCGGTCTCGCCCTTGTGCGGCCAGTAGGCCATCGCACGCTCGGCCATGGCAGTGATCATAAGCGACGGGTTGACGCCGGGATTGGCGGGCATCACGCTGCCGTCGATCACGTGCAGGCCCGGGTAGCCGAAGACCCGCTGGTAGGGATCGACCACGCCCTTGGCTGCGGTCTCGCCGATCGTGATGCCGCCGATGAAGTGGGCCGACGCGGTGCGGTTGAGGACCTCGGTCCAGAGCGCCGCCTGCTCGCCGTGCAGCTTCTTCGCCAGCCGGTCGGCAAAGGCCTCCACCACGGGGATGTGGACCTGCGGCGCCGGGCCGTCGCCATGGCGGCTGCGCAGCATGCCGTCCTTCCAGAAAACGTCGATCGAGGTGTCGGAGGTCTGCATGCACAGCAGCACCACCTGGCGCTCCGACCAATGGCGGGCGTCCAGCTTGTCGAGCACCTTGGAGGGATGGTCGATCATCGATTTGAGCCAGCCCTCCACCGGATGCTTCTGCTCGCCGTGCTGGTGATAGGTCAGCGCGAAGGTCATCAGGTCGCTGCCGACGCCGTAGTAGACCGGTTCGATACTGGTCTGGTCGTCGGGCCAGACGCCCGAGCTGATCGCCACCGAGCCCGGCGTGATGTGGAGCTTGTCCGGGTCTTCCTTCCATTCGCCGTAGGGCCGGGTGATCGATACCAACTGCTCAGAGTTGGTCCGCGCGCGCTTGCCGAGCTCGTCCGACAGGCCGGCGAGCGTGCCGGTGTGCTTCATGTGGTGCAGCAGCTTGGCTGAACCATAGGCATGCGCGGAGACGATCACCTGCGCGGCGGTGTAGGTGTGGTGGTCGACACCGGCGGCGCGCTGCATCCAGCCTGGATGACGCGCCTTGACTTCGTATCCGCCGCCCGGCAGCGGATTGAGCTCGTACACCTCCTGCAGCTCGTGCACCTTGGCGCCGTATTTCTCGGCCAGATAGAGGTAGTTGACGGTCAGCTTGTTCTTGGCGTTGTGGCCACAGCCGATCAGGCAATTGCCGCAGCCTATGCAGCCGCGCCGCCGCGGGCCTTCGCCGCCGAAATAAGGGTCGTCCGCCTCGACCCCCGGCGTGCCGAAGTAGACCCCGACCGGCGCCTTGCTGTAGGTCTTGCCGCGGCCCATCTCGGTGGCGGTCTCGCGCATCAGGCGGTCCATCTGGGTGTCCATGTAGGGCACCGGCACCACGCCCAGCATGCGCTTGGCCTGGTCGACGAAGGGCGCCAGTTCGTCGGCCCAGTCGGTGATGCCCGACCACTCCGGCGCGTCGAAGAACTTCTTCGGCGGCACGTAGAGGGTCTGCGCATAGTGGTGCGAACCTCCGCCGACGCCGGCGCCGCACAGCACCAGCACGTCGTCGAGGAATTCGATGCGCTGGATGCCGTACATTTCGGCACCCGGCAACCAGGCGAACTTGCGTACGTCCCAGCTCGACTTCGGCACGTCCTCGTCGGCCCAGCGCCGGCCGGATTCGATGACGCCGACCTTGTAGCCTTTCTCGACCGCGCGCAGCGCCGAGACGCTGCCGCCGAAACCCGAGCCGATGACGATCACGTCGTAGTCGAAAGCGGTAGCGCTCATGTCATTGACCTTTCGTTGTTTGACCAGTCGACGGCAACGGCCGTCGCACATGGCGGCGCGGTGATATTGCGCTGAACGCTCTCGAGCAGCCATCCCGGCAGCCACTCAATACACGTACGTGGTCGCACCGCGCCGCATGCTGCTGTAGCGACCGGTCAACGTTACCGAGGGCTGACGGAGTAGCGCACCACCACGCCGCCCGGATCGAAGTAGACGTAGAACAGATACGGCATGTAGTTCTGCTGCATCGCCCAGCTCCAGACCGTGCCGTCGAAGGATTCGACCCGCGTTACCTGGACAGGCTTGCCGTAGGTCCGCAGGATTTCGGCCTCGCGCCATTTGCCGGTCTGGATCGGGTTGTCGACCATCGGCGCGGCGAGTTCGGAACGCACGGCCACCACCTGCCCGGCCGCATTCAGGTCGACGTTGTTGACCTCGAAGCCATAGGGCTCGCGTGAATACTGCAGACGCTCGCCGCCGTCTGCAAGCAGATAGGTCGCGGTCGGCTTGCCCAGTTGCTGCAGTGCCTGCGCGCGCGAGGTGCCGATGGGCAGACGGGCGGGGTCGCTCGCGCAACCGGCCAGCGCGAAGGCAAAGCCCAAGGGCAGCAGCAAACGAATGACAGCTTTCATGGGCATCTCCTGGGTCGCCTTGGATGAGGGCATCCTAGTCGCGACTGGCAGGGCTTCGATGCCACGTACGTGGCCGTAGGTGGCCGCCCGGATAGGCCGGTACCCCGATCGGGTTCACGATGTGAGCCGAGAAATATCCAGCGTCCTGGTGTCCCAAAGCCATGCTGCGCACGACTCCAGCGCTCAAAAGGGAGCAAAGGCATGACCCTCGACCCCGTGATCCTGTCGCGAATCCAGTTCGGCTTCGTCATCACCTTCCACATCATCTTCCCGGCCTTCACCATCGGCCTGGCGGCATGGCTGGCGACGATCGAAGGGGCGCGGCTGTTCACGGGCAAGCCGATCTACCGCCGGGTGTTCGACTTCTGGCTGCCGATCTTCGCGGTCTCCTTTGGCATGGGGGTGGTCACCGGCATCGTGATGGCCTTCCAGTTCGGCACCAACTGGGGCGTGCTGGCCGTGAAGACCGGTTCGATCCAGGGGCCGCTGCTGGGCTACGAGGGCTTCACCGCCTTCATGCTGGAGGCCACCTTCTTTGGCGTGCTGCTGCTCGGGCGCGAGCGCGTGTCGCCGCGCTTTTACTTCATCTCGTGCTGCATGGTATCGCTGGGCACCATGTTCTCCTCCTTCTGGATCCTGGCGAACAACAGCTGGATGCAGGTGCCCGTCGGCCACGTGATCGTCGAGGGCAAGATCATTCCTGCCGACTGGCTGCAGATCGTGCTTGGCCCGGTGCAGATGGTGCGCTGGCCGCACATGCTGCTGGCGGCCTTGCTCACCAGCGGCATGTGCGTGGCCTCCACCGGCGCCTGGTACCTGCTGCGCGGGGTGCACCGCGCCGAGGGCCGCACCATGCTGCACTGGGGCCTGGGCTTCGTGGCGGTCGCGATTCCCGTGCAACTCTTCTTCGGCCACCTGACCGGCGAATACGTGCTGGAACACCAGCCGGCCAAGTTCGCCGCGATCGAGGCGCGCTGGAAGAACGAGCAGC
>NZ_LMUW01000222.1:41526-42035 GCF_009765735.1 Xenophilus sp. L33
CCTGATCGCCATTCCCGATCCGGCGCACGAGCGCAACCTGTATGCGATCACCGTGCCCAAGCTCGGCAGCCTGATCGCCTCGGGTAACCTGACGGCGCCGGAGGTCGGCCTCGAATCCTTCCCGGCCGAAGACCGGCCGCCGGTGCTGATTCCCTTCTTCGCCTTTCGCCTGATGGTCGGCATGGGCCTCCTGATGCTGGCGGTGTCGTGGCTGGGCAACCTGTTGCGCTGGCGCGGTGCGCTCGAGACTTCGCGCTGGTTCCTGTGGGCCACCTTCCTGTCCTTTCCGAGCGGCTTCCTGGCGATCCTGACCGGCTGGTACACCGCCGAGGTCGGGCGCCAGCCGTGGGTGGTGTATGGCCTCCTGCGCACCCGCGACGCGATCACGCCGGCGCTCACGGGCGCCGACGTGCTGACCTCGCTGCTGGTGTACATCGTGGTCTACTGGCTCTTCGTGGCCTTCGGCATCTACTACATCTACAAGCTGCTGCGCGACGGGCCGCGCGGCG
>NZ_LMUW01000222.1:42045-44231 GCF_009765735.1 Xenophilus sp. L33
CTGGGTGGTGTACGGCCTCTTGCGCACCCGCGACGCCGTCACGCCGGCGCTCACCGGCTCGGACGTGCTGACCTCGCTGCTGGTCTACATCGTGGTGTATTGGCTCTTCGTCGCCTTCGGCATCTACTACATCTACAAGCTGCTGCGCGACGGGCCGCGCGGCGAGCCGCTGGCCACCGGCGGCGTCACCGGCAGCCGGCCGCTGGCGATCGCGGCGCGCACCGAGACGATCGCGGATACGGCGATGGATGTGCCGGCGGGGAGGGCGCCATGAATGCCGCGAGCGTCATGAGCGCCGCCGCCGCCGGGCCGCCGCCCAGCGACCTGGCGCTCTTCTGGGCCGTCGTGATCGCCTTCTCGATCCTGCTCTACGTGGTGCTGGACGGCTTCGACCTGGGCGTGGGCATCCTCTTCGGCGCCACCGGCGAGGAGAGCCACCGCCTGCAGATGATGAATGCGATCGCGCCCTTCTGGGACGGCAACGAGACCTGGCTGGTGGTGGTCGGCGCCGGCCTCTTCGCCACCTTCCCGGTGGTGTACGCGGTGTTCATGGGCGCCTTCTACCTGCCGGTACTGCTCCTGCTGGTGGGGCTGATCTTCCGCGGCATCGCCTTCGAGTTCCGCTTTCGCGCGGTGCGCATGCGCTGGCTCTGGGACTGGGGCTTCTTCATCGGCTCGACCGTGGTGGCCTTCGTGCAGGGCGCGGCCGTCGGCGCCCTCATGCGCGGGCTGCCGGTCGACGCCAACGGGCAATTCGCCGGCGGCTCGCTCGACTGGCTGCATCCCTTCGCGATCCTGACCGGCATCGGGCTGGTCTTCGGCTATGCGCTGCTGGGCGCGGGCTGGATCGTGTTCAAGAGCGAGGATTCATTGCGCAACTGGGCGCGGCGGCGCATCCCGTGGCTGGCGCTGGCGGTGTTCGTGGTGCTCGCGCTGGCCTTCGCCGTGGCGCTGACCGTGGACAACCACGCGGTGGCGCAGAGCAACCTGCGCGCACGCCCCTGGGGCTTCGCGTACCCGGTGGTCTCGGTGGCGGCGCTGATCGGCGTGGTGACGAGCGCGCGGGCCGGGACGCGCGACGGCCTGCCCTTCCTGCTCACGGTGCTCTTCATGGTCGCGGCCTACCTCACGCTCGGGGTGATGTTCTGGCCCTTCATGGTCCCGTACGCGGTCACGGTCGGCAGCGCGGCGGCACCGGAGGCGTCGCTGCGCTTCCTGTTCTACGGCGCGGTCGTGGTGCTGCCGGTGATCCTGGTCTACACCTGCGGGGTCTACTGGGTGTTCCGGGGGAAGGTGAGGCGCGGCTATGACTGACGAAAAATCTTCTGCGCCATCGTCGAAGCTGCCGCCGATGTCATCCAGCGAATCGGCGCAGTTCAACACCAACCTGGCCATCGACCGCACCGTGATGGCGGCCGACCGATCGCTGATGGCCTGGGTGCGCACCGCGTTGTCGATGATCAGCTTCGGCTTCACCATCTACAAGCTGCTCGAAGGCTTCGCGCAATCCGGCGAGCACTTCCGGCGAGCCACCACGCCGCGCGACATCGGGCTCTTCCTGACCGGCCTCGGCACGGTGGCGATGGTCATGGGCACCATCGAATACTGGTACCGCTTCAAGACCCTGCGCGAACGGCGCGCAATGCGGTTGGTGCAGCCCTCGTTCGTGATGGCGCTGATCATGTCGGCGGCCGGGCTGTTCATCTTCGGCGGCATTCTGATCCGGGCGCTTTGAGGCGCTGAGGCGCCCCTGCCACAAGCGAGTCATCCCGGCAAGTTAAGCTCGCGTGATGTCCCCCGCCGCCCGAGAAGCAAGCCGTTGAAGCGCGTTCCATACCTCTGCCTGAAGGCGGGCCTCGCGGCCAGCCTGTTGTGGATCGCCGGCTGTGCCGCGGTCCGTCCGGTCAATCCGCCGATCGCCCAGGCCGATCCGACGCGCGGCTATCGCTTCGAGACGCGCCAGGCGAGGGTGAAGGACAAGGACAACCTGGTCATCCTGGCCTTCTCGGGTGGTGGCACGCGCGCTGCCGCCTTCTCGTACGGCGTCCTCGAATACCTGCGCCGCACCGAGGTCGTCGGGCCCGACGGCAGGCGAGGCCGCCTGCTCGACCAAGTGGACGTCATCACCGGCGTCTCGGGCGGCAGCTTCACCGCGCTGGCCTACGGGCTCTATGGCGACCAGCTGT
>NZ_LMUW01000222.1:44241-82085 GCF_009765735.1 Xenophilus sp. L33
TCGCCTTTCCTCGGCCGGCTGGGGCCGCTCGGAGCTGGCGGCCCAGCTCTACGACGAGATCCTGTTCAAGGGCGCCACCTTCGGCGACCTGGACCGCGGCAAGGGGCCGTTGATCCTGGCGTCGGCCACCGACATCTCGACCGGTTCGCGGCTGGTCTTCCAGCAGGGCGTGTTCGACGTGCTCTGCGCCGACCTCGACGCGGTGCCGCTGTCGCGCGCGGCCGCTGCCTCGTCGGCGGTGCCGGTGGTGCTGTCGCCGGTCACGCTGAACAACTACGGGGGCACCTGCGGCGCCAAGCCGCCGGCGTGGGCCGGCATCTTCATGGACACGGACCATCCGCCGCGGCCGGCCGCGCGGGCCATCCGCTCGCTGCAGTCGATCGCCGACTTCGGCAACGGTGCCGAGCGCCCCTTCCTGCACCTGGTCGACGGCGGTGTCTCGGACAACCTCGGCATGCGCGGCGTGCTCGATTCGCTGGAAGTGTTCGAGGCGCTGCAGGAGGCCGGCCAGCCGTCGCCGCTCGACGGCACCAAGCGGATCGTGGTGTTCATCGTCAATTCGCTGTCGACGCCGCCGACCGACTGGGACAAGTCCGAGTCGCCGCCGGGCAGCGTTCAGATCCTGCTGAAATCGAGCGGCGTGCCGATCGATCGCTATTCGTTCGAGGCGGTGGAGCTGCTGCGCGACACGGCCGCGCGCTGGCAGACGATGAGCCAGATCCGCAATTCCGTCGCCATGGCCGGCAACAAGGACCCGGCGATCGCCGCGGCCATGCGCACGCCTCAGGCCGAGGTCTATGCCATCGACGTCTCGTTCTCGGCGTTGGCGGACAAGAACGAGATGGCCTACCTCAACCAGCAGCCGACCAGCTTCTCGCTGCCGCCCGAGGCGGTCGACAGGCTGCGCGCGGCGGCCGGAACCCTCATCGCGGCGTCGCCCGAATTCAAGCGGCTCCTGAGGGACGCCGGCAGCACGCTGGTGCCGGCGCCTTCCGTGCCTTCGACACCTGCCGCACCCGCCGCGCTCAGCGCGCCCTGACCACGTCCGAGACGTTGCCGTTCTCGTTGACGGTGCAGTTGACCGGCGGCCGCCCGTCGCCCACATCGAGCGTGACGACGTAGATGCCGTCCTGCAGGGTCTGCATGTCGCTGGTCGGCTTCACGCCGCCGCGCGGCACCTTGAACTCCCGCACGACCGCATCGATGCAGGCGGTGCGTGCCGGCTGCGGGGACATGAAGCCGCCGATGAGGGGCGGCTTGCCGTTGATCGTCGCCGGCGGCGTGCGGGTGGCGCAGCCGCTGGCGATGGCGCAGCAGGCCAGGAGGAGGACCGAGGAACTGGCGCGGAGGGTCATGAAGACTCCATGGATGGCGCGCGGTGTGCGCCCCTGCACGATGCTACGGCCCGGTTCGGGACGGCACGTCGGCCGGCACCGCCGACCTCAGTAGTTCACCGTGATCGTGACCGTGTCCGAATAGCTGCCGAACGACACGTACTGGCTGGCCGGAATGCGGCCGTACATCGTGTAGCTGCGCGAAATCTGCGAGCCGAGCACCGTGGCGAGCACGCTCAGGCTGTCGCTCACCGTGGCGTTGCCCCAGACCTGGCCGTAGCCGTTGGAGGTGTAGATGTTGTAGGCCAGCGGCGGCCCGCCGCTGCCGCCGGTCATCTGGCGCACGCCGATCGAGCCGGTGAGGCCCGCATCCATGCTGATCGTGAAGCCGACCGTGGTGAGCACGCCGACGCCCGCTGCCGTCGCGGTGACGGTGAGCGAACTGGTGATGTCGTCGGTCAGTCCGGTGCTCGGGTTGTAGTTCGGAAAGGGCAAGGGGGAGGCGCTGACGGTCGCGGTGCAGGTGACGAGGCCGATCGCGAGGCAGCTGGCATGGGCCGAGGGCGCCGCGACGAGGCCCGCCAGCACGAGCAGCGCCGCGCCGAGGCCGCGGATGTCGCGACGCCGTCGGCCGGTCAACGCGGTGCCCCTTGGCGCAGCGGCGCGCAGACGTAGGCGGCGGTGGCGCCCGGAAGGCTCCAGTCCTTCGCCGGCCCCAGCGTGAAGCTGCAACTGCCCTGCGGCCCCTGCGCCTCGAAGCGCTCGCCGGCCTGCGGATGGTCGATGTAGAGCGCGCCGTCGTAGCCTGCCAGCAAGGGCGCCGCCCGTCCCGCGCCTTGCACCTCGGTGCCGGCCGGCAGGAAGGCGCCGTCGGGCAGGCGCAGCACCACGCTCGCGGTCTTCGGGTGGCTCACGTCGAAGCGGGCCAGCGCCACGCCGCGGGTGCGCGGCACCACCTGCAGCACGTCCTTCTCGATCTGCGCCTCGATGGGCAGGTCCTCGGTGTCGATGCTGATGCGGTTGGCCTCGTAGGCGTGCAGGCCGGGCACGATCGCGCGCCCCTGGTCGTCGGTGGTCCCCATGCGCTGATTCTCGCGGTAGACGTCCAGTCCAGGCGAATCCGGGACTGTCACGAGCGCATAGGCGTCGTCGGTCTGGCGGGTCGCGAAGAACAGCCCGCCGGCGGTCCCGACCGCGCCGTTGGCGAGCAGGCGGACCGCCGCGTCGTGGCCGGTGCTGGCGACGTCGAGCGAGGCATTGGCGTAGCGGCCGGCCCAGTCGACGTCGGCTTCGGAGCGGGCGTTGTCGCCGGTCGCGGCCAGCACCCGCCAGCCGATGCCGCCGTCGATGTCGGTCGGCGCGGTCTGGTCGGCTTCGGCGATGGCGCTGCCGTGGCCGTCGACGCGCTGGATCGACAGCGAGGCGCTCCGGCGTTCGCCCAGCGGCATGCTCAGCATGAAGCCGATGGAGGTCTGGTTGCGCAAGCCGGCGCCCGGCAGCGCCAACGGGTTGTCGTCGCGCGTGCGCGCGACGTAGGTGCTGAGCGAGGCGCCGCCGATCACCGCGATGGTCCAGTTGGCGGACGCCACGGCGATGCGTTCGCCGGTGCTGTAGCGCAGCTGGGTGTAGCTGGCGCCGATCGAGCCGAGCCGGCCCATCGTGCGGCCGGCGAAGATCTGGTTCTGCACGCTCACGTGTTCCACGCCGTCCTGCCAGGCGGCCTGGGTGAAGCCGCTGCTCGCGGCCTGGCGGCTGGCGGAGAAGGTCCATTCGTCGCTCTGGCGGGTGAAGGACGCGCGCTCCAGGTGACCGGCGCCCAGCTGGTCGCTGTGGCTGCCGGCGGCGTCGAGCGCGAATTCGCCCCAGGGCGCCCACACCCAGGCGACGCCGCCGCCCGCGGTCTGGCTGTGGCGGGTGGTGTCGCCGTGCAGGCTCACGGTGACCCCATCGTTCAGGCCGCGGCGCCAGGTGCCGGAGGCGAAGGGCTGGCTGTAGTCGTTGCTCAGCTGGCCGTAGTAGAGCCGGGTCCAGCCGGCTTCCACCGAATAGTCGGAGAGGCCGCTCTTCAGCAGATGGCTGCTGACGTAGTAGGGCGTGGTCACGCTGCGCTGCACCCCGGTCGAGTCGGTGACGTCGATGCGCATGTCGCCGGCGCCGGTGAGCACCGGCACGTTCGGCACGGTGAAGGGGCCGGCGTCGGCCTGGCCCTGGTAGCGCAGCATGTCGTTGACGTAGACCTGCACCGCCGAAGGCAGCGCGGCGCCGCCCTGCAGCGTCGGCGTCGGGTAGGCGATGTAGCCCGGCTGCAGGCCGAATTGCGTGCCGAACTGCACGCCGCCGAAGCGGAAGGGGTCCGACCAGTCGGCGCTGCGGGCGATCGAGTCGCCCAGCGTCAGGCGGGTCAGGCGGTCGGGGTCGTCGTTGTGGTAGGCGGTCTCCAGCCGCGTGGCGATCTGGCCGAAGCCGTATTGCGGACGCCCGAGCAGCACGCTGCTGTCGAGCAGGCCCCAGTCGCCCGAGACGGTGCCGTCGAGCAGGGCCGAGCCATAGGCGGGCACGCCGCCGCCGGCCTGCAGCGCCAGGTCGTAGTTGAGGAAGACGCCGGCCGCCGACGCGGAGACGCGGGCCTTCGCCGGATCGCGGCTCTGCACCGCGGCCGCCTGGAAGCCGTCGACCGGCACCTCCAGCCGCACGGTCTGGGTCGCCTCCACCACCTCGATGCGGGTGCCGGCGCGCCCGGACAGGTCGAAGTAGTCGACGCCGTCGACCACGCTGGCCGGCGCTCCCGGCAGCAGCAGGTGCCAGGCATCGAGATCGGCCCGCGGGAAGAGCACGTTGTCGCCGCGGCGCAGCAGCGGCCGCGGCGACTCGACCGGCTCGCCGTTGATCAGCACATCGAGGAAGACGACCTGCGCGCCGGCGGCTGCCGTCGGCTCCGGCAGCGCAGGCTCCGCTGCCGAGGCGGCCGCGGC
This sequence comes from Xenophilus sp. L33, assembly GCF_009765735.1. Taxonomy (GTDB): domain Bacteria; phylum Pseudomonadota; class Gammaproteobacteria; order Burkholderiales; family Burkholderiaceae_C; genus Variovorax. The sequence continues at coordinate 48,548 of NZ_LMUW01000222.1, forward strand.
GAAGCAGAGGCCGAGCGACAGCAGCCACGGCGCCGCGCGCCGGCCCGGCGGCCGGCACGCGAGTTTCGATGCGTCGGATTGCGCGGCGTCAGCGCGAGATCGCGACAGGCACACGGGGGACTTGCACGACGGCCGGCGGCGTGGCGCCGACGTCGTCGCCTTGTGCCTCGATGCGCAGGCTCGCGTCGGCCGCCAGCGGCGGCAGCTCGATGGGCACCACCGTCGACTGGCCCGCCAGCACGTAGTGCGACAGGCTCTTCACCGTGGCGCCGCCGCCGTCGACCTTCGTCGCCGCGACACGGGTCAGCTGAACGTGGGCAGTGCCGTGGTTGTCGACCACCAGGTCGTAGCGGCCGGCCCCACGGCCCGCATCGGCTTCGAGATGCCAGTGCAGGTCGCTGGCGGCGCCGCCCTGCGGAGGCACGAAGATGGGGATGCCCACGCGCAGCAGCGTCTGCAGGCGCGGCCCGGTGCCTTCCGGCGCGGGCTTCGCGGGCGCCGGCAACTGGCGCAGGAAGATCCGATAGCTGCGCTCGACCGTGCCGGCGGGCACCTGCAGGCCGACCCGCAGGATCTGCTGGCCCTGCGGCGCGAGCCTGAAGATGGCCGGGTTGACCAGCACGTCGGTGGTCGGCCGGTAGACGTCGTTGCCGTCTTCCTGCGACCAGGCGAACACCTCGGCCTGCACCGCCATTTCCGCATCGTCGCCGTTGCCGACGGTCATCGCGACGACCGGGTGGCCGGGCATCAGGGCGACGCGCAGGGGCGCGACCTGCAGGGTGACGGGCCAGCCGACCGAGGGCAGCAGCGCGAGCGCCAGCGCCAGTGCGAGCGCGAACGCCAGTCCGGCATTCGAGCCATGTGCGGGAAGAGGTCGGCCGATTCGCCAGCGCGGGTTCATGGGCGATCAGTAGGTCAGCGTCAGCGTGATCGTGTCCGCGTAGTCGGTGGCCGGCGCGGCGGTGAACTGGCCGGTCGGGATCTGGCCGTAGATCGTGTAGTTCTGCAGGACGCCGGTGGCCACGTAGCCGGTGCCGGTGGTGCTGTTGTCCCAGTTGGTGCCGTGGCCGGTGTCCTTGAAGAGGCCGTAGCTCAGCAGGTTGTGGCTGGCGGCCGACGTCGGACTGGTCATGGCGCGCGTGGTCACGGTCGCGCCGGTGCTGGCGCCGGCACTCATGCCGAGCGAATAGGGCGTGTTGTAGGTGCAGATGACGGTGAACGCCGAGGTGGCCGCCAGCGGTGTCGCGCTCGAGGGGTCGTAGGGGCCGAAGGCGAGCGTCGCCGGCGTGGTCATGACGCAGGCCTTGAGCACCGTGGCCGTGACCTGGAAGGTCACGGCCTGGGCGCTCGCGGCGCACAGGGCGAGCACGCCCACAAGGATGGGAAGGGCTCGTCGAGCCCAGTGACGAGACTCCGAGTGAAGTGAAGGCCGGCGCATCTCTGAATCCTTTTGGAATGGGTTTTTCCTTGGTCATCGCTGCGCCCCGGGGGCGCATTGACTTGCGATGCAAAGTGGTGCGTTCAGTGTCGGCCGAAGGCGCCGTTCCGGCAGGGCGATGTGTTGCAAGGGCGCTGGTTGGACGATGCCGTCAAGTGACGGAACGCACGAACAGAGTGCGGTATTTGAAGGGTGTAGTTAGAAAGATTTACGCAATGCTTTCGATCGCGAGCGCTTCGGCGTGCGTAAAGTGCCGCAATGTCCCATTCGCAAATCCACCTGATCATTCACGGCCGGGTCCAGGGCGTCGGCTACCGCTGGTCGATGGCGAGAGCCGCCGAGGCGGCGGGCGTGCGCGGCTGGGTGAGGAACCGGCGGGACGGCACTGTCGAGGCCCTGCTCGCGGGGCCATCCGCGGCGGTGGAGGAGATGGTGCGATGGGCGAAGGCCGGGCCCGCGGGCGCGCGGGTCGACCGGGTGGTGCAGTCGGAGGCGCAGGCCGCCGACGCAATGCCGGAGCGCTTCGAGCAGCGCGAGACGGTGTAGCGCCGCACCCGGCGCGAGCTTGACGCAGGTCAAGGCGTCCGCATCCCGAAGCGGCTACGGTACGCCATGCCTATCGAACCAGTTCTCCTTTCGCGACAGCCCGTACCGGGCACCGTCATCTTCGACGGCGTGCAGGCCCGCAAGGGCTACGCGCTGAACAAGATGTGCTATTCGTTCAATCACGCGGCCAATCGCCAGGCCTTCGTCGCCGACGAGGACGCCTACTGCGCCGCCTACGGCCTGAGCCCCGAGCAACGCGAGGCCATTCGCGAGCGCAACGTGCTGCGCCTGATCGAGGCCGGTGGCAATGCCTACTATCTGGCGAAGTTCGCGGGCATCTTCGGGCTCGACATGCAGGACATCGGCGCCCAGCAGACCGGGCTCACCAAGGACCAGTTCAAGGCGCGGCTGCTGGCCGCGAGGGGTTGAGCATGGCCAGCATCGTCGGCGCCATCACCACGTCCCACGTGCCTGCCATCGGCCGAGCCATCGAGAAGGGATTGCAGGACGACCCCTACTGGAAGCCCTTCTTCGACGGCTTTCCGCCGGTGCGCCGATGGCTCGCCGACGTCCGGCCGGACGTGATGGTGCTGGTCTCCAACGACCACGGGCTCAACTTCTTCCTCGACAAGATGCCGACCTTCGCGATCGGTGCCGCGCCCGACTACCCGAATGCCGACGAAGGCTGGGGCATCGCCAGGCTGCCGCCGCTGCCGGGCGACCCGGCCCTGTCCTGGCACCTGATCGAGTCGCTGGTCGCCGACGAGTTCGACCTCACCACCTGCCAGGAAATGTTCCTCGATCACGCGTCGATGCTGCCGATGGCGCTGTGCTGGCCCGACATGCGCTGGCCGGTGCGCGTGATCCCGGTCAGCGTCAACACGGTGCAGGCGCCGCTGCCGTCGGCGGCGCGCTGCTATCGGCTGGGCCAGGCCATCGCCCGTGCGGTGCAGGCCTGGCCGGGCGACGAGCGCGTGGTCGTGATGGGCACCGGCGGCCTGTCGCACCAGCTCGACGGCGAGCGTGCGGGCTTCATCAACAAGGACTTCGACCTGCGCTTCATGGACAGCATGCGCACCGATCCGCGCTGGGCCACCGCGTTCGGCACCGTCGACCTGGTGCGGCTCGCGGGCACCCAGGGCGTGGAGCTGCTGAACTGGATGGTCGCCCGCGGCGCGCTGCCCGATGCGGTGCGGCAGGTGCACGCCAACTATCACATTCCCATCTCCAACACCGCGGCCGGACTCATGGTGCTGGAGCCGGAACGCTCACAGGTCCCAGCGTAGCTCCGCGCTCCAGGTGCGCTGCGGATACGGATGGAAGTTCCAGTACTGCTGGTTGTTGGCGTTGTCGATGCCGAAGGCCATCGACCATTGCCGGTCGATCCGCCAGCGCACCCGCAGGTCGAGCGTGAGGTAGCGGCTCGAGCCGAAGTAGGCGAAGCCGTTGACGTCGCTGTTGTCCAGGGTCGAAAACTGCGTGCCGCTGTAGCGGACCGCCGCGGTGTACGACCAGCGGGCATCGGGCTTGTAGGTGCCGAAGACCGTCGAGCGCCAGCGCGGCACGCGCGGCTGCCACTTGCCCACGCTGGCCGGGAAGGCAGGGTTCTCTGCCGTCTTCGAGTTCGCGTAGGTGACGCTGGCACCCATCTCGAGCCCGCGCACGAGCACGTCCTGGCCCGAATAGGCCAGTTCGAGACCGGTGGTTCGCACCTGCCGGATGTTCTGCACCGTCGAGACCGCGGGGTTCGAGCCCGGAACGACCTGGCTGAAGAGCGCGTCGTTCGTGATCTCGTGGAACAGTGTCGCGCGCGCCAGGGCGTTGCCGAGGTCCTTCTCGGCGGACAGCTCCTCGGTCCACGACTTCTCGGGTTTCAGGTTCGGGTTGTTGATGAAGGACAGCGCACCGCCCGAGGTCGCGCCGTACAGCTCGCCGACCGTCGGATAGCGCACCGCACGCCCCATCGAGGCCTTCAGGACGGTGTCGGCGGCCCACTGGTAGGCCAGTGCCGCCTTGGGCGAGGCGTCGGTCTCGCTTCGTGAGGGATAGGCCAGGCGGCTGGCCGCGTTGGCGCTGAAGCCGTTGTCGGCGTGCCAGTCCTCGATGCGCAGCCCGAGCACCGTCTTCCAGCGCGGTGCGAAGGCCCAGCTGTCCTGCACCCAGCCGGCCAGGGTCCGACTGTCGCCGCCGACGCCGCTCACCAGCGTCGTCGGCGGCCCGTCGAGCCAGCTGCCCAGTACGTTGTCCTTCAGGATGCCGAGCTTGTACGCATCGCGCTCGATGCCGAAGTCGAGGATGTGCGCGCCGCCGATGCCCTGCGGCCGCCAGGTGCCCTTGGCGGCCAGCGTGTTCCATCCGGTGTCGCCGCCGCCCTGGTCCTGCAAGGTGCCGGCGCCGCCGACGTAGGCGAGCGGCGGCGCGACCGTCGGTGCGCGCTGCCGGTCCTTGCCGTAGTCGAACACGCTGGCGGCGATCTCCCAGTCCCATTCGTCTCCGGTGTGGCTCTTGACCGAGAGGCCGTGCATCCACTGCGTCTGGTCGTCGTTGGTCAGCGGGAAGGCGGTCGGTGCAAGGTTGTAGCTGCGTCCGAGGATGTTGACGAGGCCGCTGTACACCGGCTGGCCCGAGGCATTGGCGAGAAAGGTCGCGGGCCTGCCTTCCGACGTGTTCTGCCAGTAGCCCAGCGTGTAGCTCGCGGTCACCGTCGGCGTGAAGTCGTAGGCAAGCTTGAGCTTCGCGTGGTCCTGCAGCGTGTGGTATTGCGTGCCGGTGCCCAGGATGTACCAGGGCGTGTTGGTGGTGTTGAGCCCAGGCACGAAGCCGGTCACCGGCGTGCCCGCATTGCCGGGCGTGCCCGACGCGACCGTCGCGGTGGTGAAGGTGAGTGGCTGGCTTTCGCTCTCGCCGCGGCTCACGTCGATCCACCACGACCAGTCGCCGCTGCGGCTGCCGAGCGATGCGCTGCCCTGCCAGCTGTCGAAGGTCCGGTGCGTGGCGTAGAGGCTGTTCGGCTGCGACTGGAAGCCGGTGGCGACGTGGGCCTCGAGCTGCGAAGGCATCCGCGTGACGTAGTCGACCACCGCGCCGGCGGAGTTGCCCGGGTAGGCGGCGGAGAAGGGCCCGTACATCACGTCGACACGCTCGATCTCCTCGGGCGTGACCAGGCCCCAGCGCGGCGCGAAGTTGGTGCCGTTGGCGATGCCGTTGCCGAGGTAGTTCGACAGCAGGATGCCGTCGGCGTAGACGGCGGAGCGTGCGCTGTTGCCGGTGCCCGAGGCGCGGGTCGACAAGATCGCGTGGTTGTAGTCGCCGATGTAGCGCTTGCGCACCAGAAGGCTCGGGAAATACTTCAGCGCGTCCTCGCTGTCGGTCGCGTTGATGCGCGTGCCGATCTCTTCGCCGGTGATGCCTTCGATGGTGGTCGGGATCCGGGTCGGCAGCGAGGTCGGCTGGCCGCCGGTCACGGTGACCACGCCGAGCGACTTGATGCGCTCGGGCGTGTCGTCGGCGGTGGGATGCTGCTGGGCCAGCACGGCCGCGGGCAACCAGGGAAAGGCCGCCGCGAGCGCGAGCGGCGCGAGTGTCTTGTTCATGCGAAGGAGGCTCTTGCGGCGCCGTTCGAGCGCGCCGATCTGACAACGAGGACGCCGAATCCGGGCACCCCTGTGGCGGGACGCCGGCGACGGCACGGTCGGAATCAGGCGAGCGAGGGCGGCCCGCGCGGCGGCAGCGGCGCCGACACGCGCGAGGCGAGGCGGGCCGCGGGAATCGACTGCACGCTGCGGCCGAGCGGCTGCACGGTCGGTGCGGCGAGGGGCGCGAGCACGGCGGGCGGCGGCGCGCCACCGGGCAGGCAGAGCGCGCAGTCCATCGGGCCCGCGCCCATCTCGTGGACGTCGCCGTCCACGTTCACCATCACTTTGGCCGGCCCCGCGCCGGAGCAGACCAGTTCCATCGACACCGGCTGGACGAAGGGCGCGGCGATCGCGACGCCGATCGACAGCACGAACCCGACGAGCGCGAGGCGGCCGAGCGTGAGGAAGAAGGGAAGGCGGGCCCGCATGCGCGGGATTCTAGGCGTCCTGACCGGAAGCTGACGCTACCAGGGCTGCGGCCCGGCCGCATTGAAGAAGCCGCCGCTGGGACCGTCGTCCGGCAGCAGCGCCAGCCGCACCGCTGCGACCGCGCCCTCGGCCACCGTCTGGGTGCCGCGATGGCCGTTCAGGTCGGTGGCGGTGTAGCCGGGGTCGGCCGCGTTGACCTTGATGCCGGCGTCCGCCAGCTCGGCCGCGAGCTGCACGGTCAGCATGTTCAAGGCCGTCTTCGAGGTGTTGTAGCCGGCGAGCCGATAGCTCGCGAAGAGCGAGTTCGGATCGGCGTTGAGCGCGATCGAGCCGAGCCCGCTGGAGACGTTGACGATGCGCCCCGCGGACGACTTGCGCAGCAGCGGCAGCATCGCCTGGGTCGCTTCGAACGTGCCGAAGAAGTTGGTGTCGAAGATGCGGCGTACCGCGGTCATCGAAGCCTGCGTCGGCGGTCCGTCGGCCGGGTCGGTGATGCCCGCGTTGTTGACCAGCACATCGAGCCGGCCGTGCGCGCGGTGGATCGACTCGGCGGCGGCCCGCAGCGTGTCGGCCCGGCCAAGATCGAGATGGACGACGCCGACCTCCAGCCCTTCGTCCTTCAGGAGCAGCGCCGCGGCCTCGCCGAGCGCCACCTGCCGTGCGCCCAGCAGCACACGGAGGCCCGAGCGGGCGAGCTGGCGGGCGATCTCGAGGCCGATGCCCTTGTTGGCGCCGGTGACGAGTGCGATGCGGGGTGCGGAGGAGGTCATCGTCGCAGTCTAGCGGTGCGGCTCGGCCCGCAGCGGCGCGACCGCGCCGAGCCGTTCGGCCTTGCCCTTGCGCACCAGCGTCTTCGGGCCCATCAGCGACACCAGCACGGAGACCACGACCAAGGTGCCGGCGAGGAAGATGAACACCGCGTCGGTGCCTGCTTCCTGCAGCAGGAAGCCGATGATCAGGCTGGAGAACACCGCCGCCAGCCGGCCCCACGAATAGACGAAGCCGATCGCCTTGGCGCGGATCGCCGACGGGAACAGCTCCGACTGGTAGGCATGGGTGCCGTAGGCGATCAGCAGGTTGGCCATGGTCACCGCGGTGCCGAAGACGATCAGGCCCAGCGAACTGCTCTGCTGGCCGAAGGCCAGGCCCAGGATCGCGGAGGCGAGGGTGGCGCCGGCGATCTGCCACTTGCGCTCGATGCGGTCGGCGAAGAGCATGAACAGCAGCGGGCCGAGCGGATAGCACAGGCTGATGTAGAGCGTGAACTCGAAGCTCTTGACGAGCGTGTGGCCCTGCGCGGCCAGCAGGGTCGGCAGCCAGTTGCTGAAGCCGTAGAAGCCGATGGTGGTGAGCACCTGCACGATCGTCATCATCACGACCCGGCTGCGCCAGGTCGGGGCGAAGAGCCGCGTCGCGGCCGGGCTCGCCCCCGCTGCCGGAGCCTCGAGTGCCGGCGGCGGCAGTTGCGCGGCGGCCGCCTCGCCGAAGCACTTGCGTTCCATCTCCGTCACGATCAGGTCGGCGCGGGCCAGCGACGCCGCATCGCGCTGCGCCAGCCAGCGCGGCGATTCGGGCAGGCTGCGCCGCGTGATCCAGACCAGCAGCGCGCCAGCGCAGCCGATGAAGCAGACCCAGCGCCAGCCCTCGATGCCCAGGGGCGCATAGGGCACCAGCACCAGGCTCAGCGCGCCCGCCACCGGCACCGCCAGGAACTGGATGCAGACCGCGAAGGAGAAGGCGCGGCCGCGCAGCCGCGCCGGCACGATCTCGGCGATGTAGGCGTCGATGGTGACGATCTCGGCGCCCAGGCCGATGCCGGCCACGAAGCGCCAGACGTCGACCCACAGCGCCTCCGTCTGGAAGGCCATCAGCAGGGTGGCGCCGGTGTAGACCAGCAGCGCATAGGTGAAGGCCAGCTTGCGCCCGAGCCGGTCGGCGTAGCGGCCGACCAGCAGCGCGCCGGCGAACATGCCGAGGAAGGTCGCGGCGCCGAAGGCCGCCTGATCGGGCAGGCCCAGCAGGCCGTGCTCGCGCAGGAAGACGCCGTTCTTCACCAGCCCGGGCGAGACCAGCGAGGTCAGCGACAGTTCGTAGGCCTCGAAGAAGGCGCCCAGCGCCAGCAGCGCGACCAGGAACCACAGATGGCGCGACGCGGGCAGGCGGTCGAGCCGGGCTTCGATGCGGCGCGCGGCCTCGACGTCGCGCGGTGTTCTGGCGATGGGTGTCATGGGCGTTGTCTCTCGTTGTGTTTTTTCTCGGCGCGGGGCTGGCGGCTGGCGACTGCTATTGGCCGCCGAGCCGGGCGAGGATGGTGAGCCGCACCTGGTCGATGTGGTCCTGCATCGCCTGGCGTGCGCGTTCGGCGTCGCCCGCGGCCAGCGCGTCGATGATGGCCAGGTGTTCGGCGCAGACCGTCTTGCGGCGTTGCGGCAGGCGGCCGAAGCGGAACATCGAGGTGCGGGTGCGCAGGTCCTCGATCATCTGCTGCAGCACCGGATTGCCAGCGCACTGCCCGATGAGCGAATGCAGGTCGCGGTCGGTGGCCTTGAACTCCGGCGTGATGACGTCCTCGGGCAGCTGCTGGGCGGCCTCGAAGCGCTGGCGCAATTGCGCAAGTTCGTCCGCAGGCACCCGGCCCGCGGCCAGCCGGGCGGTCTCGCCCTCGAGCAGGCGGCGCACGTTGAGGATGTGCATGAATTCCTCCAGCGGCAGGGCGCGCACCACCAGGGCGCCGCTGCGCTGCCGCTCCAGGAAGCGTTCGCCTTCGAGCCGGCGCACCGCCTCGCGCATGGGGGTGCGCGAGATGCCGAGCTGCAGGGCGATCTGCCGCTCGGTGATGACTTCGTTGGGTGCCAGCTCGCCGTTCAGCAGCATGCCCATGAGGGCCTTGTGCGCCATGTCGGAGAGGGCGAGAGCGGGTTCCTCGGGCAGGTCGGCGGCGCCCGTCGGCGCGCTTGTTGGAGTGTTCATGACGCAAGTATAGCCAAGGAATATTTTGTGCGTCCACGTGGTATACCATCTGGACACCTTCGGAATAAGTCGCTAGATTCGACGCATCGATTCCAGTTCGCCCATCACCCCATCGAAGGAAGACAACCATGACCGACGCCTATCACGGCCCCTCCAACTGGCGCGCCGCCGACCTCGCCGAGCCCGGCGAATGGATGATCCAGCTCGGCGAAGCGCAGATCGCCGACCTCGACAACGCGCTGCGCACCGCCATGGCGGCCGGCATCACCATCGACCGGCTGACCCGGCAGAACTTCAAGCTCGAGGTCTTCGACAAGCTGGTGCCCGAAGTGCAGGAGCGGCTCGAGAACGGCCGCGGCCTGGTGGTGCTGCGCGGCTTGCCGGCGCAGAAATACACGCGCGACGAACTGCGCCTGATGTACTGGGGCATGGGCCTCTACCTCGGCACCGCGGTGTCGCAGAGCAGCAAGGGAGACTTGCTGGGCGACGTGCGCAACTTCGGCCAGGACGTCAACAGCGCCACCGGCCGCGGCTACATGTCCAGGCAGAAGCTGGGCTTCCACACCGACACCGCCGACGTGGTCGCGCTGATCGTGATGCGCACCGCCAAGAGCGGCGGCCGCTCGATGATCTGCAGTTCGGTCGCGATCCGCAACGAGATCGCCGCCACCCGGCCCGACCTGCTGGCCGAGCTGTACAAGCCCTTCTACTGGAGCTGGAAGGGCCAGGAGGCGAAGGGCGAGTCGCCCTACTACGAGCAGCCGATCTACACCGAGCACGAAGGCAGGTTTTCCTGCCGCCACATCTGGACCCACGTGCTGGCCGCGCACGAGAACTTCCCGGAACTGCCGCCGCTCACCGAGAAGCAGCTGGAAGCGGTCGCGCTGGTCAACGACCTGGCCAACGATCCGCGCTTCCACTTCTCGATGATGTTCGAGCCCGGCGACATCCAGCTCCTGAACAACCACGTCACCTACCACGCGCGCACCGAGTTCGAGGACTTCGAGGAAGAAGACCGCAAGCGCCATCTGCTGCGCATGTGGCTCGCGATGCCCAACACCCGCGCGCTGAGCCCGCTGATGTCCGGCATCTACCGCGACCAGACCGGCGGCGCGGTGCGCGGCGGCTTTCCTTCGCGCACCGGCACGCACAGCTTCGAGACCGTGCCGGCCAAGGACTGATGGCATGAGCGACACCGCCACATCCACCTCCACCATCGCGCTCGCGCTCGCCGGCCATCTGGCGACGTTGAAGGTCGCCGACTTCTCCGATCGCGCCCGCCGGGTCGCCATCGACTGCATCATCGACACGATCGGCGTCAGCCTGCTCGGCGCCACCGAGCCGGTGGTGTCGGTGCTGCAGCAGGCGCTCGCCGGCGACCGCACGCAGGGCCGCGCACTGGTGCTCGGCGGCCGCCGCCGCGCCGGCGTGCTCGAAGCGGCTTTCATCAACGGCACCGCCTCGCATGCCGCCGACTACGACGACATGGCGCATGCCATGGGCGGCCATCCCTCGGTCACGCTGGTGCCGGTGATCTTCGCGCTGGGCGAGTCGCTCGGCGCGAGCGGCGCCGCGCTGCTCGAGGCCTACGTGGTCGGCTTCGAGGCCGAGTGCCGGATCGGCCACGTGGTCAACCCCGACCACTACGAGCGGGGCTGGCATCCGACCAGCACCATCGGCGTCTTCGGCGCCACGGCCGCGGCCGCCCGGCTGCTGCGCCTGGACGTGCCGGCCACCGCCACCGCGCTGGCGATCGCGGCTTCGCTGGCTTCCGGCGTCAAGGCCAACTTCGGCACCATGACCAAGCCGCTGCACGTCGGCCAGTGCGTGCGCAACGGCCTCATGGCGGCACAACTGGCGCAGGGCGGCTTCACCGCCAATCCGGGCGCGCTGGAGCACAAGCAGGGCTGGTTCGCCGCCTACGACGGCCTGGCCAACGTGCATCCGGAGCGACTGCTGCAAGGTGTCGGCGATGGCCTGGAGGTCGAGCAGGAGTCGGTCGGCGTGAAGCAGTTCCCGTGCTGCGGCAGCACCCATCCGGCGGTGCGCGGCATGCTGGCGCTGCGCGCGCAGGGCCTCGTGCCGCGGGATGTCGAGACGATCGAGATCAAGACGAACCGGCGGCGCCTGCCGCACACCCACAACCCCAACCCGCAGTCGGCACTCGGCGCCAAGTTCAGCATCCAGTACGCGACCGCGCGGGCGCTGATCGACGGTGCGCCCCGGCTGCGCCATTTCGAGGGCGAGGCCTTCCTGGAGCCGGCGGTTCGCGAACTGCTGGCGAAGACCTCGGTGGCCGCCTACCCGCCGACCGAGGCCGCCGACTCGCACGAGGAAGGCAACGAGATGGCCGCCGACATCACCGTCGTCACCCGCGACGGCAAGACGCTGCACGCGCATGCGCCGCACCAGCTCGGCCGCGGCGGCAAGGACCCGATGAGCCAGGCCGAGATGTTCGAGAAATACAGCGACTGCGCCGGCCGGCTCCTGCCAGAGGCGCAGGTCGCGGCCTCTTTCGAGGAGCTGCTGCGGCTGGAGGAATGCCGCGATGTCGGCGCCATCGCGCGCCTGTTCGAAGTGGAGGAAACCCGATGACCGAACGATTGAAGAACACGGTGGACGTGCTGGTGCCGACCGGCGCGCTCGGCGCCGGCGTGCGCGAGGCCGACGTGACGGCGGGCCTCGCCGCCGGCGCCCATGCGATCGCCTGCGACGCCGGCTCGACCGACAGCGGCCCCGCCTACCTGGCCACCGGGCGGCCGAAGTATTCGCGCGACGCGGTCAAGACCGACCTGGGCATCCTGATGCGGGCCCAGGCCCGCGCCGGCATCCCGCTGCTGATCGGTTCCTGCGGCACCTCCGGCAGCGACGCCGCGCTCGACTGGATGCGCGACATCGCGCTGGAGATCGCGCAGGAGCACGACCTGCATCCGCGCATCGCCTTGCTCTATTCGGAGCAGGCGCCGGCGCTGATGAAGGCCAAGGCCGCGGCCGGCCGCATCACGCCGCTGGCACCGATGGTCGACGCCGATCCGGCGCTCTTCGCGCGCTGCGAGCACATCGTCGCGCTGATGGGGCCGGAGCCCTACGTCGCCGCGCTGGAGGCCGGCGCCGACATCGTGCTCGGCGGCCGCACCACCGACACCGCGGTGCTGGCCGCGGTGCCGCTCATGCGCGGGGCCGGCGCGGGCGCCGCCTGGCACGCCGGCAAGATCGCCGAATGCGGCGGCCTCTGCGCGGTCAATGCCCGCGACGGCGGCGTGATGATCCGGGTCGGCCACGACGCCTTCGAGGTCGAGCCGCTGGCGGCCGACAACCGATGCACGCCGCAGACCGTCTCGGCCCACATGCTCTACGAGAACAGCGACCCCTTCGAGCTGGTCGAGCCGGGCGGCGTGCTGGACGTGCGGCAGGCCCGCTACGTCGCCGTCGATGCGCGCGTGGTGCAGGCGAGCGGCGCGCGCTTCGTGCCCAAGCCCTACACCATGAAGCTGGAAGGCGCCTCGCGCGGCGCCTTCCAGACCCTGATGCTGGTCGGCATCCAGGACCGCAAGGTGCTGGCCGAGCTGGACCGCTTCATCGCGCAGATGCACGACTACCTCGTCCAGCGGGTGCACGCCACCATGGGCGAGCGCGCCGGCCGCTTCGACATCTCGCTTCGGCCCTACGGCTGGAACGCGGTGTCGGGCGTCGCGGTCGAGGCGGGCGCCGCGGCGCCGCGCGAGATCGGCCTGATGTTCGTCGCCACCGCGGCCACCCAGGAACTGGCGACGCAGATCGCCAAGACCTGCAACCCGATGTTCTTCCACATGCCGCTCGACCCCGACACGCCCTTGCCCAGCTACGCCTTCCCGTTCTCGCCGGCGGAGATCGAGCGCGGCGCGGTGTACGAATTCATGCTGAACCACGTGGTGCACGTGGACCATCCGCTGGAGCTGGTCCGCACCGTTCATGTCGAAGCCGGAGAACTGCAGCATGCCTAAGCTCGCCGAAGTCTGCCGCCACGTGCGGTCCAAGAATGCCGGTCCGTTCTGGATCACGATCGACCTGTCCTTTCCCGACCGCGAGAGCTTCGATCGCCATGCCGAATCGCCGGCGCTGCAACCGGCAGCGATCGCGGCGCTGTTCGATGTCGACGCCGCGCAGGTCAAGCGCTTTGCGGTGCCCGACCTGGCGGTGCTGAAGATCTCGTATCCGCGCCGGCATCCGCAGGGCGGCGCGATGGAGCGCGACATGCACGGCGGCCAGCAGTACATCCGGCTGCTGGACGTCGAGCTGCGCTGACGATGCGGCGCTCCTTCTTCGTCGGCGGCCGCTACGTCGGCGAGAGCGGCAAGGAGCGGATGCAGGGCGCCATGTACGTGGAGCACCTGCGGCCGCCGAAGGCCACGCGCCCCTGGCCGATCGTGATGTTCCACGGCGCCGGCCAGACCGCCATGAACTGGATGACCACGCCCGACGGCCGCGAAGGCTGGGCGCCCTGGTTCGTGGAGCAGGGCTGGGAGGTCTACCTGGTCGACCAGCCCTCGCGCGGCCGCTCCGCCTGGCACGGCGACCTCGACGGACCGATGCGGGCCATGAACGTTGCCACGGTCGAGGGCCTGTTCACCGCCACCGCCGGCCACGACGGCTGGCCGCAGGCCCGGCTGCACACGCAGTGGCCGGGCGAGGGCAGCGGCAAGGGCCGGCGCGGCGATCCGGCGTTCGACCAGTTCTTCGCCAGCCAGGTCGGCTACCTCGAATCGGCAGCCGAGACGCAGCGCAAGATGCAGGAGGCGGGAGCGGCCTTGCTCGACCGCATCGGGCCGGCCGTGCTGCTGACGCATTCGCAGGCCGGCCCCTTCGGCTGGCTGATCGCCGATGCCCGGCCGCAGGCGGTGAAGGCCATCGTGGCGGTCGAGCCCAACGGCCCGGCGATCGAATCGTCGCCGGTCACCGGCAGCCGCAGGCAGCAGTCCTGGGGCGTGAGCGACATCCCGATCACCTACGCGCCGCCCATCGCGCAGGCCGACAAACTGCGGCTCGAGAAGCAGCAGGCGCCCGACGCGCCCGGCCTGCTCGCCTGCTGGCAGCAGCAGTCGCCCGCGCGCCAGCTGCCGAACCTGCAGGACCTGCCGATCCTGCTGCTGACGGGCGAGGCCTCCTACCACGCGCAATACGACCACGGCACCTCGACCTGGCTGCGCCAGGCCGGCGTCGCGCACGACTTCGTGCGGCTGGAAGACGTCGGCATCCACGGCAACGGCCACATGCTGATGGTCGAGAGGAACAACCTCGAGGTCGCCGCCTGGATCGACGGCTGGCTGCGGGCGCGCTCGGGTTGACCGCGTTCGGCTGCGCATTCAAACCCCAGACCCTGGAGCATTCGATGAACCTGGCGCAACGACTCGCCGAACATGTCCATTCCCTCGGCTACGCCGATCTCGACGAAGACACGGTGCATGCCGCGAAGCAGCGCGTCGTCGACAGCCTGGGCTGCGCCCTGGGCGGCATGGACAGCCCGCCGGCCCGCAGCATCAGGGCCTTCGCGCTGACCTTGCCCGAGGGGCCGTCGACCATCTTCTTCGAGAAGAGGAAGGTCGCGACCGATGTCGCGGCCTTCCTGAATGCCACGATGGTCCGCTTCCTCGACTACAACGACGGCTACTTCAGCCTCGAGCCCGGGCATCCGAGCGACAGCATCGCCGCCTGCGTCGCGGTCGCCGAGGCCGAGGGGCTGGGCGGCGAGGACCTGATCCTGGCGATCGTCATCGCCTATGAAGTGCAGATGCGGTTCCAGGACGCCGCATGCCTTTTTCGCCGCGGCTGGGACCACGTCAACTTCGTGACCATCGCGGCGACGATGGCGGTCGGCAAGCTGCTCGCGCTCACGCCGCCGCAGCTCGTCCATGCGCTGGGCATGGCGCTCAACGGGCATATCGCGATGCGGCAGGTGCGCTCGGGCGAGCTCTCGGGCTGGAAGGGCGCCTCGGCCGCGAACGCGACCCGCAACGCCGTCTTCTGCGCCTACCTGGCGCGGCACGGCATGACCGGGCCCTCCGACATCTTCGAAGGCGAGATGGGCTTCTTCGCGCAGGTCAGCGGCACCTTCGACTTCGACGTGGGCAAGCTGGGCACGCGCGCCAGCCGCGACTTCCTCATCAAGCAGGCCAAGACCAAGCTCTACCCCACCAACGGCGAGATGCAGACGGCGGTCATGGCGGCGCTCGCGCTGCGGCCGATGCTCGCGAGCCTGGACGCCGTGGAGTCGATCCGTGTCGACACCACCGACGTCGGCTTCAAGTTCCTCGCCAAGGACAAGGCCAAGTGGCGCCCGACCACGCGCGAGACGGCCGACCACAGCCTGCCCTACACCGTGGCCCGCGCCTTCCTCGACGGCACCATCACGCGCGCGAGCTACGACCCGTCGCGCCTCGCCGATCCGGAGGTCTTGCGGCTCATCGACAAGATCACGGTGCACGAGGATCCGGTCCTCGCGGCCAACATGCCTTCGCTGGCCAACCGGGTGACGGTGATGCTGAAGACCGGCGAAGTGCTGAGCGAGGAATTCGGCACGAAGGAGAATCCGCGAACGGGTCTGGCCGACGCCGCGATCGAGACCAAGTTTCGCGATTTCGCCGAAGACCGCTTCAGCGCCGAGCGCGTGAAGCGCACGCTCGATCTTTGCTGGACGCTGGACCGCCAGGCGGATCTGCAGGCGCTCGTCGCCAGCCTCGCGCTGGATTGAGGCCGGCGCGCCTCCCACGGGCGAGGTTTGACGAGCCGGCGGCCGGCCCCACATACTGCTCGGTCCTGTGCGACGCATTCCGGCGCCGCCGGCGAGCGACGTGACCGATCCCTCCCTCAGTCAACGACTCACCGCCATCCTGGCCGCGGATGCGGCCGGCTTCTCGCGCCTGATGGCCGACGACCCGCGCGCCACCGTCGCCGCGCTGGACGCCGCGCGGCAGGCCTTCCGCGCCGGCATCGAACGGCACCAGGGCCGGGTCATCGACATGGCCGGAGACGCGGTGCTGGCGGTGTTCCAGACCGCCGCGGGCGCTGTCGAGGCGGCGCAGGCGATCCAGCAGGCGCTCGCGCTCGACAAGGATGGCGCCAGCCGCCGCCGGATGCGCTTTCGCATCGGCATCCACCTCGGCGACGTGATCGAGAAGCCCGATGGCACGGTCTACGGCGACGGCGTGAACGTCGCCGCGCGACTGCAGGCGCTGGCCGATCCTGGCGGCGTCGCGGTCTCGGAGGCGGTGCGCGGCATCGTCGCCGGCCGGATCGACGCCGCCTTCTCGAGCCGCGGGATTCACCGGTTGAAGAACATCGCGCAGCCGGTGCATGTCTTCGCGCTGCGGGATGCGCAGCACGCGCGGAGCGAGGCAACGAAGCTTGCCGCCGTTCCGGGTGCCCTCGTCGGAGCCGCTCCGGCAGCGCGTCCGGCGGCCTTGTTCGTCGGCCGCGGGGCCGAGATGGCGCAACTGACGAACGCGCTGGACAACGCCTGGCAGGGCCGCGGGCAGGTGGTGCTGCTGTCGGGATCGGGCGGCATGGGCAAGACCCGGCTGGCCCAGGAGCTCGCCCACAAGGCCGAGGCGAAGGGCATGCAGGTGCTGTGGGGCCGTTGCCTGGAAGAGCCCGGCGCGCCGCCGTATTGGCCCTGGCGGCAATTGATCCGCGGCCACGTGCGCGCCGGCGGCGGCGTCGAGGCGGCGCAGGCGCTCGGCTGGGGGCTGGCCGACATCGCGGGTCTGGTGCCGGAACTGGCCGCCCAGCTCGGCGCGCCGCCGCCCGAGGCCGAGGCCGACGACACCGCGCAGACGCGCTTCCGGTTGTTCGACGCAGTGGTCGGCTTCTGGCGACTCGCCGCGGAGCGGGCACCGCTGCTCTTGATCTTCGAGGACCTGCACTGGGCCGATGCGACCTCGCTGCGGCTCCTCGCCTTCCTCGCCGCGGAGCTGGAAGACAGCCGCCTGATGGTCGCCGCCACCTACCGCGACACCGAGCTGTCGCGCCAGCATCCGCTCTTCGAGACGCTGGCCGAGCTGGCGCGCTCGCCGGTCTTCCGGCGCCTGGAGCTGACCGGCCTGAGCAGCGAGGAAGCCGAGCAGCTGATGACGGCCGCCAGCGGCGGCGCGGCCAGCGCCAGCTTCATGAGCGCGGTGCACGCCCGCACCGAGGGGCATCCGCTCTTCCTCGAGGAGACGCTGCGCCTGGCGATGGAGGCGCGCGCCGCGCAGCCCGCCGGTTTCGACGAGCAGCTGTTGCATCGCATACCGAACGGCGTGCGCGAGGTGATCGGCAAACGGCTGAACCGGCTCTCGGAGCGGGCCGGGCGGGTGTTGTCGACCGCCGCCTGCATCGGCCGCAGCTTCGACCTCGCGCTGCTGGCGCGGCTCGAAGCGGAGCGGTCCGAGGACGAGATCCTTCAGGCGCTGGAGGAAGCCCTGGCGGTGCGCCTGATCGAGCCGGTGCCGCAATCGCAGCAGTTCCGCTTCAGCCATGCGCTGATCCGCGACACGATCTACGACGAGATGCTGGGCCTGCGCCGCGCCAGGCTGCACCTGCGCATCGGCGAGATGCTCGAGCAGCAGCTGGCCGACGACGAGGGCGGCATCCTGCCGCAGCTGGCCTACCACTTCAGCGAGGCCGGCGCGGGGCAGGCGGTGCGCAAGGCGCTCGACTACGCGCGGCGTTCGGCCGATGCCGCGGCCCGGCTCTTCGCCTTCGAGGAAGCGGCGCGCCTGCACGGCCTGGCGCTGCGCATCCAGGCGCAGCACTTCGCGCGCGACGGAAGCCAGCGCTGCGAACTGCTGCTGGGCCTCGGCGAAGTGCACATCGCGCTGGCCGCCGGCGAGCTGGCACGCGTGGTCTACCAGGAGGCGGCGGAGCTGGCGCGCGAGCGCGGCCTGCCCGAGCTGTTCGCCCGCGCAGCCGCGGGCTACGAGGCCGGCAGCGTGCTCGCCGGCCGCTCCGGCGAGCCGGCGGTGCTGCTGCTGCTGGAGGCCACCGTGCTGCACCAGGCCGAGGACGCGCTGCGGGTCGAGCTGCTGGCGCGCCTGTGCCGGGCCTACGTCTACTCCGACCGCGCCGAGCAGGCGCGCCAGGCCCACCAGCGGGCGGTGGCGCTGGCACGCAGGATCGGCGACACGCCGGGCCTGTGCCGGGCGTTGGCGTCGATCACCGCCGCGGTCTACTGGCCGGACCTGTTGAAGGTGCGCGTGGCCGCTACCAAGGAATGCCTGGCGATCGCGCAGGACACCGGCCTCGCGCCCGCGACCGACTCCTTCCCGTATTTCCTGAACGGCCTCGTGCAGGCCGGCGAGGTGCTCGCGGTGCGGCGGATGATCGCGCTGGCGCTGCAGGTCGGCGAGCAGAGCCGCTCGCCCTATCTGCAGACCCTGTGCAGCCACGTCGAGGCGCTGATCGCGATCAGCGAAGGCCGCTTCGACGCGGCCGAGCGCTGGGCGGTCGAGGCGCTTCGCAGCGGTCGCCGCCTGTCCGCGGACATCGCGGCCAGCACCTACGGCATGCAGATGTTCTGCCTCCGGCGCGAGCAGGGCCGGCTGCGCGAGGCCCAGCCGCTGTTGCAGCACTTCGTGCGCACCACGCCCGATGCCAGGACCTGGAAGCCCGGGCTGGCGCTGCTCTACGCGGAGCTCGGCATGCGCGACGAATGCCGCGCCGAATTCGACGGCCTGCCCTGGAACGCCGCCACGCTGGCCGCGCCCGACGCCGCGACCACTACCACGGTGCTGTTCGCCGCCGAGGTCTGCGCCTGGCTCGAGGACGCGGATCGCGCGGTGCTGCTGTATGGCCTGCTCGCGCCCTACACCGGCGTGATCCCGATGGGCGACTTCGGCGGCCCCTGCCTGGGCTGCGCCGACCGGCTGCTGGGCCAGCTGGCCGGCACGATGAAGCAATGGGATGCGGCCGAACGCCACTTCGAGACCGCGCTGGCGGTGGACGAGGCCTGCGGCTCGCGGGTCTGGCTCGCGCACGGCCGCTACGACTACGCCTCGATGCTGCGTCGTCGCGCCCGGCCCGGCGACCTCGAACGCGCCCGGGCATTGCTGCCGCCGGCCCGAAGCGACAGCGCGGCGTTCGGCATGCAGGCCCTGACGCCGCGCATCGATGCGCTGATGGAGGCGATCGCCGCGCCGCCGAGCTGGCCCGGCGGCCTGACCGATCGCGAGGTGGACGTGCTGCGCCTGATCGCCATCGGCCGCAACAACCGCGAGATCGGCCAGGTGCTGGCGATCAGCCAGCACACGGTGGCCAACCACGTGCGCAGCATCCTCGAGAAGACCTACACCGCGAACCGCACCGAGGCGGCGGCCTTCGCCAATCGCGAAGGCCTGCTGCCCGGTTGATCGAAAGCGCTATTGCGGCCGGATGTTCTGGTTGACCCGGAAGAGGTTGTCCGGGTCGTACTGCCGCTTCACCGCCGCGAGCCGCTCGTAGTTGCCGCGGTAGGAAGCGCGGATGCGATCCTCGCCTTCGTCCATCATCATGTTCACGTAGGCGCCACCGGCCGAGAGGGGATGCAGCGCGTTCCAGTAGTCCTTGGTCCAGGCCGTGATTTTCGGCGCGTCGGCCGGGTCGGGGCTGACGCCGACCATGACCTGGGCCCAGCGCGCGTCGCGGTACGCGAAGGCGGTGTCGGCCTGGCCGACCCGGTGCGCGGCGCCGTCGATCGGGTAGAGGTGCATGGTCGACTTCGGCGTCGGCGCCGCACCGAAGCGCTGGTGGGCGGCAATGGCCGCGTCCGACAGTTCGTCGACGAAGTCGGCGCGCCAATACCACTGGTCGCCGGGCGGATAGAGGCCGTCGAAGGCCGACTGCAGCATCGGGTAGGGCATCGGCTGCACGCCGTGCATCAGGGGCGGCCCGAAGTCGCGCACCGGTGCCAGCAGCGCGTCGGCCTCGGCGGCCGTGCCGGTGCAGCACCACATCACGCCGCAGACCTGCTTGCCGTGGAGTGCCTCGGGAAAGGGCGGCACCGGCGGCACGGTCATGAAGGCGAAGAAGCCGTTCAGCTGCTCCGGCGCGGCGCCGATGAAGTCGCGGTACCAGCGCATCACCTTGCCGGCATCCTCGAGCGGCCAGAAGGTCGGCCCGGCGAACACCGTATCGACCGGATGCAGCCTGAAGAGGAAGGAGGTGACGACGCCGAAGTTGCCGCCGCCGCCGCGCAGCGCCCAGAAGAGGTCCGGGTTCTGCGACGCGCTGGCCACCACCAGCCGGCCGTCGGCCAGCACCACGTCGGCCTCGATCAGGTTGTCGATCGTGAGGCCGCAGCGGCGCGTGAGATGGCCGAGGCCGCCGCCCAGCGTGAGGCCGCCTACGCCGGTCGTGCCGATGATGCCGCTCGGTGTCGCCATGCCGAAGGCATGCGTGGCGTGGTCGACGTCGCTCCAGGTGCAGCCGCCCTCGACGCGCACGGTGCGCGCTTCGGCATCGACCCGGATGCCCTTCATGGCCGACAGGTCGAGCACCAGGCCCTGGTCGCAGGTGCCCAGGCCGCCGCCGTTGTGGCCGCCGCAGCGCACCGCCAGCAGCAGCGACTGCGCGCGGGCGAAGGCGACGCCGTGCATCACGTCGGCGACGTCGCGGCAGCAGGCGATGAGCGCCGGCCGCCGATCGATCATCGCGTTGTAGACCTTGCGGCAGGCGTCGTAGTCGGCGTCGCCGGGTTGCACGACCCGGCCGCGCAGGCCGGCTGCGAACTCTGAAATGGATTGCGCATTCAACATGGCTTGACTCCGGTTGTGGCGCGCCCGGGATGGACCCGCAGACACGGAATCGGTTGTATGCCGCGCCACCTTCGGCGCAAATAGTCAGGCTTGACTACGCGGCGTCATGCAGCCTTGGCTGCGCGCGGATGCGGGTCGTTGCCGAAGGCCTGGGACACCTCGATGATCACGTCGGCCGGCAGGTTGGCGCGCCGCGCGGCCTCGCGGATGGCTTCCGGGTCCTTGGCCTCGTAGAGGCAGTAGCTCTTGCGCTTGTCCGCGCTGAGGAAGGTGAAGAGCCAGTTGACCCCGACGTCGCCGTTGATCTTCGCGACGGCCAGGCCGTCCTCCGGCGTCAGGTTCAATTGCTCGGCGAAGTTGCGCTCGATGATGTACATCGGCATGGTGCGGACCTCCTTCGAGAGACGGTGCGCGATCTTGGCGCAGTCGCCCGGGTCGCGCCATCCAGCGAACGGACGATGTCGAACGGAGGCATCGCCGACGCACCGCGGGAATCCCCGGATGTCTTTACAGGGCGTGCCGTGCAATAGTTAGTTTGCCACCCGAACTAATAGAACCCTGCAGGAGACACCCCCATGAAGTTCAAGAGCACCTTCACCGCGCTGGCCCTCGGCCTGGCCGCCATCGGCGCCTCGGCCCAGACCGTGGTCGGCGTCAGCTGGTCCAACTTCCAGGAAGAGCGCTGGAAGACCGACGAGGCCGCGATCAAGGCGCAGCTCGAGAAGCTCGGCGCCAAGTACATCAGCGCCGACGCCGGCGGCTCGCCCGAGAAGCAACTGGGCGACATCGACGGCCTGCTGGCCAAGGGCGCCAAGGTGCTGATCGTGCTGGCGATGGACAAGGACGCGATCCTGCCGGCGGTCAACAAGGCCACGCACCAGAAGGTGCCCGTGGTCGCCTACGACCGGCTGATCGAGGCGCCGGGCGTCTTCTACATCACCTTCGACAACGTCGAGGTCGGCCGCATGCAGGCGCGTGCGGTCTACAAGCTGGCGCCCAAGGGCAACTACGTCTTCATCAAGGGTTCGCCGACCGATCCGAACGCCAACTTCCTGCGCGCCGGCGCCGGCGAGATCGTGGCCGCGGCGGTCAAGTCGGGCGACATCAAGATCGTCGGCGACGAATACACCGAAGGCTGGAAGCCCGAGGAGGCGCAGAAGAACATGGAGCAGATCCTGACCAAGAACGCCAACAAGGTCGATGCGGTGATCGCGGCCAACGACGGCACCGCCGGCGGCGCGATCGCGGCGCTGTCGGCCAAGGGCATCCGCGGCATCCCGGTGTCGGGCCAGGACGCCGACTTCGCCGCGCTGAACCGCGTCGCGCTCGGCACCCAGACGGTCACCGTCTGGAAGGACTCGCGCGAGCTCGGCCGCGAGGCCGCTTCCGCCGCGGTCGCGCTGGCCGGCGGCAAGGCGCCCGAGAAGGCCGCCGAATGGAACCAGGGCGAGAAGAAGATCGCGCTGCAGTCGCGCTTCCTGACGCCGGTGCCGATCACCCGCGACAACCTCGACGTGGTGGTCAAGGCCGGCTGGATCAAGAAGGACGAGCTGTGCAAGGGCGTGAGCGGCGCCAACGCGCCGGCCGCCTGCAAGTAGGCGGGCCCGCGAGCCTGCCATCGCCAGCGACTCGGCCGCGGCCTCGCGCAGCGGCCGGTCGCGTCTTTCTTTCCGGGAGTCTCCATGTCCTCTCCGCCCTTGTGGCGCCGCATCGGCATCGACCTGCGCCTCGTCCTCATGAGCGTGCTGCTCGTCGTGATGGCGGTCGTCTTCCACGTGCTGTCCGGCGGGGTCTTCCTGTCGCCGGAGAACCTCTACAACGTGGCCCAGCAGACCGCGGTCGTCGGCATCGTCTCGACCGTGATGGTGCTGGTGATCGTGGCCCGCCACATCGACCTGTCGGTCGGCTCGGTGATGGGCTTCGTCGGCGTGCTGATCGCCTACCTGCAATACAGCGCCGGCTGGTCCTGGCCGACCGCCTGCCTGGCCGGGCTGGCGGTGGCGCTGCTGGTGTCGCTCTACCAGGGCGCGTTGACCGCGGTGCTCGGCGTGCCTTCCTTCGTCGTGACGCTCGGCGGCCTGATGTCGTTCCGCGGCGCCGCCTTCCTGGTGGCCGACGGCAAGACCCAGCCGGTCACCGACGAGTTCTTCCAGAGCCTGGGCGGCGGCTACGACGGCGGCATCGGGGTCACCGCGACCACGGTGCTGACCGCGGTGGTCTCGCTGCTGCTCTTCGCGCGCATGCTGCAGAAGCGCCGCGCCCGCCAGCGCCACGAGATGCCGACCGAGCCGCTGGTGGTCGACCTGCTCGTCACGGCGGTGCCGGTGCTGGTGCTGGTCGCCTTCGCCTGGTCGATGAACAGCTATCAGATCGCCAACAAGGACGCGCCGCAGGGCATTCCGATCCCGGTGCTGATCTGGGCCGCGGTGGCGATCGTGCTGTCGTTCCTGGTGCATCGCACGCGCTTCGGCCGCTACGTGTTCGCCATGGGCGGCAACCCCGACGCGGCGGCCCTGGTCGGCATCCCGGTCAAGCGGGTCACGCTGATGCTGTTCGGCCTCCTGGCGGTGCTGGTCACGATCGCGGCGATCGTGTCGATCGCGCGGCTCAACGCCGGCACCAATTCGCTCGGCACCGGCATGGAGCTCTACGTGATCGCCGCGGCGGTGATCGGCGGCACCGCGCTGGCCGGCGGCAGCGGCTCAATCTTCGGCTCGGTGCTGGGCGCGCTGATCATGCAGTCGCTCGACAGCGGCATGCTGCTGCTGGACGTGCCGATCGGCAAGCGGATGGTGATCATCGGGCAGGTGCTGATCGTCGCGGTCGTCTTCGACGTGCTGTACCGCAAACGCTTCGGAGAAAGTTGATGGAACACCCCCTTAGCGCCTTCGGCGCCCCCTCGAGGGGGCGATACCAGCGGCCCGGCAAAGCCGGTTCCGCGGTATCCCTGGTCTCACCTCGCGCCGGTCTCTACCGGCTCTGCGAGTGCAATGCTCGGCTGGGACTCTGAGATGAACTCCATCGACACGACGAAGCCGCTGGTCGAGCTTCGCGACATCCGCAAGGCCTTCGGCGGGGTGCAGGCGGTGGACGGCGTCAGCGTCAACCTCTACCCGGGCGAGGTGGTGGCGCTGCTGGGCCACAACGGCGCGGGCAAGTCCACGCTCATGAAGATGCTGGCGGGCGCGTATGCGATCGATTCGGGCGAGACGCTGATCGCCGGCGAGAAGGTGCAGATCCGCACGCCGTCGGAAGCGCAGGCGCAGGGCATCGAGACCATCTACCAGACACTGGCGCTGGCCGACAACCTCGATTCGGTGTCGAACCTGTTCCTCGGGCGCGAGAAGCTCACGCGCTGGAACACGCTCGACGACCATTTCATGGAAGGGCAGGCGCGCAAGGTCTTCCAGCGCCTCAACAAGAACTTCACCAACATCCGGGTGCCGGTGCGCCGGCTCTCGGGCGGCCAGCGGCAGGTGGTGGCGATCTCGCGGGCGCTCTACTTCAACGCCCGCATCCTGATCATGGACGAGCCCTGCGCCGCGCTCGGCCCGGAAGAGACCGCGATGGTCGGTGGCCTGGTCAAGCAACTCAAGGCCGACGGCGTCGGCATCTTCCTGATCACCCACGACATGCCCGACGTGTTCGCGCTCAGCGACCGGCTGGCGGTGATGAAGAACGGCAAGCTGGTCGGCACCTACCGCACCACCGACGTCACCGAGGACGAAGTGCTCGGCATGATCATCGCGGGCAAGCGGCCGGCCGGGAAGGCGCAAGCCGAACATCCGTGAACACCATCGGCGACCAGCAGCTGCTCAGGCGCATCAACCGCAGCGTGCTGCTGCGGCTGCTGCGGGCGCAGCCCGGCCTGTCGCGGGCCCGCCTGGCGAGCGAGAGCGGCCTGACCAAGTCGACCGTGAGCGCGCTGGTGCGCGAGCTGATCGAGGACCGCTGGCTCAGCGAGGCCGGCGTCGCCGTGACCGACGGCCTCGGCCGGCCGTCGACGCCGCTGGCGATCAACGACGGCGTGCGCGTGCTGTTCGGCGTCGAGGTCGGCGTGGAGACGATGCGGGTCGCCTGCGTCTCGCTCCTGGGCGAGGTGCTGCACACCGAGGCGGCGGCGCTGCGCTCGCCCAAGCCGGCGCGGGTCGCGTCCCAGGCGGCGGCGATGTGCGCGCGGGCCTGGCGCCGCATCGCGGTGCGCGGACTGAGCCTGACCGGCATCGGTGTGGGCGTGCCGGGCGCGGTCGACGACGGCAGCGGCATCGTGCTGTTCGCGCCCAACCTCGGCTGGCGCCGGGTCGACCTGCTGCCGGGACTGATCGGCGCCTTCGCCGCGGCCGGCCTGCCGCGGGTGCCGGTGCAGCTGCGCAACGAGGCCGACGTCGCGGCGCTGGGCGAATACGAGTTCTCGCCGGGCGAGGGCGAGGACCCGCTGATCTTCGTGGACTGCGACGTCGGCGTCGGTGCCGGCATCGTGCTGAACGACCGGCTCTTCACCGGCGCGCAGGGCATGGCCGGCGAGATTGGCCACAGCATCGTGCAGGTCGACGGCCCGCTGTGTTCCTGCGGCCGGCGCGGCTGCGCCGAGGCCTTCTTCGGTTCGCGTGCGCTGGCGCGCGAGGGCGTCGATGCCGGGCAGGCCGGCCGCATGCTGGGCGTGCTGCTGCAGAACCTCTGGACCGCCTTCGATCCGCGCGCGATCGTGATCGGCGGCTCGACCTGCGAGCGGCATCCGGCCTTCCTGCAGGCCGCGATCGATACCGTCCACCGCTATGCCGAAGCGGCCGGCATGCCGGCGCCGGCGGTGCGCGCCGCACGCCACGGCCTCTGGGCGCCGGCGGTCGGCGCGGCCGCGCTCGCCTTGCACGACCACCTGCGGCCGATGCATGCCGACACGGTGAGCCGGCGCGAGCGCATGCAGTCGCCTTCGGGGATGGCGGTCGCGAAGATCTGACGGGTCGTGTGCCGCGTCAGGCCCCGCGCTTCAAGCCGCCAGTCTCGCTTGCTCGTGTCGACCGGCCACCGGCAGCAGCCGGCGCGCTCGCTCGCCCAGTTCGGCGCCGCGGAAGGGCTTGCACAGGTAGTCGTCCACGCCCTGGTCGAGCGCCCTGACGATGTCGTCCCCGGTGTCGGCGGTGCCGAGCAGCAGGATCGGGACCGCTTCGCCTCGAAGCTGGCGCAGCCAGACCGGCAGCAGGCCGCCGGTCACGCCGGAGGCGGCCGAGTCGAGCACCAGCAGGTCGAAGCTCTCGCGCCGCAGCGCCCGGCGCAGCGACGCTTCGCTGGTGAAGGGCACGCAATCGAGCCGCCCGTCGGCGATGTCGCAATGCAGGTTCAACTGCTCCACCGTGCAATGCAGCTCGCTGGTTTTTCTCTCGAAGACGGCAACGCGCATGGTTCCTCCAGGCGCCCTCGATCGTTGCAACTTTGTTTCTGTGGCGGGGCGCGGGCGAAGCATAGGGACGTCTTGCATCCAGGACAATTGCCGTATATTTGATAGATCGTTGCGTTTCAAGCAACGCAAGAACCGGCATGCAGTCACGTCGCCTCCAGGAAACGTCCGTGCGCTACTTCCTCGAGGTCGTGCGCTGCGGCTCGGTCACCGAGGCGGCCTCGCGCCTCAACGTCAGCCCCTCGGCGGTGAGTCGCCAGGTCGCCATCCTCGAAGACCTGCTGGAGGTGCCGCTCTTCGACCGCCGGCCGCGCGGCATGGTGCCCAGCGCCGCCGGCGAACTGCTGGCGGTGCATGCGCAACGCACGGCCATGGACGCGGACCGCGTGGTCTCCGACATCCAGGCCCTCGGCGGCGTGCAGCGGGGGCGGGTGCGCATCGCGAGTTCGTCCGGGTTCGCGAGCGGCTTCCTGCCGCGCACCATCGTGGCCTGGCGCAGCCGCTACCCGGAAGTCACCTTCGACCTGCAGGTCGGCAATGCCGCGCAGGTGACCGCCGCGCTGCTGCAGGGCGACGCCGACATCGGCCTGACTTTCAGCCGCACGCCGGTGCGTGACATCCGGGTCGAGTACCGCCTTCCCGAGAGCGTCTACGCCGTGATGCGGCCCGACCATCCGCTGGCCCGCTTTCGCACCGTCACGCTGGCGCAGATGCATCCGTACCCGCTCGCGCTGACCGAGGAGGGCAACACGGTGCGCCAGCTCTTCGACATCGCCTGCAGCGAGCGCGGGCTGGTCTTCGAACCCGTCTTCACCGCCAACCGTTTCGAGTCGCTGGTGAACTTCGTGCTGTATGGCGGCGGGCTGATCATCTCCGGCGAGATCACGGTGCGCGACCGCGTCTCGCGCGGCGAACTGCATGCGGCGGAGATCCGCGAACCGGGCATGCGCAACCGCGCGGTGGAGGTGCACACGATGCTCGGCCGCACCTTGCCCGCAGTGGTCACGGGCTTCCTGGAATTCCTGCGCGCGGAGCTGCCGATCCCGAGCGCCGATCGGTCGTCGGAGCGATGAGCCGTATTCGTTAATACATAGGTAGTCGCAGCGCCTGCGCGACCGTGGCGAACACGCCAATCTCGCGCCGAGAATTCCTGACGCACACCTGAATGCGCAAATTCGCATGTGAGAATCGACGCGTCTTCTTGACGATGCGAGTCGGACAGTGACCACCGTCAAACAGATTTGGCCGTGCACCAGAAAGCGATCAGGACATTGGCCAATTCCGTTTTCCGCCGCACGTCGGCGCTTCCCTTGTGCGCCTTGTCGCTCGCCTTGCTCAGCAGTTGCGGCGGGTCGTCCGGAAACTCCGGTTTCGCGGTCGGCGGCGGCGGCGGCGCAAGCACGCCGGCACCCACGTCGGCCAAACCCAACATCCTCTTCGTGATCATGGACGACGTCGGCATCGACCAGATGCAGTCGTTCGGCTATGGCGGCGACACGCCGCCGGCGATGCCCAACATGAACACGGTGGCCAGCGCCGGCGTGCGCTTTCGCAACACCTGGTCGATGCCCGAGTGCTCGCCCGGGCGGGCCGCGATGTTCGTCGGCCGCTACCCGCTTCGCACCAACACCTATGCGGCGCTCGGGCCGTACGACCTGGCGAATTCGCAGATCTCGAACAGCGAGATGACCACGCCCAAGCTGCTCAAGCAGGCGAACTACGAAAGCGCGATGTTCGGCAAGTTCCACCTGGCCGGGCCCGACAACAACGAGGACGGCAGCGACACGCCGGTCCAGCTGGGCTGGGACTACTTCTACGGCTGGATCCGCGGCGGCCCGGCGTCGATCGACACCACCGCGGGCGGCGTGGCCGCCGTCGGCACCTACGCCTGCGGCTTCGTGCCGGGCGCGGCCGCCGGCGGATCCGATTCGGGCGCCTGCTACCACGCCGACAGCACCTGCACCCCGCTCACCGCGGTGTCGGCAACGGGCGACTCGCCCGGCAAGCAGTGCCTGACCCAGGGCGGCATCTTCAAGCCGGGCGGCGCCTGCCAGAGCCAGCTGCCGGCCGGGCTCGACTTCACCAAGGCCAATGCCTACTACGTGTCGCCGCTGGTCATCGCCGATGCCAAGGGCATCCAGACGCCGCCCAACACCGACCCGCGCAACCGCGGCTATCGCACCACCATCGAGACGCAGGCGGCTATCGACTGGATCAAGAGCCGCTCCGGCGCGCAGCCGTGGATGGCCACCGTGAGCTACAGCGCGGCGCACACGCCCTATCAGCAGGCGCCCGGCGCCCTGGTGTCCGGCGTGCCCGGCGACGACCTGAACTGCGACACCTTCGAGCCGCAGCGCGTGATCTCGAACCGCATGACCGAAGCGGTGGATTCGGAATTCGGCCGCCTGCTGGTCGACACGGGCCTCGCCACCCGCAACACCGACGGCACGCTGGCCTACGACCCCAAGGCGCACAACACGGTGATCGTGATCGTGGGCGACAACGGCTCCTTCGCCAACGCGGTGAAGGAACCCTTCGACATCGGCCGCGCCAAGTCGACCGCCTACCAGACCGGCGTCTGGGTGCCGCTGATCGTCGCCGGCAACGGGGTCGCCAGCCCCGACCGCGACGTGCAGCACATGACCAACATGGTCGACGTCTTCCAGCTCTTCGGCGAGATCGCCGGCATCGACGTGCCGGCCTCGGTGCCTCGCACGATCGACGCCGCGCCGCTGATGCCCTACCTCAAGCAGGCCAGCCAGCCCAGCATCCGCTCGGTCAACTTCACGCAGGGCGGCTACAACGTGCAGGCCAACGGCCAGCGCAATGGCGCCTGCATCGTCAAGACGGTCATCGCCGGCAAGGAGGTGGCGTCGATCTGCACCCAGAGCGTGTTCGACAAGGGCCCGTGCGAGGACAACGCCGGCGTGTGGTGGGGCCCGGGCTACAGCGATGCCTCGGTCATCCCCACCAACCATCCCGCCAGCGTCGGCTACCGCAGCTGCTGGGAGGTGAACCAGTCCGAATTCAAGGCCGGCGTCCCGCTGACGCCGATCGAGCCCGAGATCGCGATCGCCGTGCGCAACGACGACTACAAGCTGGTGCGCAACACCGTGCAGACCTACGACCCGACCAAGGACACCGGCGGCCCGGTGACCGCGGACGAGTTCTACGCGGTCGACCAGGCGGTGCCGACGCCGAAGCTGGACAAGGCCGGCCTCGACCTGATGCCGAGCAAGTCGACGTGGTCCGGCCCGATGCTGGCCACCTACGACAAGCTGAGCGCGCAGCTCGACACCATCCTGGCCTCGCAGCCGCCCTGCATCGGCGACGGCAACATCGACGGCGAGGTCGACAGCACCGACGTCAGCCTGTGGACCCGCATCAACCGCACCTGGGGCCTGTCGAGCATGTTCGACTTCAACCTCGACGGCAAGACCGACTTCGCCGACCTGGCGCTGATCCAGCAGCACGGCGGCAAGTGCAAGCCGTCCAGCGCGATCTACTGAGATGGCGGCGATCAACCGTCGCTCGGTGCTGACCGCCGCCGCGGGCGCCGCGGGCGTGGCCGTGGTCGGCGGCGGCGCCTTCCTCGGCGTGACCTGGTTCGGCGCGCCGAAGCCGCACCGCGTGGTGCTGAGCGACGGCATCGACGCGCCGCTCGGCATGGCGCAGGTGCCCGCCGGCCGGTTCCTGATGGGGAGCGACCACAAGCTGGCGCAGGCGAACGAGCGGCCTACGCACTGGGTTTCGCTGCCCGCCTTCTGGATGGACGTGACCCACGTCACCAACGCGCAGTTCGCGAAGTTCGTGGCCGCCACCGGCTACGTCACGACGGCCGAGAAGAAGCCGGGCTGGGAGACGCTGCGCGTGCAGCTGCCGCCGGGCACGGCGCGTCCCGACGACGCGCTGCTGGTGCCGGGCGCCATGGTGTTCACCGGCACGGCCGGTCCGGTGCGCCTGGACGACTATTCGCAGTGGTGGACCTATGTGCCGGGCGCCGACTGGCGTCATCCGCACGGCCCGCGCAGCGACATCGCCGACAAGGCCGACCATCCGGTGGTGCAGGTGAGCCACGAGGACGCCGTCGCCTTCGCCCGCTGGGCGGGCAAGCGGCTGCCGACCGAGGCGCAATGGGAATACGCCGCGCGCGGCGGCCTCGACCAGGCCACCTATGCCTGGGGCGACCGGCTCGAGAAGGACGGCAGGCCGCAGGCCAACATCTGGGACGTGAAGAAGCGTCCCTTCCCCGTTGTCAAGCCTGAGACCGGCGGCGCGGCGGACACGACCGCCGCCGGCTCCTTCCCGGCCAACGGCTACGGGCTGTCGGACATGACGGGCAATGCATGGCAATGGGTGGCCGACTGGTATCGGGCCGACTATTTCCGCTCGCAGGCAAAGCTGGCCGACGGCGGCACGCTGACCGACCCGCAGGGCCCGGCCGACTCGTTCGATCCGGCCGACCCGGGCGTGCCGCCCGATGCGCCCAAGAAGGTGATCCGGGGCGGCTCCTTCCTGTGCAACGAGGACTACTGCCAGTCGTACCGACCGAGTGCGCGCCGGGGCTCCGATCCGTTCAATCCCATGTCGCACCTGGGATTCCGCCTGGTCAGGGACGTCTAGCGAGGCTGGTGGATCTCGGCGACGTAGCCGCCCGGGAACTGCACCATGGCCGACTCGCGGCCCTCGGTGGCGAAGGGCTCGACCAGCACCACGACGCCGGCGCCCCGGGCCTTGTCCAGCGTCGCGGCCAGGTCGGCGACGTCGTAGCCGGTGGTCTCGCGGCCGTAGGGATAGGGCAGGTGGCCGTCGGTGACCTGCACCGCGAGCTTGCCGAAGGCCGACTCGATGCGCAGGCGCCGGAAGCTCTCGCCGGGCCGGCCGATCTCGATGCCCGGCGCATGCGGCTCGTCCGACATCAGCTTGCCGTGCGAGAAGGCCAGGAAGCTCTTCACGAAGGCGCCCACGCGGTCGGGCGAGAGATAGACCCGGTTCTCCGGCACCGTGGCCAGCGCCGGATAGGCCGGCGCGGTCGTGTGCCAGTAGAGCTGCATGTCGACGCCGCCGGGCCACTGGATCACCACGTCGCGGCCGATCGGGTCGGGAAAGGTCTGCACCAGCACGTCGGCGCCGGCGCGCCGCGCGGCCGCGACCGCGGCGTCGATGTCCTTGACCAGGTAGCCGGTCCGTTCGGCGCCGAAGGGCCACGGCACCGGCGTCTTGAAGCCGAAGACCGACACGCTGCCCGCGGGCGTCAGCACCAGCTGAGACATCGTGCTGCTCGGCGTCGGGGTCACGCTGAAGACGCCTTGCCTGGACGTCGTGCCGCCGAAGGTGGCGACCAGGCTGGCGACGAAGCGGTCGAAGTCTTCCGGCGCGACATAGACGTGGGCGGTGTCGTATTGTGGCCCGACGCCGAAGCCGGTCTCCGCCTGGGCGGTGGCGGCGGCGAACGCCAGAACGAAGGCGGCAAGAGCGCACGAGAGCTGACGCATGGGCATTCCGTGATTCGAATTGTCGAGATGAAAAGTGCAATCGCATTGTCGATGTGAACCAGGTCACTCCCGAAAGGAGAGAGATGGCACTGTCGATTCACTGTCCGAGACTGCAATTACAAATCTTACAAGTGGACATAGGCCACTCGACCGTAACAGAGCCGGATGCACTCGCGTCAACGCCGACGTAGATCGCGGTCGGCCTACCGCGCGTGCCCTAGGCCCAGCGGCCTATCGAAGCGCATGCACCACGAAGGCTTGCTTCGACACCCGTTTTCCCAATGAAAACCGGGCGGTGCACCGCCGCGTGCCGCACATGCACCAAGCCGATCGGCCGACGCACCAGCCTCGATCCCGATGGGCTTGCCCTTCGCATTTCGCCGGGATTCTCATCATTGCGAAGTAGCGCTTTTCGGTCATTGGCGTCGATACATCCAGTCACGAGACTTCGGTCAGGCAACAGCGAAACCCCTTCGCTCTTGACCTGAAACCCGGACTCGGCCGAACCGAGATGTGTTGGATCAACCCAAAGGAAAAATCATGAAGACGACTCTCATCGCGAAGAAAAGCATCGTGGGCCTGGCTGTGACGATGCTGGTGGGCATTGCCTCGGCAACGGTCAGCAACACCTCCAGCGCGTTCACCGCGTCCGGCGCCGGCGCCTCGACCTCGACCAATTCGAGCGCGGCCAGCATCGGCAACGGCTCGGCACTCAGCGTCAACAGCGCCACCGCCGGTGCCTTCGCGGGCGGCTCGGCCGGTGCCAGCGGCAACAGCCACAACTCCAGCGCGCATGCCGACGGCCTGGTCGGCACGCAAGGCACGGTCGGCAGCCTGGCCCTGACCTCCGGCGGCGGCATCGCCGGCGGCAGCGCCAACGCCACGGCCGGTGCGGGCGTGATCTCGGGTGCGTCGAACGTCAACGGCTCCAGCACGCCGACCAACGCGTCGGCCGGTGGCGCCGCGGGTGCCTACACGAACAACAACGCGGGCACCTTCAGCGTCGGCAACGGCGGCGCGATCGCCGGCGGCACGATGACCACGATCTCCGGCTACGGCGCGAATGCATCGGCCCACAACGGTGCCTTCCCGACCGCCAACGCCAACTCCGGGTCGGGCTCCACGAGCACCAACACCGACGGCCACTTCAGCGTCGGCACCGCCCTCGGCGGCACCGGCGGCCTGAACGTCGGCGGCGCCACTTCGGGTGCATCGGCCGGCAACTGATCGGCGAAACGGGGAGGGCCGGTCGGTCCTCCCCGGGTCGGAACGGGACACAGCGGAGACTCTCATGAAAAGAACAGCACTCGTCGCATTGCTCCTGGTGTCGATGGGCGCGATGGCGCAGACCAACTCGACCACCGCCTCCGGCACCGCGCTCGGCAACCTGCAGGGCAACAACCAGGGCGTGAACCAGGCCGTCACCTTCGACAGCCCAGCCAACGTGACCTCCAACATCAACTACAGCGGCACGCAGACGATCAAGAACGTGCCCTCGGTGAACGGTCCGAACCTCACCACCAGCAACGACACCTGCATGGGCAGTTCGAGCGCCGGCGCCAACGGCCCCGGCATCGGGCTGAGCTTCGGCACCACCTGGACCGACGAGCAATGCAAGCGCCTCAAGATGAGCCGCGAGCTCTGGAACAAGGGCATGAAGGCCGCCTCGCTGGCGATGGACTGCATGGACCCGGCCGCGCGCGCCGCGCTCGAGATGACCGGCACCCGCTGCCCGCAGTCGATGACGCCGGAAGAACGCGTGTCGGTGTTCGGCCCGGCGCCGCAACAGGTGAGCGTGGCCGCGCCGCCGGCGCCGGCCGCGCCGGTCGCCGTCGCGCCGATGGCGCCTGCTGCGCCTTCTGCGCCTGCACCCGCGGCAGTCTCGC
>NZ_LMUW01000185.1 GCF_009765735.1 Xenophilus sp. L33
GAGTCTTTGAACGCACATTGCGCCCTTTGGTATTCCAAAGGGCATGCCTGTTCGAGCGTCATTTGTACCCTCAAGCTTTGCTTGGTGTTGGGCGTCTTGTCTCTAGCTTTGCTGGAGACTCGCCTTAAAGTAATTGGCAGCCGGCCTACTGGTTTCGGAGCGCAGCACAAGTCGCACTCTCTATCAGCAAAGGTCTAGCATCCATTAAGCCTTTTTTTCAACTTTTGACCTCGGA
Source organism: Xenophilus sp. L33 (assembly GCF_009765735.1). Taxonomy (GTDB): domain Bacteria; phylum Pseudomonadota; class Gammaproteobacteria; order Burkholderiales; family Burkholderiaceae_C; genus Variovorax. Next base: position 236 of record NZ_LMUW01000185.1, read on the forward strand.
TCAGGTAGGGATACCCGCTGAACTTAAG
>NZ_LMUW01000029.1 GCF_009765735.1 Xenophilus sp. L33
CACGACCCGCGTGCGCCGCACCGCCGCCGGCGCGGTCGCGCCCAGCGTCCGGTCGCGCAGCGCGTGGCCGCGCGCCACGTCGATGCCGGTGAAGCCGCCTTCGATCCGATGCGTGTCATCGCAGCCGGCCAGCAGCAGGCTGCCGGCCGCGGCGCCGAGGAAGCCGCGGCGGTTGAATCCGCTAGTGGGCGACAACCCGGCCCCACTCCTGCTCGTAGGTGGTCACGAGCACCTGGTTCGACAGCCGGTTCACCTCGGTCGGCACCCGCGCCATGTCGAGCGGGAAGTCGAACATCAACGGCAAGGTCTGCGGCGACAGGAAGCGCAGACCCGGCGGCAGCGTGTCCGGAAAGCGGTAGGGCCTGCGGCTGGCAATGATGTAGCCCCATTCGCCGAAGCTCGGCACGTGCACGTGGTACGGCGTGGCGGTGAGGCCGACCGATTCGATCGTCGTCGCGACCGTCCAGAAGCTCTTGCGGGCGATCAGCGGCGAAGTGGTCTGGATCACCGCGTAGCCGCTCGCCGAGAGGCGCTTGTCGAGTAGCGCGTAGAAGGAGTTGGTGTAGAGCTTGCCGAGCGCGAAGTTGGTCGGGTCCGGGAAGTCCACCACGATGACGTCGAACATGTCGCCCGGCTGCTGCAGCCACTGGAAGGCGTCGGTGTTGACGATCTTCACCTTCGGCGAGGACAGCGAATGGCCGTTGAGCGCGGCCAGCGTCTCGTGCTCGGTGAAGAGCTTCGTCATGTTCGGATCGAGCTCGACCAGCGTCACCTCCTCGACCGACGGGTACTTGAGGATCTCGCGCACCGCCATGCCGTCGCCGCCGCCGAGGACCGCGACCTTCTTCGGCGCGCCCTGCGCGGCCATCACCGGATGCACCAGCGCCTCGTGGTAGCGGTATTCGTCGCGCTCGGCGAACTGCAGGTTGCCGTTGAGGAAGAGCCGATGCCCGAGCAGGCCGCGCGTGACCACGATGCGCTGGTAGGGCGAGGTGGCGCTGAAGACGATCTTGTCCTGGTAGAACTTGTCCTCCGCCACCGAGGTGATCTGGTTGGCGAAGACGAAGCCTGCCCCCAGCACCGCCAGGGTCAGCCCGCAAGCCAGTGCATGCGCGCCGAGCCGCCGCAGTTCGTGGCGGAACAGCCAGAGCGCCCACACGGCCACCGCCGCGTTCATCAGGCCGAACAGGAGGCCGGTGCGGATCATGCCGAGCTGCGGCACCAGCAGCAGCGGGAAGGCGATCGACACCGCCAGCGCGCCGAGGTAGTCGAAGGTCAGCACCTGCGACACCAGTTCCTTGAGCACCACGTCGCGCCGCAGGATCCGCATCACCAGCGGGATCTCCAGCCCGACCAGCGTGCCGACCGCCAGCACCAGCCCGTAGAGCAGCAGCCGGAAGGCCCCCGGCAGGTAGGCGTTGGCGAGGAAGAGCAGCGCCGGCAGGCTGCCGCCGACCAGCGCCACCATCAGCTCGATGCGCAGGAAGTGCGCCGGCAACTGCCGGTCGAGGTAGCGCGACAGCCAGGAGCCCAGGCCCATCGCGAACAGGTAGGTGCCGATGATGGTGCTGAACTGCAGCACCGAATCGCCGAGCAGGTAGGAGCTCAGCGCCGCCGCGCTCAGCTCGTAGACCAGCCCGCAGGCCGCGACCACGAAGACGCTGGCGAGCAGCGCGATCTCGACCGGCTGCGGGCCGCGGGCGCGCGCCGGAAGCGGAGCCGAAGAATCCAAGCTAGTGGATGGCCGCGGCGATGATCACGCAGATGCCGAGGCTCATCGCCGCGACGACCAGGCCGAGCGCCATGTTCTGCTTCTCGACGATCTCGCCCCACAGGTGGTAGGGCGTGAGCTTGTCGATCAAGAGAAAGCACAGCCAGAAGACCGCCACGCCGACGAACGCGTAGATCAGCGAGGCGAGGATCAGGCCCGGCTTCAACGTTTCAAATCCCATGATGAGGACCTCCGGAAAAAATCATTGTCACTTGTGACCCCCGCCGCTCGAGAAGCCGCCATAGGAGCCGCCCGAGCTGCGTGAACTGCCGTAGCCACCACCGCCGCCGCCGCTCGAACTCGTGCAGGTGCTGAGGATCACCAGCAGCACGATGACGACGAACACGATCAGGAGGATGGTGGCGCAACCCAGCCGCGGCGCCGCGCTCAACGGCGAGGCATCGCGACGCTTGAACATCTCCTGGCGGTCGTCCAGCTTGAACGCCGCCGCCACCGCGGCGCTGTCGAGCGTGTTGCCCGACGACCAGGTCAGTTCGCGCGGCGAGCGCTCCAGCGACAGCAGCGCGGTGCCGTCGGCGAAGTCGCGGTTGGAGGTGCGCTGGCCGCGCTCGACCTGCCAGTAGAACTCGCCGAGCACGTAGGTGGTCTCGGCGTCGTAGGCATAGCGCAGCGCATAGGACTTGCCGAGGTAGCTGGCACGCTGGCCGCTCTCGTTCATGCGCGGCGCGCCGGTGGTCGGCTTGACCAGGCTCCAGCCGTCGTCGGCGTCGACCAGGAAGCTGAAGCCGCGCTTCTGGTTGTAGAGCAGGTATTCGCTCCAGCCGAACTGCTCGTCGTCGCCCGGCACCTTGCCCATCCGGTGCTGGAAGCCGACCACCTGCCAGTCGATGCCCTGCATCCGGCCGACCCGGCCGAGCGCGATGAGCGGCCGCACCGGCTCGTCCTGAGTCGCATGCCGCAGCTCGCCGCCGATGCCTTGCGACAGGTCGATGATCGTGTGGCAGGACGGGCAGGTGACGCTCTTGCTGTCGGCCAGGTTCACCGTCACCGGCGCGCCGCAGTTCGGGCAGTTGAAGCTGCGACCCTTGTCTTCCCTGGCGGACTCGTCGCGCAGGCCGGTCAGCTGCAGGTCGTCGAGCAGCACCGGCCGGCCGATCCAGGCGCCGGGCGGATCGGTGTCGTAGCTCAGGCTCAGCACCCGACCCTGGTCGCTGCGCAGCTCGACCACCGCGAAGGGCCGGCCGAGCTCCGGCAGCCGCGGCAGTTCGCCCTGGGCCGAGACCAGCGACACCTGCTCGTTCGAGGCCACGGTGTAGGTGACGCCGTTGACCGCGGTCGTCGCGCCGACCCGCAGGTCGAAGGCGGCCGGCGCCGGCCGCTGCAGCACCTCGGGCAGCGCGAAGACGAAGGCGCCGTTGTCCTCGCTCAGGATGCCGGTGCGATCGCCGTCGAGCGTGGCGAACCACTCGGTCCAGTGGCCGCCTTCGTAGCCGTACTGCAGCCGGCCGATCAGCGTGAAGGCCCGGTTGTCGATGCGGCCGGCGGCGAACAGCTGCAGCGGGCTGAAGTCGTCGAACAGCTCCGCCATCTTGCCGATGCGCGCCAGCGTCTCGCCCTGGCGCACCACGGTGCTCTGGCAATAGGGACAGACCGCGAAGGCCGACTGCGCGGAGCGGAATTCGACCGGCGCGCCGCAGCCCGGGCAGGGCGCGCGGTAGCTGCGCTGGCTGCCGGCTTCAGCCATGCCGGGCTTGTTCCCCGCCAGCGCGACCGGCGGAGGTGAAGGCGTTCGGGTGGCGCGGATCGAGCAGCGCGGTGGGCGCGGCCGTCACACCAGCTTTTTCAGCAGCTCCGCCTTCTTGGCGTCGAATTCTTCCTGGGTCAGGATGCCCTTGGCCTTCAGCTCGCCGAGCTTTTCCAGGGTGGCCATGACATCGGCCGGGCTGACCGCGGCGGCCGGTTGCGCCGCGGCCGCTGCACTGGCCGCGTTGGCGTTGGCGTTGGCATTGGCCGAGCCCAGCCCCTGCGACAGGTTCTGCGCCAGCACCTGGCCGAGCGCGACGCCGGCGCCCAGGCCCATCGCGTCGCCCGCGACGCCGCCGCCACCGCCGGCGCCCTCGGCGAACTTCGGGATCGCCTGCGCCGTCTGGTACTGCATGAACTTGCCCATGTCGTTGCCGACCATGCCCATGCCGATCTTCTGGTCGAGCACCTTCTGCAGTTCCTCGGGCAGCGACACGTTCTGCACCGTGATGTTCTCGAGCTTGATGCCGATCTTCGCGAACTCGGGCATCAGCTGCGCGCCCAGCGCCTGGGCGAACTGGATCTGGTTGGCCGCCAGGTCGAGGAAGGGCACGCCGCTGGAAGCGATCGCGTTGCTGATGTTCTGCAGCACCAGGCCGCGCAACTGGCCGTCGAGGTCGGCCACGGTGTAGACCTCGCGGGTGCCGGAGATCTCGGTGTGGAACAGCTTGGCATCCGCGATGCGGTAGCTGTAGTTGCCGAAGGCGCGCAGCCGCACCGCGCCGAAGTCCTTGTCGCGCACCGTGATCGGCTGCGGCGTTCCCCACTTCTGGTCGACCTGCTGGCGGGTGCTGAAGAAGTAGACGTCGCTCTTGAAGGGCGACTCGAAGAGCTTGTCCCAGTTCTTCAGGTAGGTGAGCACCGGCAGCGTCTGGGTGGTGAGCTTGTAGAGCCCCGGCCCGAACACGTCGGCCACCTGGCCTTCGTTGACGAAGACCGCGACCTGCGATTCGCGCACCGTCAGCGAGCCGCCGTTCTGGATCTCCATGTCCGCCATCGGGAAGCGCCAGGCCAGCGTGCCGTCGCCGGTCTCGGTCCACTGAATGATGTCGATGAACTGCTTCTTGATGAAATCCATCAGCGCCATGGTCGCTCCTCGATCAACGAAGTTGGGTCGCGGGATATTGCCATAGCAGCCGGGCGCGCTGGAGATTTCCACCGCCGTCAAGGCACAACCCTGGGGATAGATCCGGCACAAGCAGGCAGTTGTCCACAGGCCGCGCCATCGGCCGGAAGTTGTGCGCCTCGGCGCGACAGCACGAAAGCGCGGCTGCGCACAGTGGTTGGGGTACCGCAAGTCGTTGTCGCGCAGGCAGAAAAGCGGCCTGTCCACAGGAGCGGCCGGTCCTTACCTACTACTACTATCTTGAATAGAAGAATTAGGAAGTAGGAACAACCGCGCCCGCCGGGCAAGAAAAAATCGCGCGGCCGAGCGCCTTCGCGCGCCCCGCGCTGCCGCCGGCGGGGCTGCAGGTCGAGGTCTACAATCGGCGCCCTTTACAAGAAGCGTTCTGGAGGCAAGCCCCATGTCCGATTCCTCTTCCCCTGTTCCGTCGCAAGAAGAAAAACGTGCCGAGTTGCGCCGTGCGGCGCTCGAATACCACGAATTTCCGGTGCCCGGGAAGATCTCGATCGCGGCCACCAAGCAGATGGTCAACCAGCGCGACCTGGCGCTGGCCTATTCGCCCGGCGTCGCCGCGCCTTGCGAGGAAATCGTCAAGGACCCGGTCAACGCCTTCAAGTACACCGCCCGCGGCAACCTGGTCGGCGTGATCAGCAACGGCACCGCGGTGCTCGGACTCGGCGACATCGGCCCGCTCGCTTCCAAGCCGGTGATGGAAGGCAAGGGCGTCCTCTTCAAGAAATTCGCCGGCGTCGACGTCTTCGACATCGAGATCGACGAGAAGGACCCGGCCAGGCTGGTCGAGGTGATCGCCGCGCTCGAGCCCACCTTCGGCGCGATCAACCTCGAGGACATCAAGGCGCCCGACTGCTTCTACGTCGAGCGCGAATTGCGCAAGCGCATGAAGATCCCGGTCTTCCACGACGACCAGCACGGCACCGCGATCACGGTGGCCGCGGCGATGCTCAACGGCCTGAAGGTGGTCGGCAAGAACATCGGCGAGGTCAAGCTCGTCACCTCCGGCGCCGGCGCCGCGGCGCTGGCCTGCCTGAACCTGCTGCTCAAGGTCGGCCTCAAGCGCGAGAACGTCTACGTCACCGACCTGGCCGGCGTGGTCTACGAAGGCCGCACCGAGCTGATGGACGACGACAAGCGCCAGTACATGCAGCCGACCGCGGCACGCACGCTCAACGACATCATCGAAGGCGCCGACGTCTTCCTCGGCCTCTCGGCCGGCGGCGTGCTGAAGCCGGCAATGGTCGCCAAGATGGCGGCGCGGCCGGTGATCTTCGCGCTGGCCAATCCGAATCCCGAGATCTCTCCGGAAGATGCGCACAAGGTGCGCGACGACGTCGTGATGGCCACCGGCCGCACCGACTACCCGAACCAGGTCAACAACGTCCTGTGCTTCCCGTACATTTTCCGTGGCGCGCTCGACTGCGGTGCCACCACGATCACCGACGAAATGGAAGTCGCCGCGGTTCATGCGATCGCCGAGCTGGCGCAGGCCGAGCAGAGCGAGCGCGTGGCGGCCGCCTACGTCGGCGAGAAGCTGACCTTCGGTCCCGAGTACCTGATCCCCAAGCCCTTCGATCCGCGGCTGATGATGAAGATCGCGCCGGCTGTGGCCGAGGCCGCCGCCGCCAGCGGCGTGGCGCTGCGCCCGATCACCGACCTCGACGCCTACCGCGACAAGCTCCAGACCTTCGTCTACACCTCCGGCACGATGATGAAGCCCATCTTCGACGCCGCCAAGCGCGCGACCAAGAAGCGGGTCGCCTTCTCCGAAGGCGAAGAAGAGCGCGTGCTGCGCGCGGTGCAGATCGTGGTCGACGAAGGCATCGCGCGGCCGACGCTGATCGGCCGGCCGGCGATCATCGCGCAGCGCATCGAGAAGTTCGGCCTGCGCCTGAAGGAGGAGCTCGACTACGACATCGTCAACGTCGAGCAGGACCACCGCTACCGCGACTTCTGGCAGACCTACCACCGCATGACCGAGCGCAAGGGCACGACGGTGCAGACCGCCAAGATCGAGATGCGGCGCCGCCTCACCCTGATCGCCTCGATGCTGCTGCAGAAGGGCGACGTCGACGGCATGATCTGCGGCACCTGGGGCACCACCTCGATGCACCTGCACTACATCGACCAGGTGATCGGCCGCCGTGCCGGCCGCTGCGCCAGCACCACGCAGGACATGCCGATCTACGCCTGCATGAACGGCCTCCTGCTGCCGGACCGCCAGGTGTTCCTGGTCGACACCCACGTCAACTACGATCCGACGCCGCAACAGCTGACCGAGATCACGACCATGGCGGCCGAGGAAATGATGCGCTTCGGCCTGAAGCCGAAGGCGGCGCTGCTGTCGCATTCCAACTTCGGCAGCAGCAACCATCCGAGCGCGGTCAAGATGCGGCAGACGCTCGAACTGCTGCGCACCCAGGCGCCCTGGCTCGAAGTCGACGGCGAAATGCACGGCGACGTTGCTTTGGACGGCAAGCAGCGCGACGCGGTCATGCCGCACAGCGCGCTCGCCGGCGATGCCAACCTCCTGGTGTTTCCGAACATCGACGCGGCCAACATCTCCTACAACCTGCTCAAGACGGCGGCCGGCGGCAACATCGCGATCGGCCCGGTGCTGCTCGGAGCGGCCAAACCGGTGCATATCCTGACCGCCAGTGCAACGGTGCGCCGTATCGTGAACATGACGGCCCTCACGGTGGCCGACGCCAACGCCGAGCGCTAAGCGCACGCCTGAGAGCGACCGCTAACTTCGGAGGCCCCCGCCGAAGCCCCTTCCTGCTCAAAGTTTGAGCAGGCGCTTGCTATTTGCGCGCCTCTGATGCACACTTGCGGGCTAGGATTTGCGGGTTAACCCCAGGGTTGAGCCGCCGATTCGGCCCTCGCTCTTTTCTTTCTGGTGTCTCATGGCGGCTCGCGCCCCGATCACGTTCTCGGCTTCAAAGTTTGCGCTCACTGGCCTTTTGCTGGTGTCTTTCGCGACCGGAGCCCAGGCCCGTGACTGGTTCGGCGGCTCGTCGTCCACATCGTCTCGGGAAACGATCGCGCTGGCCGAATTGCCTGTTCAAGGCCAGAGTACGTACGCGGCCATCCTGAACGGTGGCCCTTTCCGGCATGAAAAAGACGGCATGGTGTTCGGCAATCGCGAACGTCTGCTGCCTCAGGAACGGCGAGGCCATTACCGAGAGTACACGGTGGAAACGCCCGGCGCACGCGACCGTGGCGCCCAGCGCATCGTCTGCGGAGGCGAGCGCACCACGCCAACGGCCTGCTGGTTCACCGCAGACCATTACGCGAGCTTCCGGCAGATCGTGCCATGAGCGAGCAATTGAAAGGCGCCACGACGCGCCCAGAAGAAATGACGACGACGACGACAACCATGGAAAGACCAGCGGAGATGACCTTATCCCTTCGGTCCGTGCGACCCAACATCGTGCAGTCGATTCGCGCCTTCCGCGTGAACGACCTGCAGGAAGCGGCACATGCGGCGGGCCAGCACTTTCTCTATGCCAACCTGGGCAACGCCCAGAGCAAGCAGGACGTGCTCGACCTGATCGCGCAGCAATTCACCTTCCCGCAGCACTTCGGGAAGAACTTCGACGCGCTGTACGACTGCATGACCGACCCGCTGCACAAGTCGGGCCCGCAGCCCGGCTTCGTGATCGTGCTCGAACAGATCCCGGCGAACGCCAAGTTCGACAAGGAAGCGCGCGAGCAACTCCTCGACATCTTCCGCGACGCTTCGGACTACTGGGGCGACCGCAAGATCCCGTTCAGGTGCTTCTATTCTTTTCTGTAGCCCGTTCTGCACACACCAGCCAAGCAGAACGGGCGAACGAGGCTTCGCAGGACCATGCCGCGCCACTCGCCGGCATCGACCTTCCCAGCGCCGATCCGTCGGCCGAAAAGATGCCGACCGACAAATTGGTCGACGTCTCGCCCCTGGCGCTGCGCATGAGCAGCCCCTTCAACGCGGGATACTGGCTGGCCGCGGCCTGATCGCGCCGGCCTGCATGCCAAGCCCGTCGCTCGACGGGCTTTTTTTTGTGCTCAGGCAGGCACCGACTGCGCCAGCGCGACGTATTCGTTGACCGGCACTTCCTCGGCGCGGCGCCGGACGTCGAAGCTGCCTGCATAGCCGTGCTGCTCGAGCCACGGACCGAGTGTGTGGCGCATCAGCTTGCGCCGCTGGCTGAAGGCGACCTGGACGATCTCGCCGAGCCGCGCGGCGTCCAGCACCGGCGGCTGCGCCAGCGGCACCATCCGCACCACGGCGCTGTCCACGCGGGGTGGCGGATCGAAGCTTTCCGGCGGCACGAAGAGCACTTCGTCCATCGCATAGCGCCACTGCAGCATCACGCTCAGCCGGCTGTAGTCGGAGGTCGCCGGCCGCGCGACCATGCGATCGATCACTTCCTTTTGCAGCATGAAGTGCTGGTCTTCGACCAGCGCCGCGACCTCGAGCAGGTGGAAGAGGATCGGCGTCGAGATGTTGTAGGGCAGGTTGCCGACCACGCGCAGCCTGGAGCCGGGCGCCAACCGCGCGGCCAGCGCGGCGAAGTCGACCTTCAGCACGTCGGATTCGATCACGTCGAGTTGGCCGTGATCGCGCAGCCGGGCGGCCAGGTCGCGGTCCAGTTCGATCACGGCGAGGTGGCCGAGGCGCTCGACCAGCGGCTGGGTCAGCGCGGCCAGGCCCGGGCCGATCTCGACCATCGCGTCGCCCGGCTTCGGCGCGATCTCGCGCACGATGGCGTCGATGATCCCGCCGTCGGTGAGGAAGTGCTGCCCGAAGCGCTTGCGAGGCAGGTGCTTCACGGCAGGACGGCGCTCAAGACTGCGGCGCCTCGCGGTATTCGACGTAGGCGCGGGCGCGGACCTCCTGCGTCCAGGTCTCGGTGGCCTGCTCGATCTTCTTCTCGCGCAGCACGGTGCGGACGGCTTCGCGCTGCTCGGACTGGGTCAGCTTGCCTTCGCGGCGGCCTTCGACCTGGATCAGGTGGACGCCGAAGCGGGTCACGACCGGATCGCTAACCGCGCCGACCGGCAGCCGGTTCATCGCTTCCTCGAATTCGGGCACGAACTGGCCGGGCCGCGACCAGCCCAGTTCGCCGCCTTCCTTGGCCGAGGCGTCCTGCGAGTTGTCGCGCGCCAGCGAGGCGAAGTCGGCGGTGCCCTTGGCGATGCGTTCCTTGAATTCGGCCAGCTGCGCGACGGCCTGTGCGGTGGTCCGCTTCGGGTCGTTCAACAGGATGATGTGGCGCACGTCGGTCTGGGTGTAGACCGTGTCGGTCGCGCCGGGCTGCGACTTGGCGATCAGCTTGAGCACGTGGAAGCCGGCGCTGGTGCGGATCGGGCCGACGATGGCGCCGGGCGCCAGGCCTTGGGTGGCCTCGACGAAGGGCGGCGGGTACTTGTCGGCGCTGCGCATGCCGAGCACGCCGCCGGTACCGCGGTCGGCGGCGTCCGAGTTGTCGCGCACCAGGTTGGCGAAGTCCTCGCCGGCGCGGGCCCGCTTGGCCAGCGACTGGGCGCGGTCCTCGAGCTTGGCGACGTCGGCGTCGGAGGCATCCGGCGGCACGATCACCAGCAGCTGCGCGATGTTGATGTCCGGCGCGAACGCGGCGTTGGCGCCGGCGCGCTGCTCCTTGATGAACTGGTCGACCTCGGTGTCGCTGATCTTGACCTTCTGCTCGATCTCGCGGTCGCGCAGGCGGGTCAGGGTGAGCTGGTCGCGCAGGTCGCTGCGGAACTGCTTCTGGCCCAGGCCGTCGGCCTCGACCCGGCGGCGCAGCTCGGGCACGCTGATCGAGTTCTGGCGCGCCACCGACTGCTCGGCCTGGTCGACCGCCAGGTCGTCGATCTTGATGCCCTGTTCCTTGGCCAGCTGCAGCTGGGCGCGCTCGTTGATCAGCCGCTCGAGCACCACGCGCACCAGCTGGTCGATCGGCACCTGGCGGGCTTCCGGGTTTTCCCTCACCACGCGGGTCAGGCGGGTCTGGACCTCGGTGTTGGTGATCGGCTGGGAATTGACCAGCGCCACGATGAATTCGGCCGGCTGCTGGCCGTTGGCGCTTTGCACGGTCGGGGGCCGCTGCTGCGGATAGGACTGGCTGGGCGTGGCCACGGAGCGCTGCGGCGCGCTGCCGGAACGCATGATCTCGGTGATGCCCTGCGCGCCGGCCGGCGCAGTCAGCGCCGCGACGCAGGCTGCGGCGAGGATGGAACGAATGGGGTTCATAACGGACTCGATGTCAGTCGTAGTTGGTGTAGCGGCTGGGCCCTTGGCTCGGCGTGCGCAGCGGGGTGTAGCTCTGGATGTTCTGGGTCAGCGCACGCATCGGGTTCGACCCGAGGCTCGCGAAGCCGACCAGTTCGAGCTGGAACATGATCCGGGAGTTCGGGGTCGAGGTGCCGATCGTGTAACGCTCCAGCACGACGCGGCCGATCCAGCAGCAGCCGTCGTACTCGAAACCGATCACGCCGTTGACCAGCGTGCGGTCCTGCAGACTGTAGTCCAGTCGGCCCACGGTGAACCAGCGGCCGCCGCCTTGTCCACGTCCGGCACCGAGGTCTTTGCCCTTGTCGCCCCAGAGGTCGTTGAGCGGCCACTGCCAGCTGACGTCGATCGACTTGTCGCCGTCGGCGGAGGTCGGCGTGCTCGGCGCCTGGTAGAGGTAGGCGAGGCTGACCGAGCGGTAGGGTCCCGGGCTGTAGCGCGTGCGGATCGCGGTGCGCGAGGAGTCCTGGTCGGTCGGGTTGTACTGGAAGGTGCTGTCGACGCTCCACTTCGGCGTCCAGTTGATCTGGGCGCCGAGCAGCAGGTCGCTGACGCCGGAGTCTTCCGGCACGCCGCCGGGCAGCACCACGCGCTCGTCCGAGAAGCGGAAGCGCTGGGCGACGCCGAAGCGGGCGGCCTCGGCGCCGGTGTCGGGGTCGATCAGCCGGGAGGTGACGCCCAGGGTCAGCGCGTTGGTGTCGGAGATGCGGTCGTTGCCCGAGAACTCGTTCTCGGTGTAGACGGTCGCGAAGTTGAAGTCGTTCGACGCCGAGTCGTAGTTGGGCAGGTTGTTCTGGCTGCGATACGGCGTGTAGACGTAGTAGGCGCGCGGCTCCAGCGTCTGGATGAAAGAGCGCCCGAAGTAGTCGGCATCCCGCTCGAACACCAGGCCGCTGTCGAGGCTGAAGGTCGGCACCACGCGGGTGGCCGAGGTGGCGCCGTCGGTCAGCAGCGGCGAATTGAAGTCGTAGGCGGTGGCGTTGATCATCACCTTCGGGATCACGTAGGTGCCCGGCGTGATGAAGGGCCGGCTCAGCGACGCGATGCCGAAGACCCGGTCGCCGTTGGGCTGGCCGCCCTGCAGCGCCGGGTCGGCCTGGAAGTGCGAGTAGTCGCTGCTGAACGAGAAGTCGAAGCCGTTCCAGTCGTACTTGTTGTAGTTCGCGGTGACCTGCGGCAGCCGGTTGTAGGGCGGCACGATCGGCGAATCGACGTTCTGCAGCGTCTGCCAGTCCTGGGCGCCGATCTTGCCGTTCCAGTCGCCCTTGGCCCAGTTCAGCGTGGCGTCGGTGGACAGCAGGCGCTGGGTCAGCGAGGGCGTGTTGGTGAAGTCGGACCAGTAGTTGTCGTCGCTCACCCGGTTGATGTTGAGCGTGCCGGTGAGCGAGTCGAGGTCGAAATACTTGGCGTCGAAGGTCTGCTGGTGGTGGGTCCAGATGCCCCAGCGGTCCATGTTGCGCAGCTGGTCGTTCGGCATGTAGTCGATGCGCGCGGTGCCGCTGTACTGGTCTTCGAGGTAGCGGAATTCGGTGCCGAGGTCGAAGCCGCGCTTGCTCATCAAGGTCGGGTAGATCGTCGCGTCGCGGTTCGGCGCGATGTTGAAGTAGTAGGGCAGCGTCAGCTCGAAGCCGTTGACGTTGTCCAGGCCGATGGTCGGCGGCAGCACGCCCGACTTGCGGGCGTCGCTCAGCGGGAAGCTCATCGACGGGAAGGCCGGCGTGGTCACGCCCATGAAGGTGATGCGCGCGCTGGTGGCGACGCCGACGTCGGCCTCGGTGTCGGTGGTGAGCGTCGCCGCGGTGATCAGCCAGGCCGGCATCCAGCCGGGATAGTCCTCGGGCTTGCAAGTGGTGTAGGTGGCGATGCGCGCCACCGACACGTTGTTGTCGACGAAGTCGATGCGCTCGGCCTTGCCCTGGCCGCCGTTGGCCAGGAAGTGATAGCGCACGTCGTTGAAGAAGCCCTCGAAGGTCTCGAGCTTGAGCTGCAGCTGCGGGCCGTCGTAGACATTGCCCGCCTGGTTGACGTGCACGTTGCCGGTGGCGGTGGCGGTGTCGTCCGGCTGGTAGTAGTCGAGCTGCTCGGCGGTGATCGCCATGTCGCCGCGGCGCAGCGCGGCATGGCCCTGCACATGCGTCTCGAGGTCGGGCTGGCCGGTGATCTTGTCGCCGGTGACGAAGCTCGGCAGCTGGCCGCGCATCGCCTGCGGAATGATTTCCTGCAGCTGCGGCGAGCGCTTGAGCACCAGCGGGGCGTCGAGCGGCACTTCCTGTGCCGACGCGCCGTGCGCGTGCACCAAGGCCAGCGACAGCAGGGCCAGGGGCACGGGTGGACGGGACCGGCGCCCGGCGGCTCGGTTCAAACTAGGCATCGGCAGGAAACAAGGTCGTCTGGGAGGAGAAGGGAGCGCCAGCGGTCGGCCGGTGTTGCAGAGGTCCGCGCCAGGCGGATTTGTAGAATCGATTATCCATGACAGCTCCAGAGCCCCTTTTCGGCAAGGCCCTCGGCCAGCCCCTCGACAGCTTCGAGCCACCGGCCTGGAGCGACCCGGCCCGCGCGCTCGCCTTCGGCCGCTGGATGGCGGCGATCGCCGAGCGCCAGCACCTGCAACCCGCGACGGTGCGGCTGGCCTCGGCCGATGCCAGCTTCAGGCGCTATTTCCGCGTCGACGGCAGGGCGGGCCACCCCACCCGCATCGTCATGGACGCGCCGCCGGCGCAGGAAGACTGCGCGCCGTTCGTCAAGATCGCCAGGCTGCTCGCCGAGGCCGGCGTGACCGCGCCCGAGGTGCTCGAATGGGACGCGCCGAACGGCTTCCTGCTGCTCGACGACCTCGGCCGCCGGACGATGCTCGACGTGATCGACCCGGCCGCGCCCGCCGCCGCGCGGCCGCTCTACGACCAGGCGATCGACGCGCTGATCCGCTGGCAGCTGGCCTCGCGCCCCGATGTGCTGCCGCCCTACGACCGGGCGCTGCTCGAGCGCGAGCTGAACCTCTTTCCGCAGTGGTACATCGAGAAGCACCGCGGCATCGCGGTGCAGGGCCAGTTGAAGGAGCGGCTCGAACGCAGCTTCAAGGCGATCGTCGAGAGCAACCTGGCCTCGCCGAGCGTCTACGTGCACCGCGACTTCATGCCGCGCAACCTGATGGTCACCGGCGGCCCGACCCTCGGCGTGCTCGACTTCCAGGACGCGGTTTACGGCCCGATCACCTACGACATCGCCAGCCTGATGCGCGACGCCTTCCTGAGCTGGGAGGAAGACTACGTGCTCGACGTCACGGTGCGCTACTGGGAGCGCGCCCGCAAGGCCGGGCTGCCGGTGGACGACGACTTCGGCGCCTTCTACCGCGCGGTCGAGTGGATGGGCCTGCAGCGCCACCTGAAGGTGGCCGGCATCTTCGCCCGTCTCACCCTGCGCGACGGCAAGCCGAAGTACCTGGCCGATGCGCCGCGCTTCATCGCCTACATCCGGGCCACCTGCAGCCGCTATTCGCAGCTCACGCCGCTCTTGCGCGTGGTCGACGAGGTCGAGGGCACGCAAGCCGCGACCGGCTTTGCCTACGGGCGGATGTGACGGCGCGCTTCTACTGTGCCGACACGCTCGCGGCCCATGCCACGGTGCTGCTGCCGGCCGGCGCCGCCCGCCACGTGCAGGTGCTGCGCATGCAGCCGGGCGATGCGCTGACCCTGTTCGACGGCCGTGGCGGCGAATATGCCGCCACGGTCGAGCGCATGGGCCGCAGCGAGGTCTCGGTGGTGGTCGGCGCGCACAACCCGGTCGAGCGCGAAGCCGCGCATGCGGTGCATCTGGCGGTCGGCATGCCGGCCAACGAGCGCATGGACTGGCTGGTGGAGAAGGCCACCGAGCTCGGCGTCGCCGGCATCCAGCCGCTGACGACGGCCCATGGCGTGCTGCGCCTGGCCGGCGAGCGCGCCGAGAAGAAGCGCGCGCACTGGGAGGCGATCGCGATCGCGGCCTGCGAGCAGTGCGGCCGCAACCGGGTGCCGGTGCTGCATCCGGTGCGGCCCTTCACGGGATGGCTGGAAGCACTGGAAGCGCCCAGCGAGGGCCGCCGCTTCGTGCTGAGCCTGGCCGACGGCACGCGCAAGGCGTCCGCTGTCGAACGCGCAGGCCAAGCCTGGGTGCTGAGCGGTCCCGAAGGCGGCCTCCACGCGAGCGAGGAACAGTCGGCGATCGCCCGCGGTTTCGCGCCGCTCTCGCTCGGACCGCGCGTGCTGCGCGCCGAGACCGCGGCGATGGCGGCGCTGACTTGGCTGGCGGGGACATGAAGGCGAGCGCGCTCTCGCGGCCTTTCGCGAATTCGTTCGCGGGCCCGTTCGCCCGCCACGGCGCGCCGGTGCTGCTGGCCGCCCTGCTCGGCAGCGGCGCCGCCCTGGCCGAAGACATCGCGGTCGCCCCGACACCGACGCAGCTGCGGCCGGCGGTCGACCAGGCCTACACGCAACTGCTCGCCGCACCGGCGGTGAGAAAGGTGCTCGACGACCTGCAGGCCGACCACGATCGCTCGGTCACCGACCTGCGCATGCTGACCGAGATCGAGGCGCCGCCCTTCCACGAGCAGCGCAAGGCCGAGGCCTTCCTGGCGCGGTTGAAGGCGCTCGGGCTGCCCGATGCCCGCATCGACGCCGAAGGCAACGTGGTGGGCCTGCGCCGCGGCAGCGGCCGCGGGCCGACCCTGCTGGTCTCGGCCCATCTCGACACCGTCTTCCCGGCCGGCACCGACGTCAAGGTGAAGGAGCGCGACGGCCGCCTCTACGCGCCCGGCATCTCGGACGACACGCGCGGCCTCGCGGTGCTCCTGTCCTGGCTCAAGGTGCTGAACGACAACCAGCTGCAGACCGTCGGCGACCTGCTCTTCGTCGCCGACGTCGGCGAGGAAGGCGAGGGCAACCTGCGCGGCATGAAGGCGATCTTCCGCGACCATCCGGAAATCGACGGCATGCTCGGCATGGAGCCGGCGCCGCCCGGCACGGTGCTGGTGCTCGGCACCGCCAGCCATCGCTACGAGGTCGACTTCAAGGGCCCGGGCGGCCACAGCTACGGCGACTTCGGCGAGGTGCCGAGCGCGATCCACGGCATGGGCCGCGCGATCGCGAAGATCGCCGACATCGACCCGCCGCAATTCCCGCGCACCACCTTCAACGTCGGCACGGTCGCCGGTGGCACCTCGGTCAACGCGATCGCCGCCGACGCGCGGATGTCGATCGACATCCGCTCCGACGAGATGCCCTCGCTGCTGCAGACCGAGAAGAAGATCCTGGCGGCGGTCGACCAGGCGGTGGTCGACGAGAACGACCGCTGGCGCGTGTCCTCGCTGAGCGCCTCGAGCAAGCTGATCGGCGACCGGCCGGGCGGCCGCACGCCGGCCGATTCGGTGATCGTCGAGGCCGCGGTGCGAGCCAACCAGGCCTTCGGCCAGAAGACCGTGCTGGCCGGCGCCAGCACCGACGCCAACGTGCCGATGTCGCTGGGCATCCCGGCGATCGTCGTCGGCAGCGGCGGCAAGACCGGCGGCTTCCATGCGCTGGGTGAATGGATCGACGTGACAGACGGTTGGAAGGGCGCGCAGAATGCCCTGGTGACCGCGCTCGGGCTGGTCGGCGTGCAAGGCGTCAGCGAACCCTTGCTGGCCGTGCGCAACCCGCGCCCCAAATAAATTCTTTTCAACGATCGGTGGAGGTTCTCATGGGTTTGCTCGATTCGATTCTGGGACAGGTGCTCGGCGGCACGCAGGCGCAGCCGCAGGACGGCAGCGTCGGCGCGGCCGGCGGTGTCGGTGGCCTGGGCAACCTCGGCGGCCTGGCCGGCGCCCTGGGCGGCCTTCTGGCCAACAACGGCGAACTGGGCGGCCTCGGCGGCCTGGTCTCGAAGTTCGAGCAGGCCGGGCTCGGCGACACCATCAATTCGTGGGTCGGCAAGGGCCAGAACGCGCCGATCAGCGGCGGCCAGCTGAACGACGTGCTGGGCAGCGACGTGGTCGCCGGCATCGCGCAGAAGCTCGGCGTCAACAGCGCGACCCTGCTGCCGATGCTGGCCACCCTGCTGCCGACCCTGGTCGATCACCTGACGCCGCACGGCCAGGTGCCGGCCGGCGGCGTCGGCAATCACGAGGACCTGCTGGCCTCGCTCAGCGGGCTTCTGCAGAAGGGCTGAGGGCGGCCTCGACGCGCACCGGAAAACGGTCGTCGAGCCAGCCGCGCAGCCGCTCGAAGACCGGCTCGGCGTCGGTCTCGTTGAAGATCTCGTGGTAGTGCGCCGGGTAGCAGGTGCTGCTCAGCACCGCCTTGGGCGCGGCGTCGGCGAAGGCGCGGCTGCCGGCCGGCTTCACCAGCCGATCGTCGCCGGCGTAGATCAGCAAGGTCGGCACCTTCCACGCGGGCGCCGCGGCCTGCACCACCGCGCCTTCGTCGGCCAGGAAGCGTGCGAGGCGGGCGCCGATGCGATCGTGGCAGAGCGGATCGTCCCGGTAGGCGCGCACCACCGCCGGTTCGTGCGACAGGAAGCCGGCATCCAGCCCGTTGCCGACCCGCAGCCCGGGCGCCAGCCGCAGCAGCAGCGCGATCAGCGCCTTCTGCGCGGCCGACATGCCGGCGTCCAGCGCCGGCGACGACAGCACCAGCGCATCCACCGGACGCACCGCGCGGGCCACGAAGCTGGCCGCCACCAGGCCGCCCAGGCTGTGGCCGAGCAGCGCCAGCGGCACGCCGGGACAGGACTTGCGCGTGTCGTCGACGACCAGCGCGAGGTCGTCGACCAGCCGGTCGACGGTCGGCAGGCCGCCCCGCGCGCCGCTCGATTCGCCGTGGCCGTGGTGGTCCGCGGCGCGCACCGCGAAGCCCCAGGCATTCAGGCGCGCTGCCACGTGCGCATAGCGGCCGGCATGCTCGCCGAGGCCATGCACCAGCAGCACCACCGCGCGGGCGCTGCCGGCGGGCAGCGGCCAGTCGCGCAGGGCCAGCGATTCGCCGTCGGCGGTCCGCAGCGTGCGGGTCGATGCCGTCACGCTCAAGCGGCAGCAGCGGCTGCCGCGCGGGCGCCCGGCAGGGCCGCGATCACCTCGGCCACCGCGGCGGTCAGCTTCTTGGCATAGGGCACGTGCAGGAACTCGTTCGGGCCGTGGGCGTTGCTCTTCGGGCCGAGCACGCCGCAGACCATCATCTGCGCCTTCGGGAAGCCCTGGCTGAGCATGTTCATGAGCGGGATGGTGCCGCCCTGGCCGATGTAGCCGCAGTCGGCGCCGAAGTGGGCGCGCGAGGCGGTGTTGAGCGCGCGCTCGAACCAGGGCGCGGTCTCGGGCGCGTTCCAGCCGGTGGCGCCGCCGCCGCCTTCGAAGGTGACCTTGGCCTGGTAGGGCGCGTTGTCTTCCAGCAGGTGCTTCAGTTCCTGCACCGCGCGGTCGGCGTCGACCAGCGGCGGCAGCCGCAGTGACAGCTTGAAAGCGGTGTAGGGACGCAGCACGTTGCCGGCGTCCTTGAGGGCCGGGAAACCTTCGGCGCCGGTGACCGACAGCGTGGGCTTCCAGATGCGGTTGAGCAGCGCCTCGACCGGCTCGGTGGTGGTCGGCAGCGCGAAGGTGGTCGAGCCCCCGCAGTCGTAGTGGGCCCAGGGGAAGCGCTTGTAGATCTCGTCGCCGAGGATCGCGGCGGTGGCGCGCGCCTGCACCAGGCGCTCGGCCGGCACCTCGCAATGGAAGCTCTCGGGCAGCAGGCGGCCGGTCTTGCTGTCTTCCAGCCGGTCGAGCACCTGCCGCATGATCCTGAAGCTCGACGGCACCAGGCCGGAGGCATCGCCCGAATGCACGCCTTCGGTGAGGATCTCGACCTTGAGCGTGCCGCTGGCCATGCCGCGCAGCGAGGTGGTGAGCCAGAGCTGGTCGTAGTTGCCGGCGCCGGAGTCCAGGCAGATCACCAGCGACACGTCGCCCAGCCGCGTGCGCAGCGCGTCGACGTAGGGCAGGAGGTCGTAGGAGCCCGATTCCTCGCAGGTCTCGATCAGGCCGACGATGCGCGGGTGCGCTGCGCCTTGCGCCTTGAGCGCCTGCAGCGCGGCCACGCTGGCGTAGACCGCGTAGCCGTCGTCGGCGCCGCCGCGGCCGTAGAGCAGGCCGTTCTCGTACTTGGGCGTCCACGGGCCGAGGTCGTTCCGCCAGCCGGTGAATTCGGGTTGCTTGTCGAGGTGGCCGTACATCAGCACGGTCTCGGTCATCGCGGTGCCGGTGGCGGGCACCTCGAAGAAGAGCACCGGCGTGCGGCCTTCGAGGCGGACGATCTCGAGCGTCAGCCCTTCGACCTTCTGCGCCTCGACCCAGGCGGCCGCGTTGCGCATGACGGTCTCGAGGTAGCCGTGCTGCGACCAGTCCTTGTCGAAGCCGGGCGACTTGGCCGGGATCGCGATGTAGTCGGTGAGCTGCTTGACGATGTCGCTGTCCCATTGGGCCGAGACATCGGCCAAGGCGCGGTCGGCATCGAGCAGGCCGGCGGGGATTTCGCGGTGCAGGGGGGCGTTCATGGAGTTCTCCGCGGGGTGGGGAAGACGATGTTAGTGGGTCTTGGACCACCCTGTGCATGCCGATGGCATGACGGCGACGGATGCGCTACAACGCGCCATGGCCACACCACCTGCAAAGAAGAGCGCGAAAGCCAGCGCCAAGAAGACCGCCGCCGCGACTGCCGAGGCACCGCCCGACGCACGCCTTCCCGGCACCGACCTCGGCATCCGCGTCGGCATCGGCGGCTGGACCTTCGAGCCCTGGCGCGACAACTTCTACCCGCCCAAGCTCTCGCACGCCAAGGAACTGGCCTACGCCAGCCGCCGGCTGAGCGCGATCGAGGTCAACGGCACCTACTACAGCACCTTCAAGCCCGACACCTTCCGCAAGTGGCGCGACGAGACGCCCGAGGGCTTCGTGTTCTCGCTCAAGGCCAATCGCTTCGCCACCAACCGCAAGCTGCTGGCGACCGCCGGCGAATCGATCGGCCGCTTCGTCGGCAGCGGCATCGAGGAGCTGGGCGACAAGCTGGGCCCGATCGTCTGGCAGTTCATGCCGACCAAGGTCTTCGATCCGGAAGACTTCGCCGGCTTCCTGGCGCTGCTGCCCGCCAAGGCCGGCAGCCGGAGCGTGCGGCACGTCATGGACGTGCGCCACCCGAGCTTCATGACGCCCGAGTATCTGGCGCTGGCACGCAAGCACGGCGTGGCGACCGTCTTCACCGACTCCGACAAGTTCCCGTCCTTCGCCGACCTCACCGCCGACTTCGCCTATGCGCGGCTGATGAAGAGCGACGCCTCGATCGTCACCGGCTACGCGCCGAAGGCGCTGGACGTTTGGGCAGCCCATGCCCGCGACTGGGCGGCGGGCAAGACGCCGGCCGAGCTGCCGCGGGTCGAGACCGGCGCGGTGAAGGCCGCGAAGGCCCGCGACGTCTTCGTCTTCTTCATCAACGGGGCAAAAGAAAAGGCACCGGCGGCTGCGGGTGCCTTGATCGAGCGGCTGGCCTGAGCCAGCGCGCGATTCGCCGGGGGACGCTCAGGCGGCGGCCTGGAGCGCCGGCTTGCTGCCGGCCGGTGCGCCAAAGCTGATCTCGCCCGACAGCTGGCCGCCTTCTTCCACCACGATCTTGCCGTAGCGGATCTTGCCGGTGACCTTGCCGGTGGAATGGATCACCAGCTTCTCGCGGACCGTGAGGTTGCCGTCGAAGAGGCCGCGGATCTCGGCGATGTCGATGTCGGCCGAGCCCTTGAAGGCGCCTTGTTCGGCGATCTGCATGACGCGCGAATCCATGGTCGCCTCGACCAGGCCTTCGACCACGAGGGTGTCGCAGTCGGTGATCTCGACGCCCTTCAGCTTGATGTTCGGGCCGACGGTGAGCTTGCTGCCGCCTTCCTTGGGAATGGCGCTGCCGGCGACCGCGTTGGCGGCTTGCGTGGTGAGCGTCGACGGGCTGACGGGCGAGCCGGACAGGTTGGTCGTGGAACCCATCAGCGGCGCGGGACGGGAAGTGGGAGTTTCAGCTTCGTTCGCACGCTTGCCGAAGAAGGGGGACTGTGTGGCCAATGGGAAGCTCCTGAAAAAGTCTATCGTAAGAACGCGTTTTAGCGCCGTGGCACTTCATTGCGCAAGAGGCGTAACTGAATAAATCTTATTGCCGCAATTCTGCAAACTTTGGTTATCGCGTCTGCACTTGCGGGGTCGCATCCTCTCACGTGGATCGGGCATCGAGAATGGCATTTCCCCTGACCCGCCGATCGCCATGAAGCAGACCATTGTCAGCGCATCCACGAGCGCAATCCCCAGTGCTTCCGACAACCCCACCGATCCCGAGGCCACGCAGGGCCGTTTCGGCAAGCCCGCCAGGGGCTGGCGGCGTGCGCTGTTCGAGGTCATCTTCGAATCCGATTCGCGCGCCGGGCGCCTCTTCGACCTGGCGCTGATCGCGGTGATCGTGGCCAGCGTGACCGTGGTCGTGCTCGACAGCGTGCAGCCGATCCAGGACCGCGTGGGCAACCTCTTCAACGTGCTCGAATGGGTCTTCACCCTGCTCTTCACGATCGAGTATGGCGCGCGGCTGCTCTGCGTGCGGCGGCCGCTGCGCTATGCCACCAGCTTCTACGGCGTGGTCGACCTGCTGGCCTTGCTGCCGACCTTCCTGGTGGCGCTGGCGCCAGAGTTCGCTTACCTGATCGACGTTCGCATCCTGCGCCTCTTGCGGGTGTTCCGGATCTTCAAGCTGTCGCGCTACTCGGCCGAATACCGAACGCTCGCGACCGCGCTGGCCGCGAGTCGCCGCAAGATCACGGTGTTCGTCGGCTTCGTGGTGCTGGTCGACCTGGTCATGGGCACGCTGATGTACGTCGTCGAAGGACCGGTGAACGGTTTCACCAGCATCCCGGTGGCGATCTACTGGGCGATCGCGACCATGTCGACCGTGGGCTTCGGCGACCTGGTGCCGAAGACCGACCTCGGCCGCGCGATCGCCTCGGTGATGATGCTGCTCGGCTGGGGCGTGCTGGCGGTGCCGACCGGCATCGTCACCGCCGAACTGGCGCGCCGCCCCGCGGATGCCGACGGCCCTTCGATCTTGCCGGTCGCACCTCTGCCGGCTGCCGCCACACCGCGCCGGCTCACGCCTGCAGCCAGGCGGCGCGCCCTTGGCTCACATCGTCGATCCGCGCGATGAAGGCGTCGGCGAGCGGGTCGGGCAGGATGAAGTCGAACTGCACAAGGGCTTCGTGGCGCACCTCGCCGAGCGTCGCGCCGATCGCCGCCAGTTCGCGGCGCAGCATGCCTTCGAAGGCATAGGGCAGGGCGCAGCGCAACGCGCGCTGGCGCACCAGCGGTACCAGCGGCGCTTCGATGAGCGCCTGCGCGACGCTGTCGGTGTAGGCCCGCACCAGGCCGCCTGCACCGAGCTTGATGCCGCCGAAGTAGCGCACCACCGTGGCCAGCACGCCTTCGAGCGCGTGATGGCGCAACACCTCGAGCATCGGCCTTCCGGCGGTGCCACCGGGCTCGCCGTCGTCGTTGGCCGCGGACTGGCCGCCGGCCATCAACGCCCAGCAGACGTGCGCGGCGCCGGGATGCTCGCTGCGCAGTCCATCGACCGCCGCCTGCGCCGCGACGCGATCGGCCACCGGCTGCACGCAGCCGATGAAGCGGCTCTTCTTCACGACGAACTCGCTGTGGCGTGCGGCCGCGAGGGTGAAGGCCATGCGGACGCTAGCGGTCGCGCTCGAACTTGAAGACCGCGGTGCTGGCGCGCGCATTGGGCAGCCAGCGCACCTCGCGTTCGCCCTGCAGCCCGAAGGCGTCGAGCAGGCGCAGGCGGTTCTTGCGCGCCAGCGCCTCGAAGTCCTTGAAGGTGCCGACGCGGATGTTCGGCGTGTCGTACCACTGGTAGGGCAGCCGTCGCGTGACCGGCATGCGGCCGCGGGCGATGCTCAGGCGGTTCGGCCAGTGCGCGAAGTTGGGGAAGGCGACGATGCCGATGCGGCCGACGCGCGCGGTCTCGCGCAGCATCACCTCGGCATTGCGCAGGTGCTGCAGGGTGTCGATCTGCAGCACCACGTCGAAGGAGGCGTCGTCGAACATGGCCAGCCCTTCGTCGAGGTTGAGTTGGATCACGTCGACGCCGCGCTGCACGCAGGCCAGCACGTTGCCGTCGGCGATCTCGACGCCATAGCCGCTGCAGCCGCGTTCGCGCTGCAGCAGGTCGAGCAGGCCGCCGTCGCCGCAGCCGAGGTCGAGCACCCGCGAGCCTTCGGGCACCAGGCGAGCGATCAGGCGTTGCAAGTCCGTATCGCTGCTCATGGCAACTCCTTGCCGATGCGGTCGAAGTAGGAGCGCACCACGCCCATGTAGCGCACGTCGTCGAGCAGGAAGGCGTCGTGGCCGTGCGGCGCGTCGATCTCGGCGTAGCTGACCTTGCGGCGGTTGTCGAGCAGCGCCTTGACGATCTCGCGGCTGCGTGCCGGCGAGAAGCGCCAGTCGGTCGTGAAGCTCACCAGCAGGAACTTGGCGGTGGCACGCGCCAGCGCGGCACGCAGGTCGCCGCCATGGGCGCGGGCCGGGTCGAAGTAGTCGAGCGCGCGGGTGATCAGCAGGTAGGTGTTGGCGTCGAAATACTCGCTGAACTTGTCGCCGTTGTAGCGCAGGTAGCTCTCGATCTGGAACTCGACCTCCTGCGTCGAATAGAGGAAGTCGGTGTGGGCCGCGGCGCCTTCGACGGCGCTGCGCAGCGAGCGGCCGAACTTCTCGTTCATGACGTCGTCGCTCTGGTAGGTGATGTGGCCGATCATGCGGGCGATGCGCAGGCCGCGCCGCGGAATGACGCCCTGCTCGTAGAAGTGGCCGCCGTGGAAGTCGGGGTCGGTGACGATCGCCCGCCGCGCGACCTCGTTGAAGGCGATGTTCTGCGCGGTGAGGCTGGGCGCGCTGGCGATCACCACCGCATGCTCGACCCGCTCCGGATGCCGCAGCGCCCACGACAGCGCCTGCATGCCGCCGAGGCTGCCGCCCATCACCGCCGCCAGCTTGCGGATGCCGAGCGCGTCGAGCAGGGCGGCTTGCGCGTCGACCCAGTCCTCGACCGTGACGACCGGGAAGTCGGCGCCCCAGGCGCGTCCGGTGGCGGGGTTGGGGTGCATCGGGCCGGTCGAGCCGAAGCAGGAGCCGAGGTTGTTGATGCCGATGACGAAGAAGCGGTCGGTGTCGACCGCCTTGCCCGGGCCGATCATGTTGTCCCACCAGCCGACCGACTGCGGCTGGCCGGCATAGACGCCGGCCACGTGGTGCGATGCGTTCAGCGCGTGGCAGACCAGCACCGCGTTGCCGCCGTCGGCGTCGAGCTTGCCGTAGGTCTCGTAGGCCAGCGAATAGTCGCTCAGGGTGGCCCCGCTGCTGAGCGGCAGCGGGCCTGGAAAGTGCATCGATTGCGCGGTGACGACGAAGGACATGAATGACAAAGACCCGGCCTCGCCAAAAACGAGCCGGGTCCGGCGTCCGTCTTTAGCTGCATTTGTTAAGCGCCCGCAAGCTGGAGCAAATCGGCGCGTGGCGGAAGTATATGCGTGCGCTGCAAAGCACAGCGGGCGCACAGCGGCAAAAGTAAGCAAGTGCCAACATCAGGTATTTTTTGAGTGGCGGTGCGATCGGGCAATTTCCTACTTGCATTGCGCACATTTCACTCATAATGCGCGAGCCTCCCTTCAAAATTCAGGTGGCGAATCGGTGATCGGTCAGTTTCGCGCAACTCGGCGGATGCTTCCGCCGGACTGCTGCTTTCGGGACTCCATCGCTTTTCTTGGTGTGTTTATAGGAGTCCCTTGATGGGCAACAAACTGTACGTAGGCAACCTGCCCTACTCGGTGCGCGACGGTGATCTCGAACAAGCTTTCGGGCAGTTCGGTGCAGTGACGAGCGCCAAGGTCATGATGGAACGCGACACCGGTCGCTCCAAGGGCTTCGGTTTCGTCGAGATGGGCAGCGACGCGGAAGCGCAAGCCGCCATCAACGGCATGAACGGCCAGCCGCTCGGCGGCCGCAGCGTCGTCGTCAATGAAGCACGTCCGATGGAAGCCCGGCCCCCGCGCAGCGGTGGCTACGGCGGCGGCGGCGGCTACGGCGGCGGTGGTGGCGGCGGCTACGGAGGTGGCGGCGGCAGCGGTGGTGGTGGTTACGGCGGCGGCGGTGGTGGTCGCAGCGGCGGTGGCGGCGGCTACGGTGGTGGTGGCGGCGGTCGCAGTGGCGGCGGTGGTGGCGATGGCGGTTTCCGCAGCCCCTACGGCGCCGGCCCGCGCGGCGGTGGTCGTGGCGGCTACGGCGGCGGCAACAACGGTGGCAACAGCGGCTACTGAGGCGCTCGCTCCTCAGGATCGAAAAAGGCTCCCGCGGGAGCCTTTTTGCATGGTGCGGCAGCCGATCGCTACTCGGTCGCCCGCTTCTTGCGGCCGCGGCCCTGCATCGCACGGTCGAAGACCGAGTTCGGTAGGACGCGCA
Source organism: Xenophilus sp. L33 (assembly GCF_009765735.1). Taxonomy (GTDB): domain Bacteria; phylum Pseudomonadota; class Gammaproteobacteria; order Burkholderiales; family Burkholderiaceae_C; genus Variovorax. Next base: position 25,475 of record NZ_LMUW01000029.1, read on the forward strand.
GCAGCTTGGCGACCGCTGCCATCTGCCACGGGATAACGCGGTAGCTGGCGCCGGCCTGGATCGCCGAGAAGGCGCGCTCGGCGAATTCCTCGGGCTGCAGCAGGAAGGGCATGCCGTAGCGGTTGCCGGCGGTGAGCGGCGTCGCCACGTAGCCGGGGCAGATCGTCACCACCCGCACGCCGCTGGCGCGAAGCTCGCCGCGCAGGCTCTCGCAGTAGGCCACCACGCCGGCCTTGCTGGCGCTGTAGGCGCCGTGGCCCGGCAGCCCGCGGATCGCCGCCACGCTGGCGATGCCGACCAAGCGGCCACTGCCGCGTGCGCGCATGGCAGCGACAAAAGGATGGAAGGTCGCGGCCAGGCCGATGTTGTTGGTCGCGAAGATCCGCGCCATGACGTCGATGTCGGCCCGCTCGGCGGTGTCCATGCCGATGCTGATGCCGGCGTTGGCGATCACCACGTCCGGCAGTCCCTGGGCCGCGATGCAGGCCTGGCCGGCGGCGACGATGCTGTCGGTCACCGCCACGTCGGCGCCGTAGATGCGGAAGCGGGCGGGATCGAGCGATTCGGCGGCGGCCCAGGCTTCGAGTTCGGCGGTGCGGCGGGCCACCAAGGCCAGGTTGTGGCCGGCCCGGTAGTAGCGTGACGCCAGCGCGCGGCCGATGCCGCTGGATGCGCCGGTGATGAAGACCAGGGGCCTCGCGGGGCTCATGGCGCCGGTTTTTGCTCGGACTTCGGCGCCGGCTTCGCTGCAGCGGCCGCACCGGCCGCACCGGCGCGATGCGCGGCCGCCGTCGGCGCCGAACGCACCGGCGGCGCCACCTGCGTCGGCATCAGGAGGCCGTGCACCCGGCCGTGCAGGTTGGCGACGCCGCTCAGGTTGTCGTAGTCCATCGAGTCGGCGGTGAACTTGTCGTCGCCGCGCAGCAGGGTCACCGGCCGGTCGGACTTGACCCGCTCGGTGTCGGTGTAGGCGTGCAGGAAGTCGCCGCGGAATTCGAGCCGTGGCAGCAGCGTGCCGTTGGCCGTCTTGGCCGGGTCGCGCACCACGACCGCGTTGCCGAACATCTGCACCTCGGTGCCGTCGCCATTGGACAGGCCGCGATCGGCCGAGCCGCGCGTGACCAGGCCGAGGTCGGAGATCGAACGCCAGCGCACCTGGTCGACCTCGAGCGTGTCGGTGTCGGGGAAGTGCCGGCCTTCCTTGCCGAACATCTCGCTGCGCAGCACGCCGTCGGGCAGGAAGTTCTTCACCGAGAAGTCGCGCATGAAGTAGTCGACCTTGTGCATCGGCACCTCCTTGGGCACCGGGCCGAGGATGGCCGGCGCGTTGCGCACCAGCCAGTAGGTGCCGAGCGCCAGTGCCGCCGTCACGATGATCGGCAGGTAGTTGGTGACCCGATCGACGCCGTCGCGCGCCAGGCGCCAGTAGGCATTCATCCTTGCCGGCCCTGCGCGCGGTCGAGCAGGCGGCGGTAGTGGCCGCCGGCAGTCAGCAGCAGGTCGCAGAATTCGCGGGCCGCGCCCTCGCCGCCGCGCGCCGTGGTGACGTGCCGCACGATCGCGCGGACCTCGGCATGGGCGTTGGGCGGCGCCGCCGCGAAGGCCGCGCGGGCCAGCACCGGCAGGTCGGGCCAGTCGTCGCCGATGGCGGCGGCCTGGCGCCAGTCGAAGCCGTGCTGCGCCAGCATCGCCTCGGCCGCCGGCAGCTTGTCCTCGGTGCCGTAGCGCACCTCGGTGATGCCGAGCGCCTCGAGCCGCACGCGCAGCGGCTTGGAGTCGCGCCCGGTGATGACGGCCGGCACGATGCCGGCTTCGCGCAGCAGCTTGAGGCCCTGGCCGTCGAGGATGTTGAAGCGCTTGAGCGTCTCGCCCGCCTCGCTGAAGTAGACGCCGCCGTCGGTCAGCACGCCGTCGACGTCGAAGAAGGCGATGCGGATGTCCTGGGCGGCCAGCAATGTCGCGGTGTCGAAGGACAGCACCATCAGATGACCTTCGCCCGCATCAGGTCGTGCGTGTTGAGCGCGCCGATCAGCAGGCCGTCGGCGCCCACCACGAAGAGCCGGGTGATGCCGTATTGCTCCATCAGCTCGGCGGCCTCGACCGCCAGCGCGTCGGCGCGCACGGTGCGCGGCGACCGGTGCATGACGGCCGCGGCGGTGGCGGTGCGCAGGTCGGTGCCGGCCTCGACCAGCCGGCGCAGGTCGCCGTCGGTGAAGATGCCCGAGGCCCGGCCTTCGCCATCGACCACCGCGGCGGCGCCGAAGCCCTGGATGTTCATCGCCCGCATCAGCTCGCTGACGTTGGCGCCGGGCGCCACGCGCGGCACGTGGTCGCCGGTGCGCATGACGTCGCTGACGTGCGTGAGCAGCTTGCGGCCGAGCGCTCCGCCGGGATGGGAGCGCGCGAAGTCGTCGGCGCCGAAGCCGCGGGCATCGAGCAGCGTGACCGCCAGCGCGTCGCCGAGCGCCATCTGCGCGGTGGTGCTGGCGGTGGGCGCGAGGTTGAGCGGGCAGGCTTCCTTGTCGACGCCGCTGTCGAGCACGACGTCGGCATGGCGGCCGAGTGTGGAGTCGGCGCGCCCGGTCATGGCGATCAGCGGCACGCCCTGGCGCTTGACCACCGGGAGGATGGTGGTGAGCTCCTCGACCTCGCCGCTGTTGGAGATGGCCAGCACCAGGTCGACCGACTTGATCATGCCGAGGTCGCCGTGGCTGGCCTCGGCCGGGTGCACGAACATCGCCGGCGTGCCGGTCGAGGCCAGCGTGGCGGCGATCTTGCGGCCGACGTGGCCGCTCTTGCCCATGCCCATGACGACGACCCGGCCCTGCACCTCGAGGATCCGGCGCACCGCCTCGACGAAGCTGGGGCCGACGCGCTCCTTCAGGCCGAGCACCGCGGCGGCTTCGATGTCGAAGGTGGTGCGCGCCCGCGCCAGCATCGCCTCGGGCTGGATCGAGGGCAGGGCGGGTGTCGGTTTCGGATCGGGGCGGGAACTCATCGCGGGATTTTATCGGTCGCGACCTGACCCGCAGATTCATGAAAAGCGGCGCCCGACATTCAGTAGCATCCGCGGATGTCTTCCCTCGATCTCACCTTGATGTACCTGCTGGCCGCAGTCATCGGGGTGGTGATCTGCCGCTCGCTGCGATTGCCGCCGATGCTCGGCTACCTGGCCGCCGGCGTGCTGATCGGGCCGCATGCGCTGGCGCTGGCCCAGAACTCCGAAGGCATCCGCCAGCTGGGCGAGTTCGGCGTGGTCTTCCTGATGTTCGTCATCGGGCTGGAGTTCAACCTGCCCAAGCTGCGCGCCATGCGCCGGCACGTGTTCGGCCTCGGCCTCCTGCAGGTGCTGCTGACCATCGCGGTGGCGACCGGCGGCGCGCTGCTCATCTCCAGCCACCTGCCGGCCGACTGGCACCTGGGTTGGCAGACCGCGCTGGTGTTCTCGGGCGCGCTCACCATGAGCAGCACCGCGATCGTGGTCAAGCTGATGGCCGAGCGGCTCGAACTCGACAGCGAGCACGGCAAGCGCGTGATGGGCGTGCTGCTGTTCCAGGACCTGGCCGTGGTGCCGCTGCTGGTGCTGATCCCGGCCCTGGGCGCGCCGCCCGAGGCCTTGCTCAAGGCGCTCGGTTTCGCGTCGCTGAAGGCGATCTTCCTGATCGCGGTGCTGCTCTACGGCGGCCCGCGCGTGATGCGCTGGTGGCTCACGCTGGTCGCGCGCCGGCGCAGCGAGGAGCTGTTCATGCTCAACCTGCTGCTGGTCACGCTCGGGCTGGCCTGGCTCACCGAGCTGGCCGGGCTGAGCCTGGCGCTGGGCGCCTTCGTGGCCGGCATGCTGGTGTCGGAGACCGAGTTCAAGCACCAGGTGGAGACCGACATCCGGCCCTTCCACGACGTGCTGCTGGGGCTCTTCTTCATCACCATCGGCATGTCGCTCGACTGGCACATCGTGCTGGAGCACTGGGCCCTGGTGGCGGTGCTGCTGGTGCTGCCGCTGGCCTTCAAGCTGGTGCTGGTGACCGGGCTGGCGCGGCTGCTCGGCGCCACCGCGGGCGTCTCGCTTCGCACCGGCCTCTACCTGGCGCAGGCCGGCGAATTCGGCTTCGTGCTGCTGGCGCTGGCCCAGGGGCAGGACCTGCTGCCCGAGCGACTGGCCAGCCCGGTGCTGGCCTCGATGGTGCTGTCGATGCTGTCGACGCCCTTCATCATCATGTACAGCAACCGGATCGTTCGGAAGCTGGTCGCCAGCGACTGGATGCAGCAGTCGCTGCAGATGACCACCATCGCCCGCAAGACCATCAACACCGCGCACCACGTGATCATCTGCGGCTACGGCCGCTGCGGGCAGAACCTGGCGCGGGTGCTGGAGCGCGAAGGCATCCCGTACCTGGCGCTCGACCTCGACCCCGACCGCGTGCGCCAGGCCGCCGCGGCCGGCGACTCGGTGGTGTTCGGCGACGCCGCCCGGCTGCAGGCGCTGATGGCCGCCGGCCTGGCACGCGCGAGCGCGGTGGTCGTGACCTACCAGGACGTGCCGGGCGCGCTCAAGGTGCTGGTCCACACCCGCGCCCATGCGCCGCAGGTGCCGGTGATCGTGCGCACCCAGGACGACCGCGACCTCGAGAAGCTGCAGGCCGCCGGTGCCACCGAGGTGGTGCCGGAGGCGATCGAGGGTTCGTTGATGCTGGCCAGCCATGCACTGGCGCTGGTCGGCGTGCCGATGCGGCGGGTGCTCAGGGTGGTGCAGGACCAGCGCGATGCCCGCTACAACCTCTTGCGCGGCTACTTCCACGGCGCCGACGACGACAACGCCGACGAGATCGACCACGAGCGGCTCAACAGCTTCACGCTGACCGCCGGCGCCCGCGCGATCGGGCAACCGCTGGCGCGGCTGGCGCTGGCGGCGCTGGAGGTGCGGGTGGCCAGCCTGCGCCGGCGCGACGGCAAGGCCGCCGAGGCGAGCGAGGACACGGTGCTGGCGGACGGCGACACGCTGGTGCTGTCGGGCAAGCCGGGCGCGCTGGCGATGGCGATCGCCAAGCTGCAGAAGGGCTGAGCGCCCGCCGGGCGGTCGCGCCGCGCGGCCCGCTCAATGGAGCTGCTGCGGGTTGCGCTTTTCTTCCTCGATTTCCTGCTGGCGCCGCACGGGGACGCATTCGGCGCTGCCCTTGTAGTCGGCCTTGCTGCATTGCTCGACCATGCAGCGCGAGCGCGAGAAGAAATTGAGGTTGCCGCAGACCGATTGCAGGCTCGGCGGCGGGGGCGGTGCGGGCGGCGCGACCGGTTCCGGCGCCGGGGCG